>NZ_JAIVFS010000067.1 GCF_020829645.1 Nostoc mirabile CHAB5784 | reverse complement strand
CTTTTGTGGCGATCGCTTCCATGACACTGCATCAAGGACGACCGCCTGACCCCTCCTCGACTGTTCAATAACTTTCAAAGCTGTAGCCCTTATTCCGTATAGCTTAGAGCTTTTCTTAGTGCCATTCCATCGTTAACCCAAGCGTATTGTAATATAGCAATCCGATTTGATTCGGAGAATTTACTTGCGTGGGCAGGTGTAGGGTGTGTTACCGCTTTAGCGTAACGCACCGAAAACCTGGGATGGTGTGTTACGGAAGCCGTAACACACCCTACTAGCGTGTCAAGGCTAAAGTTGTGCATTATAAAATGGGCTTTGAACTTTTAAATTCAATGTTTTTAGCGCTAATTTATTGCAACATTTTAGCCTTGACACGCTACTACTGGTGTGGCAATGCTAAAATGTTGTATTAGATTTTGTAGGTTGGGTCGTTAGCGTCGCGCAGCGAAGGATGAGACCCAACACCCCGATTCATGTTGGGTTTCGTTCCTCAACCCAACCTACATTTAATGCTGAATCCCCATTCAAATCTTCCCAATCCCCAGTCCCCAGTTCAAAGCCAATTACCGATCGCAATCATTGGTGCCCAATATACTGGGTTATCATACTTAATATTTATACCTTCAGATGGCGGTAATTTCTTAGCATTAATCATCCGAATTTGGGCTTTTTGCAATGCTTCTGCAATACTCATTCCCGCGTTGCGGTAATTGGTGTAAAATGTTTTAACTAGTTCGGCTGTCGATGCATCTGTGACACTCCACAAAGATGCGATCGCACTTTTAACGCCAACTTGTAATGCAACTCCAGCTAATCCTAGTGTAGACCGATCGTCGCCAACTGCGGTTTCACAGGCAGTAAGTGCGAGAACTTCGACACTATCTAATTTGCTGTTGAGGTTTCGCAGTGAATTTTCTAATTGACTGATGGTGAGTTTTTGGTTTTTGCCTGTGACAATAAAGGTGTCTTCGGCAATGATGCCAAATTGAGCGTGACTAGCTATATGGACAATGGGGTATGTTGTTTTCTCAAGTTTTTGTTTAAAACTTTCGGGGACAAAGTTATCGTCGATGAGGTCGGTATAATTGGGAAATAGACTTTTAACTGCACCGACTTCTTCGGGAACTGAAAAAAGCGCATCAAAAGACTTTCCGTCGATTGTGGCTTTTTGTGTCAAACCCAAAATTAACGCCTTTTGCGTACTGCGATCGCGTACTTTGGGCGTAGTAAGTCGTAAACTAGGAGTTGTGGCAACTGCGTAGGTTTCCACTAAATATTTCTTTTTTTGGTTATCATAAAGTGCTGCCATTGGCACACTACGCAAAAACCCATCCTGAATAAACACAAGGGTTTTGACTGTCTCAGGTTTAATATCTTCAGCAAAAGGGCGAATTATCCAATCATAAAGCTGTGCCGCAGTTGTTGTATCGTAGTTAACTTCTTCTTCTCCTTTAACTAGTCCGGTACGAAACTCGGCAATTTTTTTCTGTAGCCTATCACTGCTAACTATCTTACTTGTACCTTCTTGATTGGAGTCTTTAATCCACTTAAATTTGGTTGTCTGATTAGGTAATTGCAATAATATCCCGGTTTTGCCATCTAAAATTATCGAACTCAAAAACCCAGTATTCTTAAAAGTTACACTATTATCTTGCAGGAGTTCGCCTATCTGTTTGGGATTCAACCCACTCAAAATGCAATCATTGCCAAAATAATTCTGTAATTCTGCCAGTTTCAACGCATCGATGGTGTTAACTACTTTTGATAATTCTTTGGCACGTTGTTTGTCTGCAATTGCCCCAACTTCCAACAGATCAAGCCGCGATCGCGCCAATGTGCGGTACAATGGTCGAACGACATCGCGGAAGTCAAACTGGACATCACGTTCTGCGGTTAAAATATTCTGGCGGATATCTTCCAAGGTTTCAAATGCTCTTTGATAGGATGCGATCGCTTCTTCTTTGCGATTTTCTTGATCTGAAATCCGTCCCGCTTGCCACTCCCACAAATACAAGCTATCTTTTGCACTCAAGTTTTTGTCTGCGGCGATGATTGCAGTTTGGGTATACTTTAATGCTTGTTTACTATCTTTGCGACATTCCCAAAAATGTCCTAAAGCACCATTAGCATAAGATTGTAGGCGATTGTCTTGTAAGTTATTACTAGTTAATACTGAGCTTTTCAGCAAATTTAATGCTTCGTTATCCGATGAAACCATCTGAGTTGGACAGTAGGTAAAGGGCGAAGTTCTTTGAGAATGGCGCTGCAAGTATGCTAAATCAATTGCCCCATACACTTTTGTGGCTGAATCGGGTAAATCTTTGAGAATCTTCAAAGCATCTTCATGAGCATTATTAAAGGTTTCATCGCTGATAACTTTCGTCTCATTTGTCTGGGAACCCAACTGAATTAAATTTAATAATCCCCGCATCTCTGCTAAAGGTTGCTTTTGGTTGTAGGCAAGTTTTATACTATTTTGAAAATATTCGCGGGCTTGGTTGTAATCTGCCGCAGACTTGTTGGTAAATTCTTTTTCTTTACTGAGAATACCAGCTTGCTTTGCAGAATTGGCTTGTAACTCATGCAATTGAGCGCGACTTCTGTAAGCATTACCCAAACTATTTAACACCAAAAAGTCATATTCTGGAGAGACTTGTTGCGTGGCGTGTAAATACTGAATTGCTTGGTGATAATTTCCGATTAACCTATATGCCTCACCGAGAATTCCCAAAGCTGCAATCTTACCGCGTTTGTCGTTGTGTTTGGTGGCGATTTGTTCGGCACTTTCGGGAGTGCATTTTATTTCCTGACTTGCTTGATTTTCTGAGATTTTCGATTCTACCAATTTACCACATAAAAGTGCGATCGCTTTGCGAGGTTGTCCCAAATTGCTGTAAATTTGGGCAAGTTCTGACTGCATTCGTCCCACTTGCTGGATATCTTCCACCACCCTATAATCACGAATGGCTGCTGATAACGACTCAATAGCTTCTTTGTTTTCTCCTATTTGTTGGTAAGCACGCGCCAAATTTTCATTTATAACCGCCGCATCTGACGGATTATTTTTATACTGATTTAATGCCTCTTGCCAGTGTTTTACCGCATTGGAAAAATTTCCAGCATCATAGTCTTTAATTCCTTGCTCAACTAGTACACTAGCATTTTTAGTTTGTGCAGATACGACTTGTCCAAACAATAAACAGATGACGAGGGTTGCCAAAAATAATACTTTGATCAGGTGTTGCTGGATGAAGAGATGAATTAACCTCACGCACAGAGAAGTTCGAGCCACGGAAGTCGGTGGACGTAAAAGCGTAGAGAGTAATAGTTTGAGATATTTCTTTGGGAATTTCATATTTTAATTCAGCAACGCCTGGTTTTTATAATGTTCGGTTAAAAAAGTTAGTTTTTATACATTTTATTTTGGCGATCGCCAGTTATTCCAAGTCAATTGATAAAGGAAATACTTATAATGGCAGCAGCAATATTAGAGGATGTTTGAAAAGTGTCGCATAGCACATATAATACTCCAATATAACTTCAAAGTACCTCAACACGACTTTGAAGTACCTCAAAACGACTTTGAAGTACCTCAAAACGACTTTGAAGTACCTCAAAACGACTTTGAAGTACCTCAAAACGACTTTGAAGTACCTCAAAACGACTTTGGAGTACCTCAAAACGACTTTGAAGTACCTCAAAACGACTTTGGAGTACCTCAAAACGACTTTGGAGTACCTCAAAACGACTTTGGAGTACCTCAAAACGACTTTGAAGTACCTCAAAACGACTTTGAAGTACCTCAAAACGACTTTGAAGTACCTCAACACGATTTCGAGGTATCCGTTAGTTATTTTTACAGGACTTACGCAACAATAACGTAATTTCGTCATTGCGACCGAAGGGAAGCAATCGCAAAGCCTTGTTTTTTCGTTGTAAGTGCGTAAGTCCTATTTTAGTTAGGCGTAGGTTGGGTTAAGCACAGAAATATTGCACACATGGAAAAATCCTATGTGCAGTTTTCTGCAAAATGGGACGCACCATCATGCGATCGCACAATATAAAATCATGCAACTATATTTGCATGATAAGTGAATGCATTATCTTGTCGTTTAGCTGATCGTGGATTTTATTTGAATTTATCCAAGGTAAATTATTTATGAATCAAGCAGATCATCCTGAAAAAGCCAGTATTAAAAATATTCTTTGTTTATGCCTAATATCCACTGTATTAAGCCAAGCCTCACCAGCCCAGGCACAAATCACACCCGATAACACACTCTCGTCAGAAGCTTCTCAACTCAATCAAAATCTGATAATTAATGGCGCACTGGGTGATAAAATTGACGGTGGTGCAACACGAGGAAGCAATCTTTTTCACAGTTTCAGTGAATTTAATATCCAAGATGGGCAACGAGTGTATTTTGCCAATCCCTCTGGGATAGAAAATATATTAACACGGGTAACAGGTGGCAATGCGTCAAATATTTTTGGGACATTGGGAGTTGATGGTGCAGCAAATTTGTTTTTGATTAATCCCAATGGAATTTTATTTGGGCAGAATGCGCGGTTAGATGTGCAGGGAAGTTTTGTTGGGACAACAGCTAATGGAGTGCAGTTTGGGAATCAAGGAATTTTCAGTGCTACAAATCCGCAAGCGCCGCCATTATTGACTATTCAACCTTCAGCGTTGTGGTTTAATCAGCTTAATCCAGGTGCAGCGATTCAAAATAACTCAGTTGCACCAGCAGGAATAGATGCAGCAGGTTTCAATGCATATGGTTTACGAGTAGCTGATGGTAAAAGTTTACTGCTAGTGGGCGGTAATGTCAGCATGGATGGTGGGGAATTAAATGCTTATGGTGGGAGAGTTGAATTAGGGGGGTTAGCAGCACCTGGAAATGTCAATCTTCTTTTTAATGGGGATAATCTCAGCTTGAAATTTCCTGAGAATGTGACTCGTGCTGAGGTATCGCTTACCAATCAAGCGCGTGTGTATGTAGAAGCTTCTGGTAGCGGTGATATTGCGATTAATGCCCGTAACATAGATATTTTGAGAGGGAGTCTGCTGAATGCTGGTATCGCTGAAGGTTTGGGGAAACCAGAGACTACTGCGGGGGATATTACGCTTAATGCTACGGGGGAAATCAAAGTTGCTGACTCCGGGAGTAAGATTCGCAATCTTGTGCGTGAAGATTCAAAAGGCAATGGCGGTAACATTTTTATCGATTCTGGTGACTTCTCTCTAAGTGACGGCGCTCAACTTGAAGCCTCAACTTCAGGAGTGGGAAATGCAGGGAATGTGACAGTGGGTGCAAAAAATGCTATTTCCCTTGCTAATAGCGCTCAAATAGCTACAAGCACTCTTGGAAAAGGTAACGCCGGAAATATTCAAATTAATGCTGATGACTCTGTTTTTGTCAGCAATGGTTCTGTAATACAGGCTGCAACCTTTGGACAAGGTAATGCAGGAAGTATCACCATTGAAGCCGGAAATACAATTTCCTTCGATGGAGTAGGAAGTAATAATATTACTACTGGAGCATATAGCGTTGTCGGACCCTTTGCAATACCTTCACCGGAATTGATAGAGAAAAATATCAATATTAGAGCGCGATCACTTTCCCTTGTTAATAGCGCTCAAATAGCTACAAGCACTATTGGCAAAGCTAACGCTGGAAATATTCAAATTAATGCTGATGACTCTGTTTTTGTCAGCAATGGTTCTGTAATACAGGCTGCAACCATTGCACAGGGGAATGGGGGTAACATTTTTATCGATTCTGGTTCATTCTCATTACGAGATGGCGCTGAACTTGAAGCCTCAACTTCAGGAGTGGGAAATGCAGGGAATGTGACGGTGCGTGCAAAAAATGCTGTTGACCTTGCAAATGCTAACATCCTCAGTGCAGTAGAAGCAGGAGGTGTAGGTAAAGGAGGCAATATCGACATCAATGCAGCAACACTGTCACTCACTGATAGCGCTCAACTGC
Organism: Nostoc mirabile CHAB5784; assembly: GCF_020829645.1. Taxonomy (GTDB): domain Bacteria; phylum Cyanobacteriota; class Cyanobacteriia; order Cyanobacteriales; family Nostocaceae; genus Nostoc; species Nostoc mirabile. Next base: position 41,056 of record NZ_JAIVFS010000067.1, on the reverse strand, counting down.
TAACCATTACTCGTGCTGCATCTGCTACCCAACCAGCAGGAAGAGGGGATGCGGGGAATGTTAATCTTAAGATAACAGGTGCTGTTGATATTGCTGGGGAGAAAAACGATTTCAAGAGTGGGATTCGCAGCAATTTGGGAACGGGGACTGTTGGGAATGGGGGTAACATTTTTATTGATTCTGGTTCATTCTCATTACGAGATGGCGCTGAACTGAATGCCTCAACTTCAGGAGTGGGAAATGCAGGGAATGTGACGGTGATTGCAAAAGATGCTATTTCCCTTGCAAATGGTGACATCCTCAGTGCAGTAGAAGCAGGAGGCGTAGGTAAAGGAGGCAATATCGACATCAATGCAGCAACACTGTCACTCACTGATAGCGCTCAACTGCTAACCATTACTCGGGCTGCATCTGCTACCCAACCAGCAGGAAGAGGGGATGCGGGGAATGTTAATGTTAAGGTCACAGGTGCTGTTGATATTGCTGGGAAGAAAAACGATTTTTCCAGTGGGATTCGCAGCAATGTGGGAACGGGGACTGTTGGGAATGGGGGTAACATTTTTATTGATTCTGGTTCATTCTCATTACGAGATGGCGCTGAACTTGAAGCCTCAACTTCAGGAGTGGGAAATGCAGGGAATGTGACGGTGCGTGCAAAAGATACTGTTTCCCTTGCAGGTGGTGACATCTTTAGTGATGTGGAAACGGGAGGTGTAGGCAACAGTGGAGGTATCAACATCAGAGGTAGTTCCCTCTCCCTCACTGATGACGCTCAACTTTCTGCCTCAACTTTTGGACAGGGAAATGCAGGGAATGTCATTATCTTAGCAAAAGACAAAGTTTCATTTTCAGGAAGTAACAGTGAAGTATTTAGTGCTGTTGGACTTTTAGGTATAGGAAATGGGGCTAATATCAATATTAGAGCGCGATCGCTTTCCCTTGCTAATAGCGCTCTAATAGCTACAAGCACTCTTGGCAAAGGTAACGCCGGAAATATTCAAATTAATGCTGATGACTCTGTTTTTGTCAGCAATGGTTCTGTGATAGTTCCTGCAACCTTTGGACAAGGTAATGCAGGAAGTATCACTATTGAAGCCGGAAATACAATTTCCTTCGATGGAGTAGGAAGTAATAATATTTCTACTGGAGCATATAGCGTTGTCGGGCCCTTCGCAATACCTTCACCGGAATTTACAGGCAAACGCTCTGGAGGAGATATTACTATCAAAGCTGAAAGAGTTTCTTTGACCAATAGCGCTAAACTTAATGCCTCAACTTCAGGAGTGGGAAATGCGGGGAATGTGACGGTGCGTGCAAAAAATGCTGTTGACCTTGCAAATGGTGACATCCTCAGTGCAGTAGAAGCAGGAGGTGTAGGTAAAGGAGGCAATATCTACATTAATGCAGCAACACTGTCACTCACTCATAGCGCTCAACTGCTAACCATTACTCGTGCTGCATCTGCTACCCAACCAGCAGGACAGGGAGATGCAGGCAATGTCAATGTTTTGGTAACAGGCGCTGTTGATATTATTGGAGAGAAAAATGGTTTTCCCAGTGGGATTCGCAGCAATGTGGGAACGGGGACTGTTGGGAATGGGGGTAACATTAGTATCGATTCTGGCTCGTTCTCATTACGAGATGGCGCTCAACTTTCTGCCTCAACTTATGGACAGGGGAATGCAGGGAATGTGACAGTGATTGCAAAAGATGCAATAACTGTTTCTGGAACTAGTCAAGAGAGCAAATTTTCTAGTGCTTTATTCACATTTACTGATTCTACTTCCACTGGTATTGGTGGTGATATCACCGTAAACACCAATATCTTTCGCGTATCAGACGGCGCTTTACTGGATGCACGCACTAGAAATAATCAAAAGGGTGGCGATATTACGATAAATGCAAATATTTTTGAAGCACTCAATGGTGGACAACTCACCACCACTACCTCAAGCAATGGACGTGCAGGTAAAATTACTGTCAACGCAGACGATAAGCTAATAATTAGCGGTATTGACTCTAATTACAGCGATCGCATTACTAACTTTCCTGACAACGTAGCAAATATCGGTGCTAACAGTGGCTTATTTGTCAGTTCCACAGGTTCAGGAATCACAGGCGACATCGAAATTAACTCACCCAAAATTACCTTAGATAACCAAGGCAAACTCAACGCTGAATCTGCATCCGGTAACGGTGGTAATATCAACCTCAACAGCGACTTACTCTTACTTCGTCGCAACAGTCAAATTTCCACCAACGCAGGTACAGAAAAATTAGGTGGCAATGGCGGTAATATCAATATCAACTCCAAATTTATCGTTGCAGTTCCCAACGAAAACAGCGATATCAGCGCTAACGCCTTCACGGGAACTGGTGGAAACATCCAAATCAACTCGCAAGGTATCTTCGGTATCGAGTCGCGGACAAAACCAACCAAAAAAAGCGATATTACTGCAAGTTCGGAATTAGGCGTTTTGGGTGTAACAAATATCAATACGCCCGATAACAGTTCTATTCAAAACAGCCTCACCGAATTATCACCAAACGTCATCAATACCAACGCACTCATTGCCAATAGCTGCATTTCACGCGCCACCAAGCGACAAGAAAACTCTTTTACCATTACAGGTTCTGGTGCTTTACGCAATAGTCCTGGAGATGTATTAATTTCAGCCTACACAACTGGTGATGTGCGTAGTGTTGAACCAACATCGCGCCCGTGGAAAAAAGGCGACCCAATAATTGAACCACAAGGATTGTATCGATTACCCAATGGGCAATTAATCTTGAGTCGAAGTTGTTCAACATAAATATTGCACACATGGAAAAATCTTATATGCAGTTTTCTGCAAAATGAAACGCATAATCATGCGATCGCACGATACAAATCATGCAACTATATGTGCATAAATGTGAATGCATTACTTAGTCATCTCCCTTAATCTGAGTATTAAAGAAACGCTTAATGAATCGAAAAACAACAAAAGTCATCAATTTATCAACCGTTGCTGATGAAAATCTCGTAATTTTTATTAACTCAGATTAAATCAGTGAACAGTCAACAGTTATCAGTTATCACGGTTTCAGTGCGGGGATTTGAAAGAGACTGAAACACACCACTTGTTAGAAGTGGGGGACTCTGTAGGGCTATTTCATTCTATACATAAACCGCCCAGAACTAAAGTTCTTTGGCTTTTAGCTAAAGTCCGTTAAAACGGACTAGAACCTTTTCTCAGTCATCTTTAGATGACTTTCGCTATTAGACTCAGAATTCATTCTGAGGCGGGCTAGATGAGAATGAAATAGCCCTGGGGACTCTGACTCCCAATTGACAATCAAATTCTTAACTGATAACTGATAACTGATAACTGATGAGAGATTGATTATGTTTTATAAACTAGTTCGCAACACAGTTTTAGCGACATCTTTGGCATTCCCGAATTTTAAACAAACCGCTTTGATTACAATTTTAGTAGCTGGAATTGGATTGTTTGGTATCAAGTCAGCAGATGCGAGAAATGTCTTAGTACAAACACCAGATGTTTCTCAATCTTCATCGTATGCGATCGCGCAACTCGTAGATGCAAATTCTCCGATTTACAGAAGTTGGAAGCTCAAATATAGCGTTGATGGAGTCGTCTATCAAAGCGTCCTGGTGATGAAGGGATATTCTGGAGTGATGAGAACTAGATATTTTGACTTTAGGATAAATAAGAAGCAGGTTGTAAACCAGGAAATTAGCCTCAAGTCTTCTCCTCAAGGATTAGTTTTATTGGGATATAACCCTGTCTATCCTGGAACTTCCAGAAGACACCCTACTTATGCTGCTGATAATTTTTTGTTTTCTGTTGAGCCTGATGGTTCACTAACAGCGTATACTTGCGATGATCTCCGACAATGCTCGGCTGTAAATGTGGAAAGGATATGACAAATGATACCCTTACAAATTGTAGATAAACAATGGGTTCCTACCTTCGGTTTCAAAAACTTTTTTTAATATTATTTTCCTGCATCAGCATTACTCCACTCGCAGTATTTGCACAATCGACACCCCCATCTGGAGTAACAATTCCCCCCGATACACCAAGCAAAGTCGAAGAAACTATACCCCAACCATCACCATCACCAACCTTTCCTCCCACACCACCTGCACCAACTGTTCCTATACTCCCATCACCCCCACAGGAAAATCTACCCGAAACAACCTTTCCTAGTAGTGAAAGTTTCTTTGTCAAAGAAATTCGAGTCACAGGCTATTCTGTTTTAGAAGATGAAATCATCAAGTTAAAACAGCCCTTAGAAAATAAAGAAATCACATTTGAGCAGTTATTGCAACTGCGATCGCAAATCACTGAACTCTATGTTACAAAGGGCTATATCACCAGTGGTGCATTTATTCCCAACAATCAAAATATTGCTAGCGGTGTTGTGCAAATCCAAGTTGTGGAAGGCGAACTCGAAGGAATTTATATTTTAGGGCTACAAAGATTACAAACTTCATACGTGCGTTCCCGGATTAAACGGTTTACAAGTAAGCCTTTAAACCAAAAACGCATCGAACAAGCGCTGCAATTATTACAACTTGACCCGGTGATTGAACGAGTTAATGCTGAGTTAACCGCAGGTAGCACTCCCGGTAACAATATTTTACAGGTAACAATTACCGAGTCGCAAGCATTCCACGCTGGGGTTATCTTTGCAAATAACCAATCACCTAGCGTTGGTTCAGAACAAGGGAGTGTTTTTGTTGCTCACAATAATTTATTAGGCTTTGGGGATAAATTCAGTGCCGAACACGGCATCACTGAAGGTTTAGACATTTACAATATCAGTTATTCTATTCCCTTTAACGCCCTAGATGGAACTATTGGTGTCCGCTACAGCAACAGCGCTAGCCGCATTATTGAAAGCGAATTTCGTGACTTGCATATCCGCAGCGAAGCCGAAACCCTTTCTTTTAACGTCCGTCAACCGCTAATTTACACACCAAATAACGAATTTGCTCTCTCGTTAGCATTCGATTTACGGCGCAGTCAAACCTTCATACTCAATGATATGCCCTTCTCCTTTACTGAAGGCCCCGAAGATGGAGAATCAAAAGTTACAGTAATTCGCTTTTCCCAAGATTGGTTACAACGTAATGGTAACAGTGTCCTGGCAGCGCGATCGCAATTTAGTTTGGGGATTGGTGCAATAGATGCAACCGTCAATAATAGTGGTACTGATGGGCGTTTTTTTAGCTGGGTGGGACAATTTCAATGGGTACAACGGCTATCTCCCCGCATCTTGATGCTAGCCAAAGTTAACACTCAACTTACTCCTGATTCTTTACTTTCATTAGAAAAAATTAGCATTGGGGGAGTTAATACAGTGCGTGGTTATAGTCAAAATCAACTTGTTGCTGACAATGGGGTAGTTGGAGGTGTGGAAGTTCGTATTCCTCTAGCATCGAATGTGGAAACATTACAGCTAATACCATTTTTTGACATCGGTACAGCTTGGAACAATCGCGCTATTAATGCCGACCCGCAAATCATCGCTAGCTTGGGGTTGGGCTTGAACTGGCAACTTTTTAACGGTTTGGTATTGCGTGCAGACTACGGTGTACCATTGATGGGAACAAGCGATCGCGGTAGTTCACTGCAAGATAATGGCTTTAATTTTTCAGTGCTATATCAGCCGTTTTGATATTAGTAGGTCTGCGTAAATAATTAAAGGTTTGTAGTGTTCGCTACAGGAACATCACAACTAAATTTTAAGATTTTTATATTACTTAATATAGATAATTATGCAGTTTTCTGCAATGAGGCGATCGCATTCGTGCATTTTTCAGGTAGCAAAACTGCACGCAAACAAGCAGAAAAGGTCGATGTGTAACATTAACTTCTAATTTAATGTATAACTCATCGCCAACAGTAATATTACTGACCGCGTACCAATGAAGTGATGGAAGATTTATCCAAATACCTTTGCCTTAACTCGATTTAAATCAAGGAGAAACTCAAATGGCTATTATTAATGGCAGCTTTTTCAGCGATACACTCTTTGGCACCGACGGTAACGACCTGATCAGAGGCTACCCCGTTGGCTCTGGTTTCTTTGATTACGACGGCTACGATATATTGTTTGGTTTTGCTGGCAACGATACATTGTTCGGCGGCAATCAGGATGACATCCTTTATGGCGGAGATGGTAACGATATATTGTCCGGCTCTAGAAACACTGACACAGTAGAATTCGACACCCTGGTTGGTGGTGCTGGTTCTGATACTTTCGTTATTGGCAGTTCCTTCGGTGTTGAATACGAAGGTCTTGGTTTCGCTACCATTACTGACTGGAACCCCTCTTCTGATTTCATTCAAGCCGGGGGTTTCTCTAGTCTATACTCTTTTGGGAATGCAGACTTGAGTGGCGGTTTTGCTCTAGACACACAAATTTTCTATGGCATTGACTTGATTGCTAACGTTCAAGACACTACCAATGTCAGTCTCTCTAGAGACTTCATCTTTGCCTAGTCAGTACTTTGTTCGCCCGAAAATGCATTCGCCCACGACTAATTGACTGATTACCCAATGTGATGTGTGTGATTCGGATACTACTAGCGTGGCACAGCTAAAATGATGCATTAAACGTAGTAGCGTGTCAAGGCTAAAATGTTGCAAAAAAATTGTAGGTTGGGTGGAGGCTTTGCGTAACCCAACATCCTGATATATGTTGGGTTACGCTCCGCTCCACCCAACCTACGTCTAATGCACTATTTTAAGCTTGACACGCTAGTAGGTTGGGTTGAGCAACGCGAAACCCAACATTCATCAGGTTGTTGGATCTCATGTTTCGACCCAATTTACAAAATTTATTGCACTAATTTACCTTCGGTTTTAATTTGTTGGTATAGCAACCGTCTCGTCAGTTTTGCCTGAATTGGTTCGCAATCCGTTTGGGCATAAGACGTAGATAGATGCACTGCAACTCTTTCAGCTTTATTATAATAGGACTTACGCACGGGTAACGGAAAACGAACCACAGAGAAGCCAGTGCGCCCTTGCGGTTAAGAGACTTGAAGCAACTGGCGCGGCGCAGAGAAGCCAGTGCGCCCTTGCGGTTAAGAGACTTGAAGCAACTGGCGCGTCACGGAGGAATGAGAGTTTGAGAGGGTTTTTGCGTAAGTCCTATATAAGTATTTATCCGAACTTGATATAAGTCCCACTATCCGGTTGGAACTGTTGTAAAAGTTTTAATCCTCCTCAGGGGTAATGACACGGGCAATTAGTTAATTATGATCTGCTCCCGGTGTAGCCCAACTAGCATCGCTCATCACAAATTACCAACCGTTGGAAGGGCGCATTCGGTCAACAATTAAGCAACTTTTTGCAAGTGTTGCACGCGAGGCATAACTTCTTGGGCAAAACGTGTCATCTCCCGGACAAAGGGATTAAATTGCAGCATGAAAGTGTCGATACCTGCATCAACGAAAGCTGCAACGCGAGTTGCAACTGTATCATAGCTGCCAACCAATCCTGCGGCTGTGCCACCATTGCCGCCAACAGCCGGATTTTTAGCGAAGAGTTTAAACATGGCAGCTTCTGGGTCAACTCCTTTAGCAACACTTAACTTATATTGTTCTTCCAACTTTTGCAGTGCCATGAGTCGTTCTAGTTCTGCTTGGGCTTCTTCGTCTGTAGGGCGGGCAATGACAAAGGCTGAAAGACCAAAGCGGACTGGTTGGGCTAGGAAACGTGGTCGGTCCAAAACTTGTTTAATTACTTTGCGGACATCTTCAATCGGCTGACCGTTGATGAAGTAAACATCGGCTTGTTGGGCTGCTAAAATCTGTGCTGGGTCTGATGCTCCTCCCAGGTAGATACGAGGATAGGGTTGAGCAACAGAGAAGGGTCGAAGGCTCAAATCTTGGATTTTGAAATATTCACCCTCGAAGTTCACCCTCTCACCGCTCCACAAATCTCTAACAACCTGCAACCATTCACCAGAATAGCGATACCGTTCATCATGGGGAGGGAAGGGGATATTAGTACGCTCCATTTCTGGGCGAAACCAAGCACTAATTAGGTTTATGGCAAAACGTCCACCACTGATAGCATCAATTCCCAGGGCCATCTTGGCTAGAACGGCTGGATGAAATAATAAAGGTTTAATCGCGGCAATAATTTCTATACTTTCGGTAGCTTGTGCCAACGCGGCACAAGCCGTCCAAGTTTCCAACTGTTCTAAATCTAGACTACGAGGATTGGCAAGGTGTTGTGCGACTAAGGTTGTGACATATCCTAAGCGTTCTGCTTCTAATACTAGCGATCGCGTGCGTTCATAACTAGCATCAATCGGTTCATCTGGCGCATTGAGAGGGCCAAAGTTACCTCCAACAGGGGCCCAAATACCATAGCGTGGTTCTGACATTTTTACCTCCAAATTAAATGGGGACTGGGGAGATATAACTTGTTTTTTATCCTCACCTATGCAAATCTCATACTATACTACTATAAATCGATAGATTTATAGTATATTTTTTTAGGTGCAAAAATAGATGGCAGAAGCCACAAACTCTATCGAGATTATTGCAGCTGTTAAGCATTTGGCAATTTATTTATAAGTGGATTAGCAAGTATATTTAATGCAACAAATGCTTTAATTTTTGGAGGCTTGTCTTGTATTCTTGGTTCAATTATTTTTTACAATATGTTACCAAAACTTGAAAATTTATTGCAGCCAATTTATGTCAGTAAAGGAATATTGGATGAATAGCTTATACTTACAGCTTATTGCAATTAAATGAAGTACATAGGTAGGAAAACAACATTGTTGTGTCCTCACAATCATCTGTACCTCACCCTACGGCTTTGTGCAGTCGCTCATGGGGAGCCAGCGCCGTGGTGTTAGCGTAGCGGTAGCGAGGTACGAGCGTCGGCAGTCCGCAGAAAGGGGGTTTCCCCCAGAAGGAACTGCCGAAAGGGTTTCCCGACTTGAGGCGACTGGCGTCGGCAATGCCCGACTTGTTCGCGCAGCGTCTCCCTTAGGAGAAGCAACTGGCGTGGGAACCCCCTTCTCTACGAGACGCTGCGCGTTCGCGTAGCGTTCCGTTCGCGCAGCGTCCCGTAGGGAAGGAAAGGCGCTAGCCTCTCCCAATGTGAGAACGCGCTGCTTCACCAAATTGCAATCTGCTGTAATTGACCATCTTGATGTTGGGCTAGATGTATTTGTCTCATTAGTTCATTAATTATTCTCTTTTCCTCAAGTTCCCTGTCCCCAACCACAGAATCCAAATACCCCCTTGTTTTTTATCCTCATCTATGCAAATCTCATAGTATCATACGGTAAGCCTACCGATTTAACGTATGATATTCTAGGTGCAAAAATAAAGTTTTAGTGCCGACTACAAAGGTTCTAGAAAACTATGTCTGAACCACGCTATGGGATTTGGATTCCTGTTTACGGCAACTGCGGTGTGATGAACCATCCTCTTGAACCTCGTGATGCTAGTTACTCACGAGCCAAGAATTTAATCCAATTGGCCCAAAAGTGCGGATTTACCACAACTTTAATCGCGCAACATATCATCAATCCCAAGAACCAAGAACTTGACCAGCTAGAAACTTGGACAGCAGCAGCAGCACTTGCAGAAGCAACAAACTCTATCGAGATTATTGCAGCTGTTAAGCCATTACTGTTTCATCCCGCCGTCTTAGCAAAGATGGCTTTAGGTATTGATGCTATAAGTCATGGACGTTTTTCTATTAATTTAGTAAGTGCCTGGTTCAAGCCAGAAATGGAAAAACCGGGGATAAATTTCCTTACCCACGATGAGCGTTATCGTTATTCGGATGAATGGATTAGGGTTGTCAAAGCTTTGTGGAGTGGAGAAAAAGTCAACTTTCACGGTGAATATTTTCAGATTAATGATTTAAAGCTCAATCCTCCACCTATAGCCAAACCACATCCGCGTGTATATGTAGGGGGAGAGTCAGAACCAGCCCAAGAACTAGCCGCAAAAGAAGCGCATACATTTTTCCTCAATGGCCGTCCGATTGAAGTCATCCGCGAAACCATTGCGGCTGTTGCTAACAAAACTAAGTTTCGCTCTCAACCTTTGGGCTTTGCTATGTCGGCTTTTGTGATTGCTCGACCAACAGACGAAGAGGCAAAAGCGGAATATCAAAACCTCAGAGCGATGGTACTAGCACAAGACGATCGCTCAGAATTACTCAAAGGAGTAGATTCTGAAGTAGTTATGTTTAAAAACATGGCTAAGTACCCTGGTGTGGGGAGCAATGGCGGTACAGCAGCAGGATTAGTTGGTAGCTATGAAACTGTAGCCAATCGGATTGCTGAATTTACCAAAGTAGGAATTGATACTTTCATGCTGCAATTCCAGCCTTTTGCCACAGAAATGGAGCGTTTTGCTGCCGAAATCATACCAAGAGTGCGAACGTTAACGGTAGATAGTGAAGCGATGTCTGCGACGGGCTGCGCCTACACTAACTTGAAAATAGGGGCTAGAGGCTAAGAATTTTAGATTTTGGATTTTAGATTTTGGATTAAATTGTTCTCCACTACCCAAAGGAAACTTTATGACAGCAATACTTACTCGTCCAGCTTGGACTACTGATTTAGAACTGGAAATTTTTGACAAACTACTTGAGAAACACGCCCCTCACATTCCGAAAAAGCGATGCCTGCGGCGGGCTACGCCTACGCAAGAACCTAGATCGCCGGAAACTGAAGAGGAAAGAGAGAATTTCTACCGCTTCCGTGTGGCTGGTGCAGCCCATGACCTGTTTATTGTGCAAGTCTGCGCTAAAATAATTGACTCCTTTGCTGACCCAGAATTACAGCTATTTTTGAGTAGACAAATCGGTGATGATGGCGCACACGCTCAAAATACTCGTTTAAGAGCGCAAGCTATATCAGGACGTGACCCAATTGAGGATATCCAAAAGCAGGTGCAGAAGCATTGGGATTATATGGGTGATTTACCCATTCGTAATTGGCAAGGCTTTTTAGCATTTGAGTTGCATTACGAACTTCATATTGTGGCTTTGCTATTCATCAATAGCCGTACCAGCAAAATCAACGACCCAGACTCAGCCAAGTTTGCAGCAGAAAGAATCCTGCCAGATGAAGCAGTCCACCGCCTGGGAGTTGTAGACTGGTGGCAACGTAAATTTGATCAAGTTTCACCCGCAGAGAAAGAGGATTTAATCGCACAAGTCATAGAAGCAGATGAAGAAGGTCAACGCCGACGTAATCCTTACCTTCGGGATCATTGGCAGTTGAGCCAAAAAGCTATTGGTATTGAAATTGATGATTTGCCAATACTTTATGATACTTGGCGGCAAGAGGTTCTTTCTTACTTCTTGGATATCCCTATATCTAGACTGCCCAAACTTGTGAGTGTGAATGATTGATGATAAAAAACTGCCCTTTAAGATTTAATTTGAAACTTATCACCGAACTGACTGTGGATGAGGAAGAAGCGTTGCGTGTTCTTAGAGCAGCAGTTTACCCACCAGAGGTCATTGCTCATCGCCCAGGAAGGGACATTAAATGGTCTTTACCGCAATGGAGATTACTTGTAGAAGATGGAAGTGGATGGATTGTTTCGCACATCGGGATTGTTATCCGCAAGGTAACGCTAGATGATGTATCAATCCGCATTGGCGGTATTGGTGGAGTAATGACAAGCCCAGAAGCACAGGGTCAAGGCTTTGCAACTGCTGCCCTTCGGCACGCAGAGGCCTTCTTAGATAAGTGTGGTTTAGCTTTCGCATTGCTCGTATGTCGTCAGGATTTAGTACCCTTTTATACTCGCCTGGGATGGCAATCTTTCAATGGCATTCTTTTGGTTGAGCAGCCAGGTGGCACAGTCCCTTTTACGGTCAACGAGCCGATGGTATTGCCTGTGAATGACAAAGCTCCCAAAAAAGGAACGATTAACCTCTGCGGTTTACCGTGGTAACACATTGATTTTTCATATTTTAAAGGATTATAAATATTACTAATTTATTGATAATTAGTAATATTTATAATTGCTAAATTAATTTCATAATATTTTATTTCTACCAATTCTGTATGAAGATGCACATAATAATACCCCCCTGTAGTCCCCCCTTGCCAAGGGGGGACGGCGATAGCCGGGGGGTGAATTATATGCAGCTTCACAAAGAAACGGTATAGGCTTGTTAGCTATTATTAATTATTTGTTATTGATGTGAAAGATTTTCCATTTTCGTCGTCAAGAACACTATATTTTTACGATTTAATGTATATAATATTTTATCGAATAACAGTAATTTATTTCAAAAAACTTAGATTTTAAATTTGAGCTATAAGTTTGCTTTTTTAAATATAACCTCGATTTTAAACTTAGACTAAAAAATGCTGAGAGGCAAAAAATATGTTCACTCGATTGACAAACCATTTTTTAGATGATATCAAAAAAAGAAGCTTATTTCAACATCACGATATTAAAACTTTTATCCTATTCTTTGTTATTGGTATAGGTTTAAATTTAGCGATCGCTTCTTGTACTCCTAGTAATTCAGCTAATGCACCTGCACAGCAACCCCAAGCGCCTAAACTAACAGTGCTGAAAATGGGACATCAAAAAGGAATGGCACTCCTGAATATTGTGAAAGCGCAAGGAAGTTTAGAAAAGCGCTTACAACCCTTGGGTATTTCTGTTACTTGGAATGAATTTTCCTCTACAGCACCTCTATTGGATGGGATGGGTGCAGGTGCGATCGTTTTTGGTGGCGGTGGCGGTACAGGAAGCGTCTTTGCTCAGGCAGGAGATAAATCATTTGTCAGAGTTGCAGCCGGTACAGGTAGCACTAGAGGTTCAGCTATTTTAGTCCAAGAAAATTCACCGATTAAGACACTTTCTGATTTAAAAGGTAAGAAAGTTGCTTTTGCAAAAGGTTCTGGTCAGCACTATATTATTGTGCGTGCTTTAGAGAAAGTAGGTTTGAAATTTAGTGATATTAAACCTCTCTACCTGACACCAGCCGAAGCTTTACCAGCATTTGAGCGTGGTGATATTGATGCGTGGTTAATTTGGGATCCTTATACTGCTGAAGCTGAACGTAAACTTCGCACTCGTCTTTTGGCAGATAATAGCACTGTATTTGGAGACAAAGCTCCACTAGAAAGCCCAAGCTTTTATTATGCTGCTCCAGATTTTGTGCGCGATTATCCAGACATTCTCAAGACAATTTTACAAGAGCTAGAAAAGGCTGGTTCTTGGTCTAGAGAAAACTATCAAGATTCCGCTAAACTCCTTTCTAAGCTGTACAAAATTGATTTAAAAACAATGGAAACTGTAGAAGAACGTGGTGGTCAACGTCAGGTATTACCTGTAACAGATGAGGTTTTGAGTGGATTGCAACGCATGGCAGATACCTTCTATGAACTCAAAATTATTCCTAAGAAAATTGATGTCAAAGATAAGAATTACAACTGGTTTCCTGAGCAGAAGTGGTAATTCGTAATTCGTAAATTAATATATGAATTTTTGCTCATATTTTGGTTTATCTTAGTAGGCGATCGCATGAAATTTCCCATCAATACCAAACGTCGATTCTTTTTAATAGCCTTTACATCATTTGCGGCTTCTACAGTATTTTCTAGCTGTAGTTCACAGCCAAATAATTCTGCTACTAATACATCTGCAAATCCATCAGCAACCCCAGCTGCTAACACAACTACAACTGGAGCTAAAGACAAAATAAAAGTTGGTGTTACACCAGTTCCAGCCGGAGAAATTTTAGAGTTTGTCAAAAAGAATTTAGCATCTGACGCTGGGCTAGATATTGAGATTATCACTTTCAATGACTTTGTGCAGAATAATACTGCTTTGAAAGATGGGATAATTGATGCTAACTATTTTCAACACATCCCTTTTATGGAAGACTATGGCAAAAAACATAATTTTGAGATGTATGCCTTTACTCCCCAAATTCATTTAAATCCAGTCGGCATTTTTTCTAAAAAATATAAGTCTCTCAATGATGTACCTAATAAAGCTCTAGTCACAATTCCTGACGATCCTAGCAATTCCCATCGCGCTTTAAAAGTGTTGGAAGAATCAGGGTTTATCAAACTCAAGCCAAATGCCCGTCCGGCGAGTCCTAAAGATATTATTGAAAATCCTAAAAACATTCAAATTAAAGAGATACCAGGAGCGCAGGCAATCCCAAGTCTTCCTGATGTGGACTTAGCAGGAGTTACAGGTAATTGGATTGTACAAGCCGGATTGAAAACTGATAAAGACGCTTTGGCATTAGAGTCAGCGAACGATCCGATTTATGCTGTTACTGTCACAACATTAAAAGGCAAAGAAACTGACCCCAGAATTCAGAAACTATATAAGTTATTGCGGGACGAGAAAGTCAAGCAATTTATTAAAGATAAATATCAAGGTGCAGTGATTCCCATTCCTTAGAAAGTAGTAATGATTTATTGTAGGGCAATTCTAAGATGATTACATTTACCGATGTCCATAAAGTTTATAATCAAGGAATACAAAAAGTTGTAGCTTTAGATGGTGTAAGTGTTCACGTCAAACCAGGAGAAATTTTTGGTGTTTTAGGTCAAAGCGGTGCAGGCAAAAGTACTTTAATTCGCTGTGTTAATCAACTAGAAAAACCTACATTTGGTTCAGTTGTAGTTGATGGTCAGGAGATGACAAAACTTTCTGGGGATAAGTTACGTCGCGCCCGTCAACACATCGGTATGATTTTTCAACACTTTAATTTACTTAGTTGCAGAACTGTCGTGGAAAACATTGCTTTTCCTCTGGAAGTGATGGGTTACAGTAGACTGAAACGCCGGGCTAAAGTGGAAGAATTGATTTCACTTGTTGGGTTGACAGGTAAGGCAGATGCTTATCCAGCACAACTTTCTGGCGGTCAAAAGCAACGAGTAGGTATTGCCAGGGCTTTGGCGGGAGAACCTAAAGTGCTACTTTCAGATGAAGCGACATCAGCACTTGATCCCCAAACTACGAGGTCGATTCTAGACTTGTTGCGCGACTTGAACAAGCGGATGGGTTTGACAATTTTACTGATTACCCATGAAATGGCTGTAGTCAAGCAAATCTGCGATAGTGTCGCTGTACTCAATGCTGGCAAGATTGTGGAAAAGGGATATGTTAGCGATTTAATCGCCAAGCCAGAATCATTTCTTGCCCAGGAATTTTTTCCCCATCGCAATGGTTATAAACCAAAGCCTGGTGCAGTTATCGCTACGATCGCCTTTGCAGGAGAACAAGCTAGTCAACCGATTTTCGCCACCCTAGCCCGTAATTTTGATGTGGATGTCAATATCCTCAGTGGGAGTGTGGAAACAGTAGGCGATCGCCGAGTTGGTCAGTTTCACGTTGAATTAGAAGGTCAAAAGGTAACTCAAGCTTTGAAATATTTACACGAAGCAGAATTTGAAGTACAGGTGCATTGAATTGGGGGCTGGGGATTGGGGACTTGTACTGAGCGTTCGCGTAGCGTCTCGTAGAGAAGCCGAAGTATTGGGGACTGGGGATTGAGAAGAAAATCAAAATTAAATCTCACATTCTCAATTACAAAATTTCCTTTTTGACCTGTATTAAAAATTACGAATTACGAATTACGAATTACGAATTATTATCATGTTTTATCCAAAGTTTAATCGCCGCTATTTTATCCTAACAGCCGGGTCGGCGATCGCATCTATTCTTTTTACCAGTTGTACGCCAACTCAGAATTCACCAACTAGTCAATTAGTTAGCCAATCCTCTAAGACCGCACCACTGAAAGTCGGGTCTCGAAATACTACCACCGAAGATGTTTTAAAGTTCATTCAAAAAGAAATAGCCCCCAGTCAAGGCTTCGATTTTCAAATCGTGACTATCGCTGATTCGGTGAAGATTAACGATGCTCTCAAGAATGGAGAAATTGATGCTAACTTTTTCCAGCATCAACCGTTTATGAAACAAGCTGCTAAAAGACTAAATGCAGATTTTGTCATGTTAAATCGCAGCTATACCACCGTAACTGGACTTTATTCAAAACGATTAAAAATAAAATCGGTTAATGAAATTCCTACAGGGGCAACAATCGCTATTTCTAATGATGACAGCAATCAGGATCGCGCCTTAAAATTCCTCAAACACATTGACTTAATCAATTTAAAAGAAAAGCCAGGGGAGTATTACAACCTCAAAGATGTAATTAAGCACCCGAAAAATTTGCAAATTCAAGAATTAGACAATTACGCTATTGTTAGAGCGTTGGACGATGTAGATTTAGCTGTCACAACTGCATCTTTTCTTGTGCAGGCAAAGGTATCCCTAGACCCCATCGTTTTAGACGAGATTGGTATGGCTAACAAAAATTATGCGGTGGGTCTAGCAACTGTACAATCAAAAGCAAATGATCCTAACATCCAAAAACTGAATCAATTGGTTATCGATCCCAAGTTGAAAGACTACATCAATAACTATCATAAGGGGACGATCTCCCCTGCATTCTAAACATAATACGGAGGGTTAATGAGCGGATCGAAGCAATTAAAACTTGGTGCTTTCATGCGCCCAGTAAGCATACATACAGGTGCTTGGCGCTATCCTGGGGCTATACCTGATGCTAATTTCAACTTCCCGGCGCTGAAAAAATTCATCCAAAAACTAGAGCAAGGCAAGTTTGACGCATTCTTCATGGCTGACCACTTAGCGGTGCTGAATATGCCGATTAACGCGCTCAAACGCAGTCATACTGTCACATCCTTTGAACCTTTCACCCTGCTTTCTGCCCTTGCCAGCGTCACCGAACACATTGGGCTGGTAGCCACCGCTTCTACAACATACGACCAGCCTTACCACATCGCTCGCCGCTTCGCGTCTCTCGACCATATCAGTGGCGGTCGCGCTGGCTGGAACATCGTCACCACATCCAATCCAGACGCAGCGCTCAACTTTGGATTAGAAGAGGAGATAGAGCATGATGAACGCTATCGGCGGGCTAGAGAATTTTATGATGTT
This sequence comes from Nostoc mirabile CHAB5784, assembly GCF_020829645.1. GTDB lineage: Bacteria > Cyanobacteriota > Cyanobacteriia > Cyanobacteriales > Nostocaceae > Nostoc > Nostoc mirabile. Next base: position 24,030 of record NZ_JAIVFS010000067.1, on the reverse strand, counting down.
GTCACGGGTCTTTGGGATTCCTTTGCTGACGATGCGTTTATTCGGGACGTGGAAGCAGGGATTTATTTCGACCCTGCAAAGCTTCACGTTCTGAATCATAAGGGAAAATATCTCTCGGTGCGGGGGCCATTGAACATTGCTAGACCAGTCCAAGGCTGGCCGGTAATCGTTCAGGCAGGCGCATCCGAAGCCGGACGGCAATTAGCCGCCGAAACCGCCGAGGCTGTGTTTGCACCTGCTGGTAATCTGGAGGCTGGCAAGGCTTTATTTGCAGACATTAAGGGACGGGCGCGGGCGATTGGACGTGACCCAGACAGTATAAAAATCCTTCCAGGTGCTTTAGTCATTGTGGGAGAAACTGTCGCCGAAGCACATGCCAAGCGTCTTCATTTGGACAGCTTAGTACATTATGACAGTGGGATCGCCAGTTTAAATGGCGCACTTGGCTACGACGTTTCCAGCTTTGATCCGGACGGGCCCTTGCCAGAAATCCCACCGACTAATGCTGGTCACTCTTCACGAGAAAGAGTAATAGCCTTAGCGCAACGTGAAAACTTGACTATTCGACAACTGGCTCAACGCGTTGGCAGTTACGGCGGGCTGGCTTTCGTCGGCACACCCCAAACCATTGCCGATGAGATGGAGCAATGGCTGATTGAGGAAGGCTCTGACGGCTTCAACATTATGTTCCCTTTTCTTCCTGAAGGGTTAAACGATTTTGTTGACAAGGTTGTGCCAGAACTCCAACGGCGTGGCATTTTTCGCAAAGAGTATGAGGGTAAAACCCTGCGCGAAAATCTCGGACTAGCGCGTCCTGCTAACCACTTCTTCCAGACCAGTCTAGTGTAAGCTGCGATCGCTTCGCTAGTGGTCTAGCAACCTAACTTTGAGAGGTAAAGGAACGAACCGCAAAGTACGCAAAGTACACGAAGGAAAGAAGAGAAATTGAAAAGTTGATTCACCTAGCAAAGTTGACTTGCCAGACCACTAGTATCACACCTCAAAATTAGTAGTAATTAAAGCGTGTATTTTAAACCAATTCTCTAAAATCCGGCAACAGATTCAAACCCCCAAACCCAGATGAAATCTGACTTTCTTAATTACGAATTACGAATTACGAATTACGAATTGGTATTAAACCCCAGAAAATTGGCAATACATCATGGTAGCAATATTTCAAAAACGTAGCTTTCTAATGTTTTTAGTGGCGGGAGTATTTACCCTGTCTACAAGCCTAGTTAGTTGTAGCCCACAAACTACAGAGAAAACCGCTGTTGCCTCTAATAACATCAAGACCAAAGTATTAAAGATGGGCTATCAGTCGGCTGGAGATATAGTCAAGGTTAAAGGAGTTCTAGAAAAGCGTTTAAAGCCACTTGATATTTCTGTAGAGTGGTCGAAATTTGCCGCCGGGCCGCAACTTTTAGAAGCAATGAATGTAGGAAGTGTAGATTTCGGTTTTGTTGGTGAAACTCCACCTATCTTTGCCCAAGCCTCTGGTGTTCCTTTCGTCTATGTTGCTAGTAGTAAACCTGGTACTGGTGAAGCGACTGCTGTTGTAGTAGAGAAAGACTCTCCAATCAAGACTGTAGCTGATTTAAAAGGTAAGGGACTAGCTTTTCAAAGAGCCACAGCACAACAATACTTCGTTGTCAAGGTCTTAGAAGAAGCCGGACTAAAACTTAGTGATGTTAAACACATTAACCTCACACCATTAGAAACTCGTGCAGCATTTGAACGTAAGAGTGTTGAAGCGGCAGTGATTGGCGATCCCCATTTGGCTTTATTTCAAAAAACTGGTAGAGTTCGTGTTCTCCGCGATGGTAAAAATATTACTACTCAAGGAGGCTACTGGTTAGGTTCACGTAACTTTGTTAAAGAGAACTCTGAGCTAGTCAAAGCCATTTTGGAAGAGATTAACAATATTGGTAAATGGGCTGAAAGCAACCCGCGAGAGGTTGCCGAACTAATTTCACCCGAAGCAAAAATTGATGTTCCCACATTGGAATTAGTTTCAAAGCGGCGGCGTTACACTCTAAGACCCCTGAGTGAAGAAGTTTTATCAGGACAGCAGAAGATTGCTGACTTGTTTTATGAACAAAAGTTCATCACAAAGAAAATCAACGTTAGGGATGCAACTCTCTCTCCTGAACAGTATGCTGCTTTTACTCCAATAGATGTTAAGCCTTAAGCATTTGTCAAATTATGGTATGGCCACAAACACATGACAGATGAAAGAAGTCAGTTAAGAACCACTTTTAATCAAGTAGCACTGTTGTATGACCAAGTTCGACCAGGATATCCAGAAGCGCTTTTTGACGATGTGGTGTCTCTCTCAGAAATCACTCCAGACGGAAGGATATTAGAGATTGGTTGTGGTACTGGTCAGGCAACTGTACCCTTTGCCCGCCGGGGTTATCGTATACTCTGCATTGAGTTGGGTGAGAATCTTGCTACGGTTGCCCAAAAAAATCTGGCTGCTTATCCGCAAGTAGAAGTGCGTAACATTGCTTTTGAGGATTGGGTGACCCAAGAAAATGCTTTTGATTTAGTGATTTCGGCGACTGCTTTCCATTGGCTTGACCCAAGTATTGCTTACAAAAAAACGGCTCTTGCCCTCACATCTGAAGGAGCGATCGCGCTATTTTGGAATGAACACGTACATAGTGATGCTAGTAATGGCTTCTTTGAAGAGGTACAGGAGCTATATCGCCGCTTAGCTCCTGAGTTAGTTAAGGATGACAAGCCTCTTCCTCGTGAGCATGAAGTCTCTAGTAAAACAGACGAGATTCAGCAAACAAACCTGTTTGCTGAAGTAGTCTATCGCTCTTATCGATGGGATGCAACATACAACAGTGCAAGTTATCTCAACCTCTTAAATACTTACTCCGGTCATCTAAATTTAGATCGCATTACAAAAGCGCGTTTTTTCTATGCGATCGCTGAATTAATTAATACCAAGTTCAATGGTCAAATTACTAAAGGTTACTTAACTACTTTATACGTAGCCCACCTATTGTAATCTTATCTAAATCATTTTGCAGATATGATTAAACAGTTACGTTTTGTAAGGGGGACTGTTACCCCAACACAAACACCCGTTGTGTATGGGATTTTAAACCCCTTTGAGTAGGATAAAAATTGTCCTTGAAGAAGTTCACAAATTAGGCAGGCGTAGGCAACTGGCGTTTTCCTTGGACTTACTCCGTAGACGCTTTTTTGCTTTCAACTTTGAGTCTTTCCTGCAAAAAGACGTTAAAACAGATTGACAACTTGGGGAAAATTTGGGAGTATCAAACTACGGTAATTCTGTAGATTTTTGGTACTTTATAAAACTTAAATACATCTAAAACCCTTACAGAGGAATGGTTTTTGTCGAGTGCAGTCGGTGGCTTGAATATGTTACCAGATGTAATCGCCTCAAGGCTAGAAACATTCTTCAACTTTGTAGTGACAAAGTCGCGTCACCCAGAAATAGCAATTGCCTCACCACTCACCAACATAGATTTTTCACAGGATATTCGGAGATAGAAACTAATGATTAAGAGTCCAGAGAAACTTGCAGATACGACAATTCAGTTTTCGGCTCCGGTGAGAGCAAATTCACCGGAACTCCAGCAGCTTTTTGATTTTATTGCTCTGGGGGCAAGTGAGCGCGATCGCGATCGCATTCTTCCTTATAATGTGGTTGAATTGATCCGGCGTTCCAGGTTGGGTGCATTGCGAATCCCCGTTGCCGAAGGTGGTGGTGGTAGCAGCGCCCGCGAACTATTCGAGGTCGTGATTCGGCTGGGGGATGCTGACCCGAATGTGGCTCACATTGTACGGAATCATTTCTCTATTACAGAGCGAATTTTGCGTTCTGAGCGCACCCAAAGGAATCAGCGATGGCTCAAAGCCGTCGTCGATGGCGCGATTATTGGACTCGCTTCGACCGAACTAGAAGCCAAGCGATCTGGTGGCGGCCAAGTCGTGAATACAAAATTAACACCTGATGGCGACGGCTATCGGCTGAATGGTACTAAGTATTACAGCACTGGCAGCCTTTACGCAGACTTGATTTTCGTGCGTGTGTTAGTACCCGATGACACGAAAGCATTTGTACTCATTCCTACCAACCGCGAGGGGATTGACCTTGTGGATGACTGGGATGGCTTCGGACAAAGACTTACAGGCACAGGAACGACTACATTCACTAATGTCCGTGTAGAGGCAGATGAAGTAATTTTTGAGACAGACACAGACAAAGACGACCTACCCTACAACATCGTCCCACAATTATTCCTGACTGCCATCAACGCCGGTATTATTCGCAGCGTTCTGCGTGATGCTACAGCCCTCATCCGTAACAGACCCCGGACTTTCTACCATGCTGTATCCGAGCAAGCCTCAGAAGACCCAATCTTGCAACAGACTGTCGGGCAGATTGCCGCCAATGCCTTTGCTGCTGAAGCGATTGTTTTAGCAGCAGCTGATGGTCTTGATCGCCTCCCTGCTACCCAAGCTCAGGGTGAAGAGGCAGAGACGGCTGCGGCACTAGCAACTTCTCTGAGCGCATCCAAAGCCAAATTGATTGTTGATGATTTGGCTCTACGTTCAGCTACCTTATTGTTTGAAGTGGGTGGGGCTTCCACAACAAAGAAAAGCTCCAACTTTGATCGTCATTGGCGTAACGCCCGTACCTTATCCTCACACAACCCAAATCACTTTAAAGCTCGTGCGATCGGGGACTACGAGATCAACGGTACACCATTGCCGCAACGAGGATTCTTCTAATTTTGTTCAGATCCCTGACTTCTAACATACGGGAAACCACTTTATGAGTCAATACGGTTCACTTAAGGCTAGCACTCTTTGTCAAAGTCGTTTTTTTTTACGAACCTTATTAGGCGCAGAGAAGCCAGTGCGCCCTTGCGGTTAAGAGACTTGAAGCAACTGGCGCGACACAGAGAGAGAAGAAAGAGAAGGAAAAATTGCTTAACTTAACTGTATTGCTTTATGAGTATTTATTAGAAGTCGGGGATCTCGCAGCCAACCGAAACCGTTGAGAGGAACTATGAGTACAATTGATACTACTTTTTTGAGAGCAAGTAAAGAGGCGATCGCCTCTCCAACAGACTATCCCCAAAGCCCATTATCCCAAGCTCTCCGGCAGCCAGTACTACTAGGGCTGTTCTTACCGATTCATCACGGTGGTTGGAGTTCTTCTAACCTACCGCGTACTACAGACTGGTCGTTTGATTACAATGCCAAACTTACCCAAAAGGCTGAGGAGTTAGGTTTTGACCTGGTTTTCGGCTATTCCACATGGCAGCCGAAGGGCGGACAAGGCCCAACTCGGACAGAAGCAGGTTTAGATGCCTTCATCGCTACTGCCTCCCTTGCCGCCATTACCTCACGCATTCTCTTAATCTCAACCATTCACGTCCTCTACGGACCTTGGCATCCCATCCATCTGGCCAAATTTGGTGCGACACTTGACCACATTTCTAAAGGTCGCTGGGGAATTAATGTTGTCACTGGACACAGGGCTTATGAGCATGAACTGTTCGGCTGGAGCCAAATCGAACACGATCGCCGCTATGAACTCGCTGATGAATTTGTCACCGTCCTCAAACGACTCTGGTCGGAAACAGAGAACTTTTCTTACAAAAGTCAGAGTTCTTGGCAGTTTAAGGATGCCTACATCAGCCCCCGCCCGCTTTATGGTCGTCCCATCCTAGTTAACGCCACCGGTTCGGATGCTGGCATCGAGTTTGCGAGTCGTCATTCTGATATCGTATTTATCACCAGTCCGGCTGGCGGCGACATAGAAAGCGCCTTGTCGTCGTTACCCGCCCATACAGCCCGTGTCAAACAATCAGCGATCGCTAATGGTAGACAAGTCCGCACTCTCCTAAATCCGCTTATTGTCGTGCGTGAAACTGAAAAAGAGGCAGAAGAATATGCTCAGGCGATTATCGACCATGCCGATTATCAGTCAATTGCTGGACGTTCAGGCGTTAGCAGCGATGCACACGCTTGGAGGGGGCATCAAAAGGGAAATCTGCGTCATGGCGTTGGCAGTGCGATCGGCGGTAATGTGCAGTTAATCGGTTCACCCGAACAAATCACCGAACAACTTTTGCAACTAAATAAAGCTGGTGTCGATGGTTTCCAGCTTGCCTTCTACGATTTCGAGCCTGATCTAGATTTCTTCGGTAAGCGCGTTCTACCACTACTGAAACAGGCTGGACTTAGACTCTAAGTTCTCCAACCCAGCTAATACCAATTCTCTAAAATCCGGCAACACATTAATTACGAATTACGAATTACGAATTACGAATTGGTATTCCGCCCTATTTCCAACTTTGCGAGGTGCATCAATGCAAGGACAAGAATTACTACAAAGCTTGTTGCAAGCCACTAGTGAAACTTTTTACATGGTAAGTATATCTACCCTGGTTGCAATAGTATTAGGCTTACCTTTGGGCTTGTTGCTAGTGATGACAGGCCCCGGAAACTTGCTAGATTTTCCCCAAGTGCATAAAGTGCTGGGTGCGATCGTCAATACTGGACGCTCATTTCCTTTTATTATTCTGCTTGTCGTTTTAACACCACTAACACGCCTAATTGTTGGCACTTCCATCGGTAGCACTGCCGCTTTAGTTCCCCTAACTCTCGCCGCCATCCCATTTTTTGGTCGCATTGCTGAAACTAGCATTTTAGAAGTTGATAAGGGACTAATAGAGGCTGCCCAAGCAATGGGGTGCAATTATTGGCAAATCGTTCTCAAAGTATTGATTCCCGAAGCTTTGCCTTCACTGATATTAGGTATGACGATTCTAATTGTGAGTTTACTTAACTCTTCCGCTATGGCTGGGGCTGTGGGTGGAGGTGGATTAGGTAATTTGGCAATTCAATACGGCTACCAACGCTTCGATGTAGGGGTGATGTTTTCTACCATTGTGGTTTTGATTGCACTAGTACAAATTATTCAATTTATAGGTGATTTAATTGCACAGCGGATGAGAAAACGCTGAACAAAGGTAAAGAGACAGAGGAGCAAAGAGACAAATATAATTCTTAACTCTTAACTCTTGTACAGACGCGATTAATCGCGTCTCAGCATTCATAATTTACAATTTACACTAATTACAAATGTTATGAATAGACGCAGATTTTTATTAACAGCTTTAGGTTCACTTACTACCTCTTTAATCTTGGCTAGTTGTAGCCAAAAATCTACTCAAAACTCTACTAATAATACGCAAACAATTAGCCAAAAAGAGCAAAAAGAAGTAATCAAAGTTGGGGTGACTGGTATACTCTCTCAGGATATTTTGAAATTTGTGAATAACAATATAGCAGCAAAAGAAGGCTTAGAGATTCAAGTTGTTACCTTTAATGACTGGATACAACCCAACACAGCCTTGAGAGATCAGGTCATTGATGCTAATTTCTTTCAGCACAGACCTTTCATGAATAATGCTATGAAAGAACTAAATCTAAATTTAGTAGCATTGAATACAGTTTATTTAAATACACTTGGTCTTTTCTCTAACAAGTTAAAATCAGTAAGCGAAATTCCCCAAAATGCAACTGTGACAATTGCTAATGATGTCATCAATAACGACCGAGGATTACGGCTGTTAGCAACTAATAATCTCATTAAATTAAAAGAAAATGCTAAACAATTTGTAACCCAAAGAGATATTGCTGCTAACCCGAAAAACTTGCAAATCAAAGAAGTAGAAGGTGTACAAGTTGTTCGAGCTATTAATGATGTAGACTTCATTGTATCTTCTGCTCAAACTGTTGCGCTTGCAGGGATAGAACCTAATTCTATGGGTGAAGAAACAGCTAAGGACAAGAAATACGCTCTTGCATTAGTTACATTACAAGGTCGAGAAAACGAACCAAAGATTCAAAAGTTAAACCAGCTACTCATTCATCCAAACGTCAAAGATTTTATCAATAAAGAATACAAAGGAAGGATAATACCAGTTTTTTAGAGATTGTTGCTCAAATCGAAGATTTTTTTGATATTTGTGTCTATGGTTCTTTTACAGTTTATTTTCTCACTACTTGAGTGTAGGTTCACCTAGAAATACCTGCACTAAATTCTCATAGTCAAAGATAAAGAAATATTGATTGGATTTGAACAGCCCATCAAAAGGTGGTATCTTATATCTATTACTACGGTAAATTAATCGGTTTAGTGTAATTTACTCGCTATCATCATAGATATGGCTGCTTAAACTCCTACAAATTGATATCAAGGAGTCAATTGTGTTGAATTATTTAAAAGAACACCGCTTTCATTACAAACAAAAATGTTCTGCCAGTAAAATCTTTGCAGTTGCAGCGTATTTTCTTGGTTTGATAGCTTCTGGTTGCAGTCAACAAACAGCTATCAATGCCGCAGCTAACTCAGATTCCTCCTCAAATACTCTCACTACCAAAACTACAGAGAAAAACAATGTGATTCGCTTGGGCTACCAAAAAGGCGGGATTATTCCCATTGCGCGTCAACGAGGTGAGTTAGAGCGTCAGTTAGCAACGCAAAATATTAAAGTTGAATGGAGTGGGCCATTTGACCGTTGCGCTACGCTTTTAAGTTCTCTCAATGGTAATCGGGCGGATATTGGCGGCTGTGGTGATATTCCGACTATCTCTGGAATTGCTGCTGGACAACCTCTTTGCATTGGTTCTGTACAGCGTCCTAGCCCAGATTCTTTAAGTAGTGCCATCTTAGTTCGTGGTGATTCTCCGATTCGTAAACCTGCTGATTTAATAGGTAAAAAGGTTGCAGTCAATCAAGGTGGTGCAGGCGAATATCTGTTATTAAAAGTTTTGGAAAAAGAGAATATTCCTAAAGAAAAAGTCCAGCGAGTTTACTTATCACCGAATGACGCTGCACCTGCTCTATATCAAGGTTCTGTCGATGCGTGGGCAGTTTGGGAACCTTATATTTCCATTGCCCAATTAGAGCATAAGGCACGGAGAATTACCACTACACACCCTGCTCCTACCTACGGCATTATGGTTGTTCGTGGTGATGCAGCTAAAGAAAATCCTGTAGCAGTGAAAGCTGCTCTCACTGCTTTGAGTGAGGATGGTGACTGGTTAAATCAACATACTAATGCTGCATCAGATTTTTTAGTTAAAGAGCTAAAAGTCTCTGATACTGTAGCTAAGCAAGTGACTAAAAATCGAGGCCCAGAGTCTTACGTATTTGCTAATACTAAAGATATCGCCAATCTTCAGAAAACAGCTGACTGGTTACTAGAGCAAAAAATTATTCCGCAACGAGTAGATGTTGCCACAGCAGTGTGTCCGCTGGGAACTACCGCCGCTAGGTAGAAAAGATGGAGGCGGAGAATAACTGCCACTAAAAACTTATAGCAGGGGATAGGGGATAGGGGATAGGGAACAGACTTGAAAGTCTCTTAGTATCAGGGTTTTATGATCAGTTGATGTCCTAAACTACCTGGCAACAGCTATAAATAACAAAGATTTGGAGCAAAATTAATATGCCTGTGGAATTTATTGGCATGATTGGTACGCGAGAAGCGTCTGAATTACATAGCCCTACTGTATCTCTCACGGGGGGAAGTATAGACTTAGCTTATGTCCGCAAATTTGCAAAAGTCCATGAAGATGGTGGCTTTGATCGAGTGCTAGTTGGTTATAGTTCTACAGGGCCGGATGGTTTTAATGTAGTCAGTTATGTGGCTGCTGCAACAGAACGACTCAAGTTTTTACTTGCACATAGACCGGGTTTTGTGGCTCCCACTTTAGCCGCCCGCAAATTAGCAACATTAGATCACTTTTCTAATGGTCGTGTTGCAGTACATATCATTACTGGTGGGAGCGATGCCGAACAACAGCGCGATGGTGATTGGCTTAATCATGATACTCGCTATCGCCGTACCGATGAATATCTTGATGTTGTGCGGCGAGTTTGGACGAGTGAAGAACCTTTCGATTATGAAGGGGAATTTTACCAACTCAAACAAGCATTTTCGGAAGTCAAACCCTTACAGCAACCACATATTCCGATATATTTCGGTGGTGCTTCTGGTGCTGCTGTGGATGTAGGTGCAAAGCATAGTAATGTATATGCGTTTTGGGGAGAACCCATAGCTGCTATTAAACAACGGATCGCAGAGGTGAAAGCCGCAGCACCGCCTGGAAAAGATTTACGATTTAGTGTTTCCTTGCGTCCGATTTTGGGCGAAACAGAAGCAAAAGCATGGGAAAAGGCACATTATATTCTTTCACGGATCAATGAAACCCGTGCGGAAGCTGGTATTCAACTATCTTCTGGTGCTTCTTTCCGACCTGAAGCTATTGGTTCATTGCGGTTGTTGGATTTTGCTAAGGAAAGCGAAATTCATGATAAACGTTTATGGACACCGATCGCAGCTGCTACTGGCGCTCGTGGTAATACTACTGCTTTGGTAGGGACTCCAGAACAAGTTGCAGAGTCATTATTTGATTACTACAAAGCTGGAGTGACAACACTATTAATTCGCGGTTTTGACCCAGTGGAAGATGCGATCGCCTACGGTCGAGATGTGATTCCTTTGGTACGTCAACAAGTGCAACGACAAGAACGACAAACAGCAACCGTAGCTTAATGTACCTGTGAAACAAGAAAGAGAAAATCATGGCAAATTTCACTAGACCACAACCGCCAGTCTTTGAACGAGTTGAAGAAGAACGACTCTACCGCAAACAACGCCTTGCGGCTGCATTTCGGCTGTTTGCTCGTTTTGGCTTTAGTGAGGGAACAGCAGGCCACATCACCGCCAGAGATCCTGAGGCGAAGAACCAGGCTTACTAGAGTAGTTGGTGGTTATTTTTCTTCATTGTCTTTTTATACCCAAAAATGAACGTGTTTACCAATTGGCTGCGGCAGAATTTTTTCTTCTCTCTGGGTTGCTTGTTAGTAGCAACAACAGCTTGCTCAGAGGTAAAGTCTACTAGTCCGGCAACGATCGCTGCTAATCCTAGTCCATCCCAAATCGCAGTGTCGAATACAACTCAATTGCGGGTTGCTAAGTATAAAGGTGGCTGGGACTTAAATTTAAAGTTAGCTGGACTAGATAATTTCTCTTACCAAACTCAATTTACTGAGTTTACTGGGGGTAATTTGATGGTACAGTCAATCAATGCTGGTGCGATTGACCTGGTCTCAGCTAGTGAAATTCCACCGATTTTTGCGATTGAATCGAAAGCATCCGTAAAAATTATTGCCACTCTCAAAGGGCCTACGGTTGGTCAAGTTGTACTCGTACCCAAGAATTCCACTGCCAAAACGATCGCTGACCTCAAAGGTAAGAAAGTGGGTTACGTTAAAGCTACAACTGCCCACTACTTCCTGATTAAGATGTTGGAAAAAGTCGGGCTGACGATGAAGGATATCAATGCAATTCCTTTATCAATACCTGATGGACTTTCGGCTTTTCGTAAAGGACAGCTTGATGCTTGGGCTACTTACGGTTACTCCATCCCCCAAGCCCAAAAAGAAGGGGCGCGGGTACTGGAATCTGCAAAAGATATTTTGAGCGGTAACTTCGTAATTATTGCTTCACCCAATGCGATCGCCGATCCACAAAAGAAAATAGCGATCGCTGATTTTCTCTGTCGTTTGCGGAAATCCCAAACTTGGCGTGAATCTAATCTTAAGCAGTGGTCGAAAAATTATGCAACTACCATTGATGTTGATGAAGGCATCGTTTATCAGGATGCCAAGCAAGGACAACAACAGCGTCGTCAAGAATTACTTCCTGTTTCTGACGCAGCTATTGCTTCTCAGCAAAAGGTTGCTGACACCTTTTTTCAAGCGGGTGTAATTACCACAAAAGTTGATGTGAAACAACTTTGGGACAGCAGTTTTAACGAAGATATCGCCAAATGCCAATAATTGCAGCAAGAAGTAAAAAGCTAAATGTCACGTCGCTTCTCTACGAGACGCTGCGCGAACGCTCCGAATTCAAAATTCACGCATTCAAAATTCTTGCATTATTGATCCCCATAAATAAATTTAGTTGCTCTGTAAACGGACTTCGTATTTCTTGCGCTGTGCGTCACTACATACATATTTTTTGCTTCTCTATAAATAAATTTACTTGCTCTGTATCATGAGTCGTTTTCGGTCAAAATTACTTTATTTTTAATAATGGTGAAAATATGTTTCATGGAATAGAAAGAGAATTATTAGATGGAGCACCTTGGTTATTTGGGCAACAGTCTCAATTACCACATCATCTCCAATTAACAGATCACGAAGAACATGAGATACGTGATATTTGGGAATTCCCACCACAAGAATCTGCTGATCGTGAGCGTGTTCTTAAGCAGGAGATAAAACGGTTTGGGATTTTCAGCAAACTAAAAAGTTTTTATTTATTGGCGTAGGCGTAGCCCGCACAACTCTTGGAGACGCTGCGCGTAGCAAGATCCACGAAGTGGTACGACATGGTTCGACTCCCTTCGGCTACGCTCTCCCAAGGCTCAGGGCCAGCCGCTCAGTGACCACCGCAGGCATCGCCAATAAATAAAGATAAGCGTTATCAGCTACTCAAATTAATATCTTTCAAACAAGCACTGCATATATCTTTGATATCAATGTCACGGCTATACTTGGTATGTCCCATTTCCACAGGACTTACGCAAAATACCTCTCAAATTCTTATTCCTCCGTGTCGCGCCAGTTGCTTCTCCCAAGGGGAGACGCTGCGCGAACAAGTCGGGGAACCGCAAGGGCGCACTGGCTTCTCTGTGTCTGGAGTGGTTCGATTTTCCGTTACCTGTGCCTAAGCCCCATTTCCAGACAAAATCGGATTTTAGATGCATCCCCGATTTTCCCCCATTTAGATGTTTCATTTTTTGAGAAATATCATCTCATCAATGAGAACTTCTACACCAATTGGGGACTAAGTGGGGCACACAATACTGAATATACCCTAAGCAACACCTATAAATGACCCATAGGAGCGTCAAGCTTTATTAAATCTAAACTTTTTTGGGATATATATAGCACCTTGATAGCCCCTATTAGCCATTTTTGAAATCTTTTTTATAAACGCAGTAGAAATCAATACGGTTCGGTTAGCTTGTTTACCCTGCGAAGATCCCCCCAACCCACGCCAGTCGCTCCACTTGGGGAGACCCCAAGACCGCGCTGGCTCCCCGATAAATTGGGGGGCTAATTTCCTCGTTTACCCCCTTAAAAAGGGAGTTGCCACAGGCGGGGGGATCTTATCCGAACCGTATTGCAGTAGAAATTAACTTACAAAAAAAGGGAAGAAGGAATAAAAAACTTTAGTTGTGGGTCTAAAGGCCACTTAAAAAAATATTTGTTTTGATACCCATAGCGCGAGATACAAAGCGTACTTGCTTCAATCCCACGTTTAAAAACGTGGGTTCCTTACACGCTCTGAAACTTTGTATAAATAGTTGACTAAGGCTAGCGATCGCCATACCCAACATCAACATTATAGTTATCGATATAATTTATTGTGTAGTCTACGCACGACTAGAAAAAACGGAGTATGACAATCTTACAAGTTGTGGATAAAGAGTTTTCACAGGTTCCCGTCATTGATATTAGTACGTTGGTTTCTCAAACTAGCAACTATTCTAATGTAATTGCAGACCAAATTAGACAAGCTCTCCATGATTACGGTTTCTTCTATATCATCGGACATGGAGTTGATGAACAACTACAAAAGCAGTTAGAACATCTCAGCCAACAGTTTTTCGCACAGGATGTAGAAACCAAACTGAATATTCGTATGGCTCTTGGTGGTAAAGCATGGCGAGGATATTTCCCCGTGGGTAACGAGTTGACATCAGGTAGACCTGACTTAAAAGAAGGTATTTACTTCGGTGCAGAACTAGAAAAAGCTCACCCACTTGTGAAAGCTGGTGTACCAATGCACGGTCGCAATCTTTTTCCATCCAACATTCCCAAATTTAGGGAAACGGTGCTGGATTATATAGATTCAATGACCAAGCTTGGACACACTCTAATGGCTGGTATTGCTCTAAGTTTGGGGTTAGAAAAATCCTACTTTGCAGACCGTTATACAAAAGACCCATTAATATTATTTCGGATTTTCAATTACCCTCCCAATCCATCATTATCTAAATCTGAATGGGGCGTTGGTGAACATACAGATTATGGAGTATTAACTATACTCAAACAAGATAATGTTGGTGGATTACAAGTCAAATCAAAGTCTGGTTGGATAGATGCACCTCCTATTCCTGGTTCATTCGTATGCAACATTGGGGATATGCTCGATCGCATGACACAAGGACTGTATCGTTCAACACCCCACCGCGTTCAGAACCTATCAACAAGTCATCGCCTTTCGTTCCCGTTCTTTTTTGACCCCAATTTCAACGTTGAAGTCAAACCCATTGAACTGAAAGATGTAGTAGTGAATGATGATAAAAGCGATCGCTGGGATAAAACCAGTATCCACGAATTTGACGGAACTTATGGCGAATATCTCTTGAATAAAATCTCCAAAGTATTTCCAGAACTACGTCAAAAAGTGCTTGAAAGTGCTGAATAAAAACCCAGTTCCCAATCCCCAGCGATAGCGCAGCGTTAGCGTTCGCGCAGCGTCTCGTAGAGAGGCACGAGCGTCTGCACTGAGTTTCGACTGCGCTCAACTACCGCTTGTCGTTGGCGCAGCCTAAGAAGAGAAGTGTCCCCAAACACCCAAATTAACTTTGATAAGGACGCGGCAGTTGGCGCAGTTTATGAGCCGTATCCAATTCACTATTGTTTTTCCTGCCATATCCCCAACCTAAGAGGCTACGATATTCACCCATGATGCCACTTTCAATTAAATCATCCTCATTGACTGCAACGTTGGTATGAGATTCAGGCGCAACATAGAGTGCATCCGCAGGGCAATAAGCCTCACACATGAAACAAGTTTGACAGTCTTCCTTACGGGCGATCGCGGGTGGCTGGTTAGGTACGGAGTCAAAGACATTGGTAGGACACACTTGGACGCACAAATTGCAATTGATACAGAGTTTATGGCTGACAAGCTCGATCATGACATGCTCCTGCTACAACTTTGATACAGAGGGTGTGGTTTGAGTGGTTTGTACTGGTGGTGTAGCGATTGCATCCGTAATCCAATCACGCCTCACCCAAAGCTTATCCAAGCCTCCTGTTGCTTGGTAATAACGCTGATTTGGATCGGTTTCGGGATAGTCCACACGAATATGTTCGCTGCGCGTTTCCGTGCGATGTAACGCGCTAAAATATGCCCATCGTGCTACAGCTGTCAAAGCAGCCGCTCGCCGAGAAAATTCCACATCGCGCACTGTATCTTGTTTTGGGTTCCCTTGTACTTGCTGCCACAACGTTTCTAATTTAGCGAGAGAATCTAAAAGTCCTTGCTCAGAACGCAAGTAATTCTTCTCCAACGGGAACATCTGGGCTTGTACACCATGCACGATCGCCTCACTATCGAATGTTTCAGAAGTGGGTGAGGGTGACGATGGGCTACGCCCCGCCAAAGGCGATGGCGTTCCGCCCACCGTAGGTGATCGCAATCCCACTTTACCAGCAGGACGCGCAACCCGTTCATTTGCATGAGCGCCCAGACTCTTAGCAAAGTCCGCTGCTCCAACTCCTGCCCATTGCCCTGTGGAGATTGCCCAGGCAGCATTGGGGCCACCACCCCCAGAAGCTAAACCGGCTAAAAACTCCCGCGATGCTGCATCACCGGCAGCGTAGAGTCCAGGAACTTTTGTAGCGCAATTATCATTCACAATCCGAATCCCACCTGTACCACGGACTGTACCCTCTAAAACAAGTGTCACAGGCACTCGTTCTGTATAGGGGTCAATACCAGCTTTTGTATAGGGTAGAAAAGCGATGAAATGAGACTTTTCAACCACTGCTTTAACTTCAGGCGTGGCTCGATCCAAACGAGCATAAACGGGGCCTTTCAAGAGGGCATTAGGGAGAAACGATGGATCGCGACGACCATTGATATAGCCACCCAGATCATTGCCTGCTTCATCGGTATAACTAGCCCAGCCAAAGGGAACACCCCTGGTTACAGTCGCATTGAAAGCCGTCGAAATGGCATAGTGATTAGAAGCTTCCATACTAGAAAGTTCGCCACCGGCTTCCACTGCCATCAGCAGTCCATCACCTGTATTGGTATTGCAACCTAATGCTTTACTCAAGAATGCACAACCGCCATTCGCTAAGACTACTGCACCAGCACGAACAGTATAGGTACGATGATGTTGCCTCTGCACACCTTTTGCTCCAGCTACTGAGCCGTCGTCAGCCAATAAAAGCTCTAGAGCAGGACTTTGATCAAGAATCTGCACACCAACACGCAAAAGGTTTTTGCGAAGTACCCGCATATATTCAGGGCCATAATAACTCTGACGCACAGATTCCCCATCTTCTTTGGGAAAACGATAGCCCCAACTTTCCACTAGGGGCAAACTCAGCCAAGTTTTTTCGATAACACGCTCGATCCAACGTGAGTTAGCGAGGTTTTTTCCTATGCGATAACGCTCCGATAAAACTTTGTCCCAATTCTCTGGAGACGGAGCCATGATGCCGTTACCACTAGCAGCAGCAGCACCGCTTGTACCCAGAAAACCTTTATCAACAATGATAACTTTGACTCCTTGGGATGCGGCTGCCCAGGCTGCCCATGCTGCGGCAGGGCCACCACCAATTACCAGTACATCAGCAGTTAATTGTAGTTCATTTTCACTATGGACTGCTAGCAATTCCCTTTCCTCAATAAAGTTTCTACAGTACGGCAGAATTCAGGAGTCAGAATTCAGAAGCGCTCCGACTTTTCGCTGCGTCTCTGCATGTTAGCGTTAGCAGGGCGTAGCCCGGCAAATTCATTCATACATTCAGCAACGCCCACAAAATTAATAAACAGAAGTCAACAATTTATCGATTGCAGCCCGAAACGCCGTTGCTGCACCAGCACTCATGTCACGGGGGGCGCAGATGCGATTTCTCAAATATGCAAAAGCGATCGCACCCACAGCAGCGAAGATAGGATCAACATTACTATTTTTACCACCAGTCCTTCCACCCGGTAAAGTTGCACCATTGCCATGAATGAGATAATCGGCTAGTTGTCGCAGGTGAAAATCAACAGCGTCCTTAACTGTGGTAAAATCATCATCTGCGGCTAAACCTTGGACTCCAGAATTTTTGATAATATCTGCGATCGCAACTTCCCGATTATCGCTCAATCTCTCAGCTGCTTCTGCGCGATATTGAATAGCCTCACTTGCTTCTACATCCAGAGGTAAAGGATTTCCAATCGGTTCCACACCCCATCTGCGACGCAAAAGTAAATTGTTGGTGATATTATCCGACTTCACCCTGTGATAAGCAGGACGCTGATTAAGTGCATCAAACCAAGCATTAATTCGAGGAAAGCGAGGATTTCCTTTAAGGTGATATCCCCGATACACAGGTAAATTAGCCGCCAATCTATCTAGATGGGGGCTATACACAATGTCAACTAAGCTAAATGTACTGACAAAGTAGGGGCTAGGATATTTAGCCAAAGCTTGCTCAAGTTCATCTAACTTCGCCTCAAATTCTGCTTGTAAGTTTGCCAACTCATCAGCATCTACAGGTGCTTCTCTCAGGAATTTGTAAGCAATCTCTCTAAAACCGTTAGTCTCAGCGTCTTCAACTAACTGCCTAGCAACAGCGTTTTCCTCTGGATTTTCCGGCAATAATGCTGGATGTGGAAACCTTTCTTCTAAAGCCAAGAGAATATCTTTAGATTCATATACTAAATTACCCTCAATTTTTGCTGCTGGGACAAGGGTTGTGGGAACTAAGTCAGTGTACCATTTGGGTTTATTACTTAAATCAATAAACTCCGTTGCAAAGGGAATTTCCTTTTCTTCCAGAGCAAACCAAACTCTCTCGCAGAAAGGACACCAGGAATTAGTATCTCGATAAAGCAAGACTGGTGGTTGTATGTTTGGCGGAAGTTTCTGTAAACTGCTGGGTATTGGTGCAGTAGAAGGAGATTGTCCTGTCCTCTTTACTCTACGTGCAGAGGTATTTTTTCTAGCAGTCTCTAAAACTTCTTCCCAAGTTGACACTGTGTTTTGAATAGACATTTTTTACCTCGCTTTACTAGGAATGCCGGAAAACACAAATAACTGTTGCTCTTTAGGTGCAGCCAAGTTTTCACCCCTGTATCGATGAAGACCTACACCCATATCTCCTGTAGCCGTAAGCTTGAAGTTTACTTCCTCAAATCCAGATGCACTTAAAATTTTCCGCACATTGTCAGAGTAAGTAATACCGTTGGAGTGTCCGCGAGTCCAAATGACAAAAGCACCTGGTTTACTCAGAAAACTCAGGTTATCTAGTAAGCGATTGAGTTCAGCTTCCTGTGCCAGATTGCCAAAGACACCACACACAATCACGATATCTGCTGGTACTGCTCCTACATAGTTAGTGGCAAGAGTTGCATCACCATTGATAAACTCAATCTGCTTGGCTAAACCCAAAAACTCTATAGTTGCTCGTCCACGCTCAACTAAATTTGAATTTATTTCAACCAGTCGTGCAGAAACATCTTTCGCACGGGGGTGGTTTTTTAAAGTTCCTAATAAATCTCGTCCATCACCCGCACAAACACTCACTATTCGGATAGCGCCATCTGGTGAGGCATTCAAGCTATAAGCAATATATTCCCGCACGATTTCTAGACGCTGCTGCAATTTTGGCTCAGTGTTGTAGAGGTCGTGCCATTCATACCAATCTTTTGGCATAAGGCGTGATTCCCGTTTGATGCACACTGTGTAATCATTAAATACGGTTAGTCTATCGAGTAACAGTAATTTATAGATGAAGGCAGAGTATCATAGACGTTCATATAAAATCAAGTCTTATTCTGTCAATACCCCTAATAGAGTAGTTATACGGTGGTATTCCGTATAATAATAGTTGAGTGATTTAGGTTATCTTTAGGGCAGTGTTTCCAAGTTATCTTTGTAGCAAGATATTAGGACTGAGGGATGCCAAACATAGCTTCATCGAATCCTCCAGAATTTCAGCAATATGTAGCTGCTTTTCGGGCAATAGATAACTTGACAGATAATCATATTCAAATGCTCCAGGTTCATTACCATGCACATGAGCAAACAATAACTGCCACACAACTTTCTCAGGCTGTGGGCTATAGCCACCATACAACGGCAAATATGATGTATGGGCGTTTAGCTCGTTTAGTAGGTGAGCAGTTGGGTTACAGTCCACAGCCGGAGAAGTTAGGCACACTGGTTACGTTTGAGAAACGCAAAGGAGAGTGGCACTGGATTTTAAGACCTGAAGTTTCACAAGCTCTAGAAACACTGCGATGGATTGTAAGTGATACAACAGGCTTTTCTAATAAAAACCTTTATGAAAAGATTCAGAACACCCAAAATCACTGGCTGAGTTGCAAAAGTTGTCTGCGTCCAGTAAGCGCGAACGTTATGCGCCTCTAGGTTATATAAAGTACAACCAAATGAACAAGTTACTCATAAATCTCGCACCAATGGATCAATTAATTCATCAGGGATGCGGTTATGTTCATATAAGCATTAATTTCATCTTGGCGATCGCTCCAGTGATTCAACGCATCAAACACTTGTGCCAGGGTTAGGTGAGGTATTCATCAGCCAGACTACCAAAAACGCTCACGCGATCGCAATATCTACTCAGTAAGCCCTGATCCGATGCACAAACTTATGCTCAAAATCCGTTTATGATTGAGAAAAAATAGAGGTAAAACAAGTATTTATGTCAGTCGTTGCAGCTAAGTCTTACGTAGATTGTCGAGATGAGTCTTATTGGGTTGAAGGAACTCGTATTTCCCTAGACTCCGTTGTTTATGCCTTCCGAAGTGGATTATCACCGGAAAGCATTGTTCAGTCTTTTCCGTTGCTGACACTGGAACAAGTTTATGGTGCAATTACGTTCTATCTAGCTAATCGCGCTGAGATTGATGCTTACTTAGCAGCCGAGGAAGCAGCTTTTGATGCTATGCCCCAACCCTTACAAACCACTGATCCTGATTTGTATAACAAGCTGATGGCATCTAAAGCAGCAAGACAACAGATAGAATCGTGATTCTTCGTTACCAAGCTGATGCTGATTTGAATTAGGTGATTGTAATTTAGTATAGTTTAAGGGCAATACAAGATAAAATTTAAGCAAACGCTTCCAACCCCCTGTGAATTATCTGTAATGCCTGCAAAAGATGCGTTTCATGAGCTTGTTAAAATCGCCCTTGAGAACGAGGGGTGGAAAATTACTCATGATCCGTACCATATCGATCTAGGATTTGTTGATTTTTATATCGATTTAGGTGCAGAGAGGTTAATAGCAGCGACGAGAGAGGGGGAGAAAATTGCTGTAGAAATCAAGACTTTCCTAGCAGCTTCAACGATTTCTGAGTTTCATACTGCAATTGGACAATTTATTAATTATCGTATTGCGCTAGAAGAGGAGGAGGCAGATAGACGATTGTACTTGGCAGTTCCATTAGATATTTACAAGCGGTTCTTCAAGTATCCATTTATTCAAACCGTGATTCGCCGCAACCAAATTCCGTTATTAGTGTACGACACAGAAAAACAGGAGGTTGCTCAATGGATAAGTTAGATTGGTATCGTCAATTAATTCAGGAGTTACTTTTAGAGAGAGCAAAATTGCGATCGCCAAACGATCTAATCAAAAGTCAGACAATTTTTGATCGGGAGTGCGATCACTATCAACTGGTCAATTTGGGATGGAAAGATAGCAGTACCCGAATCTATGGCTGTGCGCTTCATGTTGATATTATCGATGGGAAAATTTGGGTGCAACATGATGGAACGGAAGACGCAATCGCAGACCAGTTAGTAGCTAAGGGAGTACCGAAACAAGACATTGTTCTAGCTTATCATGCACCTCATGTGCGACAGTACACAGAGTTTGCTGTAGGTTGATGCAGTATTGTAAAACTATTTTTAACTCAACTGCCAATGCGATCGCTGATTTCGTTTACCGATCAGGGATGATTCCATCTAATCCCAAACTACGGTTAATTTATCAATTAAATGTATTTAATGCCTGAAATCAGGTATTATAAGAATTTATAAGAAATCAAGTCTTAATTCTTTTAGCTGGGTTGGAAATGCATTTAGTCCCGGTAGATAGACTTTATGAAACAGGCGTAACTATTTATTTCAACTAAGACCGCCATGAACCCTAGTTTTTTAACTGCCCATACTCCAACCACGATCGCTATTGTTGGCGGAGGTTTTAGTGGTTCTCTAGTCGCTACCCATCTATTGAAAACTGCCAGCCAACCTCTCACCATTAAGCTGATTGAGCGTAGTCATCAAATTGGCAAGGGAATAGCCTACAGCACAGATACCAACTGTCATTTGCTGAATGTATCGGCAGGCAACGTGAGTGCATTTGCCCATGAACCGGGGCATTTGTTACGTTGGCTTCAGCACAACCGCAATGAGTTAACAGCATTTTTGCCCCAAGAAGTCAATGCCAGTACCTTCATACCTCGTAAGGTTTATGGTTTATACATTCAATCGGTTTTGGCAGAAGCAGAAGCCACAGCACCTAGTGATGTGCGACTAGAACGCTTGACCGATGAAGTGGTAGGAGTACAGCCTAAAGAAAAAGGCGCAATGATTTCTCTGCGTAGTGGTCGCTGTTTTGCCGCAGATAGAGTTGTGTTGGCATTGGGGAACTCACCCTCTGCACCTCCCGCTATTCAAAACCCAAACAGTAATGATGAAAGTTATCCGCGAAATGCTTGGTCAGCCGATGCCCTAGCAGACCTTGATGCTGATGCACCTGTGTTGCTAATTGGTACGGGACTGACGATGGTGGATATGGTTTTATCTCTGGGCGATCGCCAACATCGGGGTAAAATTTATGCTGTGTCCCGACGAGGATTATTTCCCCTCAAACATCAAGCAGCTCAACCTTATCCCCCCTTCTTGACACCAGAAAATTCATCAAAAAGTGTACGCTCCTGGTTACGTCAGCTACGTGCCGAGGTGGAAATTGCTGCTGCCCAAGGCTACGACTGGCGAGCAGTAATTGATTCTCTGCGTCCCATGATTCAGAAAATCTGGCAAAAACTACCGACCGAGGAACAGCAACGTTTTTTGCGTCATTTGACACCCTATTGGGACGTGCATCGTCACCGCATTGCCCCACAAGTAGCAAATGTTGTCACTGAAATGCTAGATTCTGGTCAACTCACCATCTCTGCCGGGCGGATTCGGGAATATCAAGCTTTGCCGGACGGTGTGGCAGTGACCGTGTGCCAGCGCAAAACCCAAACTAATAATATCTTGCACGTTCGCCGGGTAGTTAATTGTACAGGGGTAGCAGCAGATTATCGCCGATCGCCTCATCCTCTGATTACTAATTTGCGATCGCAGGGTTTAATTCGCCCCAATGCCATCGGTTTAGGATTAGATACAGATACCCACGGTGCTTTATATGCAGCAGACGGTAATGTTTCGACGCTGCTTTATACCTTGGGAACTCCCCGTAAGGGCGACTTGTGGGAAACTATCGCTGTACCAGAATTACGGGGACAGGCGCAGGAATTATCTAAGGCGTTGTTGCAGTCGCTACCAGTGCGTGTGCGGACTATTGCGACGATGCCTTTGTTAAGCGATGGCGATGTCTACGACGGGCTACGCCTACGCAGTGCAGAGATACCCCAGTCAACTTTCCTATTTCGGCAATTTTTTGACCCTGAAACTAGTAGTTACACTTATTTAATTGCCGATCAGCAGACAGGAGATGCTGTTCTAGTCGATCCTGTATTAGAGCAAGTTGACCGCGATTTGCAATCATTGGATGAACTGGGATTAAAGCTACGCTACTGTCTAGAAACTCACCTTCATGCCGATCACATCACAGGGGCAGGCAAACTCAGGCAACAAACAGGCGCTCAGGTGATCGTTCCCCAGAATACTGCTGTGACAAAAGCCGATCGCTCCCTTGTTGGTGGCGAAATCCTAGAGGTGGGATCGGTAATCATCGAAACGATTTCCACGCCAGGTCACACCGCCAGTCACATAACATATTTAGTGAACAAAACCCATCTGTTAACTGGTGATGCCTTGTTTATTCGTGGTTGTGGACGCACAGATTTTCAGGGAGGTGATCCTGGAACTTTATACGATGTGGTGACACAACGCTTATTCACTTTGCCGGATGATACCTTAGTATATCCTGCCCATGACTATAAAGGGCGTACTGTTTCCACTATTGGCGAAGAAAAGCGGCTTAATCCCAGATTTAGCGATCGCAGTCGTAGTCAATTCATTACCATCATGAATAATCTCAAATTGAGTTATCCCCAAAAGATGAATGCAGCTGTACCTGCGAATGAATACTGTGGTGATTTTATCCCGCAAGAAAGCTTAGACCAGGCTACGAGTTCGGCAACAGATGAAGAACAGAAACAAATAGAACTTACAGTCATGACTAATACAGAAATCTACAATGATTACTTTGCTATGTATATCTAGAGCAGGATGAAAATGAAATTGGTGATGTTTGACATTGATGGCACTCTTACTGAGTCGAATAGCCTAGACGATGAATCATATTTACAGGCATTGCATGAAGTATTCGGGTTTTCAGAAATCTTAAGTGATTGGACATCATATACTCATGTAACAGACGCTTGTATATTAAATTCAGTAGACCGAAAAGTTTTGCGATCGCTCTGTGATGAATACCTATATAAGTGGATTTTTGCCGAAAAACTGTAGTTTTAAATACTAGTATTGAATGACTTAGTTGACCTCGTAATATAAGTAAAGCTAATAAATCAGCCAAAAGTAAGAGCAAATCTCGCACCAGAATATGGTTATGCTGTTATTGCAGAGAATTTTGTCAAAGAGTTGCGTGAAAATTGAGCTAGAGGAATATCTGGTTTGACTATGACTGCAACTACTACTCCAGTT
>NZ_JAIVFS010000066.1 GCF_020829645.1 Nostoc mirabile CHAB5784 | reverse complement strand
AAGGTAGTCTTGGAAGACTTAAATATTTCCGGCATGGTGAGAAACCACAAACTAGCCAAAAGCATAACAGATGCTTCTTGGTATAACTTCCGCCAGTGGCTTGAATACTTTGGTGTGAAATTTGGTCGAGAAATTATAGCAATTCCTCCCCACTTCACGAGTCAGGAATGTAGTAATTGCGGTGCTAGAGTCCAAAAATCTCTCAGCACTCGAACTCATTCTTGCAACAAGTGCGGACATACAGAACAACGCGATGTGAATGCTGCCAAGGTAATTTTAAGTCGTGCAAGCGGTAGGGGTGGGCAACCCCAAACTAACGCTAGTGGAGATGTTCTCCCTACTTCTATTGGTCGTAAGACCTGTAAAAGCAAAGAACGTCAGTGATGCTAGAATCCCCCCGATTTATCGGTGGGGAGTGTCAAAACCTGACTTACGGTGTCTCCCCAATTGAAGGCGTTTCTTCATCGGCAACGACCAAATCCACGCCACACCTTGTAGCCGCCAGAGCTAACCTTTGATCAATCGTTGCCAACGGCAATCCCAACCGCAACGCCAATTCTAAGTAAGCTGCGTCATAAGCTGCTAAACCTTCCTGTCTCCCCAGCGTCAGGGTTGCACCCAATGCGTTTGCATCTGTAGCGGTATCAACCTGGATCAACAGAGACTGTAACAAGGTAATAGCTTCTGATGATTGATCAGTAGTCATGCGGTTACGCCGTTCAGCCACTAGTAGGACATTAGCAATCTCCAGTGACCAAATCCCCGGTACAAATGCTTCAGCATCCGGCATTATTGCTAGTATCGCATTTGCAGTGGGGTTATTTTCATCCACCAAACACCAGCTAATTGCTACAGAACAATCCAAAACAAACTGCATTAAAATCTTCGCCCCTCTTCAATCATGGAGCGGATTGACGTTTTATCTAACGCTACTTCTCGTCGCAGTTGTTCCATTCTGGCAATTGCATTACTTATCGATTTTTTCGTTGTGGGCTTTCCCCAAGCGTTATATTGTGCTTGGGCTTCTGAAGATGTTGCAACTTCTGCATCAGCTAACGGCTGTATAACCACCACTATCTCAACATTTGTATCTTTTAAATCAGTGGGTGTCTGGATTTGCAATATACCATCTGTCCCAATATGCGATCGCAACTTCATCGTTTCCATGTCGGCATTCCAGAACTCATACTTAAAAATTTGGGAAGTACCTTAATTATGCTGTTACTTTCCTCACTAGAAATAAAAGCATAATATCGCAACCTGGGCTGGGTACACGGCTAATTGAATGTACAAATATCTGGGTATCCAGATATTTAAATACCTGAGTATTCAAATGTTTCAATCAGGTGTATACTGACCATGTTTCTAAACAACGTATTCATTGCTACTAGAATGCTCTATGCACTTTGCTCGTGTTCTATTGGAGCAAGCTGAATCACTACCCGTTGATTGAGAGCGTGAGCGATTTTTTGCAGCATTGAAAGAGAGTGTCCCTCGTAATCAGCATCTTCCAGCCGTGCAATCACAGGCTGTTTTGTACCAACAAGTTCAGCAAGCTGTTTCTGTGTTAACCCCGCTTTTGTTCTGGCAGAGTAAATAACCTGTGCCACTTCTGCATTTATAGAGGCTGACTCCACCATTGCCTCAAGCTCAGGGTCGCTGCTGGTTATCTTGTTAATGATTTTTATTGCATCGCTAGTCTTCGCCATCCTCTTGTTCCTCTACGTAGGTGTGAACTTCTGGGTTTTCTTCAAATAAAAGCTTTCGTGCGATCGCTCGTTCAATATCAATTGGAGGTACAGCTGCTTCTTCCTTTGTAATGGCGTGTGCGAGAATTGCCACATTTTGCCCATGAAAGAAGTACAAGATGCGGTATTGCACATGAATATGCTTTGCTCTAAGCTCATATATCCCGTCGCGCAAGTAATCAGCCGCCGGGCGACGGAGTTCGTATCCTGATGCCCCAAGTTGTTTGATTCGAGCAACACAGTTTGCATAACCTTTGCGGTCTTCTTTCAAAAGTCTCGTCAGCCATTCAAGGACAGGAACTTCCCCTTCTTCTTCCTGGTAGAAAACAATACGGGTTTCAGGCACAGCATACCCTCTAAATATATCAATATTGTTATATTAGGGCAACGGAGGAAACGAGACGCGCGGGCTGTATGACGTTTCTCCTCAATTGAAAAATCTAACTTTGTTACAAAAATGCCAATTATTAAAGTTACAGATGACGAACTTTTAGTTGCAGTTTACACTAAGTAAAATCTAATATCTACAAGTTTAAAAAAATCAGAAGTAAATATTAAATAATAATTGGCACTATATATGAATGCTGATGAGTCAATTTTAAATTTAGAGAAGGTTGATTTAAAAAATAAACATTTTTTACCAGAAGATTCTGGCATTTATTATGTAATAGATGAAAACAATATAGTATGGTACATAGGAAAAGCAAAAAATATTAAAAAGAGATGGAATGGGAAAGCGCACCATAGGCTTTACCAATTATCATCACAAAGTAGAAAAAAGTTTTATATATATTACAATAAGTTAAGCGAAATCAACCTAGATGAAGAAGAGAAAAAATTAATAGCACAGTACAGACCGCATCTTAATAGCAGTCCAGTAAAGAAAAAAAAGGTTTTACCTGCTGAAAATCTATTAAGAGAAACAATACTCAAATTACCAGATTTTTTAGTAATTTTAGGTATAGAGCCACCCAGACAGATAAATAAAAATACCATCACACCTGACTGGTGGTTAAAAAAGAAATTAGCAGGACTACAAATTATTCATCTTGTGCTTGATTGGGAAAAGCTAAGAGAGTTCGCCGAACAAGATATAGAAATATCTAGTGGTATATTAGGTTATGTATTTGGGACTAGAAAAGCTTATTCTAACCTTTGGGAAGCACCACACAAGGAATATGTAAGAAGATACGGTGTAGTCCAGTGCCGGATTTTGGTAAATGGGTATGTTGTTGAAGTCAGTGTTTTAGATAAAGTTAGTCAGATTTTAACTAAAACTAGAATGGGGACTTTAGCTGGTGAACAAATAAAAATTGTAGAAGCAGATATTTTAGATCAAATCAAAGCAGACCTAAAAATTCCCGTTCCAAAAGATTTTGTCAATAAAATACAACCTTACTTGCAAGACCCCATAAATTTAGTTTTTAATGATTATATAGATAGAGAAACTCTAGGAAAACAAATATACAGAATAAAAGAAGAGTATAAGCAAGGTCTTAGAGGAGTTGGTAGTAGAATTGCCAAACGAATTTCTAAAGGTGAATCCAATGGCTCATAAATCGCCAGCAACGTCACCAATGACTGGACTGTGCAAGAGAGTGTCAAGGTTAATCTGCGAAGGTTAGTCAAGCGTCTGCTGCGGAAATATTTAAGGGTGCATTACTACAGTGAATTAGTTGCTTTCTAAAAGCAAATCTCTTGTTTATCTAGTTTCTCCTGTAATTTTGTTATTACGTTAGGTGTAAATTTTAAATCAAATGCCATAGTATCTAAAGTTTTATATGGTTTGATACCTCGAAGCTTGATGAGTCTATCAATAGTAGCCTGTTTAATACCAGTACCTTTAAAAGCAGCCGTCAATTCATGTTTAGTTGCAGTGTTAATATTGGTAGATTTTTTTGGATTATTTCCATTTATACTAGAATTACTAAAAATCCAGTTGGGTGTTTGAGTGTTATTTAAAACTTGTTCTATTATAGGGTTTGAGCCAATTACAGTATCATTATTAGTAGCGCTAATAACTGTCGATACAATTTTATCTGATTTGAGAAAATGAATATTTCTAAGGTCTAACTTTCTTTGCAAGAGAGGTGGACAAATAGGAGCAATCATAAAAGCTAAATCAGTTGGTGTTCCATCAGAATTAGATGGATTAAATTTGACATCATTTAACCATTGAGTAAATGTATTAAAGTGACTGCTCAACATCTCATAATTTTTAGCTTCGCCAAAGGCTCTAGCAACAGTATTGCCATTATGTAGTAATTCTACATAGCAATCAAAGGCATGACCCGCTATTACAGTAGTAGTTGAAACATTTGACAAAGTGTAAGCTGTTTTACTTAAAAAATTAGCCCACTGTTGTCTGCATTCTGCCTCAACTAAATTACGCGCATCTCCTTCAAAAACCTGCTCAGGTGCTTCTTGAAAGTATTTTTCATGGATTTCTAGTATGGCATTACCATAGTTTCGGCAGAATTCCCTTAATGTATTGGTAGAACTTATCGATATATTTTTTATTTCTTGCCACGCTTGATTAAAGTTTTTATAACCGCTATAAGCTCCTTGAATACGATTCTCAATCTTTTCTCTAATTACTTCAAATTCATTGCTATACCCCTTGTTTAAATTTATAGCTGAATCACCAATAAGACTTTGAATGACAGAATCTTCTGCTATAAAACTTCCTACGTTATCAGAAGTGCCTACTAAATACATCAATAGACGAATTTTTGAACTAAATACTTGAAAAGCTCCTCTGATTAATTGCTTTAACACTAATCTAGTCTCTTGAATTTCCTTTGGGAATTCTGCTAAAGCATCTAACTCATCTGCAAGGTAGACAAAACTGAATCTAGGGTCTACTTGGGAGACTTCGGAGATTACATAAAAAAAGAATTGTTCAAATCCGTCTACACTTTCAGTAATATACTTTTTAAATTTGCTACGAAATGGCATTAATGCCTTGGTAGTTTTTAATTGAGAAACTTGATTACTTTCCAAGTAATCACCGAGAATATTTTCAGCTATAACTCTAACTGAATTAGATAAATTTTGATTGTGTAACAACTCCCAAAAGGTATCAGCCAGAATATGACAATAAAATTTGACACCAAAATTAGGGCCAAGTGGTATGTCAGAAAGCTGAAACTGAACAACTATTGAATGATTTAAAAAAGTTGGTTTAGTTTTAGTTAATTCATTTAGATAAGTTAAAAGTGAAGTTTTACCACTACCAACTAAGGCAGCAACAAATCTAAAAGTAAAAAAACCATCATCGAATGTATGTCTGAGATCGTCTTCAAGTAGCTGAGTTATGTTAGCTATTTGCCGTCCAGATAAACTTCGAGCTGTTGAACCTTCTCCGTCACTTCCTGGTTGTCTAATAACACGTTCAATTCTAATATCGTCAATGAATCCAGTTCCTGACTTAACTTGTTGAAGAAAGCTTTTTATATATCTTTTTTTTCCTGCATCTTCTGGCATTGATTATTCAGCCCATTGGATTAATTCTTCATCCTTTTCGGTAACAGTGAAAACTTTACCGTTTGATTTTAGTTTCTCAAAATACTTATCTAACAAGGATTGAGAGATTGGGTTATTTTCAGAAAATTTCTGACGAATGACTCGACTATAAATAGCTACAACACCAAGCAATTCTTGACGTTTTCTTTCTTCAAAATAGAGTGCCTTAAATTTTTCTACATAAGTATCAAAGTCCATATCTTCGCTCTGGGAGGAGGAATTATGAGAATCATAAGATACTTGTTGAAGATACTCTAGAAGAATATTTATAACTTTAGGGCCTTTTACAGAGTCAAATCGATACTTAGTATTTTGAAGGTTTAAAGCTAATATTTTCTTACCTAAAGTAGTAAGTGAAAGCCGATTTTTTTTAGGCGATTCAATTAATTTCTGCTCAATTAGAGCTTCATAGCTCTGTTCTGCTTCTTGTTGTAGTTCTTTAGAAAGATAAGACTTAACAACACTTTTAGTTACTGTATCCCCATTTGAATAAGCGTGAGCGTAAAACAAATAAAGTAGTTGTACTGTTGAAAGCTGACTCATAAATACTTTGACCTTCTCAATTTAATTATGAGAAAAGATAATTAATTCTGCTTTGAAAATTGTTTTTTTAAAACAGAGCTATTTAATAACTTTCCGTATAATATATATAATTTTTAGCACTGTCGTCAGTACAATCACGAATAATAACCATAACACGACTCATAGGCGAGGCGATCACCCGTAACAGGGTGTCCGCCGGGATATGTGTAAATTGAGATGCGTGTAAATGAATATTGCAGACTACGCTTGATTGATTTACTAACTTGCCCAAAAATGATATTAGACGAATCAGAATTTTGCAGGAGAAAACCAAGCTTTCATCACTTTTAGTCGGTTGCTAAAAGTTCTTCTTTTCTTTTTTCTAATTCCGAGATTTTTCGGTTCAAACTTCGGATTTCTGTATTGATTTTTGATAATTCAGCTTTGCACTTTTGAGTTTTTAAATAATCCGACCCATATTTTTCAATGACAAAATCTTCTACCTCATTCCTTAAGAGTTTGAAGCAGGGATTTCCATATAAAGTATTGTGCCGATATTGCAATTTTCCTGATTTGATAGCCTCAAGAATTTCTGCTAGATCAAGGTTAAATTCTTTTTGGGCTGTTTTATCGCTCAGAGTAGCTCCCTTTTGCCCCCAAGGGGAATTGTCTTCTTCATGATTCATATTTGACTTAGTTTAAAGAACATTGAACGAGATGCTCCCATTGCAACAGGTACTAAGTGTATTAAAACATCTCGAACTTACAAAGTAGAGATATACATGGTGCTGCTTACCCTCGGTCGAAACTCTTTTTCCCTACATAGTTCAAAAATCTAAAGCAGAGATAGCGTTTTGCTTCTGCTTTTCGGTGACACCCAGATACCGCTCCCTAGCTGCCAAAGTCCGATGCCCCGATATCTCCTGAATGTGGCACAACGGTATCCCGGCATTCCGAGGAAGGGATAAATAAACGGGAACAGTATGTCTCAGCATAAGTGCCTTTCTTGCTAAATTGAGCGTATGTCTGCTCAACCTCAAGGAGCAAAACCATGCCATTTGACATCAATCAACTCAATAATCTCGACTACGACGAAGCTGAACCCCTTTTACCCGACTACATAGATGGTGTAGTCGAGCAGTTTGCCAAGTCTCCTGAAGGAGAAGCTTATGCCCAAGAACACCCTGACTTCGGTGGATGGATTGCCACTTTCACAGAAATGTCCTACATCTACGAAGGATTCACCCTGCCCAAGATGACTAAGGGAGATGCACAAATCGTTATGGAACATATTCTTCCGCGCAAGCTCACGCTGATGCACAGATCAGAAGCAGAGGATGCCATCTCAGAACTAGTCGCCTTTTGGAACTTCTTGAAGCGGGAGTATAACTTTCGTAGTGCCGGGGCGATCGCAACCTATCTTGCCAGAATCGAAGGCAAGTTCACAGACTGGATGTTTGATCCGGCGAAAGGGGGTATGGCAAAAAGTTTTGTTATGAGTGGGATGCAAGCCGGGTTTGACATGACTTGCTCTGAAGGGATAGCAGCCTTTCAAAAAGCTTATAACCAGCAAATCCTAAGAGAAAAACCAAAAACCAACACAAAAGGATTTGATTCACAGGACTAAGGCAAGAAATCTAAGGGCAAGAAAAGGTAATTAATCTGAAGTTAACACCATACTTTCAACCTCATCTTTAGGTCTTTTTTAAATCAATTCTGATATTGAGTCACTCATCTGCTTTTGCAAGCGCTGGCGGTTGTCATCATATTTCAACACCGTCTGCACTTGGGCGTGTCTGCTAAAGCGCTGGGTAGCACGGTAGTTGCCATTGTTCAGATCCAATACTGTAGTAATCGCACTATGGCGAACACGATGCGGTGACATCTTCTTAGTAATTCCGGCTTGCTTGCATAGCCCATCCACCAGTCGCCTGATTGCCTCCCCGGTTAATCTCGCTCCATTCTTGTGGTAAGCCAGGACGGTGAAAAGCGGTTCATTACTACGTTTCTTCTTACTTGCTTTTATCCAACCTGCGATTGCATCGGCGGTTTTGTCCGATAGGTCAATAACTTCCTTCTGGCTACCTTTGCCTTTACCCAGGATTTCAAGCGTTTTATCTTTGGCGTTAAAGTCACGCACATTCAAATTAACTATCTCATTCCGACGCAAGGCATTATCCCAGAGTAACCGCATAATGGCATAATCGCGCTTGCCCTTAAGGGTACTGCGGTCAACCAACGCTATAACTAAAGCATAGTCCTCGGCTGGAATGCCCATTGTGTCACGGTAGGTTTCGACCTTTTCACCTTTGACATCATCTAGGGAGAAATTGCAGACCCCTAACCGTCGCCCCATCTCAACCATTGACTTGATAGCACTAAGGCGACGATTCACCGTAGCTTCAGCCAATTTTTTCTTAATCAGGTGCGCTTTGTACTTGAGAACCACAGCAACGGCGTGACGCTGTTCCAGGTGAAGAAACTCTAGAACCAAATCCCGACTGGGTTCTTTCTTAACGACAAACAGAAAGAAATCTTTCAAATCTTTTTGGTATTCGCGCTTGGTGTTGGGCGATCGCTTATCACCAATCAGCTGCTGGATAACATCGGGGTCATTCTCTAAAGAAAAATCCTCACCGATCGCTAACGCCAAGGAGTTTTCTAGAACGCTAAGATTTTCCGGGTGGATCTGTGTCATTGGTTAGTCAGCAGCACAGGGGCAGCGTCAGTTTAACGCTATTTCAACATCTTAGTTGTTAAGAGCGTGTTTATTACTCTAAGTGGTGCGAAAAAGTCTATTGTCGCACTATCTGTCAAAGCAGCTGGGAGTGGGGAATGGGCGAGTTCTTGTCAGCTAATTGACAATTAAGGAGGGCGATGAAGAGAAATTAAATTAGATGAAAGTGTAAGCGCTGACGATTTGACTAAGTAATAATGCTGTATGAGTCTGGATATTGTGGTTTTGCCCTAAGCTCACTCAGGAGAGTCCCGATCGCTGTGGTGAAGCGATCTCTCTTGGCGGGCGGTTGCGCCATCGCTCTTTGTGGGGCATTGATATCAGTATTGATATCAATCCTTCCCTATGCAGTCAAATGTCACCGCACAGGGTCAGGCATTCGGCTCCCGAAGGCGGCGCTCGATGCCACTGATGTTTTTATTTATTGTGCATTCAACAAACTTTCAAGTTCATCAGGTTCACTTTCTGGCTTGAGATACAAAGTACAAATTCTTTCCACTTCTTCTGGTGATATACTCTGCTTGTTGCACCAAGCTTTGATGCAAGCATCGCTCAATTCTTCAACCAAGCCATAATCAACTACAGCAATTTCAGTATCTTCATTACACGCAATTAAATTGAGAAGTTTGATAATATCCGGCTCACGTACTTGTTGATTTTTGGGAGTGTATACAAGAGCATGATACTTTTTATTGTGATTTAGTAAAACATAAATTGATGGTTCCGAGTCCTGAGTTATCTTTGCACTGACAATATCACTAAGAATAGTCTTAGCATAATCACGATGCATTTGTAATTTTGCTGTATGTTGATAGAAGGGAGAAATATCCAAATCTGCTAAAGCGTCTAAGTTTAATTGACCTGATTTTATTATTACTTGAGACGCAAGCTCAGGCAGATTAATTTCTTGGGAATTGGCAATTGTTAAAACGGGCAAGTCCGTCAGCTTTCTAGATTCTCCATGACGCAACATGAGATTTTCCCAACGTTGTCTAATTCTGATTAAATCATATTTCAGGTCTGTCTCTTGTGTCAGGTTAGGAACAAATGTATATACTTTGACTGTTCGTGGAGAATGCCAAAAACGCAATATGCGTCCAGCCCGTTGAACAGGGCCAATAGGAGTCCAATCAATATCATAATTTATAACAGCAGATGCATCTTGCATATTAACCCCAACTCCATGAGCATCTGTGGAAATAAATACATCATAGCTTTCTTCAGAAATGGTTTCAGCATTATTAGAAATCGGTGCAAACTTTTTGATAAGTTTTTCTATTTCATTGGTTTCTTTCATCTGATATTTATCTTCATTCTCACTCGCTTCGATAGTTGCAACTACTTTTAATGCAGGGAACATTTGTTTGAATGCCTGTGCCAAGTAAACAACAGTAGCGCGACGTTCGCAAAATATAATTGCTTTTTCGGAATTCTGCTTAAGTTCTTGAATAATTATGTAAAGTGCTTTGAGCTTCAAGTCACTTTCAAAATCCAAATTAGTCAACGTTTCAATTAGAGGATTTAAAAGAGATTGTCTTTCTTGTTGCTCCGACACAAACTTTAATTTCCCAAGTTTGTACTCGTTCTTTCCTCCAGGAGTATCAACAACGCTTTCAAGAACTCCACGAAGAGCCAATGGAGAACTTGCCCAAGCAATTTTTACCAATCTCCTGATACATTCTCTAAACATGGGATTACGTGAATCTAAATCAAAATATCTTTTTTTAATTGCATCTATCAGTTCCTTATCTAGTAAGAGAGGAAAATTGACACTGTATAGTACAATTTTGGGAATATATCTCTTCTCTGTTCCAAAAAGAATATAATTCTCTTGATTTTCTGATTGACTGTAATATTTAGCTACGTGAGGTGTAGTTAGTTGAGAAGCTACGGATAGATTAACAAAATCTTCGGTTTGCTCAATATGCCATGCACGGGCGTTATCGTCGTAATCTTCATCCAGCAAAGTATGAAGTTCGGCAGTATGTGGTAATAAATATAACTGATTATTTAAATTGCTTTCATCTCTAGCATAAGGGGAACCAGTCAACAATAAGACCTTCGTATTGCTGCTCTTTTTCAAGAATTGTTTTAAACGGAGAAAAGCCCGACGCTCTGCTGGGTTTTTCTTCATATTAAATAAATCTTGTTTGAAACGGTTTCTCAAATAATGACTTTCATCAAAAATAATTAACCATCGTTGCTCATGAAGATTTTTTTGAATTTTTTCAAACAATTCTAAGCTCCCATCCTGCTCCGAACCACTCTTATCTAAAGCCTGATAAACAAAATACTCGCAAGGTAGACCAGCATCACGCATTTCGTCTGTCCAACTACTGCGGACTGCCTTTGGCCCAATAACCATAATATTATCAATTAGGTCATCATTGCGAAGGTGTAAAGCTACGTGAACTGCTACGACTGTTTTGCCAAGTCCAGTAGAAGCTACTAGCATTGAACCGCCAAACTCTTTTATCTGCCGCAGTGTTTGAGCAATCATATCCACTTGGTATGAAACAGGTTGTTTATTATAATTACTTTTGATTGGTTGTATGTCTTCCAGCGCTAACATAGTCTTTAGGTATACATCCCACGGTGGCACAAAGTTAAGCCAGCGCTGCAAGACTTCTAATAATTCTTGGGTAATGTCTTTCGCTTCAGCAAAATATGTATCAAACTCGTTTACCAGTGCCACAACCTCGCGGTGTTTAGTTATTATATTCCCTGCCTCAACTTGCTCCCTCAAACCACGTTGGGTAAGATTTGACGAAGCCATAATTGCGACTTTGCGATCAACAATATATAGCTTGGCATGATGGTCTGTAGCTCTAGCATCTACAAGGTGTAATCTACCTTGTTGCATTTTTTCTATTAAATCCAGTACTGTCTGTCGCCGCTCCCTGTCCAGACCTGTTCGCAGGTCGCGTAATATTTCATCAATTAGAGCTTGCCGCGCTCGTTCCTCTCCGGGGTCATCAAGACCAACTAAAATATAAACGCGCTTGCCTTTTGTGTATCGTCGAACTAGCCCCCAACCTCTGATGGTGAAGAATCCAGAAGCAATCCTAATCTCTTTTTTAGCTGTCTGGAAGTAATGGCTTATATACTCCAAAGCCTTTCTTCTCTCAAACCAGCTTTCTCGTGAAGTATTTATTTCACCATTTTCGTCATTTTCTATTTCTTCATTCATGAGTTGGGATTGCTTGTGGTAGATTCAGTTTCGAGGTCAACGTACCATTTTATAAATTTTCAACTTTAATAATTCCCGTAGTATTACTAGAAAACATGGAATTTAAAATCAAAAATAACCCCACAGAATTGGTGGGGATAATGGTCAGCTAAGGAGGTATGTCTCAGTAGTACAATAGTACTTTGAAGCGATTATGCGGTCAAGTGTGCCACGGCTTTTAAAAAGGCGGGGGTGAAGAAACCGATGTCACCTCACAGGGTCAGACATTCGGCAATTACGGCGGCCCTCGATGCGACTGATGGGAATATTAGAAAGGTGCAGAAGTTGAGCCGCCATGCTGACCCCAGAACGCTGATGATTTATGACGATAACCGGAATAAAGATTTGTGGGAAATGTCGGAGTTGTTGACGGGTATGTTGAAGAATGCGGATGAATAACAGTAATTCAAATACCAACTTGACGAATCTAGACAGACTCACAGTATAAAAAAGATAGAGAATATAGTCATGATTTTCAAAAAAACCGCTACAACTACCATACAATCCCTACTTGGATTGACGGTTAACCGTACTTTTAAAGGTATTTGAGTTTTCTCAAGATAGCAATTATATTGAAGGCTGGCTCAGGTGAATAATAGAGAGAGCGAGATGGAAGCTGATTATCACTATGTTCTGGAAAAAGATAAAAATAGATTTTTAGTTTTAAATACTATCTATAGAGATAGTGACGGAGATAAAGATCAGGTGTCCAGTACTCATGATATTTGCGAAAAAACAAGTATATGCGGTGAAGAATTATTGCATATTTTAGAATATTTAGAAAGTGAAGGTTTAATCAAGCCAATGGGTTCGCTAGTAGCAATGTATGGTGGTTCAGCTTTTGTCTCAATTACGCATCAAGGTATGCGTGAAGTGGAAGCTGCCATCAAAAAACCACAAGAATCTACGGCACATTTCCCTGCCCAAGTTTTTCAAAATACTTTTAATGCTCCTGTGGGGGTAATTCAACAAGGAGGGCAGGGTAATACGGCTAATGTTAACCAAAATATTGGCTTGCCTAACTGTGATGAATTAGTTGTCAAATTATTAGAATTAATTCAGTCTTCGTCTTTATCTGACCTTGATAAAGAAGATACGATTGAAGCTGCCAATAGACTATCTGAATTAGCGAAAAAGCAAGAGTCACCAGGACTAATTGAGCGAGTGAAACAAAGGCTTGAACTAATTAATAATACTTTCAAGCCAGCCCAAGAATTATATGATAAAGCCAAACCAATTTTATTGGCACTTTCTACATATTTTAAAATCCATCATGGAGTCTAAGTATTGATGTAATCTAAACACCTCATAAAGGTATGATGAAAATACTAACTATTTGATTATGATGATTTCAAAATTCATGTAAATATGATTTTTATGGAAAATGAATACCAAAAAAGATTTAAAGTGCTAACTTTAGTTTATCAAAAAACTCAGCAAAGAGACATAAGTAATGGCATAAGTAGAAATGAAATTTTGCAACAAACAGGTATAGAATGGGAAAACTTGATAAGTATACTAAATTATCTTTGTTCAAAGCAATTTATAGAGTTTGCTTATGATGATGGTCTGAAACCTTATTATATAATTACTGCTCAAGGAATAGATGAGATAGAGAATAGCCAACAACAATCTAATCAACCAAATAACCAAGTTAGTCCTCAAATTTTTAACAACACATTTCTCTCTCCCATAGGTACAGTTCAGCAAGGTGGACAAGGTAATATCTCTACAGTAACTCAAAACTTTAATACATTTGAGCAAAAGCAAAATCTTGCAGAAGCCGCAGCAGAAATTCAACAACTTCTCAATCAATTAGAACAGAATTATCCTACTAAAACTAGTGCTGAAAAGATGGCGGTTGTCTCTAAGGCTGTTGAGGAGCTTGAAAAGAATCCAACACTGAAAGCGCGGGTTATGGGAGCGATGAAAGCAGGTGGTATTGAAGCCATAAAAGAACTAGTTGATAATCCTCTTATAAACGTCCTACTAGCAGTGTTGGAAGGTTGGCAGGAAGCAGAGTAATGTCTACACCACTGTCTATACCCAGACCTCAACTCAACCACTGTGATCAGTAAAAATATCGGAACAATGTTTAAACTAAGTAAATTTAAAAAAACGATTCAAAAAGCCAAAAAGGTAAATATGCGCGAAAAAATGAACGCAGATAAAAGGCGAATATTGACAAACATTACTGACTGTTTTGCAGCCGAGCTTGCTGTTCAAGATTGTACAATTGCTGAAAAATTAGCACTTGATATACATCGAGTTAGAGCTTGTCTAAATGAATTAGATACTTCAGGTTTTATTAAACAGATAATATCCTATACTTTTGATGCTGGTAGGGTTCATGTCGTGACTGAAATTACTCCTGAAGGGCATTTAGTATTAAGGGATGAACTGCCTATTGACAGAACATATACCCACAACTCTCCTCTTAGTATCAATCACTTTAATGCTCCTGTCGGGATAGTTCAACAAGGGGGGCAAGGTAACACGGCTAATGTCAACCAAAATATTGGCTTGCCTGACTGTGTAGCCTGAGAGAGCAAGGTGAATCTCTTGGGCAGGAATTAAAGCCAGACTATGAGGCTCGGCGCGATTGCATGATTGCAGTCCGAAGAAAGCGCAATCGCACATTCAACAAACCGAAAAAGGAATACGTAACCGTTTTGTGAACGGTATGGCTTAACTTTCTTCTTTCCACTCCTTTGGAATCTTATCTAACCTGTCATTGGCATCTTTGGCAAATTTCAGGCAACACACGCTCGAAATGGCCCCCGCAGCAGCAGTGATAGAGCCTTCTTTAACAGTACCAATTAGTAAAAGTACTGCTCCTCCTACAGTAATCATGCTACACA
Source organism: Nostoc mirabile CHAB5784 (assembly GCF_020829645.1). GTDB lineage: Bacteria > Cyanobacteriota > Cyanobacteriia > Cyanobacteriales > Nostocaceae > Nostoc > Nostoc mirabile. The sequence continues at coordinate 32,412 of NZ_JAIVFS010000066.1, read as the reverse complement.
ATAAAGTTGTAAACCAAGCCAAGTTGAAACTTTGATGAGCTTGGCGCAAGCGTTCTTTAGCGATGCTCAGTTTGATTTCTGAATAAGGATTATGGGCAGGCTCAGGATTTGAAGATGAAGAGGAGTTTTTCATTTGATTATCAATAACTTTTGAAATTCTGAGGAATCAACTGGTTGTATGAATTCACAAACCTAATTGGTTGTACGTTTATCACCAACTTGCTTTGTGGTATTACTATCCCGGTAATCTGACCACCGAATCATTAATTTAGCCCAACCCATTGACAGCAAGCATTGAGTAGTTCGTAGTTTGAAAACTAGTCTCGAACATCCAGAATCAATCCAATCACGTTGTAACTCTTCTAGGTCACTACGCCAGTCTACGGGAAGTTTTTTTACAAGCCATGCTGGGAATTTTGGTCGGCGTTTAGATTTTTGAGAGTCACTAAAAAAATCCTTGATTGCTTCATTAAATTCTACGTTGGCGTTCTGAAAATTTTTCCTCGAAGTCTGCAATATTTTAATTGTATCTTCTATCTCACGTTGAGCTTGCAAGAGATTATCTCTGTCGCCATCGTTGCACTGATTCTCAGATTTCAGGGTAAATTTGATGGATGAGTCCATCATTTCAATTTTGCTAATAACTCTGCTTATCTCCTGGTCTTTCTGCTCTAAAAACTGTTCCATAAATGTTTTAATTCTGTGTCTGCCACAAAACAAAACTAGAAACGATATTACTACTACTAATGTTGGCAATAGCCATAGCAGTGCTAACACTGGCAATAGCGCAATCTGCAATATTATTGGTAGTTTAGGTACGAGTTTTAAAAACTTATCAAAAGATTTCATTCTACACCCCCTCTACTCCCAATTGACCAAGTACTGGTTGCACGAAACTTAATTGTTCGATAAACATTGGTTTCCATCCAGCAAGATGGGCGCGGTATTCCTGAGTTTCTCTAAGCACCTGCTCCCCCAACCCAGTGATTACGTAATACTTACGCCGCGCACCACCAGATTCAGGATCTGTTTCCTCGCCCCAACGGGGTTTAACCAAACCTTTTTTTTCCATTCGATGGAGAGTGGGGTAGAGGCTACCAAATCCTATCTGGCGCTTGCCAAGGCTAGCTTCGTTAATAGCGTTCATAATTTGCAGTCCGTATAGCTCTTTGCCACACAACGCTGTCAGCAGGTCTTCTTCAAGCGCTGAGAGGGTGATTAATTCATCATCGTTTTTCTTATTCATGGATGCTTTGCAAATTGGATGATGTTGACTTTATAAATGTATTATATTAATTTGATATAGAGATTGACAAGTGTATTTTTGTAGAGAGTTACTTAGGGAAAACTGGCGAGGCTGTTATGCACTCGCTGCCAAGCAACTCTCAAAAACTTTACTGAGTAAAATTTTTAGAAAAAATTGGGTTAACTATAAGCTAGGTCTGCACCCGGATTTATACCTGTGTCTACAGCAACTTCAACCTGAACAATTAGTCTGCAAACCGACAATCTATTAAAAAGGGGCAGTAAAATGACCTGAATGTAGAGTAGTGACATTTATGACACAAGATAAATCACACAAAGCAATTCAGGATGAAGCACGGGCGGCGCTGTACTTAGCAGCCATTGAAGCTGCTAATGTTGTAAAAGCTGCAATAATCAACAAAGATGCAGATGCAAACCTTGGTATTGGCAAGGGCGAGTTTGAGCGCGTAGAAGTGGCTTTGAAGCTTTTAGAAATTGCGTGGAAGGCACACTAAACATTTAGTCACGACAAGCCAAAACCCCCGGCCCGATTGTGGCATCTGGCCAGTCACTTCGGAGTGGTGGAAAATGCAGGAAAATATAGATATTGCACTAAGGCACAACCAACCATGACTGAAGCCAACAAGTCTACTCGTACAGTGCGCCGGGGAAGAATATTCCCTAAAATCCAGTGGACAGAAGAACAGAAAGCCCCGCTTTTTCCAGTCAAATCCCTATCCGAAATCCGGTGCGTTGCATCCACTTTTAGAGTTCAAATACCTTCTGAGGCTGTATTCTCGCAATTAAGCAATGTAAGGGAGCGAAAAGCCTAATGTTTCGTGAACGAATCCAGGGGGTTAACCCAGACTTATGAATCAGCACGACAGCACGAACGCTACAACCCGCATTATCTCGTTGGCTGATAAAACCTGCTTATGCGAAGAGCGCTCTGACCACTTGCAGGTATAATACGCACCAATAGGATCTGCTCATGTTGCGGCTTGCCTGACTTGTCTATACTCGCTTCTATACCCCTGCTTGATAAATCGTTGCTATCAGTGAGTGATATCAGCAGCTAGTTACTTACTTACTTGCAACAAAAAACTTCATAGAATACCTGATCTGTTAGAACAAACTCAACGGTCAATTTAGGTGAAAACATAACTTGATAGCTGGTGTAGCCCTAGCCATTGCTGAGATGAGCGTATCTCTTTTTAGCTCCCATCAACGTATCAGATTACAAATCTGAACTACTTGGTTGTAATAGAGCCTGTTGAATCTGCTGGTCGGTTGCTAATTCCATTGGGTTAATATCTTCATTAAGAACAAAAATCCCTTCTTCTAATTCAACCAAATCACCCACTGAAAATTGACAATCAGCATCCATTGCCGGATGCATCATCATCCAAGCGTCGTGACTGGCTAACTGTTTTCCATTAGGCATGAAAACTTTGTGGAGCATGGGCATTTCTCCCGAATGGCACATAAGGCGTAGAAATTTTTGCACACGGACATTAAAAGGGTAACTTGATATTGGACTGAAAATGGGTCGGCAGGGGGTAAGGCGATGGATCTTTAAGAATGCTCAAGGATATGAGTAATGAGCAAACACCTTTATCTGTGGGAAAAACTTAACCAACGACAACAACTAACCCTCACCGCCATTTACCGCGCTGACCAGTCGGTGGAGGCAGCACAAAAGTCAGGTTGGCGCGATAGTTCAATCAGAGAGAAAGCATCTGTATGGCGTAATCTGCAATATTATTTTGAGCCAACAAGCTATGAAACTTTATTGCACAAGTTGCTATTTGAAGCTGGTGTAGTTGACCAGGGATTAGGTTCAACTCTTTCTCTTTTGGAACGACACAAGTTAATTGAATGTAATTATTTTAATAGCGAACTAATTTCCATCAAGCTCACCACAACTGGACGTGCTGTAGCTCGTGCAGGCAGGGGTGAATCAGCACCTAAAAAGCCACCCAAGGGACAGTTAAAACCAAGGCAGTGGGAGGCACTAGCTACAGCCTATCAAGCAAGTGAACCAGGGATAGATAGTGGCTTAACCTTTGGGGATTACGCTGGGTTTAGTTGGCAGTGGACTTGGTTAAGACTGCGAGATTATTACGGAACAGACAACGGCTTAGTGAAAGAAGTTGGCTACTGGAACAAAGACGGTAAGCACTCAACCAAGTTAGTTATTACTCAGGCTGGGATAGAGTTTTACCGCCAGCAGTGGTCACAATATCTTACCTTTTACCCTGATGTAAATGCGCCCAAACCTGATTAAGGTTATTTACCTCCTACTCTTGCAAACGCGCAAATTTATCACCTTGTCTCAATAAAGGATACATCTCTTGCGCGATCGCTTCTAACTTATCACCATGAGGATGAGGACGAGCGATCCGAATCCCTTCATCCCACCACGAACTGCCGCCAGCCAAACTATAATGCAGCGTAAGAGTGACTTCGTGCCAATCACCGGATAAAAATAAACGAGTATCTTTCAATGCAAAAGCTAGATTAAAATCAAATCTATCTCTTCGATAATATTTGTGAAATGGATTACTGTGTGGCCTATCCCCAGAAGTAGATTCACGCTTGGTATGCCAAAAAATCAATTTCTATCCAATTATCTACTTTAAAATTAAATTCGGGGATTATCCTAAAGTGTGTGTGCGGATAGTGTTTTTCTGCAATTTGAATTAAAATCAGTTCCGTTTCAGGTAATACCGCTTGCATAATTTTGACCACAGTTCGCTTGCACTAACTCGCTTATCAAACAGATCACTACAGGTAATTTACTCGCCCATTTCTGCCAGTTGGCATTGAAGCTCCCAGGTTAGCCCTTCAAAGTCAGGCATATTTTCCTCCCTATGGCGCGAGTAAGCGCTTGGTTTTATGCCGATAACTTCAGTTTCTACACGCACATCTGCAAGGTGATTCATTCGACTGCACATCGGCATCGCAAGTCTATCCCCTATTTTTTTGTACGTGTCTTCGCCGTTCGGGAAACAAAACAAATCGCCGCGCTGTAAATCTGAGAATTTCATGTATTCTAAAAGTTTTGGTTGAGTCTGATAGATTAATTTTAGTAGAGACGTGACGAAGAGGAAACTATGTCTGAATTAAGCAAACCTAAATCTTCTATGGAGCGGCTTGAACGCATGATCCGAGCTAGCTGGCTAGTAGAAATTCAGAAAGAGTTGATTAAGCGCGATGAAAATCCTTTATTGGTAAATTTAGACAACTGCCATCTGTTTGAGAGGTTAACACCCCAACAAGCTGCTGATGCAGCCATCAATCTGCAAAAGGCAAAATAGAAATTATTGTTAATTATTAATATTAACTTTAAAATGACATTACCTATGTATCGAATTATGGCACGTTAATAACTTTATTTTATTTTTTGGTTATTAATCTGTTTTATAATATATATTGATTTTCCAGCTTTGGGGACTAAGAAACGAAACTCAGTCCAAATAAATTCTTAAGGTTAGTAGGATGAAATCAGATGCATTAGAGCTATTAAGTCAAGAGTTTAGAAACAATTCCGCGAAGTTTTTGTTAGCAATCGCAATTGAGCCTGGATATTTTCAAAGCTTTGAAGAGATAGTGCAGGCTGTCTCGCTTGAAAGCGCTATCCTATATAAAGATTTAGCATCTTATGAAAAGGACTTTCTTCGTGGCTGGAATGAGGTTTATGAAAAGGCTTGTGCTGAGGCTGACCGACGAAAAAATGGGGAAGTTCCTAACTTGAACTGGTTTGATAAGCTTGGCTGAAGCCAAAATATTTCTCGGAGTGCTTTAAATCCTTGGACAGTAAATCAATCATGGTGAACACCCATAAGCTTATCTTTCAGTAAAACAGAAAAGCACCCAGGATTGCCCAAGATGGCTGGTGGAGTATTCCCAATTTGGGAAAATCTTTTTGGACTATTGTAGCATTTCGATTACATCCTCAAGCGATTCTAAATTACAGCAGTGAGACTATTTTTATTGGCGTAAGTCCTCACCTTTTTTTGCCTTCTCTAAAGCTTCTAAAACATCGTTGCCTGCTAACAAAACATCGTTGAAAACTAACCCGTTCGGAGAGTGGTAAAATTGAGACTCTTGCAAAACTTTAAGCTGTGGATGGTCTTTGATGATTTCAAGAATATCGAGCGCGTCGGCGAATGTTGCGAGTAAAGCTTCAGCATCCATTATTCACTCTCCAGTAAAGAATATTTACGACTCAAAAGGTTAAATTTGAATTAATGCTTTAATCCTGGTGGTGATAATATAATTAAGGTTTTTCAGTGCTAGCCGCGTGCAAAACTATCTGTCTGCTGAAAGAGGTCTGTCCTTTGTCTGTCTAGCGCTCTGTCTGCTCTGTCCCTGACTGTACAAGGATTCTGTCTAATCCTGTCTGCTCTGTCTGTAAGGCTAATTTTGGCTGATTTCGATGGTATTTGCATCCAGCCAGACGGACAGACTATTTTCAACTAACTCATTAAATAGTCGCTTTAATTCCTCTGAATTGAATCTTTCACCCTTTACTTTGAAATTGGGCTGTACCTCCTGTATTGTTGCCGATGTTCTTTTTGTACGGTGGAGGAATTGCAGCAGTGATTGGGCATTGGGTGTTAGTGATGGGGTAGGGCTAGACTCTGTGTGGGGCTTCTCTAAATTAAATTCCAGTTGCCAGATCCGCTCGGCTATTTCTGAGTCTGTTGAAAGTTTTTGATCTGACTTTTGGGTGTTGCTTTGAGCATCGCTTGAACCAGATTCATCAAGCCTAAAGTCAATTCGCTTGGCTTTGAGTTTAGGCAATTCAATATCAATCCATTGCCCATGCCCAGGTAATTTAATCTTGCCCTGACCGCTAGCTTTCGCCTCTGTGGTGATTGGGTCAATAGTTGCGATTAGTTCTACTTCTAACAGTGCAGCATCCCGAAGTTTTGATAGTCCTTTGGCTTTGGCTAGGATTTCCATTGTGCGGTCGTGAGCCACGAACAAAGGAATCATTAATTGTTTGCGAGATTCAGTCATAGCACAGCGAAACCATTTACCAATAAAATCTGGATCTGGCTTCCACTTATCGAGGTCACAATCCAGAGGCATTGGCTCAACTATGTTATCTGTCCAGGTCGTAAATTCTTCACAGATAACTGATAGCATCTTGCCTGACGCTCTTAGGTTCTCCGTCCACTGTTCTTCAGTCATGCCGCTCTTGCGGTAATCTTCATAGCGCTGGCGCATTTCATTCATGTACCATTGCATGAAGAGAGCTATTTCTTTGTAGCCGGTAATCAGCCGCACACCTCGCCACTCGACCTGTGTGCCGTGCGGGTCAAGCGCTACGATGTTCCAGCCAGCTTGTACTTTCTTCCAAATAATCTCTCTAGTAGTCCAGGATTTACCAGCACCCATACCACCAAATATCAAAGTGGGGTAGCCGATGGTGTTTTTGATCCAGCGATATTTGTCACTGTCTGCAATCGCCGGCTGTTCTCCCCCAGTAACCTTATCGTTGGGGTCAATCGTCCCTTGTAAAGTCTGACTCCCTTGTAGATAAGGGGTTTTCATCTCGCGCAACTGCTTAATATACTCCGCCTTCTGTTCTTCACTCATCCCCGCCGTTTGCGCTTCAAAGATTGCGTCAGATGCTTCCATCTGGGTAACTTCAATTTCCGTGTGGGCGTAAATCTCTGCTTTTTGGATATCAACGGTGCGATCGTTGGCGACTAGATCCAGGTCAGCTTGCAGTTGAACTTCTGCGATCGCAACGTCTCGGTAACTCTCTAGTAGCTCGGAACGTGCGGCCATCTCTGCTTTTGCAGCATCCCGTTTTTGGGCTATGTCTTCAAAAACTGCCCTCTGCTTCTCCTCATCCTGGCAATGGCGAAGCATCCACCCAGCAAGAGCAAACCCCAGGAATCCACCAAAAGCCCAAAACGGTTTGTATGGGTTGGTTGCTTTGACTAAGCCGTTAACTCCGGTTGCTGCATCTCTGACAACTTGGCGTGGCATTCCATCTAACTGCCACTGTTGCCAATAAAATGGGGTCATCCTGAAAGGTCTGCCATTCAAATCAGAGCAGGTCAATGTTTTCAAAGGGGTTTTGATGCAGAAGTAGATCCGATCGCTGCTAGTTCCTTGCCACGCCATCGCCGCCGAGCTAATGCCCACAGTCAAACTCAGCCCAATTGCAACAGCTTTCTTGTCCATTGATAAGCGACCAAACCACAACATTAAACCCGATTGTTGCGACTCGGATAACTGTTTATGTTTGTCGGTTAAATAATTCATTTCCTCTGACTACCACCAAATAGAAAAACCATTAATATCGCTATAACTATCGCCACACCTGCACCACTGCCCCAACTTGAATAATCCGCAGTTTTGGGCTGATACATTGACTGAATTGAATTATTAGCTGTATCAGTAGAAGTTCTCGCTTCATTCCACTCACTAATCGGTTCAGATAGCGCACACAATAACGCCAGTGATGCACTGCAACCAGTCATTAAATTAGTAACGAAATTATTAAATCCTTCACCTGTTGCAGTGGCAGTAAAATACAGATGTGCAGTGCCAACAGCAAGAAACATTCCAACTGGGTGAACTTGTAATAAATGAAAAGTGAAAATAACTGCACTGTTTAAACAACTGCCAGCGACAATCTCACAAGCATTCCCAGCACGTCTAAATGTTCTACCTCTGTTATTTTCTGGTAATGGTTGCGGTTGTGATGGTTGCTCTTGTTTCTGTTGCTGTGGTGTTTGTGCCAGCCCTTCAAATGAAAAAGGGCTGACGCTGTGAGGATCTTCATTTCGTTTCCTTACTAGCATCAGCCAAGTCCTTATTAATTACTTATCGGTCGCCCAATTTGTTCCACAAGTTACCCAACATTGCACCCCAACCGCGAACTGTTCCTGTTGCAGAAACACTTGATGCTGGTGCAGAACTAGTGTGTTGAATTGGTATCACTTCTGGGGGTGTTTGATTCGGCTCCAGCGCCCTTGAGCCATACCTCGCACGGGCTAAAAGTTGTTGGCGTTTCTCTCTCAATCCCGTAGTAATTGCTTGCCTTTCGGCTTGCACAACTTGCCTATTTTCGATACCGCTAACTTTGTTCTCATGCCGCCACAATTCAGCTTGTAAATCTTGATGTAATTGGGCTGCAACTTCGGTTAGTGCGTGTTTACGCTTTTGGTCAATTCGCAGCAAGTCGGCTCTATCTTGGGCATCTATTTTACTCATCTCGCTGTCAAATTCAGCGTTAAGTTTACGGATTTTACCAATTGCACCCGCAACATGAGAGCCGTATTGTTTACGAAGTTCTGTCCAAGTTACTTGTCCTTTGGTCAGCTTCTCCATCGCCTCAAAGACGACCTTGGCGTTGTCCAGAAATGGTTCTAATCGGTCAGATAATTCTTGGGCATTATTCGCATAATCGGCAAACTGTTCAAGCTTGTTTATATCCGAAAGATAGCCCAGAATATCAGACTCAAACCCTCCCCAAGATTGTGCCTTCTCGTCAATGTGGCTTGCATGACCAAGTACCGGATTACGTATTGCAAAGTCCATCTCCGATCCTCCTAATAAGGTATGTTGTCGTAGTCGATATCGCTCGACCCTTGGGGCACTTCATCCCAATAGCCCATGTCTTCAAATCGGCTATAAATTCTCGTTGCTAATTGCCTTATGGGGTCGTCAAAATCATCAGAAATTAAATCAAATCGGTTCTCACCAAATGCCAAAGTATTTGCAATATCAGGGTCAATCCCATTACCCAAGAATTGACCAAATGCAGCAGAGTATGGATGGTCATCGATGGTTTCATGAGTTGCTAGAAATTCCGTCCCGGTAAAGGGTGGGTAATCTTCACTCTCGAATATTGGTGTGGAAAGTGCCTCAATATCAGCCTCAATCATTGCTGACCATTGTTCAGGATTTTCTACTTTGAATTGCTGCTTTCTTAGGGCGGAGTCGGTCAGAGGTGATTTGCCCCAATCGTTAGGATTTCTGTAGTCTAGTGCCATGCTGCTAAAATCCAATAGTGTATACAATCGATGCACAGATGGGCGATTGCACTTACTTTGGTCGGTCGATGCAATCGCTTCATCATCAGTTTTCACAAAACTCAACAAGTTCAAAAACCTCTCTCTGCACTTGGTTTTGGCTTAATTCTTTTCTTCTGCCTTTCGAGTCGTTGAATATAAAAGGCGCATTGACTCCACAATTAGACCGATGGCTGTAGCGGAGTTGTTGACCACGGAATTCATAGAGGTGGTTACGCACTAAGGCTGTCGTTGAAAGCATAAGTTTGTCCCTCAACTTGGGAATAAAACTCGATATTTAGGATGGCTTCGTGAATCTCCATCAAGGCTTGCACTGCATCACCCATTTTTAGGTCGTTTGATGTACTGAACCGTTCGGACGCTTCAATCTGCTTGTAATTTGGGGATGCTTGCACGAACCGAAGAATCTGTTCGCAACCGAGGATAATGGTCATGATTTCGGTTGTTGTTAGCGATGGTTGTGTCTGCATGGTTTCTTGGTCGCTCATAACTTCTTTCCTTTCCTTTGGGTTTTCATCGGTGTGGGTTGGGGTTCTGGCTGATTACTTGGCGCTTGTGGCTGACTCGGCTTCTGAAGTACATAGCTGATGACCCCTGCACCCCCGACAGCTGCGGCGATGGTAAACATATTGTTTCTGCCAAGCTGCTGCACTCCGAAATAGCCAAAAGCGATCGCTGCTGCTGTTGCTCCAATGCCTAAAACCGTGTTTCTAAATCTGGATTTGGTCATGCTGCCCCTTTGAAATTAGTGACCATTGCGCTAAGTGCCGATTTATTGGGCTGCGTAGATTGCACTGTTTCGGGTTTGGGCGATGGTTGCACAAAAGCGTGTTGAAAAATCAGCTTTTCTACACCTGCTGATAATGCTTGTGTTGGTGCATCTTGGGGTAAATCAAACATCTTGCACAATTCAATTACTGCTAGGTAGGAAATGGTTATACGCCGAGATTCGTAATTCATTAATTAAGCTCCCTTTGCAATTTGAGTTAATAGCTTCAACCCCAAAGCATTGATGAATTGGGGATTATTCAAGACCACAAAGCCTAAACCGGCTAAGTTTTGATCCACCACTGGCAGCGAAACACCCCCACCCCAGGCGACAAGGTATTTAGCGCGGTCTAGATAATTGCCAGCAGTCACAAAGTTGGCGAATTTCTCAATCCTGGTACTCCACCACTCATCTAGGCACTGGCTGTACTCTGTTTCAAACTTCTTGCCTGTGAGGTGGTTGCCTCCATAAGTGAAAGTGCCTTCAATAATTCCCTGGTTCACCAAGCTGGGTGAGTGCTTCACATCCTTGGACAGCAGACTTACTCGGTCGTTTCGCTTGTCGAGCGCTTCTGCAATCATGGTGTGCAGTTCACCGCAACCACCCTCTATCAGGTGTCGATCAATCACTGCACCACTGCCGTTAAACACGGTAATCAACCAAGTTGATGAACCGATATCGAGTGCGATCGCTAATTCTGACGGGTCTAGTACCAGGGATGCTTCACCGAATAAGCAGTGGGCAATGCTGCCGAATCCTTCAGGGTAAATGCCTGTAACAACAATCTCAACTGTCTTGGTGACAATGGAACGGGTTACAGGGTGCAGATGTTCAAAGGTGTGAGTCCCTTCTACTCGGCGTTTAATTTCATCTGCCCAGCGTTCTGGGTTGTGATTGCTCAAACTAATCGAAAGTTTGACCCCATCGGGAATATTCAGAACTGCTAAGTCTGCAAGGATGCTTTCTAATGCCAGTTCTGCTTTTTTGGCTTTGTCGTCGTGCAGCAAGGTATGGTCACTTTGAGCTAGAGCAGCACTGCCCCAGAAGAATTGAACGTCTTTCAAGTCAAGCCGCGTTCCTTCTACATATCGAACCCATGCCCCATCTTTTGAGATGGTTTCGTGGTGCATGATGTTGCGGTTGCGAACAAGTGAGTATACGGCAGGCATCATGATAGAAAAATCACCGATGATTGCCTTCCCATACCCTGCACCTGAGTCTTTTCCGGCGATAAGGTCAGTTAGCCCTGATTTGGCTAACAAGTCAGCTTGGACGAGCCAATTTTTGGCATTGGAATATATAGCTGTCATGGTTCAGATAATTGTTAAAGTCTTGATTTTTCTGGCAAGGCGTTGATTTTTAGTCAAATCTAGACAAATCCAGATATCCAGTTAGGGGTTAGCCAAAGCATCACTTTCTGGCTTCTGTTGCCTTTGTTGGGTGGCTGTTTTTGGCTGACAATCACATCATATCACATCATGATGTGATTTTAGATGATAAGATCGTATGTGATCGGACAAGAGAGCATATCATGATGTCAGGTGAGCAAACGAGTTCTGACTTAATGAGCAAAAAGTTAAATGCAATTATTCCAGATGAAACTTGGGAGGCGCTAGAGCAAATTGCTAATGGAGAGATGAGGACTAAAAGCCAGATGGCAGCTATTCTGCTTGGTGAAGCGATCGCGGCTAGACGTGCTAAAAAATCAGAATCTCAGAAGCAGGAAAAACCAGAGGCATGAGGTTTTTAACTTCCGTGTCCTACTAACACTGGATAAAGAGTCTAATAAATTGCTATTGATTCAAAAATACAGTGTCAAGTATTAGTATCAGTAAAGTTCGTGCTAATTTCACATTATTAATTTTGAGTTCGCCAATGTTAGCCGTGAAAGACCCACCTACCGATTTTCAACTCCCACTGCATAACGAAGCAGCATTAAAGTGGATTAGGGAGACGAAAGATTACCTATCCACTGTTGCTCTAGCAGTTGGTGGTGCTGCGCTGGTATCTGGCAGCTTCATTAATCCGGCTGCCTGGGCTGCTTTTGCATTGGCTTACAAACCGTTGGTGATCACTCAAAAACTTGCGCGGTTGGAAAAATTAACCGATCTACTTTTACAAGAGTTTAAAAGCGTTGATATAGAAATCTTTCCATTTCCGGGAGGAGAGAAAAACCCTATTGACTTGTTTATTAGATTTCCACGAACAACTCACCTGTTTATCTCCATTCGTTCGATAGGAGATAGGGAGGTAGTCTACAACGAAGCCAGGGAAGCTTTACAACTCAGAAAGAAGGATAAGAATGGTTTGACAACCTGGAAACCTTGTCCACTGCTTGAGTTGGCTGATTACGAAAAGTGGCTTAACAAAAACAGAGACTTGTTCGCAATGTCATCCCGTGAAGCTACAAAAACCCCAACAGCAAAAGTTTTAGCCTTATGGCCTCCTACTAGAGCGGCTTCAAATCTCAATGAACATTTATATTCCTCCGTGGGAAGCATGAGAATTCTGGCTCTCAGGAGAAAAGGCACTATGTTTGTGATTCAAGAGGAGGAAGTAATCGAGTTTGTTAGGGCTTGGTTAGCCCAATACAAATAGGCTAAAACTTGAAAACTCCGTTGTCCACACTGGACGAAGGAGTTTTCAAAATTGATTCCATTGGAATTGGGGGATTGGGTGTCACGCCTAATTAATATCCCTAATAGTAATCTTATCAAACCTTTTGGAGTGTTAAGCAATTGTAACACTGGCTACACAAAAAACGGCAACTCAGGAATTTTACCAGATTAAATTTCTGGAAGTTGTAGAAGATTACTTTCGGGATAGCTCCAATTCCTCCACTACACATACTGGAGGATTTGTAAAGTGTCACAAAAACAGCTATTTCATACCGATACTAGCAACAAGCTGCTATTCGCAACTATTGCGAACCCTTGCCCCCACTGCGGTAAACCAGACTGGTGCTACTCAATAGGAGAATTTACAGTCTGCGATCGCTTTCATCAGCCTAACTATGCACTGGCTCAACCGAAACAATCGCCAACTTATGTATTCAGCAATTGTCAAAAATTAAATAATGTTCTTCGAGGTATCGCGTAATGGTTGCACAATTCCCCAATCAACAGGCGTTCGCCTCCTTCGACATCCGAAATTTTCTTCATCAGCTAGAACCGTCCAAAGCTAAAGATAAGTTTATTTGTCCAGTTTGTGGCGGGAATGACTTATCTATTGTCCCAGAAACCGGGAAGTACAGATGCTTTAACGGCTGTGAGTGTAAACACGTCAGAGAGGCGATTAAACCCTGGGCTGAAGTGGTGGCAGAAAGGGCAGGGGCTAATTACACGGCTTCCCCAAAAGCGAGAATACCCAAGCCCAAGAGCATCTTGCCCAAAAGTGCGCCAATTCAAGATGGTGAATTAGGTTTGGTGATGTTGACGGATACTGCAACAGATATTCCCCAACCGAAAAAATTAACGAGTAGACCACCAAAAGATGTTGAGGGCAGTGCCACCGAAACAATTTATCCTTACTCAGAGTCGCAATGGGTGGTTCGCTACCAGTGGCCAGATGCCAATAAGGAGAAAGGTTACAGCAAGACCTTTCGGCAATGGCATAGGCTTGCAGATGGCACACCCCAAATGAAAAAAGGCGATAAGCCTTGGGGAGCATATCGCATTGATGAAGCTCTAGCTGCTGCTAAATCTGTGACAGGAACCCCGGCACTACTCCAGCATGAAGGCGAGGGATGCGTAGAAGTTGGTCGGGAGCATGGTCTTGCTGGAATTACGTTTCAGGGCAGTGGATGGGATAAAAAGACTATCACGCCCGAATATCAACGCGCAATTGAAGCAGGCATAGGATTAATCGTTTTTCTGCATGACCCCGATGACACTGGCTTGAAAAAACTCCAGACCTGCCAGGACTGTGCAGCCGAGGTTGGGATTGGATTTATTGGAATTAACCCTCACGACATCTGCCCCGATTTACCATATAAATCAAGTGACATCAAAGAAATCTTGGGGCAGATGGAAACACCAGAATTTATCCGTCGGTTAGAGCAGGAGATTCACGCAGCTGTAGCAGAGCGATCGCAACAGGTAGAATCTGAAAGTATTGAAAAAGAAGTTACGGATTTATCTAATTCCAAAATAGATATTGATCCAGCAGACCCAGAGGCATTTTACTTGCCTGTATGCACTGCCATGAATTTACCCTACTCTAACTGCGTGACGGCGGGTACTTTTGATGGCTGGGCTTACCGAAAAATCTTTCCTCAAACTGAATGGATGGTACTGAATTCATCCTTTTACAAGTGGTCACAAGAGAATAAGCAATGGCAACACCAAGATGATAATAAAGCTTACAAGCTCCTCGCTGACGCTGGAGAATCTGCTTACAAGCTCTCTTACACAAAAACATTTGGTTGGAGAATAACCAAGCCTTACGAAACTAACGCACACAAGGAATCTGCCTTTAAATATTGCCGCAGTCGCTTAGAACCAGCAGAAGCACTGCCAACCAATACTCATTTATTAGGGTTTAACAATTGTGTTGTTGATTTGCGAACTGGTGAACAAATGCCTCATCGCAAAGATTTTTACCTCACTAATATCATTCCCCACGATTACGAGGCCAACAAACCATGCCCAGAAGTTTTTCTCAAATTTCTAAATGAAAGCTTTGGATCAGAATTGGTTGAAGTGATTCGGGCATTCACGAGTATGTTTTTAGACCCAACTGCCCCCTATGGTCGATTTCCCCACTTAATTGGCTTAAGTGGTGGGGGCAAGGGGACGCTAGGACGGTTTTGGAGTAGTTTATTTGGCGAATCCGGCTCTAGTAGCGCTTCACAATTTGCGGATATTTCTACACCTGAAGGACGGCATCAATATTTAAGTGGAAAGCGGATATTTGGATTCCCTGACGTTGGAGGTTATGCCGAAGGAGTCCGAGCTTTTTACGAATTAGTTGACAATGGGGCAATGAGCGGACGCGCTTTATTCAACCCAGTAGCTTATTCAATCCAGTGGTACATTCGGTTTTGGGTTGCCTCTGTAAGTCATCTACAGATCGAAAATGCTGGCGACGGCTGGATGCGTCGAGCTTACCCAATTCCAGTAAAAAACCGAGATGTCACTCCTGACCCAACCTTGTGGTTGAAGCTACAAGAGGTGAAGTCGGACATAATTTCTTGGGCTTTAGCAATGCCACGAGCAGAACGCGATCGCATTTTGTTATCGCCTCCAAGTTCGGAACGAGCGAAGAATCTGGCGCTAGAGGCATCTTTGTACGGGGACTCGACCAAATCCTTTGTAGACTTGTGCTTACGCCCCTCATCGACACCAACATTTATCCCACAAAGTCGTTTACACAGTTGGTATGTACTTTACTGCCGGGAACATGGTTATGCTCCTTTGGGGATGTCCAAATTTATTAGCCATTTAAAAACAGTCTTGCCCCAAAACTTCAAGGAACGTAGCTGGACACCCACGGTCAACGGAAAGCGTGAAAGAATTCAGTCCCACTTTGCATTCATTGAACCACTGGCTGGGGTCTTTGAGATGAAAGTACCGGAGGGGCCACCGGATTCTTCACAATCCAGGGCGGAATTTTGGTATTGCTTTAAAGATAAATGCCTTGAAGGGGGAATAGAAGAATTTTATGAGTTTTTTCACCCGACCAAAACCCCAGAACCCTTACACAGCTTACCTGTCCACCCTGTCCACCCACTAAATACTCCTCGATTTGACCCTGGACAGCCTGAAAGCCTTACACAGCAGGGCTGTCCACCCTGTCCAATTGTCCACCCCCAAGAATTAGCATTGCAAAAAAAAGATGAAGAAAATTTTGATTGTGGAGTTAATCAATTCGTTGATGTAATTGATAACCCTTCAGTCCCCCTAGACTTTGTGTCCAACCTGGACAGCCCTACTGTGACTGGGTTTGAGGCTGTCCAAGAAGTAAATCTTGCCGAAAACGGGGTGGACAGCCAGTCCAGGGCTGCTGTAACTGGGTTTTCTCCTCGACAAGATAGTGAATTGATAAATACACGAGAAAGCGAATTATCTTGCCCGGAATTGAAAGTTGGGGATAAAATTGAGTTTTTCAACGACAGTGTTCGCAAGTGGCAAGTCGGAATCATTAAGAGCGTTCAACTAATGGATACATATTTTTGTAGCGCAACAATTGACTATCGAGGCTTTAAAGGTAAAGTATGTCAATTAGAAATCTTCAGGAGTGATTGGATCAAATTGAGGTAAAAACAATCCAGCGCGACGGCGCGAAGGTTTCGGTCGTGGTGGAACAGTTCATGGGCCCGCAACCGCCAACCGTGTTGAACATGAAGCTTGGCGCGGTACTCTAGTGCGATTGCCGTTCTTGTAGCGCGATCGTTTGTAAGAAGGAAAGGGCGATCGTGGGGTGTCCCAGCATCCGCGCTAATGCCGATAACCTTTTTGCTAGATGACACGGTGCGATCGCTCCCACCATCGCCAACGTTTCTAACTCAAATTTCCGCTTTTGCAGTTCCTTGTCAGCATTGAAGCGCTTTTTGGCTTCTACCCTACAGCAATACATTTATCAAGATATTCAATCCAAGCACTATTCTCAGGATTTGACTCACCTATCAAAATTTGTTCATAAATTTCTAAACTTTCTTGCGGGACTGTGGCTACCTCCGGCTCCATCAAAATTAATTCTGGATTGAAGGAATCCAAGTCTAAAATCCCAGTCATTGATGAACCAGATGGATCTATTCCTAACTGGGAGCAAGCTGATCAAAAGCATCCATATTAGAAAATTTTCGTCGCTATTTTCTTGGTATCAAAACAAATCAGCATAGCCAAATTGAGAGTATGTCATTTCTGTGGCAATTCTCAGTCAAAATAACATAAAACTCATGGCAATATGGGGCAACTAGTAGTCATTTTCCAGTCACTTCTTACCGCTTCCTGGAAGTTCCTGGAACCGATTTTTATGATAAAAGTATGTTAACTCATGGAGTATATATGGCATACGTGCGGCACTTTCACGGCATCATAACCTAACTTTAATTTTAATTTCTGACGCACAGTACGCCATCTTTGGCGGAAAGTTTTTTTGAGCGAAAAGTGATGATTTCAGTAAATTTCAAATCACTTGAATCAAAAAAAACTACTAAACAACTACATTAGTGCTACAAAAGGGAGTGTACAGTCACTACTAGGATGCTGACAAATAAATACTCAAATCCAGATCAAAATTGCGCTGTTGCTTTAGTGGAGCAAGACTAGCGACTGCGAACCGATATGCTCCCTTTGACCTCAGTCATAGGGATCACTCACAAGAATGCCGCCAGTCATGTAGACACTCGATAGACAATTAAGATTGAATTAGACAGCGATTTCAAACAAAAACAATAATCATGGCATCTGCCGAATTTACCTTTAATGAGTCAACTCAAGTAGTACCGACACTTGAAACCCCATCGGATGAGGAGGAAGTAAATGTTGATACGTCTGTCTTCAAAAACAGATATTGAATCGATAGCAGCAATATTTCAAGCTGTTGGGGTAATTACTGGGTCGCTACAAATAATGTGCGATCGCGAATTGTCTCATAGCCTGACTTAGATTCACCTTGCTCTAGAGAGGTGGCGAATTTCCCCAATCGCTTGTCTACCTCTTGCCAAAAAGAAGCGATCACCGATCATTTCCTTTTGGGTTCATCTAACAAAATCGCATTGCTCCCATATCTGAAGGGGAAAATACGTTAATATACCTAGTAAAAAGGTAAATTTATTAAATAAATCTCATAAATTAATGGATATTGCTTTACTGGTTAAAGTTTTAGCACCATGCCTGCCATTTCTAATGAGTGTAGGAAATAAGGCAGTGGAAGGAGCATCTCAGAAAGTAGGTGAGGATGTTTGGAACAAGGCGAAAGCTATCTGGGAAAAACTACATCTTAAAGTAGAGGCGAAGGAAGCTGCAAAAGAAGCTGCGACTGATGTAGCGAAGAATCCTGAAAATGAAGATTTACAAACAGCCTTGCGAGTGCAGTTAAAAAAAATTCTGGAGAGTGATTCGGCATTGGTGGTGGAAATTACAAAGATTTTAGAAAAATCTGCAATAGAACCTAGTACTGTTAGTATTACCCAATCCGTCACAGGTAGTGATAACCAAGCGATTGGACAGATGCAGGGTAATGCTAAGGCAATAGGTCAGGTGCACGGAAATGCGAACATGTAAGCAGGAACTCCCCTAGTATGCCAAATCGCATCTTACGTCTATTTAAGTTCTGGCTAAAGCGATTCCTCAATAAATTAAATATTTTTATTTTCACAACACAAAATCAGCAAAGCTATTCCAAACAAATGCTGGTCGAAACAGTTCCTAGTAGTTCGGCTGATCCAACGCTGCAACTACAGCAACACCAAACAGAAACTCAGATTCAGCAGACTGTTAGGGGTGGTGGAAACCAAACTATCGGGCGGATGAGTGGTGGTCATGCATTCAGTAGGGTTGAAGGGAATGTATATATAGGTTCTAAGCCTCATAAAACTGTTGTTCCCTTCCAAGTACGTTCTTTACCCAGTTCCTACGTCAAACGCCCTAAAGCACTAGAAATAGTCAAAGACCTTTTGCTTACTAAAGAGACCAATATATTAGCTACTCTGGTCGTCAGTGCTGTATACGGTTTAGGTGGCATTGGTAAAACCATACTAGCTACTGCCATAGCTCACGATCCAGAAGTAAAAGCTCGTTTTCCTGATGGCGTACTGTGGGCAGATTTAGGTCAACAACCTGACTTGCTGTCATGCCTGAGTAACTGGATTCAGGCACTAGGAGATTACGACTACAAAACTACAACCACAGAAGCAGCGTCAAGACATTTGGGAACACTACTGTATGACAAAAAGACATTGCTGGTTGTAGACGATGCCTGGAATTGTGACCATGTGGAACTGTTCCGTGTCGGTGGTACAGGCTGCCAAGTGTTGGTTACAACTCGCGAAGCCAGAATTCCAGAGGCAGTGCGCTACGATTTGGATGTGATGACACCAGAGCAATCTTTGGAACTACTTAGTAGGTTTAAAAACTTACGCACTGAAGAAGAGAAACAGCAGGCACAGTATCTTGCTAAAGAAGTTGGTTACTTGCCTTTGGCTTTGGAATTGGCAGCAGCTCAAGTAGCTGAGGGGGTACTATGGGAAGAATTATTGGCAGATTTGAGGGCTGAGGTAGCTCGGCTGGAAGCCCTTGATTTACCTATAGCAGAAAGTGTGAGTAGTGAAGAGAAACGAAAACATTATAGTCTTCGTGCTTCTTTTAATCTCAGTCTGCGACGATTGTCTTTTAAGCAGCTTTGCCAGTTTGCATGGCTAGGAATCTTACCCGAGGATGTCTCTATTACCCAGGCAATGGCGGTAACACTTTGGGAAGTTACTCTACGAGAAGCAGGTGAAATTTTACGTATCTTTCGGTCAAAGGCACTATTATCGCTGGGATCGCAGCATCACAATCAGCAGCAGACTTACCGCATACATGATTTGATGCACGATATGGCAAAGTGGTTGCTGACCACTGACACACAGGCACAGGATTTGCCAGGGGTAGGACTAACTATACCATCTGCTCACGCCTTATTATTAGAAAGTTATAAAGCCAAAACGCTAAATGGACTTTGGCATACTTTGGCGGATGATGGCTATATTCATGCTCATCTGACTTGGCATTTTCAGCAGGCGAACCAACTTAGTGAATTGCATCAGCTTTTTCGAGAGGAAACAGAGGCAGGACGAAATGGTTGGTATGAAGCTTGCGAACGCTTGGGACAAACTGCCAATTTTGTTACTGATGTTGCGCGTGCTTGGCAATTGGCAGAGGTAAGTTGGACTGATAGTGATGCAACACTGTCCCAAGTTATTGGCTTGCAGTGCCGCTATGCTTTAATTACAACGTCATTAAATAGTCTAGCTGCCAACCTACCAGAATATTTGCTGATTGGACTGGTCACAAAAGGAGTGTGGATGCCGGAACAAGGACTGGTTTATGCAAGGCAGATTCCAGACCAGCAGAGGCAAATATACTCACTTATAAATATAGCTGAACATCTACCACCGTTTCTAAGAGCGCAGGCATTGCAATCAGCTTTGGCTGCCATTCACTCCATTGCCAATAAAGAATATCGTGCCAATGCCCTAAGAATCTTAGCAGGCAAAATGCCAGAGGTGTTGCCAGAAGCGCTGGCTGCCATTTCCTCCATTGCCAATGAAGAATATCGTGCCAATGCCCTAAGAATCTTAGCAGGCAAAATGCCAGAGGTGTTGCCAGAAGCGCTGGCTGCTGCTTGTTCTATTACAAATGAGAGGTATCGTGCTCAAACTCTAAGTGCCTTAGCAAGTGAGTTATCGGAGGTGTTAATGCCGGAAGCATTAGCTGCCGCTTGCTCCATTGCAGATGAGTTTTCTCGTAGCCAAGCTCTGAGTGCCTTAGCCCGCGTACTGCCAGAGGCGTTAATGCCGGAAGCTTTGATTACCGCTTGCTCCATTACAAATGAAGAATATCGTGCCAATGCCCTGAGTGCCTTAGCCCGCGTACTGCCAGAAGCATTAATACCGAAAGCTTTGATTACCGCTCGCTCCATTAAGAATAAGTTGTATCGTGCCAATGCCCTGAGTGCCTTAGCCTACAAACAGCCAAAGGCGTTGCTGGAAGCACTGGATGTCACTCGCTCCATTGTGGATATAGAGCAGCGCGGTAAAGCCTTGAGTAAGCTAATCGGCAAATTGCCTAAGGCGTTAATATGGGAAACACTGACCACTGCTCGCTCCATTGCAAATGAAGAATATCGCGCTCAAGCTCTGAGTGCCTTAGCGAATAAACTGCCAGAGGCGTTAATGCCAGAAGCATTGACTGTTGCTCATTCTATTAGGGATGAGAAGTATCGCGCTCAAGCTCTGAGTGCCTTAGCTCACAAACTGCCAGAGGCGTTAATGCCAGAAGCATTGACTGTCGCTCATTCTATTAGGGATGAGAAGTATCGCGCTCAAGCTCTGAGTGCTTTAGCGAATAAACTACCAGAGGCGTTAATGCCAGAAGCATTGACTGTTGCTCATTCTATTAGGGATGAGAAGTATCGCGCTCAAGCTCTGAGTGCTTTAGCGAATAAACTACCAGAGGCGTTAATGCCAGAAGCATTGACTGTTGCTCATTCTATTAGGGATGAGAAGTATCGCGCCTCAAGCTCTGAGTGCCTTAGCTCACAAACTGCCAGCTGAATTGTTGTTAAAAACTCTCTCTACTGCTCGGGCTATTCTAGATCAAGAGTATTGCCTCAAAGCCCTAAATGCTCTAGGGGACAAACTACCAGAGGAATTAATACCGGGAGCTTTGATTGCCGCTCAGTTGATTGAATTAGAGAAATATCGCGCCCAAGCTCTGAGTGCTTTAGCAAACAAACTGCCAGAGACGTTAATGCCAGAAGCATTGACTGCCGCTCAGTTGATTGAATTAGAGAAGTACCGCGCCCAAGTTCTGAGTGCTTTAGCGAATAAACTACCAGAGGCATTAATACCGGAAGCTTTGATTACCGCTCGCTCCATTGTGGATAACAGGTATCGCGTTCAAGTTCTTAATGCTTTAGCCGATAAACTGCCAGAATTATTAACAGAAGCACTGGCTGCCGCCCAGGCAATTGAACTTGAGAGTGATCGTGTCCAAGCCTTAATTCTTTTAGCCGATAAACTGCCAGAGTTATTAACAGAAGCACTTGCTACTGCCAGGAAAATTCAGGATGAAAAGTCTCGTGCCGAAGCCTTGAGTGCCCTAGCTCACAAACTACCAGAAGTATTATCGGAAGCCTTTACTGCTGCTTGTTCTATTGCTACTGAGAGGTATCGCG
This sequence comes from Nostoc mirabile CHAB5784, assembly GCF_020829645.1. Taxonomy (GTDB): domain Bacteria; phylum Cyanobacteriota; class Cyanobacteriia; order Cyanobacteriales; family Nostocaceae; genus Nostoc; species Nostoc mirabile. Next base: position 10,452 of record NZ_JAIVFS010000066.1, on the reverse strand, counting down.
CCGAAGCTCTGAGCGCCTTGGTAGATAAACTACCACCACAGTTGTTATCAGATACTCTCACGACTGCTAGGGATTTTCAGGATAATTTATCTCGCGCCAAAGTCTTAAGTGCATTAGCCGACAGGCTGCCAGAACTTTTACCGGAAGCACTAGCAGCAGCTCGCTCAATTGCAGATGAGCCATCTCGCGCCCAAGCCTTAAGTGTGTTAGCCGACAGGCTGCCAGAACTTTTACCAGAAGCCCTTAACATTATTAGGGAAATTGCGAATGAAAAATATTGTACTGATGCATTGAGTAGTTTAGCTCTTGTTTTAGCAAGGATGCCAGTGAATAAACTTTTTACCTTATTGCCAAATATACTTCACAAGCTATCTTTCCGCACGCGCCGTGACTTGTTGCAAGACCTGGCAGCACTGATTCCAATTATCTTCGCTTTAGGTGGTTCAGCAACAATAGATGAAGTTGCTCTTGCTATTTGTGACGTTGTTAAATGGTGGCGATAAAGATCAGAGCCGAGATAGGCGTAATTTTCGGCAATATGGTCTGAAAAGGTTTACTATAATCGGAGTATTTTTGATTATGAAATAGGAAATAATGAAGGAGCAATTATAGATTATAATCAGGCACTAATTATTAATCTTCATCTTCCTCCTACAACATAGTTTCAAAGAATTAACTTTAATTCTAAACCTCCCATATAGGTTCAAAAATACTTCATAGAGCGATGAAAGGAGGTTAATTAGGTATCTAAACTTTGTAGGCTGTAGATTACATGGTCTAGGGGCTAAATAAGTAATCGTACAGATAGTTACTCTAAGGCTGTAACCCTTACTGGATAAGCATTATGTCAATCGATTTTTTTGTAATTCTCAATGTACCAAATAGCTTATAGGCTATTTGGTGCAGCAATTTAATATCTCAAACCTTCCTTCAATATATTTTCATGCTCACAGCCTAAATTAAGTAAAAAACCTTTTATCTGCTACAATTATTACTAAAACTTCTACATCATAAAAAATATTTAAAGACTCAAATCATCTTCTCTTTGCTGCTGTTGCTGTTGCCTTAACTGCCGTCCATAATCGAGTAGCTGCTGATTCCAATCATGTGCCTGAGATTTTTTGATTTGGGACTGTGGCAGAAGTTCTAATACACACTGTGCCACCGCATCAGTACTTTTATCGTTACCAAACGCCACCACTACATTATTGATATCTCGCAATCGCTCAAGAGGTAAGCTCTTGATGTCATCAATAGCCATATAGAGTGTTCGTTCGGGTGGAACATCGCCCCTGATAAGATATTCCAGCATGGCTCTTGAAATAGCATCAATGGGAGACTTACATAGAATCGCTGTTGAGGTTTTATCATTAGCCTTACCCCCCAAGTGGAAGTAAAACCAGCTATCACGGCGTTTGGTTCCTTTAGAGTACCCCAAAAAGCTGTTGTTCTCGCCCCTAGTTCCCCGTAAGAATGCACCGTTACGTTGACCTTGTTGATTTCGCATGACAAAAACAGCATTTTGTTGCTGATCAGCGTAAACTAGCCCCTGGTTATGAAGCATTTGAATACAGTCAGAGCGGATGCCCCGAAATTGATTGAGGTAATGTTCAACGGCAGACCAATTGTTTCTATCCTCAACTGGTAGCTGAAACGGGGTTCGTGGTTCTAACTGGATAATCTCAGCAGCCACTGTTTTAGTTTTTGCGATCGCTGCTCGTTCTGCCCCTGCTTCCCCAAATCGCTCATGTAACCAGACGACCGCCTGCCGTAGATTGCAATTGTTAACGTGCATCACCAAGTCAATTGCACCACCTGATCCCTTTTGCTGATCGGGGGCAAAGTCGTAGAATTTGGGCCCATCTATATTAATGATGTGTCCGTGACCCTTCCATTTTCCTTCCTCGTGGTGTAGCCCCAACTCCCAGGCGACATCCTCTAAGGCCAAGTCGCGCAGTTGTTGGGTTTTCAATTCCAGCGATCGCACAATTTCTTCTAGCCGTTGTCGTTCCTTCTCGCTGGCTCTTGCCCGTTGTTCTGCACGGGATAGTCGCTCTTGCATGAAAGCCCGGTCAGCGAGTTGGTGGTTAATCGCTTGAAAGTGTTCATCAGACTGAATCCTGGCTACATAACTCCTAGCTGATTCAAACGGTGTCGGTGCTAATTGGTTATTTGACCAGATGGCTGTCAACGGTTCACTGTTAACCGCTTGGTAATATTCCTTTACTTTGGTGTGGGTTGCCTTACTGCCCTTGACCCCCCGTTCAATGCCCAAAGGAGCGAGTGCAGCAGCATAACTATCTTGGAGTTTGGATAACTTAATCCTTCCCTGCCCACCTCTACCGCCAAACATCGCATCATGACTGACTCTCCTGGTTTTTTCATTCAGTGGCACGATGTAAGCGTGAATGTGTGGGGTACTTTCATCTAGGTGAAGTTCTGCCCTGACGCACTTTGACCCATAGTTTTGAGCCAGCCAGTCACGAGATGCGATCGCCCACTGCTGCATCAGTGAATCAGACCACTGCCCCGACAGAGATGGATCACCAGGACGGAAATATTCAGGTGATGTCGAGAGAAACATCTCGGTGCATAACACCGCATCATGCCGAGGGCGATGCTTGAGCGTAGAGATTTTTTCTTTAACTATCTCTTCGAGTGCGCGTTCGTCTTCTCCCCCAATCAACCGGACATTCTCTCTAGTTGGATCTGCGTTGGGTGTTTCTCTGTTTCTGGTAACATGGTCATCACTTCCCGCAACGTTGCCGAATGTTTTTAGTTTCTCAATTCTGAGAATTGTTAGTGGCGACATAAAAGTTTTATGCTACAAATGCAGTGCGTTGTAGTACTCAAAAACCCTCCAAGCGAACGGCGGTTTCATGTCATGAGCGCAGCGAGAGATGGCGCAGCCACCCGTAGGGCATGAAACCATAGTGAGTATGGTAACAACTTGGTACACCCTGCCGAAAATTTTTGGTGGTAGTCCCCTCCAACCGACGAAAACCTTGCTGTGTAAGCTTTGCAGGCAGATTTGGCGCAATAAATCGGTTTTCTCCCCTAATACCACTAAAAAACTCATTTATACCACTATAATACTCGTTATTATTTTCCGGGCTGGAATTTTTAGCAATTTTTTGCACCTCTTTTAAACTCATTAACACCACTATAATGCTCATTAACACCACTATAAACCTCAAAAACATACTGGTGTTTTGTGCTACGATAATCCGTCTATTACTTAGGAGACACATGAGCGCACCACGCTACAAAGATGTTGAGTTGCCGAGAATAAAACGCAAATCTAATTCTTGGGAGGGCAAGGTCATTGAATATTTGTTGAACCATCCCTCTAATAAAGCCGCGACTGAATTTTCAATGGAAGCTCTAACTGCTTTTTGGTTGCCTGAAGCGTTAGAAGGTAAAGTCACAAATGATGAGTTAGTCAAAGCTTGTTGGTCTGCGATTGAGAAACTAGAGGGAAAACTTGCCACCATTAGAAGGATTGGAGCGATAGAAAAATTACCTTCATCCGACACAACACTTTTTAGTACTTCTCCTGAAACTGTGAATCCCACTAAAAATAATGAAAACTTGAATTCACAGCAAATCCGGGTGTCCACCTCGGATGACGATGACCAAACCTTAGATGAAGACACTGACGATTTGATGGAACTAGAACTGTCACCGGAAATGAAACAGATCAACAAGCTGTTTGGTGTCGAGTAGTAGTTGAGAAAAAGCTCATTTCTTCAATTGCCAAGGCATTTCCTCAAACACCCCTCTTATACCATTTCACGAAAAATCTGATACAGATGTAACCCCTGAAAGCTTTGCTGCATCTAAGTTTTTTAATTGCGAATGGGCGAAAAAGCGAATTGTGAATTGTGAATTGGTATTACCCCCCGTAATACGTTTGTGAAAAGAGGGGTGAATTCATCGGTGGCTTTTGTCGTGATTGTGTAGTTTTTCAGTAGTATTTGTTGATGACTGTTGCTTCGGCTTCTGCTTTTCAATTTTGACCCTCAAAAACTTTCCGCCAAATATGGCGTACTGTGCGTCAGAAAAAGATGGATTACAGAGCTTAAAAGCTTTTAAGCGATTTTCTCAATAATTGACCAATTATTGGGAAATAATGGGAGACTTCTAACAAGTCTTGGGAACTGTTCGGATTTATTGGGAATTTTTGAGCTAATGAGAATTTTGTGACTGGATGATGTAAAAGGTGTAAAAAGGTAAGAAAAAATTGGAGATTTGGGAGATGTTGGATAGATATTGGGAGATGTTGAATGTAGTTGGTAAGAATTGGGAATTTGGAGGTTTTATCTTAGATTCACGAATTTAGTCAAATCAATAAACTAGTGCCAAAACTGTAATATTTCTTGATAAATGTGTCAATAATCACGGTTTGGGCGGTTCATCTTGAGAGTAATTATCAATTAGCTAGACAAAAAAAGGGTCAAAAACAGGGGTAAATTTTTTTTGTGGATTTTGTTTTTTTAATGTTGAGTCTTGGTTCTGTTTCAAGCCGAATGCTCAACGTTTACTTTGAAAGTGATCAACTACGATAGCCAAGCGATCGCGCATCTTGTGGTCAACCTAATCCAAGATAAAATCAGGAGCGGGAAAAATGAAATTGATGATGAGCTAGGGGTAAGGTATGGAAGCCAAAAGCGAAGTGACAATAAAATTTAGCGGCTCACTGCCAACAGCTACACCAGCCGAGAATAAAAAAGTTGCAATCGAGTTGACTGATCAGAATGGTATAGTCTTTACTGCTCAAGTTAATGCCAAAAGTTGGCGCAAGGCTGAAACTAGCGCCTCGGAATTCGCAGACTGGGCTGGGGCTGTATCGGGCAAGCTTGGCCAACGAACTTCTAACGGTTTTGAGATCATTGACGCAGGAATTCAAATTTTCGAGAAAAAAGCAAAGGAAGTCAAACCAGATGTAGGGGTTGCTGTAGCTGATGCTGGCTCAAGTTAATATACGTGTCTCAAGCATTCATGTTCAATTTATGGAGAGCGTGGATGCTAAGGCAGTTGTTCATCTTTGGGTATAAGCTCCCATTAAAGATACTTAAGGCTTTTGGAGTAGATTGAAAGAAGAATATCTTAGTGGGAGCCGCAGTTTACAATCATAAAAGCAATTCAAAAAATTACAGATTTTAACTTTGTCCGCATGACAATTACGAACGATACACAGCAGTTATTAGTTAATAATCACCAGTTAAGACCGACAGAGCCACTAGAATATCGTGCAATTGGTCGGCTTTGGGGAAAGTATGTACCCAGTGAGTCGCTTATTTATCAAGGACAACTAATAACTGCTGACGGTGTAATGCTTGAGACAAACCTTGCTAAGAGAGCATCGAAATTAGTTCAACAATCTCAACTTGATTTATCACTTGAATACCTCTGGACTGTTTACCCCAGAACACCATTCAAAGATTCTCCGACTAAACTTCGGGTGACTTTGATAAATGTTCGCAACGAAAAAGAATATACCGACTCAGTAAAAAGCGAATTGCAGTTAGTAGCTGATAACTTTTCTGTACAAGGATTAGTTGTATATCAAGACTTAGAACAAGGGATAGTACTCGTTAAAATTCACCAAAAACCTCAGAGAGACTTTGAACCACCCAAAGATTTCCAACTAAGACTAATCGGATTTTTACCATCAAATTCGATTAAGAAATTCTGGAATTTTAATGTGCGACGTGTCGGGGCTAGCTTAGTAATTCAATCAGGGGAGTGCATTAAATTTCCCGGTCGTGAGCAATCTTCAACTGAAGATATCTCAACCAGCACAACTGAAGATACTACTGAGGGCTAATCCTACAGAAAAAGTGCAGTCATTTCCTGCTCAATTGCTGATTTAATCAACGTTTAAGAGTGCATTGCTGCCAATAAATTATTATGCCTAAACGTAAATCTCCTAAGACGAATAGTTCACTATCAAAAGAAGAAGCCACGCCAACCAAGCCAGCTATTTTACGTGTCGTCAAGCAAAAATCTACTGCCACAGACGATAATAATTCTGCACAAACTGACTCAGCATCAACTAGTGTACCAACAGAAAATCAACCAGTTGAGGCTGAGTTAGAAGTAAATAATAACCAGAGTCAAAGCATTGAAGTTTCAGAATTAAACAGTAGTCCTGTCCTGACTGATGATGCTATATCTCAAACAATAAAAGTAGATAATGAACAGTCAGATGTACCCCAAATCTTAGAGACAGCACTAGTTAATTCATCAGAATCAACTGCAAATATTGAAAATACCTCTGGTGAACATGAGCAATCAGAGATAGAAACAGAGCAACCGCAATTAGTGAAAAAACCAGCCTATAAAAAATTATCAACAGCAACTAATAGTTCAGGACAGACGTTTACTGTCAAAGAAAAAATTGAGGTAAGTACAGGTAACTTTGGTACACAAACGGTTTTTATTATATCCTTATATTCAGCACCAGATAGAAGTATTTGGGCTTATTACCATCCTGTAGATAAAAACCAAAGACAGCTATGGAAGCGGGGGTGCTGTCGGATTGAGGATTTGAAAAAGCTGCCAATGGGAGTAAATAGCGTTCTGATTGAGCAGTTGTAATGAAGTAATCTTGAAGATTTAGTGATCACTCAAGACATCAAGACTTGCTGATTGTAAGATGGTCATATATACAGAAAGCCTTATGCTGAACTACAATTAATCTCTTATGCCCTTTTGAGAAAATGAAGGACATCATTTACCCCACTAAATGGGGTTATTTTTTACTTATACTAATTAGTATAAGTAAACCAATTATTATTGAGAGATGTTAATTGAAGATATTGACCTGTCTACCCTGCCATCAGTTTACTTATTAGAAAAAGAGCAGTTACCTAATTTGGCAGCTATTTACTTTGTATGTGATAGCAAAGGTCAGGTTCTTTACATTGGAAGAACGCAATTCATTAAGCTCTTTACTACAAACCTGATTTCAGTAGAGGAAACAGTTAATCCCACCAAGCATATAACTGTTGAGAATTAATCTCTAATTCATCGCAACCCCACACAAATTTTACAAATTCACCTGCAAAGTCTAAGTCTTTCACCCCTTTAACTGTAATTGCATCAATCACCAAATTCGGGCCGTCTGTATCATTGATGACTACACCATCAAAAATCGCTGTCGCTTCTAATATTTTGCAACGTTGTCCAAATTCAATAAATGAACCGACTGATGGAGCAGCATTAAAATGAGTATCTAGTGTAGTATAGCCTGATTGAATAACTTGCTCTAATGATTCTAAAGATAAACTCTGAAATTTGACCGCGTTGGGAGTATATTCAGTAATTGAGTTCCCTAAAATTTCTTCAAGACGTTGAACCATATATTTATATTCATATTAAATAAATTTTCAGTATAAGCATATTCCTTAGTCTAGTAGATGCAGATGGTAACGAACTAGAGGAATACAAGGTAAGTTTACCAAGTTAGCTAAGACCAGAGATATTTACAAAGACTTCAATGGTAAACCTATTATTTTTAAGAATTAATTATGGCTAGAGATTTCATTAAGCTAACTGATTTACTTAATCAATCATAATTAATTTTAAAGCAAATCAAACAGCATCCCGACTACAAAAAGGTAAAATATTCACCAGATTTTACAGTTGCAGACGCGATTGCAGCTTTAGAATAACTACGAACAGAGATACAATAATGAAACCAGGGTACATTTATTTAATTCATAGTGTAGGCACATATAGATACAAAATAGGGCTAACTGTAGCACCACGGACACCAGAGGAAAGATTAAAAGAACTGAATAGCCGTCAAAGTCCCTACCCGTTGAAACTCATTCATTATGTGTTTGTTACTGACGTTTACAAAGTAGAGAAAGAGATTCATCAAGCTTGTAAGTCATTTAATGTTTATAGGGAGTGGTTTGAATTTACAAAGAACGCATATTTGCAACAAGTTATTCAGTTAATGGAGCGTAGTAATGTAGCGCCAATACCAAATAATTATCAGGATTACGGTCAACATCAGAAAAAACTAAATGTTTCTTTGCCTATAATTCCTAGAGATATTGAACGTGCAAGTCAAGAGAGAGAGGAAATCCCAAAATATTTAATATCCAGACGATATGAACCTCACAATCGGTTGAGACAAGGCATAGTCGGGGAGAAAAACAAGAAGAAGAAAATTAAGAAAAGGGAACCCACTGTTTTAGGTAAAGTTTTCAATAATAATTTTTTATTTTTAGTAGCAATAGTCATTTGTATTATTTTATTTTTATATGTTGTGAGTAGATTGATTTAAAAGTGCGTGAATGGGATGATACAGCAAGGGTTTGAAGCCCTTAAATTTCAGAAACTTCAATTGATACAGTTTTATCCCTAAGTTAAATTTTTCGTTTCAACTCTTAGTAGCGGTTACGTCCACCGCCCCCACCGTACCCTCCCCGGTTCCCACCAGACGAACCTCTGTCTTCTCTGGGTTTAGCCTTATTCACTTTCAGGTCACGACCCATCCACTCAGCACCATCAAGACCCTCAATGGCAGCTGCTTCTTCTGCATCTGTTCCCATTTCTACAAATCCGAAACCGCGTAGTTGTCCTGTTTCGCGGTCAGTAGGTAGTTGAACACGCTTTACAGTCCCATATTCTGCAAAAATACCCTTAATATCATCTTCCTTAACTTCGTAAGAGAGGTTGCCTACATAAATTGACATTGATTATCTCCAAAAATATTAGTGTGTAGAGATTTAAATTTTGGAGAAAAGTCTGTAGATACCAAAAGGGGAAAGCCTGTCAATACTAACAACAAAAATACTCACCAAATTAACTCTCGTTTTCTAGGATGACATAGAAGCCAATTCTCTGCATCCAGTAAAAGGTTAATTAACCAGTGATGTAAGACTAGGTGCGATTGCCTTACTTAGCTACTCATCCATCTGGGTACCCAGATTTTTGACTTTTTCTAACGCCTCTACTACACCAACTTCATCAGCTAGTCGGATAAATGCACTGGCTAATTCTTCTAACAAGTCGCTCCTATCCACATATTCCCCCTCGTCTGCCAAGTCCATCAGCACTCGATTGATCTGCCTGCTCAATTTTTTAGGAATGCGAAAAGTGGTTTGGGTATAGTCGGGATTCTCACGCTTGGCTAATTTATCTTTATCCTTTAAGTGTTTAGATGACCGGGTTACTGGCTGTTGAGGTTGTTGGGTGGTTGAATTCTCAGGTAACTGGGTTTTTAGTTGTTCAGATAGCTGATTTTCTGGGTATCCAGGTGTTTGGGCAGTTGGGTTGTCAGATATTTGACTTTTCACCTGTTCAGGTAACTGGCTTAATGATTCTTCGGTTGGTTGAGTATCTAGCTGTTCAGATAGCTGATTTTCTGGGTATCCAGGTAGTTGGGTTGTCAAATTTTCAGGTGGTTGATTTTTCACCTCATTAAGTGGCTGGCTTAATGATTCTTCGATTAGTTGAGTATCTAGCTGTTCAGATGGCTGATTTTCTGGGTATCCAGGTAGTTGGGTATTTTCTTGGGCTGCCCCTAAGACCTCACTAAATCGGCTCACCCTTTTATTGCTTGAATCACTTCGTTTTTTATTTCCGTCCAATCCCGCCATGCTACTTTGCCCCCTCGAACCTTATAAACAGGAACTCCACTAGTCACCGCATCCTTATAAGCTTTGTAAAATCGAATCCCACGACTCAAAACAGGATAACCTTGTGTTAAGAGTGCTTCCATTGCTTCCTGTCCATCTCTTTGAGGCGGCGGCGGAATCATTGTAAGTAGGACTTTCCAGTTTGTATCTTGGGGCAAGGATTTTGCCATGAGTGCCATCGCATCCATGCTCAACAGGTCTGGTGGAGTTGGAACGATAAGTAGATCACAGCCCCTTGCTAAATCCTCCACTTCCACATCATTAGGGCGGGCAGGAGTGTCAAAAATTATAAATTCAAACTTCTGCTTACGCATCAACTTTGCTGCTTCCTTTTCTCCGCAGACCTGAAATGGTAGTCCCCCAGGTCTGGCCCAAGTGGTTGCTGAACGGTTCGGATCGGCATCAATAACTAAGGTTGCCCCATCATCACAAAACAGTGAGGCGAGGCAGATAGCTGAAGTTGTTTTCGACACTCCGCCCTTAAATGAGCTAAGAGAGATGATTGGCATAATCTCCCCTTATAAAAGATGGAAAAATCATATCGCACTTACACACATAAAATGTGGATGTATGAATATTTGGGTATCCAGGTATTTATGCAGCCTCAAATGAGAATCTGCGACTCAAGTAGAGTGTTGATGCATTGTTCAGCTTATTTTTCGGAAATGACCAAATAAGTCGGGGCGTGCAAGCCCCTAAATTTATTTATGGGGGTAAGCCGCAGGCGAATTTATTCGCCTTTCAAGTTTCGTTCTGATTTTGAATGTACATTTTAATAGTGTCTAAAGTCACA
>NZ_JAIVFS010000065.1 GCF_020829645.1 Nostoc mirabile CHAB5784 | reverse complement strand
CTCCCACCAGTCCAGCATTGCTTGTTACCTTTAGCACCCGATTTCAATTACTCTACCGTATATGCTGTGCTGTTTGTTAAATCCTTTATCAGTAAGCCTTTCAAGACTTAACGGGAAAAGTCAGATTGTTGCAAGGTCAAATATGCGACCAGAGCGTATGCAGAAACTGAAAGTTGCGGCGAATTTGGGGCAGAATCCAGGGTTGGAGTACTTGCAAGAGTGTTGGGATGATGATCCGGCTTTGCAGATTGTGATCAAGAAGTTGCTGGTGAAGTTTCCGCAGTGGGGGATTGCGATCGTGGATGGGGTGCTGATGAAGTGGAATGATTAGTGGTCGCTTGTCAGTGCTTTCTTCATACATCTTGTGATTCTAGCATCTCTACCTTGCTTTCTATACCTGTAAACTCCAGTTATGTACGCAAAAACCCATGATTTTTTGTTCGAGATTATCTTCTAAAGATTCTTCTGCACCATAGAAGCCAATCCCTTTAACTGAAGATGATTCAGAAGGATAATTTAATTCATCCCCATTATCATAGTCAAGTTCAAAATGCTCTCTTAAATCCGAAAGTCTAGTGCCAATTTCAAATTTGTCTAAAAATTTTCCTTTATAGCCCTCAAACACAAAAATCTCGAATAGAATATCATCTGAATTGAATTCAAGAAGTACAATCCTGTCTTTATAATAGAAAACTTTATGTCCATCTAACTTCTGAGAATCTGAGGAGATTTTTTGACAAATCCAGCCATCCGAATTAGATAAAGCTTCATTGATATTAATTGATTTCAATCCTTTTTCTCTCTTCTCTCTTTCTTCTTGGAGATTGACCACCAGAATAGGTTCCCTAAGATCGGGGATTGACGAAAGATGTTGTCCTATCCTAAACCCTCCCGCAGAACTCTCAGGGATAATCTCAGCCCATAAATTAAGCATATTCATTAATTTGTCTCCTCGCCAATAACTTTAAATTCTTTACCATTTTACAGATTTATAGTGTTCAGACTTTCAATAGAGTTATTGGCAATAATAGTCTCTCATGAAGGCACTTGTTCCGCCGCGCCCGTGTCATTAAATCAAAGTGAGATATTTGAATGGTTGGATAGAGCAAACGTTGGAGAATGCCCTCCATTGTGGGTAATTCAATATTTGCTAGACAGCAAGTATTATGCCAGCATGAGGGCAACAATCAGCAAGTTTGAGAAGCTGTGGAATATATCTGTGGTCAATTATCAGGTGCAAAAATCTAGTGAGGCGTTGTTTACCACCGAAGATATTGCCATTAGATCCAAAGTTAGACTATTGCGAATGGAGAAACTGAAGATGGCTTCTCTGGTTGGGGAAAATCCTGGTTTTGACTTCCTCCAACAATGCTGTGATGATGACCCCGCTTTGCAGATTGTGATCAAGAAATTGCTGGCGAAGTTTCCGCAGTGGGGGGTTGCGGTTGTTGATGGGGAGTTGATTGAGTGGGGAGAGTAGGGTGAGCGGTAGTTTGAGAACTTTATAAAACCTGAGTTCGACGTAATAAAAAGTCTAAAAACTAGACAGAGTAAGCGATTAAGCAACACACGCTTGATCCAGTATTGTGGCGGACACTTATATCGCCAAATGAACTAGATAGTATTGATTCTCTAAATGGTAGAGATGATTTAAACCCAAGCAAAGGCGATCACTAATTTCGACTCTAGCAATCCTAAATCATTTGCGAAAAGTTAGATCCCCGACAAGTTTTATGAAGTCGGGGATCTGGACACCACGAATTTTCACAAATAGACATCTCCAGAAATTAAATATGTGTTACCCAGAACCCTTGTAGAGACATAGCACTGCTACGTCAAAACAATTCTTTTTCGGAGATGTCTAATAGGTTCAGGACTGACGATAGCAGGCAAACTCCATTGAAAAAGTAGCCATACCAGAAGTAAGCGATCGCAATTCTGTAGAATACCCAAACATTCGCGCTAGCGGTACTTCGGCTCGAATCACCGTGTATCCCTGCATTGTCTCAGAACCCAACAACAAACCTCGACGGGAGGATAAGTCACCCTGAACCCTTCCCATGAACTCGTTGGGTGTTTCCACCTCTACAAGCATGATGGGTTCGAGGATGTAGGGTTTTGCTTTGGCGATTGCACCTTCAATTGCCTGATGGGACGCTGACCGGAAGGCCAATTCTGAAGAGTCAATTGGGTGATAGGAACCACCATCCAAAACGACTTTCACGCCAGTTACGGGATAGCCTTCCAACTGCCCTGATTGCATCGCCTCACGGAAACCTTTCTCACACGCAGGGATATATTCTTTGGGAATTGCACCCCCAACTACCCGATTCTCAAAGATAAACGGTTCATCTGTGGGTTCAATCCACCCAGTAATATGGGCGTACTGACCAGGGCCGCCTGACTGTTTCTTAAATCGGTAGTCAAAGGTTGCTTGTTGTCTAATGGTTTCTCGGTACGCCACGGCGGGAGTACCAACGTAGACCTCGGCATTATATTCCCGTTGGATGCGTTCTAGGTAGATTTCCAAGTGGAGTTCGCCCATTCCAGAAATTAGAGTTGATCCTAATTCGGGGTCGATACTCAACCGGAAGGTGGGGTCTTCCCTTTGAAAGCGATTCAGTGCTTTGGAAAGGCGATCACTATCTTCCTGCTTTTTGGGCGTAATCGCTAGCGTAATCACTGGTTCCGGCACAAACATCTTCTCTAGAGATACCAGTGGTTCTCCAGAACAGAATGTATCACCAGAAGCACAATCCACACCCAACAGAGCCACAATATCCCCAGCAACGGCAACTTTTACCTCTTCTCGCTTATTGGCGTGCATTCTCACCAAGCGACCGATTTGCACTCGCTGTTCAGTCCGTGAGTTGTAGACGGTATCACCGGGTTTGAGCGTCCCAGAGTAAATCCGGGTATAGGTCAACTGCCCAAAGGATTCAACAGTGAGTTTAAATGCCAATGCCACCAAGGAAGCATCGGGGTTAGGGTAGACACTAACCGACTCTGCGGTTTTGACCACTTCTCTATCTATCGGAGATGGTAGATAAAGCGTAACTGCATCTAATAAGTTTTGCACTCCTTTATTTTTGAATGCCGAACCCAGCAGTACAGGCGTGAATTCTAGGCTCAAGGTTGCCTGTCGGATGGTTTCCCAAATTAATTCTTTAGGAATTTCCTCACCCGCCAGTAGCATCTCGGTCATCGGTTCTGAGAACAGCGACAAAGTATCTAGCAACTTTTCCCGTGCCTGTTGTGCTTCATCTATAAGTGATTCGGGAATTGGCTTTTTCAGCCAGTTTTCCCCATTTTCACCTTCAAAGTAGTCAGCAGTCATTTCTACCAGGTCAATCACTCCCTGGAATTGGTCTTCACTGCCGATCGGGTACTGGAGCAATATTGCATTTAGTTGCAAGCGATCGCGTATTCCCTGTACTACACGAAATGGATCTGCTCCCGTCCGATCCATTTTGTTAATGAACGCCAAACGCGGCACACGGTAGCGCTTCATTTGCCGATCCACCGTAATGGACTGGGACTGCACACCCGCCACAGCACACAGTACCATCACCGCCCCATCCAATACCCGCAGGGCGCGTTCCACTTCTATCGTGAAATCTACGTGTCCAGGTGTATCAATCAGGTTGATTTGAGTATCGTGCCACTGGCAGGTGGTAGCAGCAGAAGTGATAGTTATACCATGCAGCTTTTCCTCTGGCATAAAATCCATCGTTGCACCCTTACCGCCTCCCCGCACTTCCTCAATAGCGTGGATTCTGCCCGTGTAGAAGAGAATTCGCTCTGACAGCGTAGTTTTACCAGAGTCGATGTGGGCAGAGATACCAATATTTCGGATGCGTGTTCGGGGAATCATAAAATTTCCTTTTGTTCAAGCGGCAAACAGTCACCAACTGAGTAGTGATATATTTTGTATTATATATGTAGCATAAAAAAATGAACAGGCTGATCTATGTATTTTTCTTTTTTCGTATGGCACCGACCTGCTAATAACAAGCGAGGAGGGAACACGGAAAGGTAAAGACGGTTCGTAAGTAAGCTAAGTAGTAAGATAAACCAAAATCTAAAATCCCAGCAATTCTCATTTTGAAATAAATAGAGTATTGACCCCCATTTTGAAAATCAAAATATAGTACAAAAAAACTAGTTTTCCGGGAGAGGCGATGCTTGTGGCGAGTGAAGCGATCGCTAAAAAACAATTTGACCGATTGATTAAATATAAATACTGAGTTCATTAACGAGAATTGGCTGACAACGAAAAGGGGAAATCCAGTCCATCATTCGGTTTTTAGAATAGGGAATTCAAGGAAAATAAAAATGTATAATTGTTGTCAGATGATGTAAAATCGGTGAGTTAAAAATCCGACAGTGCGTCAAATTACTCAAACATGGATCATTTGGCAGGGTCCCTAGAAATTCCTGAATTAATACAATTTTTACGGTCATCATTACATGATTTACCTGATGAAAGGAAACCTGGAAATAATACGAAATATCAGGTAGAAGACGCAGTGATGGCAGCATTTTCCATCTTTTTTACGCAGTCAGCGTCTTTTTTAGACCATCAACGATTAATGAAAAGCAATAAGGGAAAAGATAATGCAGAAAGTTTATTTTCAATTGAGAAAATCCCTTGTGATAATCAAATAAGAAATTTGTTAGATCCGGTGCCAGCAGCTACTATCTTTATGGCTTTTCAAGAAGTCTATGAATGGTTAGAAAAAAAGGGAATTTTATCAAAGTTTCTTTATTTAGATGGAGAAATTTTAGTGGCGTTAGATGGCACAGAATATTTTTCATCTAAGAAAATTAATTGCCCTCATTGTAATTGTCGTAATCATCGAAATGGAACTACAACTTATTTTCATGGCTGTGTCACACCTATTATAGTTTCTCCTAATCAAAAACAAGTAATTAATCTCTCACCAGAATTCATTAAAAAACAAGATGGACATCAAAAACAAGACTGTGAAAATGCGGCTGTTAAAAGATGGTTAAATAAAAATCATCAAAATAAGTATGGTTATCCTGTAACTATTTTAGGAGACGACTTATATTCTCACGAACCTGTTTGTAAATTAGCACTAAAACAAGGTTATAATTTTCTTTTTGTTTGTCTAGAAACGTCACACAAGACTTTATATGATTGGCTAAAATTCTTAGAAAAAAGTGGAGAAATTACAACCATTGAAAAGAAACAATGGGATGGGCGAAAAAATCTAATTTATCGCTATCGTTATGCTTCAAGAGTTCCTTTAAAAGATGAAGACTCAAGTCTTGAAGTTAATTGGTGCGAAGTGACTGTTATTAATGAAAAAACACAGAAAATTATCTACCAAAATAATTGGGTAACTAATCATAAAATCACTGAGAATAATGTTGAGGAAATTGTCAAAGCTGGGCGCAGCAGATGGAAAGTTGAAAATGAGGGGAATAATGTTCTTAAAAATCACGGTTATAATTTAGAGCATAACTTTGGTCATGGTGAAAATCATTTATGCGAGTTATTATTGTCTTTAAATTTGCTAGCTTTTTTATTTCATACTGTTTTAGATTTAGTTAATTATATTTATCAAAAAGTTCGTGAAATATTAGTAACTCGAACTAATTTCTTTAAGGATATTCGTACCTTATTAAAATATTTATGGTTTAAAGATTGGTCGCATTTATTCTCATTCATCCTCACAGAACATGATCCATTAAAAAGAGTAAATTCTAGTTGAAAAATGTCAATATCTTAAACGAGGAGGAGAAAGTTATTTATTAAAAAACTAAAAAATTGTTGAGAATTTCATCTGGATTTATCAGTTGAAATCAATTTTTCATGGACAAATTTCTTCAAACCTGTCTACCTCCAACGTTGGATGATAATTATCTGTCAAAAAATGATGCTTCGACACAAGTTATCTATTTAAATAACAGAATTTTCTCTGATTTTTTTCAAAATGAGAATTACTGCTAAAATCCAAAATTAAATGCTAAATCAACGCTTTTATCACATTGGCTTTGGACTAGACGATTTAGGTTCATCGCCTCCCAGCATTGCCCTATTATCTGGCGACCCGGAGCGATCGCGTCTAATTGCCCAAACTTATTTACAAGATGTGCGCGTGTTGTCAGAAAATCGCGGACTCAATAGCTGTCGAGGGCGTGTCAGAGAATGAAGTTGGCTTGCCTACGGCAATGGACTCCACAACGCTGGCGCTTGTGGATGCTGCACAGAGTAATTCCGCTTTGTTGTTGGCTGAAAACCAAGATTGCAGTGTTGAACAGAGGGACTGCTATGAAGGTATTTGTTCCGCCGTGTCCGTCGCTCAAAATGAAAAATCTTTAAATTCTGCGATGCCTGCGGCGGGCGTAGCCATCGCTAATCAAACTCAGGGGCAGGTAGAAGCAGGTAATCCCACTTTGTTCTTAGTTGAAAATTCAGTTTCGGGTGTAGAAGTCAAACCAGTTGATGAGGGTGAAACTTCCGCCACGCCTATCACTGAAAAGTGGTCACATGAAGCGATTGTTGCAAGGTCAAATGTACGACCGGAGCGTATGCAGAAACTCAAAGTTGCGGCGAATTCAGGGCAGAATCCGGGGTTTGACTTCTTGCAGGAGTGTTGGGATGACGATCCGGCGAAAGCAGATTGTGATTAAAAAGCTACTGGCTAAGTTCCCCCAGTGGGGGGTTGTTATTGTGGATGGGGTGTTGGTTGATTGGGAGGAGTAGCGATGCCTACGGCAAGCCTTTGCGGGAATGCACTTCAACTGCCGGCATATTATTGCAGCACTCGTTCCCACTCCCAACGGGAGCAACGCCATACTGTCTCTACAAGTATTTCCTTGCCGTTGGTGAATTGGATGAATTCTTATCCAAAGGCAATAAAATGCAACGTAAAATCTAGAAAAAAAGTGGTTGCCTAGAATTACACCGTAGGTGGAGCAAGGCATCAGTTCTGATAGCTCCTATTGGGTAGAGATGGAGAGGAATTCTACAATAGCTTTGAACGCAAACGGTACTGTCCGACAATTTGGACATCAAGTTCATAAAGATCGCTCATCTTGCGACGCTGTAGAGCAAGGTTAATGGCATCCCGCGCTGCCAAAATTTGCTCAACTCGTTCTTGTTGGGACACACTCTGTGAATGATAGCGATAATAGTAGAGAGGTTTTATCAAGTGTTCAACCTCTGTGACTTCAGAAAGTCGCAGACACAAGTCATAATCTTGAGCAAGTTCAAATTGCTCATTGATGCCACCCACTTTCTCGTAAACTTCTCGGCGCAGCAGTCGGAAGTGAAATATCATGAAGTCAACTAACAATCGCTCTTTAGAGTAGGGAATACGACAGCGTTGCCCATATCCCAAAAGTTGATCGTTCTCGTTAATTACTTGATAATCGGTGTACACTAGCCCAACTTCGGGACGTGCATCCAATACAGATGCTGTTTCTTCTAAGGCAGTTGGTGCTAACAAATCATCGCTGTCCACCCATGCGAAATAGGGAAACGCCGTTTCATTGATGGCAGCAAGTAGAGAACGCGCTCGCCCCTGGTGTGATGCCGCTACTACACGCACCCGTGGGTCATTTTGAGCCGCAGAGCGAGCGATTTCAACAGAACGGTCAGTGGAGCCATCATCCCAAATCAGCAGTTCCAAATCCGGGTGAGTCTGAGTTAAGACACTTTGAATTGCAGAAGCAAGGTAACGCTCCCGATTGTAGACGGTCATGATCAGAGAAATTGAATTTTCCATAGAGTCGAGGCTCTGATACCAAATAAAGATGACCTTGGTTCTTTTTTAATGTAAACAGAATTCAATTTCTATAAGATAATTCATGAAAATAATATAATCAATACAGTTATTAACTAAAAGTAGATTTGAACATATTTGCGTAGAATCTCGCAGGTGTAAATTTTCCAAAACGTGTATAAAAATATAAGTGTTACGACACTAACCGTGTCCAGTAGTGGGTTATGTGTCTAAGGTTGAAGCTACTACGTCTGATTCCTCCTACCCTACGGAAACTCCTAAAACAAAGGCGGATGTAAGGTCTGAAATGTCGGAGGTCGTTCTGATTTTTTCTCCCCTATATCAAATCCGCCAACACCAAGGAACAGATAATGACACAAACAAGTTCCGCTAAAGAGCAAGACCACCGCCCACACAAGCACTTATAACTTGAAATAAACCGTTATTAGGAAAACATCATGAGCCAAACCTTAATTACTCAAGAGTTCGGGATTATCATTGCCGCGAAAAATCACAAACCCACTATCCTGAATCCAGATTTCCTCAAATATAGTGGCATCGTTCCGACCGAATGGGAATTGGCTCGTCAACCGATATATACCCAAAGCGTATCCCAAGTCGCCTTCACCAACGGCATCGTTATAATAGCTGAACCAACACGAGTCATGTTCATAGAAGCGATTGAAAACAAAGCAGTAGAAGAAATCGCCGTGGCTGCTATTGCTAAAAAATATGTTGAAGCCTTACCCAACGTCGAGTATGAAGCTGTAGGAATTAATCCAAGAGGCTACGTTGCTTTTGAAAAAGAGCAAGATGCAGCCCGTTTATTTATAACAGAAACACTATTATCTGCGGGTGCATGGCAAGAAGCGGGGACTGCACCAGTCAGAGCAACACTGAACTTAGCTTATACCTTGGAGCGCGGGCCATTTTACCTGAGTGTAAATGAAGCTTCCCTGCGGAACCCAGACGAAACAACC
This sequence comes from Nostoc mirabile CHAB5784, assembly GCF_020829645.1. Classification (GTDB taxonomy): domain Bacteria; phylum Cyanobacteriota; class Cyanobacteriia; order Cyanobacteriales; family Nostocaceae; genus Nostoc; species Nostoc mirabile. The sequence continues at coordinate 39,028 of NZ_JAIVFS010000065.1, read as the reverse complement.
ACGCCAATTGTGTTGTTTAGTGGCAGTTTTAGCTACGAAGTCACAAGTGAAACTCCAGTTGAACGCAAGAATAACGTGCATCAAGGCATTGATAATTGGCAAGCAGACTTATCAGCTTACCAAGAAATTATTAGCAAGAAGTTTTTGGGTAAAACTAGTGAAGAGAAAACTGTAGTTTCCAATGTATTTGCTATGAGTGCTTCTATCTAGGGGTAGAACTGGCAAAGTTGTCAAAAAGAAGGGGGTAGGGTTGTAGGTTCGGGGATACGGCATTGACCGTAGCTTTGAAACTCCGATCAATGCAATCATCTTGAAAGATGGTTCAAGTGACGAAGAAGGTTGTTGGGCTACTTCTTTCCCCACACCCCACATCTGAACCTGCAAATAGCCCCAATGGGGCTTGGTCATGAATTGCTCCCCTAGACGGTTTAGTTTAAAAACCTATTGAAATTTGACAAAAGAGGATTAAGGATTAAAACAATTCGCAATTCGATGCATTCTTAATTTGCAATTACATTTTGTGGGCGATCACCTGAGTGTATTTCATGCAATCGCAGCAAGAGCGTTGATTGAGAATATCCCAAGAAATCGCGTTTTTCAAAGACAAATGTCTATGGTAGTGCTAGGTTTTTAAACTAAACGGTAAGGATTGCACTTCATGACAGCTTCGCCATCTCTATCCTTAATATTTGATTTTAAACTATTTTAAAAAACATTAGTACAAACACACACTTGAGATCAAGATGGCAAGCAATAACGAGTTTGGATTACATAATAACGATTTACTTGCAGATAACAACGGGTCATCAAACAATAGCGGATTTGCAGACCCCCTAGCACCAAACCCCGACCCATTCTCGACCTTCCCTAACTCATCGCCAATTGGCGCCCCAAGTACTGACAAGCTACCTGGCACAACAAGCGTCGGTGGTAGTGATAATGGCATAATTACTGATAAGTCTATAAATAATTCTCTGCTGATAGAAAAAGCAATCAATGGAAAAGCCTCAGTAGACCCAATAACAGGTGGTATTATTGATGCCCCATTAGTTGGTGATATTAAGGACGATACACTCTTCTCTAATTCGATTAACACTTTAAATATTGATTTACTATCGACTTCCGCATCACTGGGTCAGGAAAAAGAAACAAATATTACAGATAGTAGTGAAAGAAGCGATATAACATCAAACCAACTTACACAAGAAATATTAGAAATCTTCCGCACGGAAGCCATTGCCCGTTGGTCTAAGTTGGGAGTAGGTGAATTTGATATAGGTATTCTCAACAATGTAAAACTGGTAATTGAAGATTTACCCGGTTACAAACTAGGTCTAACCGACGGCTATACCGTCATAATTGATACTAATGCAACGGGTGAGGGATGGTTTATTGATTCTACTCTCAACGACGATGTTGAATTCAGTAATATTGTTTCCACAAGCGAATTACAAGCGGCATCCGGCGATTTAGCTTATGGACGTGTAGACTTACTCACGATACTTACTCACGAATTTGGGCACGTACTGGGGATTGAACACGTAGAAACCAGCATACAGCCAAATCACTTGATGAGTCCCGCTTTGCCAGTGGGGACAAGAAGGATACCAATACTGAATGACTTACACTTTGCTTTAGGATTAGGAAGCACAGAGTATGCTTCTCTTGAATTACCAGAAATTTCTGCTACCAATGCTTTAGTTAATGATTCTTTAAGTCAGGGTGATGCAACTGATAATTATTGGTGGGGAGCTTACAGAGATGATTACCGACTTGCGAATGATTTTATAGTTGGTCAACCTGTAAGACTTAGCCTATCTTCTACTAATTATCGAATCTCATTACAATTGCTGGATGCAAATACCCAGAAGGTTATTCAATCTAGTTATTATGGTTCTTATTCTAATAATAAATATAATTACCAACTGGCTTTTATCCCTGAGTCTGACGTTAACTATATCGTGCGGGTAACTAGTTCAGACTACGGCGAACAAGGAGCCTATACCCTCAAATCTAGTCTTGGGTATTTGTCCGATACTCCTTATTCAGACTTACCTAAAGTTTCTGCTGCCTCTGGTAGCATTTCTGGTACATTAAGTGAAACCGACGCAGATAATCCAAATCGCTTGGGTTATTACAGCGATGATTACCAACTAACTGATTTTACAGTTGGTCAACCAGTAAGATTAAAGCTACCTTCTTCTGGTAACATGATTTTAGAATTGGTGAATGCAGATACCCAACAAATTATTAAATATAGTGACTATTACAGAAAACAACTAACTTTTATTCCAGAGTCTGGTATTAACTATATCGTTCGGACAACCAGTGGTTATGCTGGTGAACAAGGAACATATATGCTTAATGCTAGCCTTGGATATTTTGCTGAGTCTTATTCAAACTTACCCACAATTTCTGCTACGTCGGGTAGCATTGCCAGTACATTAAGTGAATCCGATGCAGATAATCCAAATAACTTAGGTAGTTATTTGGATGATTACCGACTAACTAATTTTTCAGTCGGTGAACCAGTAAGGTTAAAGCTATCTTACTCTGGAGATAGTATCAAATTAGAATTAGTGGATGCAGATAGCCAAAAAGTTATTAAATCTGGTTATTTTACCGGTTATTCAAACGATATTTCTGATAACCAACTAACTTTTATTCCGGAGTCTGGTATTAACTATATCGTTCGGATAACCAGTTATTACGTTGGTGGACAAGGAACATATACCCTTAATGCTACTCTTGGATATCTTGCTGAGTCTTATTCAGACCTACCCACAATTTCTGCTACGTCGGGTAGCATTCCCGGTACATTAAGTAAAGCCGATGCAGATAATCCAAATAACTTAGGTAGTTATAACGATGATTACCGACTAACTGATTTTAAAGTTGGTCAATCTGTAAAACTTCAACTATCTTCCGTAAACTCTAATCCTCGCTTGCAAGTTATTAATGCCGATACTCAAGAAATTATATCTCAAAGTAATTATCCGCAATCCAATAATAATAATAATAACTATTATTATTATGTCACTTTCACGCCTCAATCAAGTATAAAATATATTGTACGGATTACCACTGAATCTCCATATCAGACAGGAGACTATATACTCAAAGCTACTGCTTTTTCAAGTTTACCGACAATTTCTGGAGTAGGCGATTCAGCTTCTGATAAGTTGAGTCAAGACGATTTTTATTATAATTACCGTTTTGTAGACGATTATCAATTAACAGATTTAGCTGGTTTAGTAGGCGAAGGAATTGGCATTGAGGTATCTTCCCCAGATTTTTATGATCCCTTCCTGCAAATAATTGATGCAAATAATCAAAAAGTTTTATTTGAATCTTTTGGCGGCTATGGCTATGGCTACGAAGTATCACCAGTATTTTTTACTCCTAAACCTGATACTAATTATCTACTGCGAGTTAGTAGTTACTACTCGAATAGATTAGGGAATTATACGATAACTACTAAAAAAATACCTAATTTATCTGTGGCTTCAACAACTGTTGAAGCCACAACAAATGCAATTAATGGAACCCTAATCAATCAAGATTTTTATGACGGATATTACAATAAATTTGAAGATGCATATCAACTAAAACTAGATAATTTGACAGTTGATGAACCTGTATTATTTCAATTAACATCTCCAGATTTTAATTCGAGGTTACAAATTGTCGATGTAAAAAATCCTTGGGATAAAGTAATTAGTAGTTATGGATATCTAGTAAACGGTAATTCTTCTTCCTCTTTATTATTTACTCCTCGTGCTAGTATTGACTACAGATTAGTGGTTACCAGCGACTATTCTTCTTACAATAAGCTTGGACAATACAATCTGAAAGCGTCAAAACTAGATGAAGTCGCTGCAATAGGTGGTAAAGTTACTGGAGAACTAAGTCAAGATGATTTTTATGATGTTCGATATAATTATGATTACCCGTCGTCAGGATACAAAAAGCACTTCACAGATTACTATCGACTAACAGAATTTGATACTACTCAACCGATTACTTTAAAGCTTTCCTCTACCGATTTTGACACCCGGCTAGAAATAATAAATACAAGCACTGGGAATGGTAGTTATGTAGAGCTTAGTAGTAATGATTTTGGAAAAAATTCAGAACTAAGATTTACACCCCAAGCTGGCATCAACTATCTAGTGCGAGTAACTAGTCTTTCTGGGGATGCAAAAGGAAAGTATACTCTTGAGACGGCTCCTGGAACCCTTGATTTTGCTCTGACTAATTCAAGTGTTTCCTCTACTACTGTTAATTTGGGTCAAACTATCAAAACTACCTGGAGCGTAACTAAACAAGGAAGTGCAAATAATAGAACTTCGTGGACAGACAAAATTTATATCCACGATAAACCTACTTACGACACTAGTGCTGTCTTAATAGGTACAAAAAGTTTTAACCTTGAACGACCTGGAAGTTACACCCAAGACCTAGATATCACCATCCCATACTATTTGGGTACTGGGACAAAGTATCTACTATTTGTAACAGACGCTGACCAACAACAGGAAGAGACTAACGAAATCAACAACTTTGGTTGGCAAGAAATTACAGTCACTGCACCTGACCTCGCAATTAGTAATCTCTTAGTTCAAACTACGACCGCCAACTTCGGTCAACCCATAGAAGTCACTTGGTATACCACCAACAAAGGTGTCAACACATCTACTGCATCAGGAAGAATCAACGAGTTTATCTGGTTATCTCGAAGCAATGACCTCAAATTTGAACCAGGAAAAGGCGACATTGAACTTAGTTTTATTTCTTCCACATCTGAAACCATCCTCTCCCAAGGCACCTCACCTCAACGTAAATACCAACTAACTCTACCTTTGCGCTCCGATTTAGTAGGAGGCGATTACTACATTCTCGTTGAAACAGATGCCAGCGGATATATTATCGAATCTGACGAAAAAAACAATGCTAGCGCTAGCCAAGCAATCAACCTCACTTATTCAGAACTTCCCGACTTAATAGTCACTGACGTTACAGTACCGCAACAACAGGTAAGACGCGGTGGAACCATTGATGTTAGCTGGACAACTTTCAACAGCAATAACACTGACACAAAATCAAGTTGGACCGATAAAGTATACCTCGTTCCCGTTGATACAACCGGGAGCAATAACGTAAATACTCTTCCGGCGGGTGCAGTTTTAATTGATACTTATACTCACACTGCTCCATTGGCAGGTAAATCTGTAATTATTGTACCACAAAGAAAAATTACCCTGCGTGACAGTATCCCTTCTGGCAATTACCAGATTTTGGTCGTTTCTGATACTGAGGATACGGTAGTAGAAGGCATCAAAGAAAACAACAACCGCTTTCTCTGGGATCAAGTAGTGAAAGTAGGTACGGTAGACTTAGTGTCAACAATCACCCTACCGCAACCAATAGTCACATCTGGCACCACCATCCCTTTAAATTGGTCTGTAACAAACGTAGGTGATGTTTCTGTAGATGGTGAGTGGACAGACTACGTTTACGTATTAGATACAGATATATTTGACCTTAATGCTCAACCCACCTACCAAATCAAACGCTTCCGTCAGTTAGCAGCTTATGCTAGCTACGAGGAAACTTACAATCTTTCCCTACCCATAGAATCTCAAGGTCGCAAATATATCTTCGTTGCCACTGATGCAGGCATATCTCAAATAGCTGAAATCAATGTTCAAGGTAACGCAGAGAGTAACAACCGCAATGCAACCCCCGGACAATTTGAAGTTAAACTTGGCGAATATGCAGATTTAGCGGTATCTGAAGTAACAATAGTTCAACCAATAATCTTTCTTGACCAAGTTAGCTTACCAGCAGCTATCAAAGTTGATTGGACTGTCACTAACATTGGTACAGGTACTGGGTTTGCCAGCAAATGGTACGACCGCGTTATTGCTAGTGTTGATGGGATTGTTGGTAACGCTGACGACATACTACTTGGAACATTTTTACGCTCAAGCAATCTAGCAAAGGATTCATCCTACAACAAATCTGAAACAATTCAACTGACTCCTAACTTAGAAGGTAAGTATAAATTATTTGTTACAACCGATGCTCCAGTCCGCAATACCAATAACCAAATCATTTACTCGGTCTTTGAAAACGGACTCGAAGCTAATAATACCGCATTTGCACCCAACGACTTTTTAGTTGCACGCAAATCCTATGCTGATTTAACAGTCACCAAAGTCGAACTAGAAGCAGCTTCGACATTAACAGGTAGATTCTTCAAGATAAATTGGGAAGTTGCAAATAACGGTATCGCAACTACCGACAGCGCTTCTTGGAATGATACCGTACAACTAGCACGTCTTAAATCAGACGGTACGCTGCAACTTATCGGTTCTCCCGACTATTTTGACCGCATCGGTGTCCTCTCAAACCAAAAAGATCGAAATACATATACCCGCAGTCGTGATGTTTTCATTCCCTACGACTTAGAAGCGGGTATTTATTGCTTTGTTGTCACCACAGGTAGTAACAACAATCCCTACGAATTTATCTACACTGACAACAATACTAAAATATCGGCACCCATAACAATTGAACCCGGTACAGCACCTGATTTATACGTTAGTCGTGTCAGTACCGTACCGACTGCTCAAGCTGGTAGTAAGATTGATGTAACTTGGCAAGTATTTAACTCTAATGCACCTAACACTGGGGATGCTGGTGGTAAGTGGTCTGACTATGTTTACTTGCGGAATATTACAAGTGGGGAAATAACTCCTCTTGGTACTTTCGAGCAAAGGAATGGTCTAACTGCTGGTAAATTCTACACTAGCACCGAACAATTTATCTTGGGACAATATACGTCAGGGACTTATGAAGTTGTTGTTGAAACTAATATTATTGTTGACAATAAAGGTAATTGCGGCGTATACGAAGAATCGACCGCATTAAGTAATAACACGCTCAAATCGACTTCTAATATCACAGTTAGTCTCCCCACCCGTCCCGATTTGCGTGTCAATGCATTAAATGTACCGACAACTTCGGTTAGTGCTGGTGGAACAGCATCGGTAAGTTTTGAAATTATCAACTTCTCACCAGTTGAAGCGAAAGGTAAATGGGTTGATAACGTTTACCTATCGTTAGATGGTACGATTGACGGCAGCGATATCTTAATCGGCAGCTTTAATAACGATAGCGCTTTACCAGGACAAGCTCAATACAGTCATGACGTAGCTAATTTCAATATTCCTAGAGACTTTAGGGAAAAAGCGTACATTATTGTCCGTACCGATGCTGGCAACAGCATTAATGAATATCCTCAAGATGACAATAATATCAAAGTCGCAGAAATATTAATCACATCACTTCCTCCTGCTGACTTAGTTACAAGTAATGTCGTTGTACCATTACAAGCATTCGCAGGTTCAACAATCAAAGTCAAATATAAAGTTAGCAACGAAGGGATTGGAGAAACAACACGCACCACTTGGACTGATTCAATTTGGTTAACTCGTGGTAAAACTCGTCCTTCACCCTTTAGTATTGATGGTGCTTCACAAGACATTCAACTCAAAAATGTTACCCATACTGGAACACTACAAACCGTAAACGACTACAACGGTACAAAATTCTATGAAAACGAAGTAGAAGTTACCTTACCGACTGTTATGGAAGCTGGACAGTGGTACGTTACCGTTTGGTCGGATGCAGGAGATAACGTTTACGAAGATACGCAAGATATCAATGCTAACCCAAATGACCCCAATCAACTCGACAGCAACAACTATTCTAGTAGTAATCGCATCGAAGTATTGTTACCTTCAGCACCCGATTTACAAGTTACATTAATAAATCCAACCTTACTTGCTACTGGTGGTCAACCATTCAAAGTAACTTGGAAAGTCGAAAATAAGGGTAATGTCGCTATCAATACGGGTAGCTGGAGCGATGTAGTATATATCGCGGATGCACCAACACTGAAAGATGCAAAAGTACTATGGAATCTGGGTAGCGTTCCAAGCAGCATACAACTACAACAATTTGGAGGTAGTTATACAGGAGAATTAGAAACAGTACTTTCCCCAGGTGTCGAGGGCAAATATGTCATCGTTAAAACCAACGCTAATTCCGAGATTTGGGAAGGTTCTTACAGCAACAACAATACTTTAAATGCTTCAACGGATGTAACTAGCACACCTGCTGATTTTATTGTCACCGATATCAAGACTTTAACCCCAAATTATTCTGGCGACCCTACTAATATAGAATGGACAGTGAGAAATGATGGTGGTGCTGTTTGGTCGGATACTCGTTACTGGTACGATGAAGTTTGGATTACTAACGATAAAGACTTTGAAACAAGCAGGGAAAAAACCTGGTTAGGATTATTTGCACAAAACCTGCCGATCGGTGGATTAAGTACTGGTCAATCCTATACTCAAAAACAAATTGTAACATTACCAGCAGGAATTAAAGATAACTATTATATCCACGTCTTTACCAATAAGAGTATTGTTGACCCAAAACTTAGTGGTGGTGTACCAACAAGTGGGGGTGATAACTATTGGACGCAAGTTGGATATAAAACTTCTGCTTACGAAAACACCTCAAACAATTATAAATCAGCAACAATTCCGGTAATATTCCGCGAGCCTGATTTAGAAATTAGTAACATACTTGTCGAAACTCCACAAACGGGTACTAATCCCAAATCTGGGGAAACAATCAACGTAAGTTGGAAAGTCACCAACATTGGCAAGCGGGATACACGCGAAAATAATTGGATTGACCGCGTTTATCTCTCATTGGGAGATAATAGTTTAGACTCTCAAGATATTTTCCTTGGTGAATACAAACGAACTACTGAATTGAAGAAAGACGAATCCTACACGCAACGTCAACAATTCGTGCTGCCAGATAATTTATCGGGTAATTACAAAGTCATAGTATTCACTGACTCGAATTATGCATATTTCCCATCAACCAATAATCTGGGGTTTGAATTTTTAGGTCCAAATATTACCCGTGTTAGAGAATTCGATTTTGAAGGTAATAACCAAGACTTTGTTTCCTTAACTATTGACCCAACGATATCACCGGACTTGCAGGTAACTTTCCTCAAACACGACGAAAGTGGAGTTGCAGGACAAAAACTCAACGTTGAATACACCGTCACGAACGTTAGTGCTGGAACAACACCACCACGTCAAGGTAATTGGAACGATCTAGTATACATCTCTCGTGACCAAAAACTTGATTTAATTGCTGACCGTTATCTTGGTTATATATCTCATACAGATGGGTTGAATGCAAATTCAAGTTACACCAACAAACAAACCTTTGATTTACCTATCGACCTCGATGGTTCATATTACGTTTTTGTTGTCATCGACCCACAACAAAGAAACCCGCGTGGAATAGTATATGAAGGTAGCTTGGAAGGTAATAATAGTAAAAACAGCGATAAACCCTTAATTATTAGGCAACCAGTTCCAGTAGACTTAGAAGTAGATACCCTAACTAATACTATTACCGTTCCAAGTAATAGTCAGGTGGGAGAAACAGTCAACAACATCAAGTGGACGGTTAAGAACAACAGTGCTAACAGCATCACTGGAGAATGGGATGATGCAGTATATCTAAGTCTAGACGAGAAATGGGATATAAGCGATCGCTTACTTAGACGTAAAACCTTTAAAGGAAGTCTTGCGGGTAATAATGTTACCGATAGCAGCAATACTTACTCACTCGAATTAAACGCAAACGACAATATTTTCCTACCAGGTGTAACACCAGGTGACTACCGCATCATTGTTCGCAGCGATGTTTACAACTCGGTCTATGAAGGAGTTGATGGTGGAGAAACCAATAATCGTAAAGCGAGTGCAAATACTTTCAAAGTTAACGCATCAGAAATAAAACTTAATATTCCTCAAACTACAACCCTACGCAAACAGCAATCCCGATTGTTTGAACTCGATATTACCGAAGAAGGGAGAACAATCCGCATCACAACTGATGGTAGCGAAGGAACAGGAAACGAAATTTATATCGGTTTTGGTAAAGCACCTACAACTACAGATTACACTAGTGCTTCATTTGGTGTAATTGGTTCCGACCAAAGTGCGACTATTTCCAATACTAGACCAGGTAAATACTATATATTAGTGCGTGGAATTGAAGGTAATGATGCACCCCTAATTATCAAAGCAGAAAAATTACCATTTGGCATCACCGACATTGCCACAGATAGAGGTGGTGATAGTCGTTATGTTACCACTACCATTACAGGTGCAGAATTCGATGCAAACACAACCGTCAAACTAATTCGTCCTGGTATTGGTGAATTCCTCGCATCTAACATCAAGCTAATTGATAGCACTACAATTAAAGCAGTATTCGACCTCACCAACGCACCGCATGGATTGTACGATGTTAAGGTTAGTAAAACTACTGTTGGTAACACGTCTCCAATCGAAGCAACTTTACCTTATCGTTATTTAGTCGAACGTGCAATCGAAACCGATGTCACGGTAGGATTGGGTGGACCCAATATCCTCGCACCTGGAGAAACTGGTACATATCGAGTATCGGTAGAAAGTCTCACTAATATAGATACTCCCTACGTCCACTTTAGTTTTGGTATTCCCGAACTTGGTGATAACCCAATTCTAGAATTACCATTCGTCAAATTCACTTCAAACTTACGCGGTACACCCGATAATAACCCCAATGGTAAACTCGACGATGTACCTTGGGCAGAAATTGTATCGGATGTCAACTTAAACGGACAAATTCTTGCACCAGGTTATGTAATAGACTTACCCAATGCTGGATTTACAGGAATGAACTTTAACGTTCAAACTTATCCTGGATTCCAAGAATTGCTGCAACGCGAACCCGACTTGCTAGAGGCATTAAGTGCTGATAGCATTGCCTTCAAATTTAATATAGTTGCAACAGCAACTGCGATGACTCGTACAGAATTTGTTGCCGAACAAACACGCGAAGCATTAAAATTACGACAAGCTATCTTTAAAGATACAACTGCAACGAGTGCATTAATTAACCTTGCAGCAAATAGCGACACCTGGACAAACGCATTCCTTGCAGCATTGGAACAAACAGGATTATTGCGGAGTGAGAATAATGCACCACCAATTCGAGAAAGTCAGCAAATCATCAGTTTAATAGCAACGCTTTCCACTGGTTTACTAGTTGGTCCTGCGGGTCAAGAAATAAAATCAACTGCCAATCTCGTCAACTTCTTTGAAAATGTCCGCAAGTGGTACGGTCACGACGCAAGCAAGATTGGTGATGATGCAATTCCCGATTTAAAACAATTTGATAAAGGATTATCGCACAAAACGCACTCGCAAGCATTCAATATATATGTACCATTCAAAGAAGCCAGAGTAGAGTTACCGCAGGGTATACCAGTACCAGCACCTAACTTTGGCAGTGCATTTACAACACCCAGCAGCACAAGTAACCTTGTTTCGCTAACCGGACCAATTGGTTACGGTAACGATAATATTATCCCCCAAGGATACGACCTTCCTTACACAATCAGGTTTGAAAACGCTGCAACAGCACCAACTGCTGTCGCAAAAGCCCAACTTGTCACCAAATTAGATGAAGATTTAGACGAACGTAGTTTCCAACTTGGTGGGATTAAGTTAGGAGATATCCAAGTTAATATCCCTGGTGGAAGAAGTTCATTTCAAGGAGACTTTGATTTTGTAGCAACTAAAGGATATATATTACGAGTTAGTGCAGGAATTGATTTACCAACTAAAACCGCATCTTGGTTACTCGAAGCAATCGACCCAGAAACAGGGGATGTAATTAAAAACCCGAATGTTGGTATTTTACTTCCTAATGATGCCAATGCCATAGGTGCCGGATTTGTTAGCTACACAATTGCACCATTAAATAATAGAACTACCTCAACAGAAATAACTAGCACCGCCAAAGTTATCTTCAACACGACTTCCCCCATCGATACAAACGAAACTGTAAGTAAAATCGATGGTTCAGCACCAACTGCAACAATTACTGCAACACCACTTGGTTCCAATTCGCAATTCGCAATTCGCAATTCGCAATTAACACCACTTGCGACAGTTAGTGGTAGCACTGATTATAAAGTGAAATGGAATGCGACCGATGAAACTAATGGTTCAGGAGTTAAGCATGTAACTATATATGTTGCCGAAAATGGTGGTGACTTCAAAGTTTGGAAATCGCAAACCAAAGATTCAGAAGCAATATTTAGCGGTAATGCGACTTCAAAATACGAATTCCTCGTCCTTGCAACCGACAATGCAGGCAATAAACAAACACCACCACTCGGAATTACTGCACCCAACGATGGATTTAGTGTGAATTTGGGTACTATTCCCACAATTGGGCAAACTACCCAGCAAATATTGCCCCCTGCACCACCAACGCAGTTAATTTCAACTAACCAATTATTCCTCTTAGCAAAAGCTGAGAATAACACCCCTGCGGTACTACCAACAATCAGAAAACCTGAATTTGAACAAGTATTGCGACCATTTACTGCGAGTGCGTTTGCAACGGGTATTCCGAAGAGTAATGGGTTTATTGGGGCAATGGCGATCGCAATCCTACCAGATGGTACGGTATTAGCTAGTGGTGGTGCAAATCGCGGTTCAATTTATCGCTTCAATTCCCTCGGTGGAACTGCGACAACAGGACTTATCACCTTATCGCAACCCGTTTACGACATGGCAGTTGACCGAAATGGTAGTATTTGGGCAACTACGGGTGGTGGTTCTCTACTGCAACTCAACCCACAAACTGGTTCTATTGTCAAGCAATATGGGGAAAGTATTACCAGTGCGATCGCAATAAATTCTACCACGGGATTAATCTACGTTTCTTCGGGTAACGGTATCGAGATATTCAACCCCGTCACGGAAACATTTACCCATTACAGTGACTTACGGGTTGATAGTTTAGCATTTGCCCCGGATGGTAGCTTGTGGGGTACATCGTGGCCCGACCGTGGAATAATAGCACGATTTGATACTAAAGGTCGCGCCCAACAAATGCTATCTTCATCCGACCCAATTGATTCTCTAGCATTTGGTGCGGCAAATTCACGTTTGGCGGGTTTAGCTTTTGTTTCTACCAACAAGGGTGATGTGTTGATGGTGGATTTAGCTACCATGCAACACGTTAAGGTGGCAACTGGTAAAACAGGTGCAACTTGGGGTGAAAATATTGAAGTTACTAACGATGGTCGAATTTTAATTAGCCATTCGAGTCAAATCGATGTTCTCAGTCCAATTGTTGCACCGAAGATTGCAGCAACGAACCCAGTTAAAGATGCGATTATCGCTTTACCGCTAAATACTATCAACGTCACGTTTGATTCCGATATGTTTGCGGGTAAAATCAGTGACCTTGCATCTGTGCTGAATCCGAATAATTACCAGTTAGTTGGTGTCAATAGCAATATCATTAATCCTGTATCGGTACAATACGACGCAGCAAGAAAGTCAGCATTGCTTGGATTCAATAGCTTTGATGCGGGTAACTACGAATTCAGGGTGCTGCAAAATATTAAGAGTAGTGCCGGTGTCGAGTTAGAAACAGCTTTCAGTGAGAAATTTACCACTATCTCGAATTTCTCCAACTTGGTTGATTTTAACTTTAGTAATGCTAGGAGCGATCGCGCAAACAATACGATATCTTACGATGTCACTATTACGAGTAAAGCTGACCAAGACTTGTTGCTACCTGTAATGTTGTTGCTTGACCCAAGTGCAACGTTTACGGGAGTACCGAATGATACAGTTGGAAAAGCAAATAATGGTGCGTATCTGCTTGATTTGAAGGATAGTTTACCCGATGGTCGTCTCAAACGGGGTCAATCAACTAAAACTCATACCATTACTGTTAATAATCCGGATGCATTAAGGGTTGAATTTACACCCGATATCTATGCAATGCCATATCCGAATATAGCACCTGTAATTAGTTCAACTGCGGTAACAACTGCTACTGTTGGACAAAAGTATAATTACCAAGTTGCGGCGAATGACCCAGATGGTAGTGTATTGGGGTACTTGCTGTACGATGCACCAACGTCCATGACTGTTGATAATAATGGGTTGATTAGTTGGACTCCTGTTGCTGGTACAGCTAAGACAGAAAATGTTGTACTTTACACCTATGATTTACGCGGTGGTTATACTACACAATCCTTTACGATCAACGTATTAGGTGCAAATAACAAACCTGTATTTACAAGTCCTGCTGTTTCAGGTGGAACAATTAGTACCAATACTACAGGTACAACTATTCGTGGTGCGGAAGGTAAGACGCTACAAATTAAAGTTGGTGCCACGGATGTAGATAAAGATAAACTGACATATTGGACAGATAATTTACCTGGTGGTTCAGTATTTGATCCCAGCACGGGTATTCTCACATGGACACCGAATTACAATCAAGCTGGAACCTACGAGAATATCCAGTTTGTTGTTAATGATGGCAAGGAAAGAGTAACGCAAACTGTAAATATTCTCGTTGCCCAGTCAAATCAAGCACCAACATTAACCCGTTCTGCTGATAAGATTGTTCGTGAAGGTGATACAGTACGCATTCAGTTAAAAGCAACTGATGCTGATGGTACAGCATTAAGTTACTTCAGCAATCTCCTCCCTGGTGGTGCGACTCTTGACCCAACCACAGGGTTGTTTGAATGGACACCTGCCTACTTCCAAGCTGGTGAGTTTCAGATACCCTTTAATGTTACCGATGGTGAATCGATAACAACTCAAACTACCAAAATAACGGTATTAAATGTTAATGCTGCACCCGTATTTGAGGGATTGACGAGTTGGGAAGCTATTGAGGGTGAAAGTGTCAGGTTCCGTGCGTTTGCTTTTGACCCAGATAACCCAGGATTTGTACCTCAGGAACGTAATGCTAAGGGTGAATTGACAATCCTTGAAGGTAGCGATGCATCTGTAATTTACACTGTATCTGGACTACCGACGGGTGCAAGCTTTGACTTTGACACTGCAATGTTTACCTGGACACCCGATTATACGAGTGCAGGTATATATAATGTCAACTTTACTGCTACCGATGATGGTAATGGTACAGGAACAAATAAGGTGACAAGTATTACTGTGCCAATTACGATTCGTAATACTAATCGGGCACCATTATTTGATAATGTTGCGATCGCGGGCAGCAACATACCCAGCCCACAAACAACAACCATCACTACATTTAACCCAGATGGTACTTTTGTTGTTAATAAACAAGCATTTGCAAATGTAAATGTTAATCGTGGTGAGATTAAGGAAATAACCTTTAAGGTGACTGACCTTGAAAGCGATAATTTGCAGCTAAATCTCGAACTTGAAAGGAATGCGGGTGAGGGAATTCCCAGCTTTATTAAACCGTTGCGGAACAATTTTGATGGTACTTGGACGCTGCGTGTTGAACCGGGTTCAGACGCATTTGGTAACAATTATTCCTTCAAGCTGGTTGCAACCGAAGTTCGCACCGATGGAACAACTGCCCTTAGTAGCGATTTGACATTTAATGTCAATATTATTGCACCGAACAGCGCACCTTTAATTAGTTACATTGGCGACAAGGTTGCAGTTGTTGGAGAAAGCTTAGAATTTATCGTCAATACCAGCGATCGCGACCAAGATCCTCTCAATTACATAGTTACGGGATTGCCAGCAAATGTTCAAGCAACGCTGACCCCAACAGCAATATACGGACAATCCCTGTTTAAGTGGACACCAACAGTAGCGAATATTGGTATTTACAATATTGAAGTCAAGGTTGTTGATAGTGGTAATAACGGCAAAGGGGCAGTGCTTGACGATACTGAAACCTTCAAGATAAATATCCGTACTAGCAATAATGTTCCAGTTTTAGGAACGCTTGGTAATCGCACTATTAAGGAAGGAGAAACTCTCTCGTTACAGCTTGCTGCAACCGATAGCGATGGAGATGCAATTAGGTACACTGCACGCAATCTCCCGACTGGTGGTGTTCTTGATACTAGGACTGGTTTGCTGACATGGACACCCGATTACTCGCAAGCTGGTATTTACGACAGCATTGAGATTATCGCATCTGATGGTAATAAGTCGGTAACTAAGTCACTTGCATTAACGGTCAACAATACCAACCAAGTACCTATATTTACACCACTTGCAGTCCAGTACGGACAAGAAAACGATAGGGTTACATTCAAGCTGGTTGCGGATGATGCTGACCGTGCTGGGGTCGAATATACTTCTGTGGAAACGCTGCCATCAGGTGCAATTTTAAACACTACAACGGGTGAATTTGCTTGGAAGCCTAATTACGACCAACCTGGGGAACATATTCTCAAGTTCCAAGCTAAAGACCCACTTGGAGCAACGGCATTACTTGATGTGGTGGTTCGTATTGCCAATGTCAACCGCGCACCATCGCTGACTGTATCTGATAGAGCGATCACATTGGGCGGTAAGTTGGAATTTAAGCTTGCAGGAACCGATTTTGACAAGTATACCACGCTTAAATATAGTGCTGTCAATCTACCTGAAGGTGCAATTCTCGATGCTGCAACGGGACAGTTTAGTTGGCAACCAAGTCCAGGACAGGTTGGTAATTATAGCGTCACGTTCAATGTCTCGGATGGGGAAACAACTACTGCTGCAACTGCACTTGTTCGAGTTGCCCTCGCATCCGTACCTCCAACTGTGACGCTTGATTTGACACCCAGTTTCCCTGCTGTACCTGGACAAAAGGTAATTGTTCAAACGAATACTGCTGGACTAGCTGCAATTACCTCGCTGATGGCAACGGTGGCAGGACAGCTAGTAACGCTTGATACCTTCGGTAGGTTTGAGTTTACACCTACTGCCCCCGGTCGCGTGGTGGTAGAAGCAATTGCTACCGATGCGGATGGCTATATTGGTAGAACTAGCACTGTCATTAAGATACGGGACGTTAATGATAATGCTGCACCTGTAGTTAGCTTTGCGGCTGGTTTCGATGGTGGTAAAGTGACTAATATTACCAGCTTTAGTGGGCTAATTGCTGATACCAATTTGGATGAGTGGGTGTTAGAGATTGCGGAATTTGGAAGCGATCGCTTTACGACTATTGCGAGTGGGAACCAGTCAATCAATGGTAATTTGGCGGCATTTGACCCTGGTAGATATGAAAATGGTTTCTACCAGGTGCGGTTGAAGGCAACTGATATTAGTGGACGTATCAGCACAAAAGAGTCTGTAATTGAGGTGTCAGGTACAACTAAACCGAGTGCTTACGTACGCAAGGAAACTGACCTCACAACAACAATTGCTGGTGTGACTCTCAACTTGGTACGCAGTTACAATTCATTGAATGCAGGTGAAGCTGGTACATTCGGCAATGGTTGGAGTTTGGCAAACATTGATACCAATATCCAAACCAACATACAGCCAACTGGTAGGAAAGAATTGGGCGTATATAATCCACTACGCACTGGTACGCGATTGTACCTGACTGCACCGAATGGGGAACGGGTTGGATTTACGTTTGCTCCCACTAAGACAACTATCCCTGGTGCTACATACTACACCCCTGTATGGGTCGCTGATAGTGGTGTTAGCTATACCCTCGAATCAGTTGATAGCAAGCTTATCCAGTCGGGTAGTAGCTTCTACGATATGAAGACTGGATTTGCTTACAATCCCGCAAGTGGTAGGTTTGATGGCTACGAGTATAAATTGACTGCGAACGATGGTAATGTTTACCATCTCAGTAGCAAGAAAGGCGTTGTTGAGCAGGTTGCTACAAATGGTACGCGGTTAGTTTACAGCGATAGTGGCATTACTAGTTCCACTGGGGAGACAGTGCGTTTTGTTAAGGATGAGAAAGGAAGATTAACCCAGATTACTGCACCAAATGGTAGTTTGGTAATTTACAGCTATGACACTCAAGGTAACTTGGTATCAACCCGTAATCTCGTATCTGGTCAATCTAGCCGTTATGGCTATTCCCTCACGGACTCACTCCCTCATGGACTCGCTCCTCTTCTCACTTTAGCAACGGGAACACCTGGGACAGCAGGAGAAGCGATCGCCTATTCTACAACACCGCAAGTATCGCCTGTGTTGGCTGATTTGGGTAGTGCGGCTCAATTTACTGGTAAGACGATTAATGATAGTCTGGGTGAGAGCGATCGCTTTACTTTCAGTCTTAGAGATTCCGAACTCCGGTCTACTGCTACAGGCACTGTGCTGCTTGGTGTTGAGTTACAGGGTAATATGGCATTACCTACACTGCTTGGTTTAACTCCTGTTGCCACGCACCAAGATGCTAGTGGTAGTTACGCATTATTTGCAGTTAATCGTGCTGGCTTAAACTTAATCTCACTCACCAATACCTCCCCCACTCCCTCACTCCCTCACTCCCTCTCTCTCTTCATAGCTGGTGATGTTAACCGTGATGGGTTGGTTGATGGCGTTGATAATGGATTATTAGAGGGGGCGATCGCTTCTGGCAATTATAATGCTAGCTATGACTTCAACAGAGATGGTGTCATCAATGCTACTGATGTGCAGATTTTAGGTAGTAATTATGGGTTTACCGCCAATCGTGCGCCTGTTGTCACTTCTACATCTGTGCTGACTCATTCTGATTTATCAACTAGCGTTGCACTGGATAAATTAGCTACTGACCCGGAAGGGGATGCAATTTTCTACCGGATTATTAATCCGGTGAATGGGGCGGTGAAGTTTACTCCTGATGGTCATTCTGCTTTGTTTGTGCCGACTGCTGGTTATTCGGGAATGGCGAGTTTTGATGTTGTTGCTGATGATGGGTTTAGTAGTTCTGCACCTGCAACAGTGACGGTGAATGTCAGTAATGCAGCGTTGGTGAATCTTGATTTTGCACGGCGCGGGCTGCGGTTGGATGTGGGTGGAAGTACTGAGTTGGTGGTGGTTGGGGATTTTGCTGACCAACAAGATGTGATTCTCCCTTATGACTACTTGCAGTTGGCGTCGGATAATGCGGCGGTGGCGGTGGTGTCTGCGGGTAGGGTAACGGGGTTCAGTGATGGGGTGTCGGTGCTGAGTGCTTCGCGGAATGGGATCTCTGCTGTGACGGCGCTGAGAGTAGGAAAACTGGGTACGCCTACAAATCAAGTTGAGTTTAATCTGGCACTGGCTGAAACTAACGGGCTAAATGTGTATCCGAAAGCGGTTACTCTCGTTCAAAATGGAACACGTAAAATTCTTGTAGGTATTAATAGAGTAATTGATTCACCAGATTTAAAGACCGCAACTTCTGGCACACGCTACTTTGTCAGCAACTCCAACAATATCTTGAGTGTTACTCCCGATGGTTTAATTACCGCCCTAGTGGATGAAGGTATTGCAAATATTACAGTCATCAATGGTGCTGCTGAATATGTACTTCCTGTCCGCATTGAGCATCCAGGTGTGAATGGAGCAGAGATTAGCAAAAAAGGTGGTGCAGTAAGAGATGTAATTAGTGGTGCGACAGTTATGGTTGCTCCAGGCGCATTAAGTGAGAAGACCAAAGTAAATATTGAGAGCGTCAGCAAAAACCAACTTCCACTATCAACTTTAGAAGAAAACTATAGCTTTGCTGGGGCATTTAAATTAGATGTTGGCAAAGACTCTCTTAACGTACCTGTACAACTAACAATTCCAAATACGTTTGGAGTAGAGGTTGGCAAAGAAGTCTTTTTTATGAGTCAAGGGCAATTACCTGATGAAAATGGTGTACTACAGCCAGCTTGGTTTATAGAAGAATCAGGAATTGTTGGTGCAGACGGACTAATTCGCACTCAATCACCACCTTGGAACGGAGTTGTAGAATCCAAAACTTACACGATAATGGTACCGAAGTTTTCATATCGTGTTGTTAATGCACAAATTCCAGCAGATTGGATAAGTGATTTTCGTATAGCAGGTATAGCTTTAGCGGTAGGAGGTGCATATATTGCAATTGCTGGGGGTTCTGCTTTAATTGCGGGTGCAACTATAGGGGGAGGTCTCGGAATACTTGCAAGTCCTTTCATTTTCCTAGATAGGTTCGAGTCAGAGACAGAGCTTACTAATACAGTCGATGTTGTAACATTTCCAGTTATTGGCTTGCCCTACAGAACTAAAACTGGTGTTGCTTTAAACCTTGGTCAATTGTCGTCTCAGTCAGGAGTTCCACTTGCTCAAGTAAAAAGACCTACCTCACAATCCCCTTCGTCTTCAATACCGACTATCGAAAAATTAGAGGTAGATTTTGATGATGAAGAAGGAGCTTTTATACGAGTTACTGGACAAAATTTACAATCATATCCAAGAAACACGGAGCCAAATCAGGATAATCAACAACCGACTGATAAGTTAGTTTTTGACTTAGAGTATGGTGGCAAAATATATCGACAAACTGAAGTCAAACCTGCCGATAGTAATAATAGTAGTGAGCAAGTGTTTACTTTCCGCTTACCAAACTATATTCCTGTTAGCGAAGACCTCAGAATCACTGCTATTCGACAGGTAAATCCTGTGATTGGCCCGCCACAAGAGATCAAAAGCCAGACGCTTTCAGCAATATTCAGTCAGTTTGACCGTGTTATTGCGACTAATCCATTATCGGGCAATGTCCAAATCATGAATGCGAAGAACGCCCCAGGCGTTGTTGCGGAGTTTGGTAGTCAGAATCTCTTGTTAGCAACTATTCCTTTGGGTCAACAAACGCGACCGCGCTATTCGGCTGCTTTGGATGATAGAATCTACGTTCCTCTGGAGGGAGATCGTTCGGTTGCTGTTTTGGATGCTTTAGGCTTGCGAGAATTAGATATCAATCCTGAAACACCACAAATCGACCGAATTTATCTACCTGCTGGTTCTAGCCCTTCTGCAATTGTTTTTAGTTCTGATAAATACTACGCATACATTGGCGATCGCAATTTGGGTGCAATATATGTGCTTGATGTCAATCCTAATTCATCAAATTACAATAAACACATTGGTACAATCCAAGTTCCAGAGTCGAAAGGTATTTACCAACTAGCTATCAACAGTGACGGTACTTTACTGTTTGCGACGAGTCCAAATACAACATCGAACAAAGGTGAGATTACAGTTATCAATATCAATGCCGGCGACCGTTCACAAAATGTTCAAAAATATAATCGAATCATCGAAACTGTGAAGACGGAGGCTGGTGTTACAGGAATCTCTGCAACAGAAAATCCTGATGTAATGTTCTTTACTAACCGTTATCAGGATGTACAAGGATTTGGTCAACTAACTGTTAAACGAGATTTAAAAGGTAGCGTCTCTTCTGAAATTGTGACCGCCAAATTGAATCTTGGCAGCGTATTTGATTATTTCGATGTTAATGAAGCCATTGCTGTAACAATGTTACGCGACCAAAAGACTGGAATTGAATATGCTTTTGTTGCAGGACGCAACGGGCGTCAGTTCGGTAGCGGAATTGAAAGTATTGATGGGCAAGGCGCAGGAAGCAATGTTGGTATTGTTCGCATTGCTCCGGGTCAAGCACCTGAACTTGTTGCTGCTACCCGACCAATTTCGATGGGGTTAACCAGTTCTTTGACACTATCGGATGATAATTCCTACCTTTATGTAGCAAACCCAGGCGTTAATGCCACCTTTGTTTATGATGTAAACCAGATTATCAAAACTGTAGAAGCTGCTAAAAACAGAGAACAGTTAAAGTCA
This sequence comes from Nostoc mirabile CHAB5784, assembly GCF_020829645.1. GTDB lineage: Bacteria > Cyanobacteriota > Cyanobacteriia > Cyanobacteriales > Nostocaceae > Nostoc > Nostoc mirabile. The sequence goes on along the minus strand of NZ_JAIVFS010000065.1, from coordinate 17,282 downwards.
AAACCCCTTGATGATATCAATCCACTTGTGGGAATAGCTACAAATATTGGTCAAGGTGGTTCAGATAAAAATCGACCAATTGGTGCGGGAGCCTCTTGGGGTACAACTTCACATGCTAAAGACCCTCAAATAATTACTGTTAAGCCGGAAACTGAATATATTCCTGAAGGAGAAGAAGCGCTTCGGAAAATTCGGTTTAAGTTTGGAGTTGATCCCATATTTAGTCCGCTAGAACAAACATACGCATCCGCAAAACCATTTGTTGAAGCAATTGCAGAAACAATTTTTGGGGAACCAGCCCAAGCACTAATATTAGAGCCAGTACCTTTAATTAGACCAGTACCTTTAGTCAGACCAGGATTTGAGCCTTTAATCAGACCAAAACCGCCTCAGTTTGGAGAACCCATAATATTTCCAAACCCTGGTCCTATAATCATCCCAGATCCTAACCTTGAACCAAATCCTGATCCACAAACGGAAAAACAAACTCAGATTGATGAGATTGAATTTTTCCTCAGTACTTTCCCAGAGAATGAAGGGTTAATTCCAAAAGATTGGACTCCTGTACCCTTAAAAAGTGGCAAAGATTATAATCCCAACCGTATTATTTCTGCTAAATGGTCTAAGGGGAAATGGACGTGGAAAGATAGCCAAGGTATAGAAGTTACTGAGACTCGTTCTTATGATGAATTTACTTTGCCTGCTGACCGAATGTTAACAGCAGGACAAACTTACTACTTGGCGATGGTATTCAAGGGACGTAAAGGAACCGAAGCATTCACAAAAACATTTACAGATGTTTATAAAGTACCTATTTCGCAACTGCCTACCCAACCTCCAATAGATACTTTTAGCAGCGTTACAATTCTTACACCAGGAATTGAGATAGATGCACAAGAATTTGCGAGTGCTAGTTTAGAAAATATCGCTAGAAAAATAGCTGCAAATGGTGGGGATGTATTTCGGTATATTGCAAATACTGGAGAATGGCAACCTGTACGTTATTTCTTTCCAACAACAGAACTTGACCAACAACAGCAACAAGCAGATAATCCAAAAGAATCTTCAAAAGGTAGACCTTTAGTTCTTTTAGCAGATTGGACAAGAGATATCGAACAGTCAAAGCTTTATAATTCCGGCTTTGCAGAAGCCGCTGCCGATAGTTTCTTTGCTTCACTTGTAAAACTGGATCAAGAACTTGGTGGAAGCGTTGGAGGTTATGACAATTCTGGTAAACTCAATCGCACTCAAGGTTCGCTACTCAATTCTCCATTGCATTTTATTGGTTACGGTCAGGGGGCAGTAGTCAATTCCGAAATTGTACAACGTTTGGGAACCTTTTTCCCAAATGCTGGAGGCAGCGATAGTTCTAAACGTGATTTACAGCTCACTGTTATTGATCCTATTGTTTATGGTCAATCTTCTTTCGATCCAGAATTGCGGAATATCCTCGATCCAAGAATTACTACTTGGCAGAATGTAACTTATGCTGATACTTATTTCCAGAATAATGCTGGAGAAAATCCATTCCCAACGTTACCTCAGTCTGATTGGGAGACTGATCTGAGTGATTTTGCTGGTTTTGATCAAAATAATGGTACATTCACACCTCACAAAACATCATTAAATTGGTACACTGGAACAGCTAATTTGACTCAAGGATTTGGCACAAATCGTTACCGTCGTTTGGGTGACTTACTATCAAGTGGTATTGAAGATTACGAAAAAACTTGGTACACCCCAAATCATACACAAGCAAATTTAAAACACGGAGATGAAGATGCTGCATGGGAAGGTATCGGTACTGGCTGGTTTACTTCTGTATTAGGAGGTGGATTTAATTATCGCCCTTATGGAGATACCAGCGATAAACTTGGTCAACAGCAACTAGATACTGCATACTTTGAGCGCAATCGTACTTCAGTTTCTCTAGATAATACTGCTGATCCTCGATTGGGCGGTGATTACGCTGTTCCGACCCTGTTTAATGGGAATTTTGATGCGATCTCTAACATCATGGTTGGTCAACTCATTCCTGGTTGGTCTATTTACGATAACAAAAACAACATATCACAAGAATCGTTAATTAATTGGACAAAGATTCCCTCTTTATCACAACCTAAAGTAATTGGATGGGCTAGCAAACCATCCAAAGATAATCCAGATGGAACCCCACTGATTGCAAGTTACTTACAATTATTGGACATTGATAAAAATGATCCTAACTATAAAAATTATGCGCTTGAGTTAACTTCCAATCAAGAACTCATTCACAATCGGTTTGTCGTACCTGATTGGGGAACATTACGTTTTGATCTTCATGTTCCAGATGCCAGAGGTGGTGAGCTTAATGTCTGGATTAAAGGAGAGGAACCTGGTTCGCAATGGCAACGCTTAAGTATTTTTAGTAATAAAAAAGGTGTTGCAGGGGTAGAAGAACTTTTTGGCGTAGATTTACGGTCTTCAGAAGATCCGGATCATCAAGATAAAGTTAACCAGCTTGGTAGGGCAAAATATAGAGATGGAAATATTGAAGTGCCTGCTGGTCAATATTCGTATTTTGATGTACCGGGTTTTGAGACATTCCATCTAAATATACCTGACGAGTTACGCGGTAAGATTGCAACTCTTAAATTTACGTTAGATGGTGGTACGAAGGAAGTTTATTTAGATAATATTTTCTTTAAAAGCGAATCTCTCAAATTTGGTAATCCAACTTTGAATGGACAAGAAGCTAGATTCGACGAAAGTCAAGCAGATAATTATTTAATTGAAAAAGCACAGTATAGTGTTTCTTACAATAATGATAATAAGATATCTAATTGGGTGGCTTGGCAGTTAAATAGAGCAGATTTAGGTCTTACTAGCAGATATAATGGAAGATTTAAAACAGACTATACTTTACCTACTTCTTTTGAAAATCAACCAAATCATGATACTTATGTAGGTACTGAATATGATAGAGGACATTTAATTGCCTCATCTCACCGACTTAGTTCTATCAAAGATAACGTAGAAACTTTTATCCTCACCAATATTTTGCCTCAATCTATAGATAATAATCGTTACTTTAGGGATGGAGCCTCTGCATGGGCTAATCTTGAGAAATTTGAATCTAATAAAATGGTTTCTGAATTAGGTTATGAACTTTACAACTTTGCAGGAGGAATTGGTAACAAGTTTGATGATGAGCAGTGGGATGGAGAAGTTGCCAGTAGAGCTACTGTGAATTATGGAAAAGGTGAAACCGAGAGAAAAACAAGACCAAGTAATTTGTTAGCAGCTGGTATTGATATCCCTGAATGGACTTGGAAAATTGTCTTAGCTTTGCAACCAGGTCAAGGAGTAGAATATGTAACAGTCGATACACCACTTATCGCTGTAATGACTCCAAACATAGCAGAGCCAGAAAGATTTTATCCTCCCTTTGGTAATCCCTCTCAAAAAGTAATACATCCTCTTTATCCTAGCCGTTCGATTAATCGAGATGAGTGGAGAAATTGGCAGACTTGGCAAGTTTCTATAGACATGATTGAAGAAGAAACAGGTCTCGACTTTTTCTCAGAGCTTCCCGATGAAATCGAAAAAGCCTTAGAAAGAAAAATTACTAACTTGTCAGAGTCAAATTTACGACCAATCACCGATTTCCCATTGTTTCCTGATTTGCCAGATGATGGAGGAGAGGATAATAATTCTTCTGGTTTATCATTGCAAGCTCCTCTATTAGTTGAGCCTCAAGAAACAGCTAATTTACCAATCGTTGTCAGTGGTGTCGATAACAGTTCCGTCTTCCAAAGTCAAATGTATAATCCCACCAGTGAAATTGACGGTATCTACATTCTTAGCTCCAGTCAGGTCGGGACTAAATACATCGCCAACTCTGATTTCAGCACGAAACAAGTTAGCCCCTCTCATATTAGTACCCTCCAACTCGGCACACTCCAGAAAGGCTTCGGTCAAGTTGGCTCCACTCAGGTCGGTATTAGTGAGATTGCTCTGGTTCAAATTAGCACGGGTCAAGTTGGCATTGCTCAAGTTGGCTCCTTCCAAATTGACCCCCCTCAAATTAGCCTCAGTCAAATCGGCACCACTGAGATTAATACTGCTCAAATTGGAAGTAATTCCCTGGCGGTAGGGTTCGTCATAAGCCCCAACGTCAAAATTAACACTGACTCCACTAAGATTAGCTCCTTTGAGATCGACCCCGCTAAAATCTTTCTCCCCAGCAGCGTAACGTCTCAGCAATTCTTTACCGTTCATAATTCGCCTTTTGCATTAATTAACACATACAAAGATAGCTCAGTTAACCTCTTCGACCCCACCTTTAACATCAACTTCCAAATCACCGACCTCCCCACCGGACAACTAGCCGAAGCCCAAATCACCAAATTCGACTCCTTCGGTCGCCCCAACGGTGGCACCATCCTCATCGACGACGACGCTAACGGCGCAGGCTGGTTCATCGACCCCACCCCCTTCGACAACAGCGAATTCACCACCATTCTTACTGACACAGCCTACCGCGCCACCACAGGCGACGCATTCGGTAAATACGACCTCCTCACCACCATCTTCCACGAAACCGGACACCTACTAGGTATAATCAACGGCAACCCAGGCTTTGACCAATACATCCAAACCATCAACGGTACAAAAACCTTCATAGGCAACAACTTCACTGCCACCCTCACCCCAGATGGTAGCCACCTTGACTCCAAGGTACACCCCTACGACCTGATGAATAACACCCTAGCTCCAGGGGTGCGTAAGCTACCATCATGGCTCAACCTGCAAATGCTCAATGCTATCCGTAACACCACGCTAGCACCAAGCAGTACAACACAACTAACAGCACCGCTAACCGCAATACTCCTTGCAGATATCACCAACGGTAACTTCAACGAAACCGACACTACCAAACTCGAATACGGCTGGACAACTCGTGGTGCAGCCACCATCCTCAATCAAGAAGCAGTCCTTACTGAAGACTCACCCTTACTGAGCAATTTCTCTCAGTCCTTCATCATCCCAGAAGGAGCCAAATACCTCCAGTTCACCCTGAAAAACACCACCTTGGGAGCAAACACTCCAACAGCCCCAGGCGACGCATTCGAGGTAGCATTACTCAACGCCAACACCAAACAATCCTTAGTCAACACCAGCCAAGGACTCAGCCAAACCGACTCCCTACTCAACATCCAAAACGACGGCACGTACTACACCAGCAACAAAGTCACCTTAGTAAATACGACACCCAACAGTACCCTTACCCTCAACCAACCACTTACCTTCAAAGTAGACCTCAAAGGTATTCAAGCAGGAACCGCCGCCACCCTCTACTTCGACCTACTAGGCTTCGGTGCAAGAGATGCCAAAGTCATCTTCGACAATGTAATATTGCTAGACAACGATTTTGTAGCACCAGTCGCCAACAACGACACCGCCGCCACCAACCAAACCCAACCCGTCACAATCAACCTCCTAGCTAATGACAGCGATGCAGACAGCAGCATCAACCCCTCAACCCTGACCATCCAAACCAATCCTAGCAACGGTGCGATCGCACTCAACCTTGATGGTACAGTTACTTACACCCCCAACCCCACCTTTGTCGGCACAGACACCTTCACCTACACCATCACCGACACAGACGGCTTAACATCTAACACCGCCACTGTCAACATCACAGTCAACAATATTGCCCCAGTCATTACGGTAATTACAGGCGACACCACCACAACCGAAGGCACAACAGCCAACTTTACCGCCACAGCAGTTGACCCAGGTGATGAACTTACCTACCTCTGGAACTTCGGCGACGGTTCCCAGCTACTAGAAGGTCAAAATGTCACCCACGCCTACGCCGACAACGGCATATACATCGCCACCCTTACCGTAGTAGATAGCCAAAGAGTAAATAGCTTTCAGTCTCTAGAAATCACAGTCAACAACGCCGCACCAAAAGCTAATGCAGGCGCAGACCAAAGCATAAACGAAGGACAATCTGTTATCTTCAACGGCAATTTCATCGACCCCGGCATTCTTGACACCCACACTTATACTTGGGATTTCGGCGACGGTGATACCGTAAATGGCACACTCAGTCCCACTCACATTTATGCCAACAACGGCACTTATACTGCCAAACTTACCATTACTGATAAAGACGGAGGTGTAAGCAGCGACACCTTAACTGTCATCGTCAACAACGTAGTACCAACTATCACTCAACTCACAGGTACAACAGAAGTAGCAGAAGGCACACCAGCCAACTTCACCGCCACAGCCATCGACCCTGGGAACGATACCCTCACCTACACCTGGAACTTTGGCGATGGTTCTGCCCCCGTACAAGGATTTGATATTAGCCACACCTTCGGTAACAATGGAATTTACACCGTCACCCTCACAGTCAGCGACTCTGACGGCGCTTCTACATCCCAAACCCTACTGACAAAAGTCAACAACGTCGCTGCCACTGTCAACGCAGGTACAGACCAAACCATGTACCAAAACGAACCCGTCATCTTCGACGGACAATTTCACGACCCCGGTATATTAGATACCCACACAATCGAGTGGAATTTCGGTGATGGTAACACCGTAACAAGCGTTCTCAACCCCAACCATATCTACATTCTTCCGGGCGAATACACCGTCACCCTCACCATCACCGACAATTCGGGCGCAGTCTCCAACGATACCATGACTGTGACGGTGAAGAAACCACCCACAATGTCCGTCAGCGATATCTCAATTATCGAAGGTGACAACGGTAATAAGTACGCTGTCTTTACCGCCAACTTGAGCGAAGCCAGCCAAAGAACCATCACCGCTAACTACTCCACCACCGACTGTACAGCAACCGAAGGTAGTGATTACACAGCCGCCAACGGTACAATTAGCTTCGCCTCTGGAGAAATCAGTAAAACCATTACCGTCCAACTAATTGGCGACACCCTGGACGAATTTGATGAAACCTTCTTCGTCAACCTCAGCGATGCCACCAACGCCACAATTCTTACCAACCAAGCCACAGCCACCATCCTCGACGATGACGCAGCCCCAACCCTGACGATAGGCGACAGAAGCATCATCGAAGGCGACAACGGTACACTCAACGTCACCTACACCATCAACCTCAACACTCCAAGCGGCAAACCCGTTAGCGTTAATTACACAACAGCTGACGGTACGGCAACTGCGGGTACTGACTACACTGCCACCAACGGAATAGTTTCCTTTGCTCCCGGTGAAACCAGCAAAACCATTACAGTAGAAGTTTTAGGAGATGCGATCAATGAATTCGACGAAACCTTCTTCCTCAACTTGAGCGATGCCACAAACGCCACAATTACCAAGAACCAAGCCGTAACCACCATCCTTGATAACGACGCACCGCCAAGTATAACGATTGGCGACAGAACAATTACCGAAACAGATAACGGCGCGATCGCACTCATTTACACTATCAGCCTCGACGCACCCAGTGGTAAACCCATCAGCGTCAAATACGCCACAGCAGATGGCACAGCAAATGCGGGTAATGACTATACCGCCACCAATGGTACAATCAACTTTGCACCAGGGGAAACCACCAAAACTGTTACAGTCCAGGTACTTGGCGACACCATTGATGAATTCGACGAAACCTTCTTCCTCAACTTGAGCGATGCCACAAACGCTACAATTAGCAAGAACCAAGCTGTAAGTACAATCGTTGATAACGATGCACCGCCAAGCATTACAATAGGCGACAGAAGCATCACTGAGGGAGACAACGGTACAGCAACCATCACCTACACAGTTAACCTCTCCACACCTAGCGCCAAACCCATCAGCGTCAAATATGCAACAGCAGATGGCACAGCAACTGCTCTTAGTGACTACACCGCCACCAACGGTACAATCAACTTTGCTCCCGGTGAAACCACCAAAACTGTTACAGTCCAAATTCTGGGCGATACCATTGATGAATTTGACGAAACCTTCTTCCTCAACTTGAGCGATGCCACAAACGCTACAATTACCAAGAACCAAGCTCTAAGTACAATTGTTGACAATGATGCACCACCTGTATTCACCATCAATGATAGAACCATTACTGAGGGAGACAACGGTACTGCCATTGTCACCTTCACAGTTAACCTTTCGGCAGCCAGCGCTAAAGCAATCGCGGTAAATTATGCCACCCTTGACGGCACTGCGATCTCTGGCAGCGACTATACTGCTAATCTTGGTACAATCAACTTTGCACCAGGGGAAACCAGCAAAACTATCTCAGTACAGGTACTTGGCTACACCATTGACGAATTTGATGAAACCTTCTTCCTCAACTTGAGTAACGCTACCAACGCTACTATAGGTGATGCCCAAGGTGCAGGAACAATTCTGGACAATGACGCACCAGCAAGTATAACAATTGGCGATCGCACTATTACCGAGGCAGATAACGGTATGATGGCTGTAACCTACACCGTTAGCCTGAATGCTGCTAGTGGCAAGCCAATCACAGTGGACTATACTACCGCAGACGGAACAGCAACTGCGGGTAAGGATTATATCGCAACGAGTGGCATCCTTTCCTTTGCCTCTGGCGAAACAAGCAAAACAATTACCGTTCAAGTTCTGGGTGACACCATAGATGAATTTGATGAAAACTTCTTCCTTAACCTTAGCAATGCTAGTAACGCAACTATTACCAACAACCAAGCTGTAACTACGATCATCGATAACGACGCACCGCCAGTTATGAGCATCGGCGACAGAACAATTACAGAAGGACATAACGGAACACAAATACTCAATTTTACTGTTAGCCTCAGTACAGCTTCCCAAAAAGCAATTAGCGTCAAATATGACACAGCCAACGGTACAGCAATAGCTGGAAGTGACTATACAGCAACAAGCGGGATAATTACCTTCGCCCCTGGAGAAACTACTAAAACAGTATCAGTACAGATAATTGGCGACAGATTGGACGAACAAAACGAGAATTTCTTTATTAACCTCTCTCAAGCAATCAACGCCAATATTGTTGACGCCCAAGCAATTGGCACGATCATTGATGATGATTCTTCGCCTACACTGACTGTTACTAGTGTACCTGGTCAACTATGGCCACCTAACCATAAGATGGTTGAAGTCAAGGTCAATATCAAAGTTAGCGATGATTTCGATGCTAACCCCACTGTCAAATTAGTATCGATAACCAGTAACGAACCCGACAATGGTTTGGGTGATGGCGATACTGCTGGTGATATTGAAATTCGCTCAGATGGACGGATTTTCCTGCGGGCAGAACGTTCTGGCAATGGCAACGGGCGTATTTATACCCTAACTTATAGTGCTACCGATAGCGCTGGTAACGTTACTTACTCAACTACAGAAGTGAGTGTACCCAAAAGTCAAGGTAAATAGCTAGAGATAGGATCTGCCCTCACTCTTAAACTGCCTTCTACCTTCTTCAACTCAGTATATTTAAGTATTTAGCAGTTATCCTTTTATCCAATATAGGTGTACCTATCATTGTCATAAATAGAACCTGTGATACATGATCCAAGGGAGAAAGTATAACAATACATTCTCCTATCCTGGCTGTGACTTGCACCCTATGGCTCACCTCTTAATTGGCAACCAGATAATTACCGAAGCAAAAATTCCGCATCTGCTGGCTGGTTTCCAAATGCTACCGCAATTGTGCCGTTTGTTGGTGATTGAAAGAGCGAGCGCTCCATTTGAACTCACTCCATCCGAAAAACAGTGTGTTATTGAGCAATACTGCCAAAACAATCAGCTGACAACACCAGAAGCTATAGCAAAAGCTTTAAAGCATTACAGCATGAGTCTTGAGCAACTAGAAGCTGTTGCCATGCGAGAACTGAAGATTGAGAAGTTCAAGCAAGCCACTTGGGGGACAAAGCTAGAATCTTATTTTTTGCAATGTAAGTCTCAGCTAGACAAAGTAATTTATTCCCTAATTCGCACAAACGATGCAGAGGTGGCCCAAGAACTCTATTTCCGCATCAAAGCCCAAGAACAGACATTTGCTGATTGTGCCTCGCTGTATTCACAAGGGCAAGAAGCTCAAACAGGAGGAATGTTAGGCCCTGTTCCCATAAGTCAACCGCATCCAGCAATAGCACAGAAACTTAGTATTTCCCAACCAGGACAGTTATGGCCGCCGATGAAATTGGATGAGTGGTTTGTGATTGTGCGACTCGAAAAGCTGATTCCGGCTCAATTAGATGATGCAATGCGCTCTACACTTTTAAATCATCTGTTTGAGACTTGGTTAGCTGAAGAAACGAATAAAGCGCAATTAACCATACATGAGGAGGAAGGAGGAAGAGAAGGAGCGAGGGAATGTGAAATTTCCCACCCTCCTACACTCGCTCACTCCCACACTCCTAGTTCCCCAGCCCTGGTAACAAAATGATAGAAAGCACCACCACAATTCAAGAATTCCTCGCCAGCATCTACCCATTTAATCAGCTTTCTATAACCAGTGTTGAGCGGATTGCAGCAAAACTTGAACCTTTACGTTACCGTATGGGGCAAGCAATTTTGGTCAGAGAAACCCTCCCAGCTAGAGTAGGCATTCTTTACCAGGGGCAAGCCCGTTTATTGGGATATGCCCCTGGTGCTTCTGCCCCTGATACCCTGCAACTACTAAAACCAGGATCAATCATCGGTTGGACAAGTTTGCTGCGTGGTGTACCGTGTGAAACTGCGATCGCCTCTGTTGAAACTCTTTGCCTAACGCTCAAAGCGTCGGATTTCTTAAGTTTACTAGAACTTGAACCTATCATTGCCAACGCCTTTCGTAACTATTGCAGCTTAGTTGAAGTTTTTGACCTGTTGGGTGCAGAACTAGAACGTCGAGGTAAGATTCCAGACAATCTTAAAGAACTCGCTACTGCTTTAACAAAACAGTCTACTATCCTTAACTTGCCTCCAGGCACAACACCACTTCAGCAATTAGACCCTAATTTACTGTGGTTAGTTAGCAGTAAAGGGTCGAACTATGCTGTGGGATCTTGCCTAAATCTTGGCTCAGATCGAGCTAACATTACTGGAGAAGTTCGCTTAGTTGGTTTTACCGATCCGACACTCCCGATGACTGAATCTGACGTTAACATCGCCTCATTGTCAGATACTGGAATTTGGGCAAACGCCCCATTCGCTCCAGAGCGCCCAGAAGAACTAGAAGAAATTGAGCGATCGCAAATCAAATACCCGCACATATCGGGTCGTGGGCCTGTAGATGGAACTCTTGCTTGTTTTCAAATGCTAGCGCAACACTTAAAAATGCCGTTTCGCCGCGATGTCTTGCGCCGTGCGTTAGTTAGTAATAAACAGCGTACAGGCAGCATTTCCATTCAATTATGTGGTGCTTTGGCAGAATTGATGGGATTAACCTCACAACTGGTGAATGTTCCTGCCGTCGCTATCTCTAAACTACCCACACCAGTTTTGATTCCCTGGCAAGATAGTTATGCAATTCTTTACAAAGCCACTGAAAAAGAACTAGTTCTTGGCATTCCAGAACAAGGCATTGTCCGTAAAAAGCCAGCCGATTTTGCTGAAACTTGGGGGGAAGAGGGGCAAGTACTTCTGCTGCAACCCACTAAAGAAACTCCTCAAAAGCGATTTGGTTTATCCTGGTTTCTCCCCGCCATCAAAAAGCATCGTACTGTTTTAATTGAAGTCTTCATCGCTTCACTATTCGTTCAACTATTGGGGCTAGCAAATCCCTTAATTACCCAAGTAATTATTGATAAAGTTATTATTCAAAACGGAATTAATACTCTCAACGTTCTGGGCTTTCTGCTCATAGCAATGGCTGTAGTCGAGGGAATTATTACTTGGCTACGTACTAACTTGTTTGTAGATACCACCAATCGGATCGATTTAAGTTTGGGTTCGGAAGTAATCGACCACCTATTACGCTTACCACTACGTTATTTTGAGAAGCGCCCTGTTGGGGAAATATCCAGCCGGATCAATGAATTAGAAAACATTCGCTCTTTCCTCACTGGTACTGCCCTGACTGTTGTTCTAGATGCTATCTTCTCTGTTATTTATATTGTAGTAATGATTTTTTATAGCTGGCTGCTAACAATCGTAGCACTAGCAACAGTACCTCTCTTTGCTTTATTAACCTTTATATTTGCACCTATTATTCGCAGCCAAACTAGAACTAAAGCCGAACGTAATGCCGAAACTCAATCGTATTTAGTTGAAGTGGTTTCTGGGATTCAAACAGTCAAAGCCCAAAATATTGAACTGAATTCTCGCTGGCAATGGCAATCTCGTTATGGGAAATATATTAGTGCTAGCTTTGAAAATGTTCTGACTTCTAATACTGCTAGTTCTTTATCTAACTTTTTGAATAAACTTTCGAGCTTACTTCTACTTTGGGTAGGTGCATATTTAGTATTGCAGCAAAAACTGACTTTAGGACAGTTAATTGCTTTCCGCATTATCGCAGGTTATGTTACAAGTCCTTTGTTAAGATTAATTCAACTGTGGCAGAATTTTCAAGAAACTGCTTTATCTCTAGAACGCTTGGCTGATATTCTCGATACTCCCCAAGAAACAGAAATTGCTGGGCGTAATAACATCCCGATGCCAGCAATTGTTGGCACAGTTCAATATGAAAGTGTTACTTTCAGCTTTGCTAAAAGCCCCAATCCGCAACTTAATAATGTTCACCTTGATATCGAAGCTGGTATGTTTGTTGGAGTTGTGGGTCAAAGTGGTGCTGGTAAAAGTACATTAACCAAACTTTTGCCCCGCCTCTACGAACTAGACTCCGGTCGGATCAAAATTGATGGCTATGACATTAATAAGGTAGAACTCTACTCCCTACGTCAACAAATTGGCATGGTTTTACAAGACACTCTGTTATTTGACACTACAGTACAAGAAAATATTGCTCTAACAATGCCTGATGCCACAGCAGAAGAAATTGTGGAGGCGGCTAAGATTGCTTGCGCCCATGACTTTATTATGAATCTGCCCAACGGCTATGAAACTCGTGTTGGAGAAAGAGGTTCGGCTTTATCTGGTGGACAAAGACAACGAATTGCGATCGCTCGGACTGTATTACAAAACCCACCACTGTTGATCCTGGATGAAGCTACCAGCGCACTCGACTATGCTACTGAACGTCAGGTGTGCTTGAATTTAGCCCAAGTATTTAAGGGAAGGACAGTATTTTTCATTACCCACAGGCTAGGAACAATTCAAAATGCCGATGTGATTTTGATGATGAGCCAAGGACGAATTGCTGAACAGGGGACTCATTCAGAACTCATGGATTTAACAGGGCTTTATTACTGCCTGTACCAACAACAGGAGACTCAAGTTTGAGTGAATGAGGAGAAGAATATATTTTGCGAACTAACAATAGCTAAAACTTATCACTAACTACTATTTATAAAAAGCTAATCGCTAACAGCTAAATAATTATGAGTATTAATAATAGTAATAATCAGAATGGGAATGGTCAGCACTTAAACAATGGCAATGGTAGTTCTCCAAAGGCAGCAATAACTTCTGTTCAAAAATTGGAACAGTTATCAACAGAGACATCTGATATTCAGCCAAAACCAGCTAATACTGCTCCACGTTATCTGACTAAATTTGACCAGCCTGTAATTCTCCGGCAATCTCGCAAATGGTCAAGAGCTATCCTTTGGGGTCTAATGGCTATTACAACTGGTACAATTATCTGGGCAAACTTTGCCAAAATTGAAGAAGCAGTTTCCGCTACTGGTAAGTTAGAGCCAACAGGTACTGCTAAAGAAATACAGGCTCCTGTTGGGGGCGTGGTTAAAGAAATTTACGTTGAAGATGGACAGCAGGTAAAACTTGGTGAACAACTGCTCAGTCTTGATCCGACTACTGCTAATGCTCAACTTGATTCTTTCAAAAAAATTCGCTTATCTCTAGTTCAAGAAAATCAATTTTATCAATCTCAAATGAAAAGTGCGGCTACAATCAGTCCCACAAATGTAAAGGTGACAAATGAAATGCTTGACCTGACTAAAAGTCGGGCAGCAATAGTAGCAGAAAACCGATTATATCGCGCTCAACTAGATGGTACAGGTTCTAGTAGTGGACTTTCTATAGAACAAAAAGAGCGTCTAGTATCTACTTCTTCAGAATTAGATGCGCGTGTGACTACTGCAAAGCTGGAAGTTGACCAATTAAGTCGCCAACTCAAACAAACTGAGATTAAGCTGGCTGCTACGAAAGATACCTTGATAATGAACCAAGGTATTCTCGACAATATTACCCCGTTAATGAATGATGGGGCAATTTCTAAGATTCAATATTTCAAGCAACAAGAGGAAGTTAGAAACGCTCAATCTGAAATTGACCAACTTAAACAAGAAGGCTTGCGTTTACAATCTGCTATTAATCAGGCACAAGCTAAGTTGCAATCAACTGTAGCTATTTCTCGTAAAGATTGGCTTACCCAAATTGCAGATAATAACAAAAAAATTGCTGAAATTGATTCTCAGTTGACTAAAGCCATAGTCGAAAATAATAAGAAGATTGCCGAAAATGACTCTCAGTTGAGTCAAACTCAAATGAATCTTCAATATCAGTCAATTAGTTCCCCAGTTAATGGTACAGTATTTGAACTCAAGGCACATACACCAGGGTTTGTGGTGACATCCAGCGAACCAATTCTCAAAATTGTTCCTAATGATGCTCTGGTTGCTAAAGTTTACATCACCAACAAAGATATTGGGTCAAGGTGGTTAAATTTACATAAAATTTCCATATTCAGAAAAAATAATTCTAATGGTTAAGCGATGTCATACGAAACAACCAAAAGGACAAACAAGTGGTTAAGCTGAAAGTCAGTTAGAAATATCCCCCAGCACATACTGCACTGGGGAATATTATCAATCTGCCTCAGAATAATAAATAGGATCTACATGTTCCAATACAGATTCATCAGCAACAATCTCTGTCCTTGTGCTAACTGATCCAACATGTATATCTAAGTCTGGGATATCAATTCCTAGCTGGTCAGATATTTCTCTTATTTTTTGGTATTGAGAATCTATTTCCTGCTCCCTGTGGGTAGAGTGCCCATACCCCTCCGACTCCCAAGAGCTAACAATTATCTTTGCCATAGCTTTATTCCTTGTTGAATTCTGGAATTTTCTCACAATATTTTCCGCCAAGCTGATTTACAAATGTCGCCAGAAGTTCTTACTGATAGTCTTGAGACTGGCAACTGCCGTTTCTGTTGTTGCTTCAGGGGCATGACGAATAGCCACCGCAGCAACTTGTGGTGCAGGAGTCGCTAACAGAGAATTGAGTAATCCCATTTGATAATCAACATCTTCTACTGAGCGATATACCCTGTATGGTTCAATTTGCATACCCAAAGGTGTTGGGACAATCAAAAGATATTGATTTAGGGCATTGATATAAGCAACTGAAAAATTTCTCTGCTCTACATAAGGACGAATAATCTCTAGTAATTCAATCGCTCTGTTGATTTCAGAAACTTCACAATTACTATCGATTTGTGACTGACTTCTTCTGTAGCCTTTCATCATCTTTTCGGCTACCAGATTGTTGAATTTGCTAACTGCTCTTTGATGATTGCCTAATGTGTGAACTTTAGTCTGCGCTTGATAACCGACTCTGCCCCACTGCACTGTTAAATTACCATCTTCGACAATGGCCGCCCAGAATTTATTGCTGTTCTGGATAGCATCAACAAAGACTAAATAGATTTCCATATTTTTTACCCAATCAATTCGCTAATTTCTGGGCATTGCCCCATCGAATTTGATGTTGTAAAGCTTCAAGTATCGTTTCGGCTTCCAGAGTTGTTAGTCCATTTAAAACAGAGCAGACATCCTCAAACAAGTTTTTATACAATGGATATGAAACTAATAAGCCCAGATTAGACAATGCATCCTCAAGTGCCTCAGCAACAGTATGCTTAGTAGAACTGTCTTTTTCTAACGTAAAAATGTAAGTTGCTAATGCCATTCGGAGCATAAGCTTAGTTTCTCTGTCCAACTTCTCTAAATACACACCATATTTATCAAGCAGTTGGTCAATAGTTGGAGTCTGCCCGTAATAAGTAACTAAGTCTGTCGTCATGTTTATTCGCCTTATTAACTATGTTAATTGGTTGCTCTCAATTACTAAAAAAAAGAGTGATTGCCCCCATAGAATCAGGAGACAATCGCTTTCTCATCAGTTCATATTCCGAAACTTAGCAGCACGCAAAGACTGAGTTTTCGCTGCAACCACAGGGCTACTAGCCCGTCGTGCGGTGGATGCCCAGAATTGCATACGCTCAACTGCCGCAGCGTCCTGAATCGCAAGCGGGGTGATGGTTTGACAACAAGCTTCGAGGTCAGCAAGCGTTACCTGTTGTGGTCTACCCTCATCGAATGCCAGCAAAGCAGCTTCAGATGCTAGCGTTTCCAATTCAGCACCGGAAAATTTCGCGGTGTTGGCAGCGATCGCTTCGAGATATTCGGATTCCAGGTGAATGCCAAAACGTTGTAGATGAATCCCTAGAATCTGTACACGCTCCGGCTCTGTGGGCAAGTCAACAAAGTTAAACTAAGCCAGTGAGTCACCCCACTGACTCGTCTTCAGAACCGTGCATGAGACTTTAACCTCACACGGCTCCTCAATAACTTGGCGTTTGTCATACGTACCTCGTTTACTTTGCGGTTTGAGAAGTTAGAAAGGATTATCATTTAAGTATTCTTCCTCTAATTCTTGACAGCAAACCTGCTGAAAATTATCCATTCCTGTTTTTTCATCATGGCAATGTCGATGAAGTAATTGGAGGTTGTCGTATTTGTTTTCTTTTCCTCCTTTGGATTTAGGAATAATGTGATCAACTTCCATTACATCTTCATCTCTAAAAAACATTCCGCAGTGGGTACACTTTCCTTTTTGCCGCTTGAGTAATGTTGCTGTTACTTTATTGGCTTGGGGATGTTGTCCCATTCTTGTACACCAATAAACTAAATCGCCGTCATAGGGAGTTCGATTCCCTTTTACTTTCGTATGTCTCACGATAGGAGTTTCGGAATGTTTTAATAGTTTTACGGTTTTTTCTTCTTTTTGGAAGCCGAAAAACCATCCTTCGCCTTTATTAATGAGCCAATAACGATTAATTACCCAATGTTTATTTTTCATTGGGTGACGGCGTTTTGCCCATGCTCTTAGTTGCTGATAAGTGTTTTTATCCGCTAGTGAGTAAATATCTTTACTTA
>NZ_JAIVFS010000064.1 GCF_020829645.1 Nostoc mirabile CHAB5784 | reverse complement strand
GCATCGCAGTACTGATCTACCACGGTGATCGTGGAGGTAGCCGTTCTTGAACCCAATTAAATACCCTTGCTAAGTTAAACTGTTAGTAATTAATTATACTCTCATGAGAGTAATAAAAGAGCGTTAGGTTGTTTTGCAGCAGAGCGGCAGATTCTTTAGATATGACGACATTTGCCATGCCACCAAAACCACTTGTCACACCGTAAATGGGCGCTCCTGTTTCTACAGCGTTGTGAATGTAGTCACAGGATGCTTGAACACCTTGTAGCGCATCATGATTATCAGTTATGCAAATTGGTACTCCATAACGTGCAACGCTGACTACTTCATCTATTGTTAGGTCATGATTGTCAACAGTTACAGTTTTACTGGGATTGCCAACAAAGCCTGATATCGAATGAGAGGTTGTGTTTTTAGTTGTTGATGTAATATGCATTGAAGACTTTTTTCCTATCGTGGTGAATAACTGTAGATTGCAGCTCCTGTTTCTTTAGATACTGATGGGGCTGGCAACTCTCGTGCTTATTTTTGGTGTTGTAAGTGGATAATTGTTTTGAGTCCAACGACCAAAGAATTTACCAAGAACAGCCATTTCTTGCATTAATTGGTCAAATGCTTCCAAAGTTAGAGATTGTGGACCATCTGAAAGCGCTTTGGCTGGATTGGGATGAACTTCTATCATCATTGAATCTGCACCAGCGGCGATCGCTGCCATAGTCATGGGTAGCACAAACTCAGATTTCCCTGTAGCATGGCTGGGATCAATCATAATTGGCAAATGAGTTAGCGATCGCAATACTGGGATTGCAGATATATCCAGGGTATTCCGTGTATATTGGCGATCAAAAGTGCGAATCCCCCGCTCACACAAAATCACATTGGGATTATCCGCTGCCAAAATGTATTCCGCTGACATCAACCAATCTTCAATTGTGGCTGCAAGTCCACGCTTCAATAGTACTGGCTTACCTGTCGCTCCTACTTTCTTGAGTAGGGAAAAATTCTGCATATTACGAGCGCCAATTTGAATTACATCTGCCACTTGAGCTACCTTGTCTAAGTCAGCTGTATCCATGACTTCTGTAATAATCCCTAAGCCTGTAGCTTCTCTAGCTCTAGCTAATAACTCTAAAGCACTTTCACCATGACCTTGAAAAGCATAGGGGGAGGTGCGGGGTTTATATGCTCCTCCTCGTAAAAACTGCGCTCCTGCTGCTTTGACTCGCTGTGCTGTTTCTACAATCATCTCTTCGTTTTCTACAGAACAGGGTCCAGCTACTACGACTAAGGGATGGTTTTGACCGAAGATTACAGGTTTATTTGGTGTTAATACAACTACCTCACTAGCTTCACCATAACGAAATTCTAAAGAAGTCCGTTTAAATGGCTTATTCACCCGAATTACCTGCTCAATAAAAGGGCTGATATTTTGAATTTGTTTTGTGTCAGTTTCTGCCGTTTCACCTACTAAGCCAATTACTACTTTATGCTCACCTTGGCATATTTGTGGCGTGATTTTATAACGACCAATTTTTTCAACAACACGCTCAATTTCTACTGATGGTGTCCCTAATTTCATGACGATAATCATTGCTTTGAATCTCCTATAAATATTGCAATCATTTCTTTAGTTAGAGTTCCTAAGTTTGAGGATGTTGTTTATCGAATCCTCAAATATTAATCAGTCTAGTTTTTTCTTTTTATGCAAAATACTATCAGGGCGGCCGCATCATGTCAATAAGCAAAGTATATTCTCAATAGAGTGAAAAGTAATGTCATTAACTTTTGCTTACTGCGAAAGCTTTAGGCGTTGGCGTCGTCCGCCGCAGGCATCGCTTTGGGGCTTAAAAAATAATCAAACGCGAAAGGAAAGATTTTTTCGTTGGTTCTTAACCTTCGTTGTGATCAAGAGTAATTTAGATGCGTTTGCGCTGCTCTTATGACCCTAAAAGAAACAAATTAATGCCTGATGATTAGAGGTACATGAATGTAAAACTAAGTAGGTAAGAAAAAACTAAGTTATGTGAAAACAAGTAAATCCGGAGAAGAAATTTCTCAACATAGCTAAAACATGGGTGCTTGTTTAAGTATCTTCCTAATTATTATGACATTATTCTTGATTTAAGTTTGTTCCAAACCTCATATAAAATTTCATATAAAACTCATGATTATTATCAATAATATAATTAACTTTTAAGAGGATATTTTAAAAGTTGAAGCGGATCAAAAATTATATGAGTTGTCGAACCATAATACGTATCATCGCAGTATAAATAAAAGTATTTAAGGTTTATGTAGTCGTTCATAATCTTTGCTTAAACGCCGACACCAATTAAGCCAACCAAAAGTTCGCTCTACAACCTAGCGCTTAGGTAAAGAGGCGAAATGAGCAGTGATTCCGAAACTTAAGCTAAGGACTTGATAAGTCGCTATCAATATTGCGTAGCTTGCCACCGCAGGCATCGCCAGGGATGAAACCGTACCAATTGAAGCCTCTGAAGTGCGGACACCGAGATAACGGCAAAATGGAACACGTTGTAAACAAATATTGCGGGACGTACTTTAGTAATTTACTAACTTGCCCAAAAATGGTGCTGAGAGGCTGTTTGAAAAGTCCTTTTGTTAGTAGCAAAAAGTTTTAGATCCCCCTAAATCCCCCTTTTCAAGGGGGACTTTGATTCTAATTCCCCCCTTTTTAAGGGGGGCTAGGGGGGATCAACGAGTACTTAAAATCACAGCTAACCACTTTTCAAACAACCTCTGAGACTCACAAGGTAATGATGTTTACAAATTTCAGATTAAGCCTTGTAAGCTTTCTTACAATAGCCCTTCATTTTTAAAACATCTCCTAAAAGCTGCTTTGGGAAATCTACATGGAGTTGCGAAAATTGACGCTGGCTTGTCTGATTTTTATTTAGCTGACGAGATTCAAGGTACTTATCGCGGCATGATGGTTCCAATTCCAGCACATCATTGGCAAACATTAAGACATTTTCTCCTTTAAGTGACAAAAATCCGGGTTCAGATATGCAGATTAATCCAACTGCTGTCAAATACCAATTCATAAATACGGTTATGAACTTTTAGAGAACCCTGTTGCTTGACCACCAGCCCTGATAAGAGCAATTCTTTTTCTTCTGGACTATCAACTGAGACGACTTCTTTTTGATGCCAAATTCTTCGATAGAGTTTGAGTAGCTCTACAGGCCTACATTCACTTTTAAGGATGCGATCGCGAATTGTTCTCAAATGCTCTGGCTGATCTTGAGATTCCCAGTTTTCAATCAAATGCGTTTGCACTAAGTTCTTAATCCTTTCTGCCTCACAACTAACAGGAATAGAGAATGAAGAATTACGGATGATCTGACAAAGCTTTTGAGTAAGAAAAGGCTGACCACTTGTCCAAGCTAACATTTCTTTCAGTACTACTTGGGGATTCCTAACCTTATCTGTTAATCCTTGAAGTAAAGGTTGGGCTTCATGTTCTTTAAAACCTTCTAAGTGAATTGCTTGACCAATATTAAAAGGTGTTCTCTTGTAGTCACTTGTTAAATCAGAAGGTGTAACAACACCAAATAGAGCAAAAGTTAAACGTCGATAGTTTGGATTAATACTTCGTTGGTTATAACAAAAGCGAATTAAAGTAAAAAAGTCATTAACGGGAAATTTTAAGCCCAAGGTGCTATCAATTTCGTCTAGAAAGATAAAAATTTTTTCAGTTTTAACGTAATTTAAAATAATATCTTCTATAAATCGACTCAAGCACTGGATTGGCGATAAATCTTTTTGCTCATTCCACCAGGCTTTAAAATTCACTGTTTCTAGTAGATTAAAGCTTTGCCACAACTCGACTGCTAATCCTTTATACCACTGAATAGGAGTAATGTTTTCACTGCCAAGACGAGTCATGTCAATGGCTGCACAGCTGAAACCTTCTTGCTGAAGATGATGCATCATACGCACCATGAGGCTTGACTTGCCCATTTGCCGCGCATTCAGAATGTAACAAAAATCCCCAATCTTTAACGCTTTATAAAGATAACGGTCTGCGGAACGCACCACATACGTGGGAGCATCCATTGGTAAACTACCACCAACTTGATAATCATAGGTTGAAGGTTGCTCCGCATTCCTGAGTAAGGCATTTTCAAATATCAGTTTATTTTGAGTAACTTTCAGAACTTCTAGCGTTTGTGATAGTTCTTGAGTGCGTTCTTCAACTTTTTGTTCTAGGGTACGGTTGGATTCGGCTAATGCATCTTTTGCCTGCTGTAAGGCAACATTTTTAAGTGTTAATTCCTGTGTAAACTGAATCCGTTCAGCTTCTGCTTTTCTGCGTTGGCTAATATCTTGAAAAGCAGCTATGGCATAGATAATTTGACCATTGTCATCAAAAATCGGTGTAGCTGAGACTTCTAAGGGAGTAATCTTGGCTGCTTGGCGAATTTCAATATCGTCCACAGAGACGCTTTCACCACTTAACGCTCGCACAATGGGCTGCTGCTCAGTGGGGTACAACTGCCCTGTCCCTGCCAAATAAGCTTGATAAATTTCGTTTAATCGATTGTTAGTGACTTCTGTTACGATTCCCTTGCCAAGTATCTGTTGTGCATTTTGATTAGCGTAGTAAGATTTGCCATTGCCATCAATAACAAATACCCCCACTGGTACAGCTTCTAAAAATTGAGCAAGCCTGCTCTCACTTTCACGCAATGCCTCTTCCGCCTTTTGGCGCACGGCGATCTCTTGTTGCAGATTGAGCAATAATTCTGCTTGAGCTTGCTGTGCTAAACGCTCCTCTTCCCAAGCTGCTTTCATCTGCTGCACGTGTTGCAGAGTTTTGTTAGTAGTAACTTCTAAATCTTGAAGATCGAGCGGCTTAGTCAGGAAATCAAAAGCACCGCGATTCATCGCTATTCTGATATTGCCAATATCATTATAAGCAGAAATAATAATTGTTTTAATGAAGGGATATAACTCATTCAATTTATTTAGTAAAGTTAACCCATCCATTTCGGGCATATAGATGTCAGTTAATACTATATCGATATTTAGTTCAGCTTCTAATTTCTCAAGAGCTTCAAAACCATTGTGTGCAAAAATAAACTCAAACTGCTTATTTCTGATTTCTTTCTTAAACTTCTGGCGGATTAAATATTTTATATCAGGCTCATCATCTACAACCAGTATTTTTACCGACATTTTTATTTCCTATGTTATTTGATTTATAAATTTAATATTTTTGTTTTGAGTGTATTAAATGCAATTGGTTTTATAATATAATCATCAGCTCCATATTCTTTAGCAATTATGTAATTACTCTCGTCGTTATATGCACTAATCATAAATACTTTTAAATTAGGAGAAATTGTTTTGATAATTTTGAGCATTTCTAGCCCGCTCATACCCGGCATATTAATATCTGTTAAAATTAAACTGATGCAATTATTTAATTCTCTTTGTAAATATTGTAGTGCTTCTTCTGCTGAAAATGCAAAATGTAATTGAATTTGGTTGTTTTTAATTTCTTTGCGAAATTGCTGTTCAAACAATAACTGAATATCTTGTTCGTCATCTACAACTATTATTTTCATGAGAACAATCCATTAAAAATCTGCCTTACATATAAATACTACAATGAATCATGAGAAATTTTCAGACGATTCAATTCATTTTATAGCAGGTGCCAGGTGCCAGGTGACAGAGTTAAAGTCCTTTCGTGTCTAAATTTTATCGTTTATCGATGTCCTAACTACCTTGGCTTAAATATTATTCTGATTTGGTAGATCCTTAGGTAAATTGATGATGAAAATTGTATAATTTTTAACTTTAGATTCTACTCGTATTTCTCCTTGATGCCCCTGCACAATAATATCGTGGCTAATTGATAAACCTAAGCCTGTTCCTTCACCTGTAGGTTTGGTGGTGAAAAAGGGATTAAAAATTTTATCGACAACTTCCTGAGAAATACCATTGCCGTTATCTTGAATACGTATTTCTACTTTTTCAGCCAAATCCTTAGTTTTAATCGAGATTTTTGGCAAGAATCCTGCTTCTACTTCTTTCTTTTTCTCATTGGCTGCATAGCAAGCATTATTAATGATATTAATGAAGGCACGGCTAATATCTTGCGGTATGATATTCAACTTAGGAATTTGTTGGTCATAATTTGTTTCGATGGCGACTTGAAAAGAAGGATCTTTGGCACGCATCCCATGATAAGCCAAATTTATAGACTCTTCTAACAAAGCGTTGATATCATTTAGTTGTCGTTTGCCGAGTTGCCCTCTAGAGAGCATAAGCATTCCATTGACGATATCATTTGCTCTTTTACCATGCTCATTTATTTTTTGAGCGTTTTTGCTCAGATCATCTAAAATTTCTTCAATGTTTTCTCTGCTTTGTGACTCTAATTGATCTTTTTGAGTTTCTAGCTCTTCAAGCAATTCCTGGGTTAATTGCACAGAAAGTTCGGCAAAATTGTTAACAAAGTTTAAGGGATTTTTGATCTCATGGGCAATACCTGCTGCTAATGCTCCTAAAGAAGCTAATTTTTCTTGAGCAATAATTTGGTCTTGTGTGGCTTTGAGCTTTTGCAGGGTGCTGGCTAATTCCTGATTTTTGTCTCGTAATTCCTGGGTTCTGGCTTTTACTTTCTGTTCTAGAGTTCGATTGTAATCCTCTAATTGCTCGTAAAGGCAAGAATTTTCAATGGAGATAGCTGCTTGAGTAGAAAGGATTCTTAAAATTTCAACTTGTTCAGGAGTAAATGCACCCGTTGTTAAATTATTTTCTAGATATAAAATACCGCTCAGTTTGCCTTGATAAAGCAGAGGAGTGCAGAGAACCGATTTAGGTTGATTTACTACAACGTAAGGATCACGGATAAACTCTCCTTCATGAACTGCATCATTTAAAACTATATCCTTTTGAGTACGAGCAACATAATTGATGATAGCAGCTGATAAGGGAGGTGTTTGGCGATCGCTATCTGATGAGTTAACTGGAATCGACTGCATAATAGTAACGCTATCAGAACTTACCGATCCTTGAGCTCCAATTACCCACTCACCTGCTTTGTCGAGAATTAAATAGCCTTTTTGAGCACCTGCATTCTCGATCACAATTTTCATCAACTTTTCCAGCAATTTGTTCAATACAATTTCACTGGCTATAACTTGCGATGCTTTCACAACTGTTTTCAAATCCAGTACTTCTGAGCTAGTTTGTTCACTGGTAGTTTTAAAACTAGGTTTTCCTGGTGCTATGATCTCAGATTTGATAGCTAGCAAATTAGGATATCTATTTTCTAAATCTTTAATTTTAGCTGCTGCTCCCCATTTGAGATAGCAATACCAGGCATCGGTCATATAAATTTGAGCGATTTTGTTGAGACCATTAGCTAAATAGAACTTCGCCGCTAGTTCATTAGCTAGTGCTTCTTCATTGCAATATTGATTTTCTTTAGCTAACTCAATAGCGCGATTATAAAATTCCATCGCTTTTAGCGCATCTCCTTTCACACGATGCTGCTCTGCTTCTACTAAGTAAAATTTATGCAAGTAATTTATCGAAGCATAACGCGTCCAATTTCGCATTTTCTCTTGATGTTCTGTAACTTTTACTAATATTTGCTGTTTTTGAGTTTTTGATGCAGAGTCATAGTTAGCAAGGCGAGCTAGGGAATCATAAAAATAAAATAGAGAAATCAGTAATGTAGCAGTTGCTCCATCTAGATATTGTTCTGCTTTTTCAGCATTTTCAACAGCTAGAGAATAATCTCCAAAAAGATAACATAGGTACAGTTTATTAAAATATAAAGCGCAAAGGGCATAGCGATCGTTTGTCTTGAGATGAAGCGGAAGCATAATTTCTTCATTGTATGCTTCTCCTAACAAACGGTAGGGAGATTCAGCACGCCCCATCAAGTTTAAGACAGTCTGACCATAAATATTATTGTAATTGAGGGTACCTTCTTGTTTTAGTTGGCTAAGAGTTTGACTGTAGCTAGCTATTTCTAATGCCAAATTATTAAGTTCTTGTCCTACAAAAATTGAATGGAATGAGTATATAAAAGCACAGGTAGTTCCATAATATAAATCTCCCATTTCTAAGCCAATTTGATAGGTAATTTGCAATAGCTTTAAAGAGGATCTAATCGGTTCTTTCCAAATACTAATAGTTGCGTAAAACACAGCCTTGATTTTAGAAATAAGTTCTTTAGCATGAAATTTATCCACCAAATTTAGAGCTAGGCAACCAAATTGATAACCTTCCTCAATTTCATCTAATACACCACACAGAATTAATCCGTAATTAACATAAGCAAAAGCAGATAGAGAAGTGTTCCCATATTCCAGCGATAAATTTACCTGTTTAGAAACTAGTAATGGTAACAAATTAGAAGCAGCAATATAGATAGAAGAAAATATGCAACTTGTCACTCTCATTACCGCTAATTTGTACGGTTCGTTCATTTGGGGCAAATTAATTAAATCCTCGATACATTTACCCGCTAAATTTGTTCGAGTTTTTTCTAATTCTTGTTGAATATCTAATGGTTGAACTAATTCGGGAAAATCAATTCCTAAAGTATGCAACACGGGCAATGCAGTCTTAATAGCTTCTAGCTCTTTATTTTGGGCTTGTAAAGCTTCAATATTGACTTCATATACTTTTAGCTTATCTAATGAAGTTTTTGCTTCTGTTAACACCACTAAAGTTAATTTTTCCATCTGTTCAAAATTTCCATTTAAATATGCTACCTCCGTTGCTTCCACATATATATTTAGTTTCAAATTGTAGTTTTTTTGCCAACTTTTATCTTCTAAAAGTTCCTGCCCTACTTTTAAATATTTGAGTGCGGCTTCGTAAGCCATTGCTGCTTTGGCTTTTTGTCCTGCTAGTAAATTGAGTGCTGCAACTTTAATTTGTTCTTGTTGATCAGTAATAAGTTTACGCCCTACATTAAGATGATCGACAATCTCAAATATTTTTTCAGATAAATCTTCTGCTTGAGTATTCTTCCATAGCAAACGGCCAATTTTTAAGTTAATAGCTGGATTTTGTTGTTCATCAATGAGAATATTAGCTGCTTGCTGGATGCGGTCATGCCCGAATTTATAATTTTGAATTAGTAGTTGTTCGTTTAATTCTGACACAGGAATAATTAAACCTGTATCAATTGCTGGAACTAAACTTTTGAAAATTTCCGTTTCTGGTTTTTTACAAACTATAGAAATTGTATATAAGTTAAATTCTGCTCCCATACAAGATGCTACAATTAAAATTTGTTGAGTAGCTTGTGGCAATTTTTGCATTTGAACGAGCATTAATTCAACTACATTATCAGTAATGTTTAACTCTTCAATCAATTTTATATCCCAATGCCAAGAGGGTTTTTGATTTTTATCGAATGAATCATGCTTATATACAAGCAAGTCATTTGAATGAATTGTTTTTAAAAATTCATTAACAAAAAAAGTGTTGCCATTAGTTTTTCGGTAGACTAATTCTGCTAAAGGTTTTATATATTTTATTTCACTGAAGATTGCATCTGCAATTAATTGATTAATATGATGTAATTCTAGTGGCTTTAAAATAATTTCATTTATAATTATTCCTGCTCGTCGTAAATTTATAAGAGTATTTTTTAAAGGATGAGCGTGGTTGACTTCGTTATCTCTATAAGCTCCAATGAGAAATAAAAATTTAAGTTTTGCATCCATCATAATCAATTCTATTAACTTTAGGCTGGCCGAATCTGCCCATTGTAAATTATCAAGAAAGATAATGAGAGGTTGCTCAGGGGAACAAAATACGCGAATAAAATTTTTAAAGACCAAATTGAAGCGATTTTGAGCTTCTGTTGCTCTTAATTCTGATACGGGTGGTTGCTTGCCAATGATTAATTCGACTTCGGGAATAACATCTATAATTATCTGTCCATTAACTCCTAAAGCAGTTAAAAGCTTTTCTCGCCATTGATTCAGTTGTGCTTTACTTTCACCTAAGAGTTGCTGTACCAAGTTAGTAAAGGCGTTGACAACCGCAGAGTAGGGAACATTACGTTGAAATTGATCAAATGTACCTAAGATAAAATAGCCTCGTTTTTCAGTTAGAGGTTTATAGAGTTCTTGTACTAACCTTGTTTTTCCAACCCCAGAATACCCACCTACTAGCATAAGTTCCGTTACGAATGGTTTGGCTTTTTCTGGTGCTGTTACTCTTTCAAATGCTGCGATTAGGGTTGAAATTTCTGCATCTCTACCATAGAGTATTTGAGGAATTTGGATCTGTCCGGTAATATCTTTAGTGGCTAGGGGAAAGTCTACTATTTTACCTGTAGATTCAAATTGTCTGAGGCATTCTTCTAAATCAGCTTTAATACCGTAGGTACTCTGATATCTTTCTTCAGCCGTTTTGGCCATCAGCTTCATCACTAAATTAGAGACCACCAAAGGAATGTTAGAATTGAGTAAATGAGGAGGTATGGGTTGTATAGCTAGATGGCAGTGAACTAACTCCAAGACATCAGTTCTCTCGAAGGGTAATTGTCCTGTCAGCAGTTGGTAGAAGCTAACGCCGAGAGAATAGAAATCGGTGCGGTAGTCTAAAGGGCGATTCATTCGCCTGGTTTGTTCAGGGGAAATATAGGCTAAAGTGCCTTCAATAATGTAGGGATTTTTGAGGCTAGGATCTTCTCGTTTGAGTACGGTAGCAATACCAAAATCAATGATTTTGAGTTGTTTAGTGGCGGGATTGAAAACAATATTAGCTGGATTAATATCTTTGTGAATTAAATGGGCTGCATGAATATTACCTAAACTTTTAACTATCTCAATAGCAATAGGAAAAAAAATTTCAAATCTAAGAGGTTGTTCTTTGAACCATCGGTCTAAAGATATCCCCCCAAAATCTTCTAGGATCATAACCAGCGTTCTCTGATAAGAGCCTAAACCATAAACTTTTATTGCTCCTTCAAAATTAAGATTGCGCGTAATTTCATATTCCTGCTTATAGCGAGCAAGTTCTTGGGTAGTAGAATAGTCTTGCTTTAATACTTTGAGGATAACTGGCTGATTGTCAGATTCTTGAATAGCCCGATAAACTTCTGAATTATTGCTTTCGGACATTTGGGTAAGTATTTTGTATCCACTCAGAGTAATCATAATAAACTACCAAAATACATTAACATCAAGTGGCAAATACAACATGGATTTTATAATGTATTTTGAGCTATTGCTTAAAATACATCATATTTTGATTTATGTTTTAATTACTACTGGTTCTTCTGCGAATGTTATCTAATGAGTCGAAGAAGAATTCGTAAGGAACTTTCGTTATACTGCGTAAAGCAGATAATAATCTATATCTTCTATAGCTATGTTTAGCAGGAATAACTTTCTCAAAATACTCTGAATGCAAGCTAAAACCAAAATGAACTCCTTCTGGTACACGAAGTTTAGCAATAGGGCCTTGACTCAGATAATCAGCAGCGAATAACCATGCTTCCAGGTAATCTGTAGGTGTCAAAATAGTGGTAAAAATATATCCCTGCTCTTGTGGAATAAATTGAATACTATTGACAACATACCCGTCAGGAAAGACATAAAAATCAAGCAATTCTTTACCTAAATGAGATATATGAGTATCAGGATTTTGTTCTTGTTCTTCCTTGATTTGTTTGGTAAGTTCTTCCCAGTTTCTATTTAAGGGAACTTTAGCTAAAACTGACGGAACATCATGTTGGGGTAGTTGTTCGTCCTTGAGAATACGATTCTGGCAATCACGAAATCCAAGGTATTGACGACGGCAAATAAAATCGCGGTGATAGCCAGTATAAACTTGATAGATGGCAGAATATCCTTCTTTAGTTAAGAATTCTCTGGGATCGGCTGTGTAGAGTGTTGTGGAAAACCATCCGGGATGGATAAAGGCTTCTTGGCTTTGACAATGAGCATCTTTGATTACTACTTTACGCAATACCCCAGGATCAAATGCAAACATCCAAGGTATACCCCACCAATCTTTACTGTAGGGTTCGCCACTAAAGTGTTTAACATCCTCCTCTTCGAGTGCATCTGTCAGGCTAATTGTTGCTTGTTGTATGGCGACGCAATGAATTTTGTCGTCAATATGATAGTAGTTGCATAAAAAGTGGTAGCTATCACCATCAAAAGTTATTAGGCGTGAGGTGATACTATCTTTATGTTCTTTTTCAATCTCTTCACCTTTATGTTCTTTTTCAATCTCTTCACGGCTGACAACATAAAGCTGGGTTTTTTGATACGGCTTAAGAGGAGGAATTTTTAGCCCTAACAGCATTGATACTCCCATTTGGAAGGGCATATCTGGGAGCATAATACATTCTTCTGTGACTATAACTGTGTGTGGAGTACCATCAAGAACCGTTCCCTTGACTTTCCAATGTTCTAATTCTCCTTTGCCATCCCAATAAGTAATGTAGACAGCACTAACCATATCAGTAAATAAATTGCCTGGTCGAAGCTCAGACTTTAATTCACAGGAAATAAGTTTTTTAATGTTAGGGTCGTACAAGGGGTGGGCTGTATTTGCTACCAAAGGAAAGAAGGCTAAGGGAACAGAAATGATATGTTCGTCAAAATATCCTATGGGTGTTATCGTTTCAAGAGTATCTGGATCTACTTCCCAGTAACGACCTGCATCTGCTGTTAAAAGCAGCCTTCCATCCATGTTCACAACAGCTGTGTTGGCAATTTCTGATACTCCTAAAGGAGTGATAACTGCCGGGAAAAAAGCTTTTGACAGATTATATATTGGTAGTTTGTTATTCCAAAAACTATCCCAAGTTCTCAGTTTATTTGCGTAGATTTTGATTTTGTCATTTTGAGCTTTGAGATCCCATTTAATAATTACACCTTCACCAGCAAATAAATGGCGGTCTTTCAGGCGGTGGAAAGGGGCAATCATAAAGACATAACCGGATAAATTATTTGGACAAGTTCCCTCAATTATTTCCGCTTCCCAGCCATTACTGTTTGTTTGAGGAGAACGTTTAAAATTTTTAATGTTAAATTTTGGAGTATTTGTTGAGTTCTCTTCCATAAATTTCACCTTTTAAGAGTTTTTATTGTCTTTTTTTTAAAAACTTGCTAATATAATTAGCTCCGGTTTTTAATAACTATGACTAATATTAAATATACTTATTATTAATCAATTATTAATTACAGGTTTCATCTGTTCTTGATTGCTGATTATTGAAATACTGCCGATATAACTGACAACTGGGTGTAGCTTTATTGGCATCTAATTTGATAAGTCCCATGCTACTTAACTTGTAAGCTAGAATTGGTTCTAATTGCACAGGTTCCGTAGAACTCATAACTGCATGAACAGCTATGAGCAATTCCAACTGTTGTTGCAGAGTTACCCAATGACGTTGTAAGTGATAGGAATAAATTCCGGTAGATGTAGGAGCAGTTTTCAATAGTTGCGCCAAAGTCATCTCTTCAAAACTTAGATGATAGATTGCCATGTGTATCAGTGCTGGATGTCCCCCAACCATAGCCATTAATTGTCGGCTTTCCTCTCCATTGCTCCAGTCAAGTCCATAACTTTGGGCTAACTGCTGCACCTGATCCAAACAGAAATCACTCAACTGAATCGGTAGACCCACATTGAAAGGCGACTGGTTAAGTTGCAGAGGAACATAAATTTCAGTGGAGTGAACGACAACCAAGCGCAGCTTTTGCCAGATGAGCAGTCTTCTGGCTTCTTCATACCACGAACGCAACATCGGTAGAAAATCTCTTGCCACTTGTGGATGTTCAAAAATCTGGTTCACTTCGTCTAAAACCAAGACTACAGGAGAGTTGATTTGCTCTAGTAAATACTTTCGGAAATATAATGAACAGCTGACTTTGCTGCCGATATCTTCATCCCAATAGTCGTCTAATCTTGGTTCAATTTGTAGTTGGCGGCTGACATTAGCACATAGCCAGCGCAAAAATAGATTCAATTCATTCAAAATTGAACTATCAATCTGTTCCAAATTAAGACTTACAGTGCGGTAGCCTTGGGAGTCAGCGTAGTTCAAAATCCTCAACAACATTGAAGTTTTACCCATTTCCTTGGGAGCTTTTATCCGTACTAAGGCTCCTGGTTTAGAAATTTCTTCATAAACTCGTGTAGAAAGGGTAGAATTTTCAATGTAAAAAGAGGAACCAAGAGGAACTGGACCACTGGGGTAGCTAGGTGACGGTTTTTGGTCGGTATCAGGAAATGAGTCCACAGAATCTTGCTTTAGAATCGTTGTTTTTAAAGGCGTACAGGTAGCATCAAGATAAGACTCCAGTAACACCCGGCAATTTTTTTTAGTAACACGACTACCGACGAGTTCGGTGAGTCGTTGGCACAATTGTGGAGCAACGACGTTAGTAAAGTAGCCAGCACTATAGCCCCTCTCTTGAGCAATTTGGTGATACGTTTGATATTGCCAAATACCTTGCATAATCAGAATTTCTGTGTAATTGAGAGGGCGAATTTGCTTTTCAAGTAGCTTGCGATTAACAATTTCAACTAAAGGTTCGAGTTCTATAGAATCCATGCACTTATCCTCTCTGCTGTTCTGCACAATAATTTATGTAATTACAAAAAAGGCTAGGATGTATATAGGATAAGCTTCATATCCTCTTAATATCCTAAATCACTCTCCAGTAATACTTTTGCTGATTATTATGTAATTTTATTAATTAATGCATTGTGCAACTTAATGTTGTTAAACCTTGATTCCTTGTGGGGTAAAGAGGAGTTTGAACGATTCCACAATAATTTAGAGAAAGTTGCACATCGCGTTAATTCTATCGCTAATTTTTTATCTTGATATTGTTAGATATAATTAGCTTAAGTTTGGTCAGATTATTACATGAAAATTGATTTACCTCCCTTCGTTTTAGTCATAGCTTTTAACCGCATTCAAGGTTTTAATGGATGAAAAAGAGTAATTTTTCGTATCTTTAATGCAAATCTTATCGCTTCCTAACACTATTTGCAAGTTATATATTATTTTATAATATTTTAAATATTTTTACCTCTAACTAGCTTTATAAATAAACCTTTATAGAGTTAACCTTTTTTAAGCATATCTTCAGAGATAATTGCTATTTTAATTTGAAAAATATTAATTTGTTTGTTTCTTTCTTTGATCTTAGCATTACCAAGCTAATTAGTTTCATAAAAATCTCATATAAAATCTCATTTAATGGCTTGAACCTTCATATAAAATCTTAGCGCTCGCTTTTAAATCTCATAAAAATCTCATATAATAAAATCTTATTTAATATTCTGCGCTTTAATAAACATACGCTGTGATACCAGGCTGAACAAAAAACTTAAAGCTTAATTGTTTTACGTAAATAACCAGGGTTAGTGCATCTCAAACCCTATTGGCAGGTGAATTCTAGCAGAGTGTTGAGTTTGGTAGAGCCGCCGCTAACACAGAAAACATATACCGGAACTTAGACAAAAATTAAGTCCAAATGAAGCCCAAACTGGCTTTATAGGCAGCAAACACGTCACGATGAATGGTCAACCAATCGTAAGGATTCAGGTGAAGGGGTATTGACAAAAGGGATGCTTAAGATAAAGTAGGCCAATCATGATCAACAACCTGCCTCAACAGCTAGACCTTGAACGCTTACGCCAGTTGCCCAAAGAAAAACTGGTGGAGATGATCATTCAGCAGGCGATCGTTAACAGAGAGTTGCTCTTATCAATCCAGGAACTGAAACAAGAGATAGAAAATCTTTGCTGACATTAACCTTGCCGCTAGTGAGATGCAACTTAGCGGTGCGATCGCCAGAGAATATCGCCTCAAAAATGCACTCTTAGATGTGCAAGATAATTACGACTTCATTCTCATTGACTGTCCCCCTTCTTTGAAGTTACTCAGTATCATCAGCCTGACTGCTGCTACTCACATTCGCGTTCCTATCCAATGTCAATTTAAGTCATTTAAGGGAACCGAACTTTTACTCAGTATGATAACCCAAGTACGCAGTCATACTAACCTCAGTTTACAATTTGCTGGATTTGTTCGCACAATGTTTGATGGTCGGACTGTCCAAGAGTCGCGTACACTTAAAGCTATAAAGAACAACTATCAGACATTGGCACTGTATACCTACCAATACCCAAAACTATTGCCTTTGCCGATGCTTCTGAGCGCCGAGTCCGACTAGCATTATTTGATAAAAACCATCCCGCCGTGGGGGTACTCTAAAAAATTGCCAATAGCATAGATAAACTTAAAGTAAAACCGTGAGTAGCAAACGTAACGAACCTTACGCTGCCATCAAAAAGCCCATCGAACTGCTGCTTGGCACTGCAACTGGGTCACAATCTGATGATCAACCCAGCGCTATTAACACAATTGCCATTGCTAAAATCAAGCTGCCTTTTTCACAACCAAGGCGCTATTTCGACGAGCACAAACTGGAAGAATTATCACGATCAATTAAAGAATTGGGTATTCTAGAACCTCTGTTAGTGCGTCCGCTCTCTGGGGGCGATTATGAATTAGTAGCGGGGGAACGACGCTACAAAGCAGCATTGATGGCTCTTTTAACTGAGGTTCCTGTAGTAGTTCGCACAATGGATGATGCGACTACATACCAAGTGCGCCTCCTTGAAAACCTGCAACGCGAAGACCTCAATCCGCTAGAAGAGACTGAAGGTATCCTTGAACTTTTGGCATTACGGTTGGTAATTAGCACGTCAGAAACCGTCAAACTACTGCAAAAAATGGAAAACGAAGCTAAAGGAAAAATTACCCGTAATGTTACGGGTAATTCTCAAACTCTACTTGTTGAGGAAGTATTTATAGCGTTAGGAGGTATGAAGTGGGATTCATTTGTTCGCAATCGCCTGCCTTTAGTCAATCTTCCTCTTGATGTGCTCTCAGTACTGCGTTCTGGAAAAATTGAGTACACCAAAGCACGAGCGATCGCTAAGGTGAAAAATGAAGAAATAAGAATTCAACTACTAGAAGATGCTATCACCTACAATCTCTCATTGAGTGAAATCAAACGGAAGATTCAAGAAATTGAGCAGAAATCGGAATCAGAGTGCTCCTCTCAAACAGAGTCAACATCTCTAAAAGACCGCGCTGATGACACACTCCGCCGCTTTAAGCAGTCTAAGGTATGGGATGACCCCAAGAAAAAAGTAAAGCTAAAGAAGCTGTTGACTCAGTTGGATGCACTGATGAAAAACGACTTCACAAATGGATGATTAATACCATTTCACTTTAATAATGATACAAATACCTTGGTAGGGGCTTGTCTTTGCCCATAGGTGTCAACTTAACGTAAAAGCTATGTCCCGCAAGGAACTGAACTTCCTTGGCTTTTAGCGGAAGTCTTCTGTTGATGACTAAATATAGCCAAAAATCTTTAGTCTACTTCAGTAGACTTTAGCTATCAGCCTTGAACTTTAGTTCGAGGCGGGTGAGGAAGCTTTCAGTTAAGCTACTTTTAGCTTAAGTTGACACCAATGGGCAATGCCATGCCCTTACGATAAATCTATATATATCAGGATTTTCGTGAATTGGTATAAGCCATATACTCTCTGTGCAATTAAAATTCAAATAAAAAATTAAATTTCTATAATAAATTTGTATTGCTCTGATTAACTTTAAAAAAAGGTAGCAGATGGGTAAAAATCACCCCTCTGCTACAAGCATGCGGAGGTATAAACTTGATTATTTAATTGGCATGAACCAATTCTTGAGGCGCTGCGGCATCATATTCTACAGCTTTAACAAATTCCTTGAGAACATCTTTGAGTCTTTGCTCAATTTCCTCATCTAACAGAACGCTGTTATCAGCTTGTCGTTGAACTTGTTTGTCTACCGCATAAATAGTAGCTAGGATATGCCGCGCTCCTAATTCAGATAACACAGGTTTTAGGGCATATTCAATTGCCAATAAGTGAGCGATCGTCCCACCAAGGGCAATTGGTAACACAGGTTTACCTGTCAATGATTTTTGTGGCAGCAAATCTAGAAATGTTTTTAGCACTCCTGTGTAAGCAGCTTTGTAAATTGGGGTGGCAATAATCACACCATCTGCCTTTGCTAATAAAGCTTTTGGCTGTTCTAAAGCTTGGCTCTCGTAACGTCCAAAAACTAAATCTTCAGCAGGCAAATCCCGAACTGAAATAATGTCTACATGCAAGCCTTCTTGTTGTAAAAGCTTGGCAGTGTATTCGACAACACCATAAGTTCTAGATGGATGGGTTGGACTACCAGCGATCGCTAAAATATTTGTCATTCAATTAAACTCCCAATTTCTAAAATGGGTTCAGTATGTTTTGTGGTTTTGGTCTTCATAGCTGATGCTGTGTTGACCTGATCACTCAGACGTTTGTAGGGACGGCGCAAACTCATACTCTCTACTTCCCAGATGTAGCCATGAATAACTACATCCTGGGGAATTAAAGCAGAATTACGCAGCAATTCTACCTGCTGTGTGCAGATTTCATCCACATCGGTAAACGTTTTGATCCATTTGGAAAAAACGCCTTTTGGTAGCTTCAACTCTGGCAAAGCAGGATCGACACTAACTTGATCCACGTCAATACCTTGATTTCGCAATACCTCACTGAGAAAGTCTCCTGATGCTGTCATCATGCCACATTCGGTATGATTAATAACGATGATTTCTTTGGTGCCAAAAAACTGTGTAGTTAACATTGCTGACCGGATAGCATCATCCGTCACTAAGCCCCCAGCATTACGGAAAATATGAGCATCTCCTTCACCAATTCCTAATGCTTTTTCCACAGGTAAACGTTCGTCCATGCACGCCAGCACCCACAAGCGTTTATTGTTAGGTATCCCCAACTGACGACGCAATGCCCACGCTTCTTTTTCTGAGATTTTTTGGTCAATTTGTTGGTGCAACATGGCTGGTAATCTTCTAGTTCTTAATTACTAGGATATAGACGTTGCTCTTTTTGGATGCTGTTGCTTAGGGAAATCTTCATTTGCCACAATCTCGCCAAATGGACTTAAGACATGTTGCTTCTCCACTACGGGCAAATTTTCTAATGGCAGATGAGGAAATAGAAGTTCTGCAACTCGATAAGCTTCTTCTAGATGGGGATAGCCAGAGAGAATAAAGGACTCAATACCCAAAGAAGCGTATTCCAATATCCTGGCAGCTACGGTTTGGGGATCGCCTACTAAGGCCGTTCCCGCACCACCCCGCACCAAACCAACTCCCGCCCATAGGTTCGGGCTAATCTCTAATGCCTCACGATTACCGTGGTGTAGTTGAGTCATCCGCCGTTGCCCAACTGAGTCCATCCGGGCATAAGCTTTTTGGGCTTTAGCCATCGCCTCATCATCTACATACTTAATCAATTGATTCGCCGCATCCCAGGCTTCACTCTCAGTTTCGCGCACAATCACATGTAGGCGAATCCCAAACCGCAAAGTTCGCCCTTCTGATAAAGCAAGTCTCCGAACTGATGCAATCTTCTCAGCTACTTGCGCCGGTGGTTCACCCCAAGTTAGATAGACATCTACGTGCTTGGCAGCAATTTTTTGAGCAACGCCAGAGGAACCGCCAAACCACAAGGGAGGATATGGCTTCTGGACGGGTGGAAACAGCAGTTTACCATCTTGGATGTTGAGATAGTCGCCCTGAAGATTAGCTTGTTCACCACTAGCGATCGCTCGCCATACTGTCAAAAATTCATCTGTTAATTCATAGCGCTGATCATGATCCAAATGCAAGCCATCTCCTGCTAACTCTACGGGATCGCCACCTGTCACGACATTAATCAGCAAGCGTCCTCCAGAGAGTCGATCAAAAGTCGCCGCCATCCGCGCTGCTACTCCAGGTGATACCAAGCCGGGACGAATCGCTACCAAAAAACGCATCTGTCGCGTCAATGATACCAGCGTTGACGCTACAATCCAAGCATCTTCGCAAGAGCGACCCGTGGGCAGCAATGCCCCTGTATAACCAAGGTCATCCACCGCTTGGGCAATCTGCCGCAGATAAGGAAAGCTTACTGCCCGTCCGCCTGTTGCAGTTGCAAGGTAACGTCCGTCGCCGTGGGTTGGGATGAACCATAGTAGCTGCATGAGTCCTGTCCTTTTAAACTACGGCAATTCGATAGAATTACCGCTCTTTATTTATAGCTTTCAGAGTATCACATATTCTACTTAACCAAGCAAGAAGTTTTTCATAAAACTCCGGTATCTCTATCAAGCTACGAGTTTAGAAGCAGCAGGCAGAGGTAGAAACTGTTTATATATGATTTGGAATCCTAAGTCATACTTGTAAAGAAAGAGAAAATTACTCGAAACTATCCTGTTTGCAGTTCAGAGGCATTTTGATTATTGGCTTCTACAGGTAAGAATCCACCTGCCTGCATTTTCCATAACCTGTAGTAAGCACCACGGCGTGCCAGCAGTTTGGTATGAGTGCCATCTTCGATAATGCGCCCTTGGTCAAATACCAAAATGCGGTCTAGATGGGCAATAGTAGAAAGTCGATGAGCTACCACGATGACCGTTTTTCCATTCATCGCTGAATCTAAAGTATCTTGGATGGCTTTTTCGGTGATGGAATCGAGGCTGGAGGTAGCTTCATCTAGAATCAGGATCGGTGCATCTTTGAGAATTACCCGTGCGATCGCAATTCGCTGTCTCTGTCCTCCAGAAAGTTTGATACCACGTTCGCCCACCAAAGAATCATACCCTTCCTTAATCTGAGCGATAAAATCGTGAGCGTAGGCCTGGCGTGCTGCCTCGATCACTTCCTCGTCGGTGGCATCCAGTCGTCCATAACGAATATTTTCTATTAATGTCCGATGGAACAGAGACGGATCTTGAGGAATCAAGCTGATCTGGGCGTGTAGCGCATCTTGCGTCATGTCTCGAATATCCACCCCATCAATGAAAATCTGTCCCGATTGGGGGTCGAATTGACGCAAAATCAGATTCACGAAACTGGATTTCCCAGAGCCAGAAAAGCCAACCAGTCCAACACGCTGGCCTGGTTGGATGGTGATAGACAGGTTGTCGAATACTTTTTTCTCAAGGGAGTAGCTAAAATTCACTTGCCGAAACTCGATCTTACCTTGGGTGATTGAGTGGGCGATCGCACTATCACGATTAATGATCTCGTGGGGTTGAACAATAGTGAAGACACCATTGGCAATATTGCCGATATGTTCAAAAAATTCTAGAAACCGTTTACTTAAATTGCGGGCTTCACTGATGATTAACAGTGACAGACTGGTTGCTACGACGAAATCCGCAGTAGCGATCTTTCCCTGACTCCAAAGTGAGAGCGAGTAATACAAAGTGCCAATTTTCAGGACTGCTGCTGAGATAAACTGAAACCAGCGGATTCGCTCCGAGTACCAGTTGGATTTTCTCACCTCTTTGAGTTCGTCCCTTAATTGCTCATTCAAATAGCTTCGTTCAAAACCCAGGCGAGCAAACAGTCGGCTACTGGTGAGATTTGTTACCGCATCTACAATGATGCCCGTTGTCTCACTTCTTGCTGCTGCGGCTTTTCGGGAGTAAATTCGGCAGCGAGTTGCCAGCCAAAACGAAATACTGATGAAGAGAACTGCCCACACCCCCACGAATCCAGCAAGTGGAGGATAGACGCGATACAGTAATATCGTGGTGACAGTATACACGATGATTACTGGCATAAATTCAGTAATCAGCATTTGCATCGTCTGAGTCACACCCAGAGAAGTTTCGCTAATCCGATGTGCCAATGCCCCGGAAAAACTGCTGCTCAGATAGCGATGCGAATGGTGCTGTAAGTATGCATATAGCGATCGGACGATGTGCTGTCGGTGGATCGGATGGAGGATAGTCTGCAAAAGTCCAGCCGCTCGCCCGAATATCACTTCACCCACACTCAAGGCGGTGAAAAGCATCAGGGGTTGGCTCATGGCATCAAAAATGAGTTTGCTGTCGCCCGCCCGTCGCGTCACACCCCGGATGATCTCGCCAATGGCATAAGGCAACATGATGCCGCAGGTTGCGTGTATTACCTCCAGAATCACCATTGTCACGTACCACCACCGAAAATGACTGACAAAATGACAAATGAACCTGAATGGACTATCAGGCAAGTTGGGCGCATCAGCAGCACGTTGAAAGTATTGGGATTTTCTGGATTTTTTCGTCATCAAAGTCGCTCTTCTAGCATCTTATACCAATTCGTAATTCGTTTTGCTGAGTAAACCAAGTTTTAGAATCTTTCTCCCTTTCTCTCTGTGTCGCGCCAGTTGCTTCTCCCTTGGCGCTAGCCTCTCCCTTTGGGATTCGGGGAGACGCGCAAGGGGGACAAGTCTCTTAACCGCACTGGCTTCTCTGTGCCTCTGGGGTACCCTGCAAGAAGCCCTTCGGGTTCGGGGGTGACGCTCGTTGCGCTAAAGCGTCTCCCCTTGGGAGAAGACTCGCTAACGCTGCGCTATCGCAAGACGCTCCTTTGTCGCTAACGCTGCGCTAACGACGGGAACCGCCAAGACTGCGACTCCCTCACCGCTTTGCGTCTACGTTATTTAACCCCGCATAGTTGTCTTGGCAGACTACTAGACCATAATTTCTGGCGGTGTGATTGCAGCATACAAATCAGGCGGAAGTAACGCATCCTGAATGTTGATTTTCTTCGGTATGACACCCTCTTGAAAGAATAAATCTGCTACACGCTGTTGTTCCGCTATCAGTGCAGGACTTAGGCCTCTACGCCCTGCGAAAGTGCGACGAGACATTACCTTGTCGGCTACATCTTCATCGAGCTTTTGTGTTGTGATCATCAATTTTTTTACTTCATCTCGATTCGCCTCTGCCCACTTATCAAGGGCATGAAGTTCTTCAATGATAATTTTGAGCAAGCCAGGGTTTTCTTCGGCAAACTTCCTCTCAGCAATATAGTAGCCCCCAGGAGAATCTAGCCCCACAGAATCTCTGAGGACACGAATTCGACCCATTTTTTGCGCGATCGCATAGTGCGGATCTCCTGTCATCCAAACGGGAATTCTCCCTTCGAGAAACGCACCCCGCGCCTCGATAGTCGCCATACTTTTGATTTTGATATCCTTGATTGTCAAGCCGATTGACTGCAAAGCTCTAAGAATAAAATAGTGCGATGCCGATCCTTTTTGAAAATAAACTTCTTGCCCCTTGATATCCTCAAATTTCTGAAGTGGAGATTCTGGAGGTACAGCAATCACACTACTTGTTCCTGTTCTTTCGGTTCTTTGTGTACCAATGACATAAACCAGGTCTGAACCAGCGACTTGGGCAAAAATTGGTGGCGTTTCTCCTACTGAGCCTACGTCAACTCTTTTCGCAGCCATGCCTTCCATGAGTTGAGGCCCTTGGACAAATTGCGCCCATTCCACCTTGATCCCCAGTGGCTCCAAGCGTTTCTCTAAAACTTGGCGATTTCTGAACAGATCCCCTGCACTTTGATAACCCATGCGGAGAACTTTAGTTTTTATACCAAGAGAAATTGAATTGCCACTAGTACCTGCTACATTCTGTTGGCTTTGTTGGCTACAACTTCCCAACAAATATGCCATAGAAAAACCGCCCAGACTAGATGTAGCAACATTTAGAAAACGACGGCGTTTAATCATAGTTGTTTGATAGATGAAATAGTTTGGATTGGAAAGGTTAAAATTTGCACAACTAACGCAGAGAATCTCCCCTGCGATATTCGGCGGTGATGTCGTCTAGCTTTTGTTTCAAATTGTCGTCGAGTTTTAGTTCTACAGCCTTGAGGGTGTCAGTCAGTTGTTCTGGACGACTAGCACCAATAATAGGGGCAGTAATAATCGGATTAGCCAGCACCCAAGCCACCGCTAGGGTAGTGAGTGACAATCCAGCCAAATCCGCCACTGTACGTAATTCCTCGACAGTATTGAATTCGCCATCGCGCCAGTATCGTTCTTGATAACGTTCTGCCGCAGCACCCAGAGTAAAACGAGTCCCGGCGGTGGGGCCTTGAGTGAGACTGTGTTTGCCAGTGAGTAGACCGCCAGCTAAGGGATTGTAAGGAATTACACCTAGTCCTTCTTCTTTCGCCAAGGGCAAAAGTTCTCGCTCAATTTCACGGAATAACAGGTTGTAGCGGGGCTGAATCGAAACAAAGCGAGTTAAATTCCGCACATCGGCGCGACCCAAAGCGCGGGCGAGCCGATAAGCTAAGAAGTTGGAAACCCCTATATAGCGAACCTTACCAGCACGAACTACTGTATCTAAAGCTTCTAAGGTTTCATCAAGAGGGGTTGAGGCATCGTCAGAATGCAATTGGTACAGGTCAACATAATCCGTTCCCAGTCGTCTGAGGGAAGCATCGATCGCATCCAAAATGTGTTTGCGCGAAGCACCCTGATCCCAAGGTGCAGGGCCAACCTTACCTACAGCCTTGGTAGCCAAAATAAAATGTTCGCGTTTGCCTTTGAGCCAGCGCCCAATAATTTCTTCGGTACTTCCAGCAGTAGCAAGCCCACCCCCAAGGGGATAAACGTCGGCTGTATCGAGAAAGTTGATTCCAGCATCGGCGGCGGTGTCAAGGATTTGTCTGGAAGTTTCTTCATCTGTCTGCAATCCGAAAGTCATTGTACCGAGACAGAGACGGGAAACGGTCAATCCAGTTTGACCGAGTTTAGTTGTTGGTAATGTCATCAAGATTTTCGTCGTTGTTGATTAAGAATTTAGAAGCTGAGTTTTTTCGTTACAGATTGCAAGCAGACTAATCTGGCTGTATTGCCTTACCCCACCAAACTCTTTTAAACAGCTTGCCCGTTTGCTCATGCAATATTTCGTAATGTTTTAACTCTACATCTTTCCAATCAGATAAGAGGTCTAGCAAATATTCTTGAGAGAAAAAGTGCATAGTTTGTCCGTGACGTTCTAGAAAGTAATTTGGCTCTATTTCGCGCATGGGTGGGTGACGTTCTGCCCGAACTAAAGCATCTTCTGTAGAATTAACGTGGAAAACAAACAATCCGTTGGGGCGTATTATTCGGTGAATTTCTTTAAACAATTCGCGTGTAATCCGATCTGAAAACATGTGGATGGCAACATTGGACATGACAGCATCAAAGGTTGCTTTATTAAAAGGCAAAGGTTTTGCCATGTCGGCAACTACAAACTGTGCGTCCAGTCCTAACTTTTCTGACTTCTCACGTCCTTGTCGTACTGCTTCATCTGAAAAATCCAGACCAATTACTGTAAAACCTTGTTGTACAAGACGTAACACGTCGTTTCCTGTACCGCAACCAAGGTCAAGCACGGTTTTAACTTTAGCAGCATTAAGGAACGGAAGGTGAACCTTCGTCCATTGGTTTCCCCAATCTAAATCAGTGCTAGTATCCTTTAATTTAGTGAAGAATTGATTCCAGTGATCAGATGATGCGTAAGACATAAGGTGTCAGACAACTAGGGGTATATTGCGACGGCTCTGTGAAATCAGCCATTGTTGCAATTTCGGGTCACTGTACACTTCATCGGCAATAAAATGATCGCCTTCCGGCAGTACAGTAAAATCTACTGTTCCCCCCAGTCCGCGCAAGGTAGCGACAATCTCCTGCGTATCTTCAATCGGTAGTTTTTCGTCCTTTCCACCTTGGAATATTTGGATAGGAATATCCTTAAGGGCAGCTAGTTGGCTTGCTTCTAATGTTTTGGGTACACGACCAGACACTGCTACCAGACCAGCGAAGCGCCTAGGATGAGAAGCAGCGATATGCCATGCCCCAGCCGTACCTAAGCTGAACCCAGATAAAATTATACGGGACGGATCGATGGGTTGGGAGGCGATGAGATCATCGAGCAAAGCAATCACATCCAACTCTCGGTCTACCCAGGTTTGTCCTTCAGGCAACTGGGGGGCGGCAAAGACATAAGGTAAGGAGCTGGACGAATCCACAAAACGAGGTAGACCCCATTTCAGCAGCACATTTATATCTGTACCGCGATCGCGCGCTCCATGTAGAAATAACACCAAGGGCGCGGGTTGGTTAATATTGTCTGAGATAGGCGAGAGGAGATAAGGTAAGGAACCATTACTGGTGTTAAACGAGCGGTGTTCGACAGACATAGTTGTGACTCCTAAAGTTTGGGGAAATTTGGGGATTGGGGAGTAT
Source organism: Nostoc mirabile CHAB5784 (assembly GCF_020829645.1). GTDB lineage: Bacteria > Cyanobacteriota > Cyanobacteriia > Cyanobacteriales > Nostocaceae > Nostoc > Nostoc mirabile. The sequence goes on along the minus strand of NZ_JAIVFS010000064.1, from coordinate 21,680 downwards.
AGATAAATTTTTGATTTTGCTGAGTAAACCAAGTTTTAGAATCTTTCTCTCTGTGTCGCGCCAGGTGCTACAACGGGGGGAACCCCCGCAACGCACTGGCTTCTCTGTGCCTCTGCGGTTCGTTATTTAAGTAAGAAGGAAAAAAGAGAAATAAAAGTTGATTCACCAAGCATTCTTGTCTTAACAGACTACTAGATTCAACTAACTGGCACTTTCTGTTTCCATACTGCATCTGCATACAGCGAGGTATCGAAGTCTGGTGCAACGTTGTCGCTAGTAATGCGGGCTTCATGTAGCGCCCAATCAGCAAAGAACAAATCATGGCTAATACGTCCTACCACTGCTGGTACGTCGCGCCGGATGCTGGGTATGTCACCAATTGGCAGTCCGAAGCTGACGAAGCCAGACGGGTTGAAAACATGGATATCCTTCAGGTAAGGTGCGCTACCTAGGACTTTTTCTTGGTATTCATGGGCGCTACCAAGATAAGGATAAACACTTAATTCTTCATCGCCCTGGTCAGATGGTGGTTCGTAGCGATCGCTCCACTGGGCAATATGATGGGCAAAGTCGGCAAGTTCAGGCCGCGCCGCCGGATCAACAAAGTAGCCAGTACCAGCGATCGCAAAATCGAACTCGAAAACATCGTCGTTCACCTGCGCGAAGATGCGGCCGTCTTGCTCGTGTGCTGATCTCCAAGTTGCGGATAGGTGCAGGTGGAAGTTCGGGAATGCGATCGCCCGTTCAATTGCGTCGGTTGGTGGTGTGGAGCCGAACTGACGATAACGCAAAGCCTGGAACCAGCGATCGGCATCAGGTATTTGGTAATAGTTGTTGTAAGCACCAGGATAACCACGCACACGAATTACTGGTAGTGATGCGATCTCTGACCGTCGTGAGAACAAGTGTACTGCTTTAGCTCCCGATTCCAGAGCTACCCCAGCAGCATCGAAGGCCGAAGCCGCAGCACCCAGCACCGCTACAGTTTTGCCTCGCAGCGCATCAAAGTCGATGGCATCGGCGGTATGTGCGTATAAAATGCGTGGTAAAGTAGCCAACACTGAAGGCACGTATGGGCCACCAGCACCGACAAAACCATTGCCCAGAATAATTTTGCGGGTAGTTTCCACCTGGGGGATACCGTTCACTTCTAGATGCAAGCGAAAGAAACCGTTAGCAGGCTCAATCCGCACCAGCTTCGTTTGGTAACGCACTGGAATTTCTAGAAACTGCCGATACCAACTGAGGTATTCAGCCCAAAGCAAGCGAGGAATACGGTCAATCGCCGCGTAAGCCTCAGCACCGTGTCGCGCCTCATACCAAGCCTGAAATGACAACGCCTGAATACCCAGTTCCGGCCCTGGCAGATTCTTGGGCGTGCGTAGCTTGTTCATCCGCGCCTGATTTAGCCATACACCAGCATGGGCTTCATCTTCAGCCTCATCGATAATTGTCACCCGGCCGATACCAGCCCGTCGCAGTGCAAAGGCAAAGGTAATACCTGTACCACTACCACCAACTATCGTTACATTGTGGTCAATATCAGCATGGTCGGGTACCCAGTTATCAGGATAGGGGCCGAGTAGGCGTAGCGCCTCACGCGCACCAAAATTAGGGTCAGTTGTTGTTGTCATGTCAATCTTCTAGGGTAAAACGCGTGTACTGAAGAAGGGGATGTAGAGGAGCAAGGAAGTTATTCCCTGATCTCCTCCTAATCTCTAGCCTTGTCAAGGTGACCTATGAAATTTAGTGATCAAATTTCTGCTTTTCTCTCTGTGTTCTCTGTGCTTAATAAGGTTAAATAAATTATTTTTTCACCGCAGAGGCGCAGAGAACACAGAGTTAAGAAGTTAAAGAGAATTTCTTGACCAAAATTTTTACCCACCTTTACAGGGCTATCCTAATTTTTTACGCCGTTACCAAACTCTTATCAGCTTGTGGAGATTCGATGTTAGCTACCTTAGATTCAACCGCCGTACCCTTGAAGAAGTCGGGATTAGCTTGAGTATAAAACTTGTAAGGATTATTGAATACATAAGCCTTAAAGTCCGCTTCAGAAATCACACCTTCTTGTACCAAATCCCAGCTTTCTGCTAATGGGTCGGTTAAATCTGGCACATCCCAGTGACCAACATCTGAGGAATAAATGGCGTTGATTTTCACACCCAAGGGATTGGCTTTGTCGTTGAATGCTGCTGCTATAGTGCGATCGTCAGACTCGGAACCAAAGAAGAAACTATTTACCCAGCGATCGCGGATATCTTCAATTGTTTCAATCCCAGCTGCGGCAAAATCTTCTAGTTCGCTACCAACGGGTGAACGGCTATGACGGTTGAAGGAAGAACCCAAGACACTCTTTGTTAGTTCCTCTTTATTCAGAGGATGTGCTTGCAGGAATTCGCTACCAAAACGCTCAAACAACACGAACAACTCATCAGCATTGGTGAGTTCTGGGTTGTAGTTTTGCAGTCCCTTCAGATTGCGCTTGGAGAAACGATCTACTAAATGAATGTAGACGTGAGCGCCCCAATCTGCACCACCTTCGAGCATACCTACGCGTAACTGTGGGAAACGTTTGGTAACACCACCAAAGAACAGTGCTTTGGCAAATGCTTGTGAGCCATCGCCAAAGTGACCGATATGGTTGTTCATGTAGTTGCTGATGGAGGAGCGTCCAGTCCAACCTTGACTGCCGTAATGGGTAGTAATGGGTACACCTAATTCAACTGCTTTTGCCCAGAATGGATCGTAGTCGTATTCACTATCCAATCCGTAAAAGTCAATGTAAGAGGCATACTTAGCGATTTCAGGGTATTGATCTGCTGGATATTTATCAGCGATCGCCTTAATTGGCCGTTTCACGCCACCAGGAATGTTTGCCACCTTCAGCCCTAGTGTTTTCACTGCAAATTCTAGCTCCTCAACGGCTTCTTGAGGATTACCCATCGGGATACCAGCTACAGGTGTCAGGCGATCGCTATATTTCCGATACAAGTCAGCATGATAGTGATTGACTGCGCGTTGTAGTGCTTGACGATTCTCTTTACTTGCTCCAGCCGGTGCAAGAACATTATTCGGAAACAGTACCGAATAATCTGACCCCTGCTCCGCCTGACGCTCATAGAATAGTTCTGGCAAAGTGTAAGTAGCGAGATCCAAAGTGTTACGGGTAACTCTCGCCCACCAAGGCGATCGAATTGTGCGGTTGTACTGGCGTTCTTCTGGAGTTTGTTGATACCAGTCTTTACCATTGCTCTTGGAATTGAGACGAGAATCTTCCGCCTTGCGTAATTCATCTACGAGTTTCGAGCCACCGTATTTAGCAATGTAATCCTCAAGCGCCGGAGTGAAATCATTAGTGTGAACATCAGTGTCAATTATCGGATAATTGAGGTTTGCTTTGATTGCGGCGGAACGAGAAGTTTTCAATCTGCTATATTCAGTCATGTTTTTTCCTTGAATAAATGACAAAAGTAGTGCTGAGAAATGAGTTATGAGTGCTGAGTACAACTACGCATCTGAATGTTACTTGGTAATTTATTGGATTGAAAGCCCAATAAAACCCTAAAATTGATAAGCGATTTATCGCATCTGGATAACTCAGCTAAGACAATTCAACGGAAAGAACCCATAACGTGCTGGCTCCCGCAGGAGTGTCTACAGCACTCGAAACTCACTACTCTTTTAATCAGGACTTACGCTTTTTGTTTGTAGTAAGGACTTTAGTCCTAATTTTGTTCAAGTAGCGTTTGCAAGAGAAGACTAAAGTCCTCTCTTTGAGACGCTATGCGAACACTACGAACTCAAAAGAATATGCGGCGTTGCGTAAGCCCTATTAATTTACGCCAACACCAATCTCTCATTCACTTGTTTAGCGGCAAATTGATTACTTGGACGACGCAGCCCCAGGTTTTCCCTCAAGGTGCTACCTTCGTATTCAGTACGGAACAGTCCGCGTTTCTGGAGGATGGGAACGACTAGGTTAACGAAGTCATCTAATCCTGTGGGCAGGATTGGTGGCATGATATTAAAACCATCTGCTGCACCATTGTTGAACCATCCCTCTAACTGGTCAGCAATGCTTTCGGGAGTACCAAGGATAGTACGATGACCTCTGGCGGTAGCAAGAGCGAGATATAACTGGCGCAGCGTCAGAGTGCCACGAGTAGCTAAATCCTTGACTAATTTCAGACGACTCTTATTATTATTTGTATCACTCGGTAGTTCGGGAGCTACATCATCTAAAGAATATTTCGACAGATCCACACCTTTGTAATAGTTGTTTAAAATACCCCAAGCTACATCAGCATGAATCAACGATTGCAGAAATTCGTATTTCTCTTGGGCTTCTTCTTCAGTCCGGCCAATGATTGGGAAAGCCCCAGGCATGATTTTCAGATCGTCTGGAGAGCGTCCATATTTCGCCAACCTACCTTTGACATCAGCATAAAATTCTTGAGCATCGACTAGAGTTTGATTGGCAGTGAAAATCACCTCAGCAGTACGCGCAGCTAAATCTCGTCCAGCTTCCGATGCTCCAGCCTGCACAATCACCGGATAACCTTGAGGTGGACGACCAACATTCAAAGGGCCTTTGACAGAAAAATGTTTACCCTTGTGGTTGAGTGTATGTAGTTTATTCTGGTCGAAATAGATACCAGATTCTCTGTCACGGATGAAAGCATCGTCTTCCCAACTATCCCACAGTCCTTTGACCACTTCCACAAACTCTTGGGCACGTTCATAACGTTGGCTATGTTCTGGGTGATGCTCAAGACCAAAATTAAGTGCAGCATTCTCGTTACCCGTGGTGACTACATTCCACCCCGCTCGGCCTTTACTCAAGTGATCCAGCGAGGCAAACTTACGTGCCAGGGTGTAAGGTTCTTCATAAGTAGTCGAGGCGGTGGAAATGAAGCCAATGTTTTGGGTTACAGAGGACAAGGCCGAAAAGAGTGTGACTGGCTCGAAATGGACAAGTTTACCATTGCGTTTTTGAGTTTCTGGAGCGCCACCCCAAACTCCTGGACTGTCGGCTAGAAAAACTGCATCGAACAAGCCGCGTTGGGCAGTCTGGGTAATTTCTTTGTAATGCTCAAAATTGAATCCAGCGTCTATCTGTGCATCTGGATGTCGCCAGGCAGAAACATGATGTCCAGTGGCTTGAATGAATGCACCTAAACGAAACTTGCGTGTTTTACTCATCTGCTAGTAATGCTTCTTTGATATCAGCTTCAAATGCTTCGGCTTTATCGCCATAGAAAATTTTCAAATGAAAGTCTACTTTACTGACTCATTGACTCATTGACTTTTACTTAGCCAATTGCTACAGGTCGGAGAACCCGCCCACGGTGCTGTCTCCCCAACGCAGTGGCTTCAGGGGGAAGCCGCAAAAGCGTCTACAGCACTCAGCACTTTCAAACTAGACGGTCATGTGATAAATCACACAAAGAGTGCATGAAAATATTTCTTTGCCCAGTCATCCGTCATCAGTCCCTATTTTCAAGTCAGTCAGCCAGTAAATGAAATGCTGGAGTGTATCCCTCACAAAATACTATAACTTGATTGATTTACCGTATTTTACTCTTTAACAAAGCTTTTCATACTTACAAGAAAAATGCAAGTGCTGCTTAACACAACTTTGCTAATAATGTCTTTAAATACACCTCTAAAGTGGCTTGCTTTTTAATGCATTTTATGATTTTAAACAGAGTTGATATTAAACTACTAAAGCTCGATAGTTTTTTAGTAGTTTGCTGACAAAGTTCTCAGAACATCGCACTGTGAGCCTTTCTTGCCTCATCTGTAATCTTTTAACACCATTTAGTCTTTGCCAAAAGCTGTTCGGAAACCAGAATTCAGAATCGATTAAATAATTCGTAATTCGTAATTCGTAATTCGTAATTAAGTTTTGTAATGGGAATTTAACCCCAACACAAAACTTGCTTTTTTATTGAACCGGGGACTTAAACCCACGGAACTAGTTAAAAAAGAATAATTGTCAACCAACACTTATCAGGCACTGGTACAGAATTCAGGGGAAATTCTGACTTCTAAGTTCTTCTTCATCAAAAAACCTCTGTAAAGCAATCTATATGAGAAATATCAGTAGATCGAAAACTTTTGTAAGTTGACGAAATAATCAGGGTTTCAGCCGACATTTTGGGGCTGATGATCGCGATCGCTTGCACTGCACTCTTAACCCACCAACAACACCCGTTCCTTGAAAAGCAGACTCTAACAGGATTGCGACAAATTGTGTTCCTAAACTTAAATGAACAGCTGGTAAGGGTTCTGGAAAACTTTTCGATCTACTGAATATGGTAATGCAGCACATCACGATGCATTTGTACAGTGCGTAAGTCCTAAATTAACATTTTTGAGGGGTCTAAGTCCCTCGCTTCTAAATCGCGACAAGTTTTGCGGTGGGGTTAAAATCCCCAGACGCTCGCGGACTCGCTAACGCTTCGCTAATGCAAAACTTAATTACGAATTACGAATTACGTTAGCGTAGCGGTAGCGAGGAACGAGCGTCATTACGAATTATTTTAACATTTTTGAGGGGTCTAAGTCCCTCGCTTCTAAATCGCGACAAGTTTTGCGGTGGGGTTAAAATCCCCAGACGCTCGCGGACTCGCTAACGCTTCGCTAATGCAAAACTTAATTACGAATTACGAATTACGTTAGCGTAGCGGTAGCGAGGAACGAGCGTCATTACGAATTATTTGAATTAGGAATAAGTAAGTCGGTGAGAATAATTAAAACTATATTAACTAATGTAAAAAATATTGAGATTAGTTTTTAGTGAGGACTTTAGCCCTACTTTGAGGGCTAGAGCCGCTCACTACAAACCTTTAATTATTTACGCCGTCCTACTTACTCAAAAATCAAAAATAGGTAAAAGTCAGGTAAAGCCAGTTGATGAATGAAAATAGTATAATTCTTCTCTAGGACTGTTAGATAATAAATTATTTATATGACTGTATATGAAATCAAAACTAAATATATATATTGGAAAATGTAAAGGACAGCCTTGATGACAGCAGCAAAGTCAAACTTTGAATATCAAATCGGAGGAAGTCTTGAGAGTAGCGCTCCTAGCTATGTGAAACGACATGCTGATACAGAATTTTATGAGCGCTTAAAGTGGGGTCAGTTTTGTTATGTGCTGAACTCGCGGCAGATGGGCAAGTCTAGCTTGCGAGTGCAGATGATGCAAAGGCTACAAGCAGAAGGAATCATCTGTGCGTTTATTGACTTGACAGGAATGGGAACACAGGATGTAACTCCAGAAAAGTGGTATGCAGGGATTGTCCAATCTTTGGTGAGTAGTTGCCATCTGCACTCAAAAATTCAATGGCGGAGTTGGTGGCGTGAGCGGCGAGATTTGCTTTCACCGGTGCAGTGTTTGAGCCAATTTATTGAAGAAGTACTGTTAGTAGAGGTCAAGCAAAATATAGTTATTTTTATTGATGAAATTGATCGTGTTTTAAGTCAGAATTTTTCATTGGATGATTTTTTTGCTTTAATTAGATTTTTCTTTCAGCAACGAGAAGTAAATTATAAATATAGGCGTTTGACTTTTGCACTATTGGGGGTTGCAAATCCTAACGAACTGATTCAAAATAAGACCCAGACACCATTCAATATTGGCAAGGCGATTGAACTGCAAGGATTTCAGCCTGATGAAGTACAACCATTAATAGATGGTTTGAACCAAAGAGTAAGTAACCCCGAAGGGGTTCTCATGCAAATACTAGAATGGACAGGTGGGCAACCGTTTCTCACGCAAAAGCTGTGTCAGTTTATAGTTTTGGAGTCAACTGCTCAAAAATTTTCATCGGTTGAGCAACTAGTAAGGTCGAACATTGTTGAGAATTGGGAATCTCAAGATGAACCTGAGCATTTGAGGACGATTCGCGATCGCATTTTGTACAGAAATGAAAAACGTACAGGTAGATTATTAGAGTTATACCAGCAAATTTTACGTCAAGGAGAAATTTCTGCTGATGGAACTCCTGAACAAATCGAATTACGGCTGTCAGGGTTAGTAGTTGAGCAACAAGGCAAGCTCAAGGTATATAATCGCATTTACGAAGCTGTATTCAACCACAGTTGGGTTGAGCGTAAATTAGCAGAGTTGCGACCCTATGCAGAAGCGATCGCAGCCTGGTCAGCATCAGCTTACCAAGATGAATCCTATCTATTGCGAGGACAAGCTTTACAAGATACCTTAACTTGGGCATTAGGTAAAAGCCTTGGCGATTTAGATTACCAATTTTTAGCCGCTAGTCAGGAATTAGCCAAACGCCAAGCCCAAATGTCACTGCAAGTACTAGCACAAGCTAATAAACTTTTGGCACAAGCTAGACAAAAAGCCAAGCCAGAAGTTTTACAACGGCGAATTGGCTTATTTTGGATACCAAGGATTGCTATATGTCTGACTGTACCTATTCTGCTGCTGCACTTTGGTGGACTGTTGCAGGGTGGCGAGTGGAGTATACTTGACCAGTTTTTTCGCTGGCGACTGTTGCAAGAGTCACCAGAGAAACGGATAGCGATTATCACTATTGATGAAGAAGATATAAAAAAGGCAGGAAAGTGGCCTATTCCTGATCAAGTTTTAGCTAAGGCAATTGCTAATATTAAAGCCCAACAACCTAGAGCTATTGGTTTAGATATTTATCGAGATTTGCCTGTAGAACCTGGGCATCAGGACTTAGTTAACATCTTCCAATCAACTCCAAACTTATATGGAATTGAAAAAGTTGTGGGAAGTAAGATTAATACCATTGCCCCTCCTCCCACTCTCAACCAAGAAAGAGTAGGCTTTGCCGATCAGGTGGTGGATGCAGATGGTAAGGTGCGTCGGGCATTATTATCAGTAGACCTCTCGCAAAATGAAACACGCTACAGTTTGGCAATGAAACTGGCGCAGCACTATTTAGAGGACGAAAAGATAACCATAAAATTTCTTGACAACGATCCCGAACGTCAAAGGTTGCGTTGGGGTAAAGCAGTGTTTGAAAGGTTTGTGGGCAATGATGGAGGCTACGTCCATGCAGATTCTGGAGGTTATCAAATTTTGCTGAACTTTAGAGGAAATCAGGAAAATTTTGCTACTTTCCCTTTAAGAGATATCTTGGAAAAGACCATTCCTCCTGATAGTTTACGCGATCGCCTAGTTTTGATTGGCACTAATGCTGCAAGCATTAAAGATGTATTTTATACCCCCTATAACAGTGGTCTATTTAGTTCTCCGCAGCCGATGACTGGGGTGAGTGTTCATGCCAATATTATTAGTCAAATAATTAGTGCTGTTGTTGATGGCAGACCTTTGCTTCGTGTTTGGCAAGAACCCACAGAATGGCTGTGGATTTTAGTTTGGGCGGGATTAGGAGCATTAGTTAGCCGACAGTTGAGGTCTTCAATTGCGATCGCTGCCAGTATAATCTTTGCTGGTGCTGGACTTTTGGGGATTGGCTTTTTAGCCTTTTGCTTGGGCTGGTGGTTACCCATCATTCCCTCGCTGTTAGTGTTTTTGGGGTCAGCAGTCGCCTTAGAGTTGGTTACTCACAAGCAACTTGAAAGACTCCAATTCCATCATACTTTGGCACTGCTTTTAGAAATGTGCCAAGACCATCCCCTTGCTGGAGCAATTGCCATTGAATACCTCAAACAGTCAGAAAGCCAGGATAATCAGGCTTTTATCGAGCAGCAGTTACGAGAAAAACAGTTAGGGAACTCCAAGAAATAAAAACAACCGCTTGAAGTTGTTGACTCTTGACCAAATAATTACTAATTCGTAATTCGTAATTCGTAATTCGTAATTAAAGGTACAGAGTAACTAACTAACATTTTATGGAGACAAATAAATTTATTCCTCAATTAGGCCCCCGACTTCAGTCGTGGGGTAATAATTACGAATTACGTTAGCGTAGCGGTAGCGAGGAACGAGCGTCATTATAAATTACGAATTATTTTGACTGTTGACTGTGAACAGTGGGATATTTTTTTATTTGGAAGTTCCTTAACTACTTCTACAATTGAAGTGGTTGAGTAGCGATCGCTTCTAGCCCTACGGACTTAAGAAAGTCAGTCCAGATATCTGCTATGACTTGATCATTAGGTTGAGCATTTCTGATTTGAGCTAGGGTAATGACAGCATCGTACCAAATTCCTTGTTCACTGTAAGCATCTGCCTGCTCCAAAGTTGTCCTCGGCTGACTCTGGAGTTGAGGTAAAACCACACGGCGTACCCACGAGGTGATCACTGGATCGTTAGGGTTAGGTTTTTCCCCACATATCAACACTAAAGACCACTGATAATTTTTGCTTACTTCCAGAGAGGGGAAGCTATCTGCTAACTTGATGCTAATAATACCAGGTTCACCTTTAATAGGAATGAAGCTTTGGGAATGAAGCTGATTGTCTTCTGTCATCAAGCTTAAGACTACTTGCTTGGCAGATGTTTGCGGCAGATACACTAAAAATGTCGGATGCTCTGCTATAGTCAACCCATAGTTGCTGTCAGTGGGAGCAAGAAGCATCAAAGGGGTTTTATTGGCTGAGGTAGTGTTTAATGTTGCATCTTGAGGACATTGCCAATTACTACGCGATCCACCCGATGATGTAAATTTTGGTTTACCCTGATTTGATGGTGGTTTGAATATTATCCGTTGGGATTTTGAGCGATTAGTCGGCGTTGGAATATTTGCATTTGATTGGGCAATTGTTGGTTGCGTCCCCATCAGAAACAACCCGATCATAATTAGACCAATCAACTGTTGATTATTTAACATAAGTTATCCTTTGGTGAAGTCAAAGCTCTTTAATTAAATAGCACTTACGCACAAGAGATCCCCCAACCCCCTTAAAAAGGGGGCTTTTCAGATCCCCCCTTTTTAAGGGGGGTTAGGGGGGATCGAGGTTTCAGGTTTTCACTGCGTAAGTCCTATTAAAGTGATACTCATTACTAATGCTCAATTCCGAAAATACAGTATATTACTTGCTGACTACAACCAATTACCTACTAAGACAAATGCTGCCCAGTAGTAAGGACGACTATAATTTGACGATCGCAACAGGAACAACTGAGCTTGACGAAGTGCCTCAGCTTTAGTTACCCCAGGTTGGTTCAATTCTGAATAGAACTTGTTCATCAGCTCAACTGTAGATTCATCTTCTACTGACCAAAGCGTTGCTAATGTACTACGTGCCCCTGAACGCACCGCCACCCCTGCTAGTCCCAGAATCGCTCGATTATCACCTGCGGCGGTTTGGCAAGCACTCAAAATTAATAATTCTAAAGGACTTCGACCAGGGCGATCGCGTGCTTGCAATAATTGGTCTAATTCTTTAACATTAATCCGACCGTCCCAAGTCAACAAAAAGGTATTCTCAGCCTGGGAAGAAAACTGACCGTGGGTTGCTAAGTGAACAATGGGGAAGGGTACATTGTTGATTTGAACTTTCAAGCGACTGCGGGTAAATTCTTGGTTTAAAAGAACTTCTGTGGGAACTATTTTTGTAATCTCCTGAACTTCCTCTTCCACTCCCGGCAGTTTGGAAAACCCTTGCCTAGCCTCAGCCAAACCTCCTACTAAAGTTTGCAATTTGTTTGGGGAAAGCGAAGCTGAATACAACAACTGCAACCCTGGACTCAAAGCAAGGTTATATTTTTCAATCAGATACTTCTGCTTCTGACTATCATAAAGTGCCGACATGGGTACTGCACGCAAAACTCCATCTAGTACAAACACCAAAGTTTTAATGTCATCCTTTTCCAGTTCTGGCTCAATTGGTCGGATTAACCAGTCATAAAAAGTTTTTTGTGGAAGAAGTGAATCTAAGCCAGAACTGTAGATGTTACGGGTGAAGCCAGCAAGTATATTATCGTAGACACGCTCGACCTCCCCGACTTCCCCTGGCTGGGAACTAGGTTTCAGAGGCGTTGCGTAGTATTTTAAATCCTTTTGAGGTCTAGACAAGATGACAGCAAGGCGATCAGGCAAAATAATCGAATAGATAACCGCAGCATTTGGATCTAGCTGGTCAATTGGTTGGGGTTGACTGGTTATACAAGCTTCCCGAAAGAAGTTAGTCAGTTCTGCTAGTTGGAGTGCTTCTATAACATCACGAGCTTGCTTGAGATTTTTCTGATTAATCTCCGTTTGTTTTATCTGTTGAGAAGCTTGGGGTTGCAAGAGCAAATTGACCAGTTCTCGATAGACTGGTTCTACACTATCACGAAAAGTAAATTGAATTTCTGGGTTAATACCAACTAAGTCTTTACGCAAAGACTGAAGAGTTTCGTAGGCTAAGGTGTAGGCTTGAAGTGCGCTTTTTTGGTTTTGTTGAGTTTGGTAAATCCGTCCTAACTGCCACTGCCAAAGATAGGTAATACTAGAATCATTAAAAGCAGATTTCTGCTGTAAAGCTTGTTCAGTTAATTGTCGTGCCTCTGTCAATTTCCCTATTTGCTGGTAAACTCCTCCAAGATAACCACGCACATCGGCTTCGGCTTGCTTGTCTTGCAATTGTTGAGCTTGGTTGAGGGCGGTTTGTAAAATTTGCCCAATTTCTGGCCATGAGGGAATTTTTGAGGATTCAAGAGTTTTAACACCAGTGCCCGTAGGTGTATTTTTTACAAAGCTACATAGTTGCAGAATCGGGGATGATAAAGCATTTGATGAGTTTTCACTCAGTCCTGATTGCAGACACATCAAACTTTGAGCAAATTTAATGTGAGCATAGACAGTGGGATGAGTAATAGGTAAGTCATTGAGATGAGACGTGATTTCAGATAGCAAGGTTGGTACTTCAGACCATTGTTGAGTTTGTACCAAAAGGCTGAATCGATTCAATTGAGCTTGTCTTTTGATATCTGATGAGGTAGATGATTCCGCTTGCCGATAGCAAGTAGCAGCCTGTTGATAAAATTCAGCAGCAGTGGTTATACTGGCTGCTTGAATGCATATAGACTGTGTAAGGGCTGGCTGTTGTTCGCTTGGTTTTCCCAACTGTATTTTTCTATTACCCAAAGACCGGGCTGTATTGCCTAAACTCAAGTAAATAGCAGCCAGATTTTGCGAATCTCCTGATTGTTGAGCTAATTGCCCAGCTGCGGACAAAACCATTTGGGATTGTTCGAGTTGACTAACAACTCGTAAAACATTACCGAGACTACGCAAAGCCAGGATATCTAAAGAAGAGGAATTTTCCTTGTTGACAAATCGTTCTTTTAAGGTTTGCAGTTCTTCTTTTGTGATCTGGCAGTTTTGATGATCAAGCTCTAAAGTTTTTAGTAAGGTCTTGCAAGCCATTGGGTAAAGACCCAAGTCTTGCATGGCTTGAGTTTGGTTAATCTGGCTTCTAATTGCACCATTTTGATTGCCGAGATTTTGATAAATTTCAGCCGCTTGTTTCCAAGTTGCTAAGGCTGCTTCTGATTCTCCTATTGCTAGTTGCAACTGTCCTTGGATATCTAATGTAGAACTGAGGATTTGCGATCGCTCTGGTGTTTTTGGCTGTGTTTGGAGGATATTTAAGCTGGTAGCGATCGCTTTTTTGGCTTGCTCCCACCTACCGAGTTGTTGAGATGTGAGGGCAAGATTGCTCAACGCCATTGCCTGGTTGAGTTTATCCTCTCGCGCCGCAAAAGTCGCAGCAACTTGTTCCCAAACGGTTAGGGCTGACTCAAATTGTCTGTTTTGGTAAAGTGATTTGGCTTGTTCTACTAACTGTAAAGGCTCTTGTTGAGTTTGTCCGATCGCAGTTGATGCCCAAACTTGGGTAGTAACCAGCACTCCTCCCATAGACAAGAAAAATAACAGAACTACTAAAATTAGCGATCGTACTTGGCTACTATAGAGTCTAGGGGCTATGAAATCACTCTGTTTATAACGGCTAATTTTCGAGAAAAATCTTGCTTTGAGCGTAGGCGTAGCCCCTCGTAGACATCGCCCTCTCTGCTTTTTTTTATTCATATTTTATCCTGTCAAGTAATTCACAAAAATAATTGTTTTCACCTTTTTGGCCTTATCGTGCAGGACAACTGCTTAAATTTTTAGGTAGACGATGGGTTCCAGTGACGTTGGGATTGTAAGCGGTGAGAACTACTTCACCTTTATTGTTGAATACCCATCCTTTAACTGGCACAATCGGGCTGGGGATTTGGGATTTTGAATTCTCGCTGGAGGAGGTTTTCTGCGGTGGTTTTACATTACTGACGGTTGAGACTGGTTCAACTAAACCAACCTGAGTAGCTTCTTGGCTCAAGTCTTCGTTGGGACTAGGAGGTAACCCACCACGTCCTGTGATCGTGAATTCACTACCAACACCTTTACTACAGGGATTTTGGGCGATTTGGTCATTGGGATCGACAACATTTGCAGGTAATTCCACTAAATTCTGGCTGGGAGCAATCTGATTGATGTTTACCACTCCCTGATTGCCACCAAACTCTGAACTAGCGGTGATCTCATTGAACAAATCTCTAGGCTTGTCCTGAAATTCAATCCCAAAGATACTAGTAGCTGTGATATCAACACGACCACCGTCACCATAAGTTGCATTGGCGGTTATATCACTACCCTTTGGTTTGGAGGGTAGTGCAACTAGAAATTGGGTATCAATCTTAATGTTCCCGCCAGTACCAATTGCCCCTGGTTGGCTTTCAATGCCTGCATTGGTAGTAATTTTGCTGTCACCTGACATCAGCAATAAATCTGCTACCTCTAGGCTGATATTGCCGCCTCTTTCTTTAGCGGTTTCGGCTGAGATCGTTCCCTGCTCCAAAGTTAGAGAATTGGCTTCCAGAGATATATCGCCTCCTATGCCGCTTCCCCTGCTATTGACAGAAAGTTCGGCGCCATTTTGAATCAGGACATTTTTGGGGGAGCCAATCACGAAGATATTACCGCCATCACTAGTAGAAGTGTTTTCAGTCTCAGCTAAAACTGCGGTTCCAAAGTCAGACAGAGTAAGGCTGTTTGGTACATTCAGTGTGATATTACCTGCTTTTGAACTCGCTGAAGTATTAGTGCGGATTTTTCCGGCGCTGGAGAGTTCAATAGTGTCAGATGTGACATCAATGTTACCAGCATTGCCATTCCCATTAGTATTGGCGCTGACAATAGCCGCATTACTTACCTGCAAGCGAGGAGCGTTGATAGTAATCCCTTCGGAGGCTCCGGTTGCGCCAGTCCCAACTTCGCTGGCTATGGCGGAAACAAGAGAGCGATCCCTAGATGTACCATCAACAACTACATTATCAGTAGCTGTGACTCGAATCGAGCCGGAATTGCCCTTTCCTAAAGTACTAGTATTTAGTTCTGCGCCATTGGTAACTCTCAGGATCGGAGCATTAATTTCAATTCCTCCTGACTTGCCCGTAGCAGTCTCTGTCACTAGGCTAGTTGCAGCACTGCCTTCACCCTGCCTCGATTCGCCATCAAAGATTACCTTATCATTGGCATTAATGGTGATCGTGCCTGCATTGCCTGAGCTTTTAGTGCTGGCATCAAGTAAAGCGCCATTCGTCACCTCCAAAATCGGAGTTCTAATCTCGATATCACCAGATTTACCATTTGCTCCGTCAAAAACTTGACTGAATGCAGCAGTGCGATCGCCTTTGCTCGATTGGCCATCAAAGAGTACCTTGTCAGTGGCAGTAATGCTAATCGGGCCTGCATTGCCTGAGCTTTTAGTGCTGGCATCAAGTAAAGCGCCTTTCGTCACCTCTAAAATCGGGGTGTTAATCACGATCCCGCCTGAGTTGCCATTTGCTCCGTCAAAAACTTGACTGAATGCAGCAGTGCGATTACCGCCAGATTCGCCATCAAAGATTACCTTGTCAGTGCCAATAATGCTGATTTTGCCTGCATCTCCCTGTCCGGAAGTACTGGCACTGAGTTGAGCACCCTTGGTGATGGCAACACTACCTGCGTCAATCTCAATTCCGCCTGAGTTGCCTACAGCACCTTTTTCCACCTGGCTCAATATAGATTTGCCATCTACCAATACCTGATCGCGGGCAGTAATGCTGATTTTGCCTGCATCTCCCTGTCCGGAAGTACTGGCACTGAGTTGAGCACCCTTAGTGATGGCAACACTACCTGCGTCAATCTCAATTCCGCCTGAGTTGCCTACAGCACCTTTTTCCACCTGGCTAAATGCAGAACTCAGGAATCCTAAAGAAGATTGGCCGTCAAACACGACCTTATCAGTGGCAGTCACTCGGATTGTGCCCGAATTTCCTTTTCCAATAGTATTGGCTTCCAGATAACCGCCATCAGTCACCTCAACGGTACGTGCATTAATCTCGATTCCACCCGAGTTGCCTACAGCATTCTCTCCCACCTGACTGAGTGCAGAACTACGGAATCCCAAAGGAGCTCCGCTAAAAACCACCTTATCAGTAGCATTCACTCGGATTGTGCCCGAATTTCCTTTTCCAATAGTATTGGCTTCCAGATAACCGCCATCAGTCACCTCAACGGTACGTGCATTAATCTCGATTCCACCCGAGTTGCCTACAGCATTCTCTCCCACCTGACTGAGTGCAGAACTACGGAATCCCAAAGGAGCTCCGCTAAAAACCACCTTATCAGTAGCATTCACTCGGATTGTGCCCGAATTTCCTTTTCCAATAGTATTGGCTTCCAGATAACCGCCATCAGTCACCTCAACGGTACGTGCATTAATCTCGATTCCACCCGAGTTGCCTACAGCATTCTCTCCCACTTGGCTGAGTGCAGAACTACGGAATCCCAAAGTAACTCCGCTAAAGACCACCTTATCAGTAGCAGTCACTCGAATTGTGCCCGAATTTCCTTTTCCAATAGTATTGGCTTCCAGATAACCGCCATCAGTCACCTCAACGGTACGTGCATTAATCTCGATTCCACCCGAGTTGCCTACAGCATTCTCTCCCACTTGGCTGAGTGCAGAACTACGGAATCCCAAAGTAACTCCGCTAAAGACCACCTTATCAGTAGCAGTCACTCGAATTGTGCCTGCATTTCCCTTACCACTGCTACTGGTATTTAATTGACCGCCATTTTTCACTTCAACGTTATCCGCGTTAATCTCGATCCGACCTGCGTTACCAGCAGATCCAGCTTCCACTTGATTGAATGCAGCACTGACAAAGCCGTCCGATACTCCATCAAAAACTACTTCTCCAGTGGCATTAATTTCGATATTTCCCGCCTGAGTTCCAGGTGAACCCAAATCTTTGCCTATTCCAGCTTGCAGCTGACTTCCTCCCAAAACATTCACGTTACGACCGTTAATCGCAATACTACCGCCACTCCTACCTTGAAGATTCACAACTGCTTCCTTAGAGAGTGCAACATTCACCACTGCTTTGTTAGAGAGGGATACATCAGCTCGTTCAACACCATTGGGAAAACTTAAAGAAGCTACTCTTGGTATTCCTTGGGACTCTTGGACATTAAAACCGACTATTCCCGCACCAGTCAATCCTCCTAACTCAATGCGACCCCCAGGTACCCCCAAGCTCCCACCATCAAGGATGACATTTCCACCGACTAGTCCCAAAGTGTTCCCCGCCGGTAAGTAAAGAACAGCAGATGATTGATTGACAATGCTGGCTGAATTCTCTCTCAAGCGCAATCCTACAGGAATATTCACTGTCAGCAGTGGTGGGGAAAGCGGGTTCGTGGCGCTAAACTCCAACCCATTATCAAACACTAGGCTATCGGCGGTAGAAGCTACAAATGATCCTCCCATATTTAAAAGGGCATTGGGGCCAAAGACAATTCCATTAGGATTAATCAAAAACAGATTGGCTGGGCCCAAAACCCCCAGAGTTCCCAGAATCCTCGATTCCTGACCTCCTGTCACCCTAGTCAAAATATTCGTAATTTCTCCTGGATTTGTAAAATAGGCTTTTGCTCCTTCACCAACGTTAAATTCCTGGAAGCTGTGGAATAGGTTACTTCCTTGAATTGCTCCCCCATTAATCCGCTCAATATCACTGCCTTCAAGTTTGCCTTTTACTACAACTGAACTTTTATCGCCTAGAGTCGCATCAGGTGTAATTTGAGATGTAATTTGTGCTTTTGCTGGACAGGGAGCAATACAAGAGAACAAAGCCAATACAAAATTCACCCCTATAGATAGAGGTAAAGTATTGGATAGGAGCGATCGCTTGGGGTGTTGCATAACTTTTGATTTCTAGACCTTTGTTAATCAGAGATTTTGTGACAAAAATTTTTAGAAAGGATTCGCAACTATTGAGAAATAAATACCGTCTTCCTGTAAAGTCCTGCCTCTGTCTTGAATATTTGTTAATGGAATACCATAATCAAGGCGAGCATTAAGGCGATCGCCCATTTGCCACTGTAAACCCAATCCCAACCCCAGCAAAGTATTAGGATTTGGGTCTGCATTCCTGGAACTATTCCAACCCACACCAAAATCAATAAACGGCACTACTTGCAAAACTCCTCCGACGTTTTCTACCCGCAGTACTGGTAATTGCACTTCTGCTGATGCCAAAAAGCCGTTATCTGTCAACAGAATATCTTGTCGATAACCCCGAACACTACGCAGACCACCCAGCCCAAATTGCTCTAAAGGCACAAGGGCACGGGTTGTCAATTGCAGGTCAGAACGGATCACTAGTAAAGTTTGCGGTGCTAAAAGTCGCACATATTGTCCTTGCCCGCGCCAAGAAAAAAACCGACTATCAGGAGGTTCATTGTTGACGGTAGCATTGAAGATATCTAAACCCAAGTTAAATTGAGAGCGCAGGGCTAAGGCTTGTTGAGAATCCCTCTGCTGATATTCTTGGAAGAATTGTAAGGCAAAAATGCGGGTTTCTCCCTGTTCATTAGCACCGGGTGACAGAGAAAAACCCCTACCTAGCAGTTCAGATTTGCTTTGTTGTCGTAACGCGGATAGACCCACAGCAAATTCTCTGTTGGGAGATAAGATTAAAGGTTGGCGGAAGCCTAACTCGAAGTAATTGGAATTACCAATGATATCTAGGCGGTCAAAGGGTGGTTCGACAATTTCAATACTCGTCAAACCACCTCTGAGGGTAATTGTGCCATTACGAGGATTAATGGGTATATTGTAGCGCAAGTCAAAGGAGTTGCTACCATCAGTATTGATATATTCCAGATTCAAGCCATCCCCAAAACCGAATAAATTTCCTTCGTTAATGCGGACACCGCGTCGTAAGCTGCCAACACTAGGCGCACGAGCATTATCTATAAAAAATTCTGTATTAAAGGAGTCGGCTTCTATTACCTTGACTGTTAGTAAACTTAATTCGGGACGCGACCCAGCAGACAATTCGGCTGATATATTCTGAATTAGGGGGTCAAGTTGCAATAGTTGCAAAGCTGACAGCAAGCGCTTTTGATTTAGGGGTCTAGCGGTGGCAATGGCTAATCTGCTGCGGATGTAGTTCGAGTTCAACCGTCGTGTACCCATTACCGCAATTTCTTCTAGTCCTCCTTCAATAATCTGGATTTTGACGACAGATCCCTGTTTAGATAAGGTTTGACCAGCCGGAATGACAGCACCACAATTAATATACCCCGCATCGGTATAGAGTTTAGTTACAGTAGCCTCAACTTCTAGTAATTCTACAAAGGTTAGCGATCGCTTGGTGAATTGGGCAGTAATTTTAGTTAACTTTTCGTCACTAAATGCCGTGTTCCCATCAAACTCGAATTTCCTAACAATGATACTTTCAGGAAGGTCTAAGCCTTCTTCAGAGGAGGGAAATGTTTGAGGAGGAAGTTCTAGGGCAGGTTCTGGTCGTGGCTGTGGAATTGGGATTGGCTGTTTTGGTTCTGAGTCGAGAACCTGAGATAAAATTGGGTCTAATCTTAGTTGATTCAACTTTGATAAGCCTGTTGTGAGTACAGGGATCTGACGCAATTGATCCTGGCTCGTTAACAGACGAGTTTCTGATAAAGTTAAGTTTTCAATTTCTTCAACAGACTGTCTCTGGCTCTTAATAGGTAAGATATCAGCAAAGGCACTACCTTGGTTAAAAGCAAGTAACATTCCTAAAATTCTGGTAAATTTTAGAGCTAGTGTTAAATCCCAGAAGCTTACACAGCATATTTTCCCCATTTTTATGAAAAAGCTCACTATTTTTTAAATCATTCTGCCACCACCATAGTGAGACAAGGGACTTCCAACTAAAAAAATATCCTATCGCGGTGTAGGCAGGGGGGCTATTAGCTGGGGGCAGGGGGAGAAAGAAAAATATTATCTGAGTAAATTGGATAATTTATTTTCTGGAAGTCCCAAGCAAAAAACTCTAATTTACAGCAATTCTTCACCTCTTTAGCTGCTACAGAAAATGGTTTGAGCAATCGTATTACTTTCCATTTTTTATATAAAGCTACAATGTACAGAAGCAGATTTGAGGAAATATTACCACTTCAGTTAGATATTTCATAGCTTTTTTATACTCTATAGAAATAAAAATAAGCTGAATACTGGACAAGTCTTCAAGCACAAAAACCGCTACGTCTGGTTGGTTAGCTATCTCTGCTGTGCATATATTCAGCACGTTTAAGGACTTGAAAAAGCGTAGATTTTGGGGTTCTGGGTTGTGGAGCGATGGAACGTTTTACTCGTCTGTGGGTGGAGCGTCGGAGGAAGCGGTTAAATAAGTAGGTAAACATAATTAATTACACAATGTCATTGCGAATGTAGCGTAAAGCCTTCTCTTCGAGAGGCTCCGCCAACGGCATAGCTTCGCTTAACGCGGTAGCGTCTCTAAGAGTTGCGAAATGAAGCAATTCGCTTGCGGCTGGGATTGCTTCGCTTCTCTACGAGACGCTGCGCGAACGCTCGCAATGACTGTAATGAATTTTGCGTAGTTACTTAATATATTGCAACTCAAAAGCAACGCGGATAGTGTTAAATGATGGGGCAGACGCTCCTTCCGACGCTCGATTACTCGCTTGCCGCCGGCGCTATCGCTTTGCGCGTCGCTTACGAACCCCATCATTTAACCGATGCTAAATCCCCGCCCACAAGGGGACTGGGTTTTACACACCATCTATTAGTAATTTACTAGGGCTTATCGCAACACCCAACAACTCCAATATCTCTACAATTGGGCGTTTTGCTGCCTCGGCTTTTTGAATATCCCCTAGTAATTTTTTAGGAATGTACTTTGTCCTTTTCTGCCCCTTTCTCTGCCAGTGATAATAAGCCTGCGGGTATTCCCTACCGTTTCTAGTAACTGGAGTTTAGACTAAGCTATGGAAAATGACCCAGCAGGGCTGAGTTAATCAGAGACTTAACAAAATTATGAATAATCTTTAGTATTAAACCGCAACTGATGGTTCTTTACGTGGTGATGTTAGTGTTTTTTTAACAATCGGGCATCGGTTTTTACGGCTACGCTTTTTTCCTGGTTCCCAACCAGGGGACTTTCCGCGAGGTTTGGGTGCAGAGGTCGGAGTACCAATCACCGCAAAAACTCCTCCCATAGCTTGAGCGACTCGTCCAGGGGTCAAATTACCCTGGGACTTCTGCCAAGGTAGCGACTTGACCACTTGCGTCTAAATACTGGTGATAAGGATAAGTCTGCTAAGGAGTAAACATTGCGGGTTAGCAATATGGCATCTGTTAATTCAAAGGTCGCGTCTTTGGCTCTACCTAAATATTTGTAA
>NZ_JAIVFS010000063.1 GCF_020829645.1 Nostoc mirabile CHAB5784 | reverse complement strand
CTCTTGTTGACCACCAAATCAAAGAATTGGTGGGGGTTGTACTCTCCTTAATTACGAATTACGAATTACGAATTAGTAATTATTTGGTCATGGTAGCTAAAATTACTCCAACTTTTGCAGCATCCTGTTTGCTATTGTAAACTACGATTTTTGTGATTTGGTTGGTTGTATAAATGACATCGAAAACCTTATAGTATCAGCACTGCTTAAACCTTAACAGAACCGTATTGGGAACTGTGGGAGTTGGATTGGGTCTTTGCCAACGCAAGTTAATCGTAGCTAAATTAAATTTTGAGTAAATCAAACGAGAAAATAAATCATGAGCACACAAATTGGTACTCCTTTTTCTGACAACCTGTTGGGCGGTAGTGGAAATGATAATCTGCTTGGTCGCAAGGGCGATGATAATCTGTTCGGTGACGAAGGAAATGATAACCTGTTTGGCGGCAGTGGAAACGATAACCTGTTTGGCGGCAGTGGAAACGATAACCTGTTTGGCGGCAGTGGAAACGATAACCTGTTTGGTGGCAGTGGAAATGATAACCTGTTTGGAGAAAAGGGAGACGACGTAATATTTGGCAGTGCTGGTAATGACATTATCAGTGGTGGGGATGGCATTGACACGCTTGATTACACTGGTTTAGGTCAAGTAATTACTCTTTTTGCCGATCGTACAGAAAAGGGTGGTGGTCTTGGTAGCGATCGACCTTCAGAGCCTCCTAGTACAGAGATCATCATTGCTGATCCAGGTTTTATAAATGTTATCGATATTTCTGGTACAGATTTAGCATCTTTAATCGACTTGGGTGCAGAAAGATTTGATATTTTTAATGTTCCTGAGGCAATTACCATTAAAAACTTTGTCAATGTCATTGGCAGCAATCAAAATGACACAATTATTGGTAACGAACTAAATAACATACTCATCGGTGGCAGTGGTAATGATTTCTTAGGCGGTAGCGCTGGCAATGACATCTATGATGGAGGAGATGGCATTGATACACTTGATTACACTGGTTTGGGTCAAGCAATTACTTTTTTCCCTGATCGCATCGAAAAAGGAAATCTCGGCACTGATCGGGAAGTCGTTCCGACTGTAATTGAGATAGTTATAGGAGATGTTGGTTTCGCCAATACCATTAATGCTTCAAGTCTAGAAAGTCCTGTTTCTGTAAATGTTGACTTATCTAAAGAATCTTTGACTGGCGTTAGTATTTCAGGGGTTGTTAATAGCGTTGGCACTGTCAAAAATTTTGTCAATGTCATTGGTACAAAACAAAACGACACAATTATTGGTAACAAGTTAAATAACATAATCAATGGTTTCGGCGGTCGAGACACTTTATCCGGAGGTGCTGCTCAGGATACATTTGTTTTGGGAGAAAAGGGCAATGTTCTTTATCGCAATTCTGGTTTCGAGGACTTAGCTATCATCAAAGATTTTGTCTCTGGTGAAGACAAAATTCAACTAGCCGGTAACAGAAGTAACTATTCCTTCTTTAACCGGGTTTTAAAACTATTATCAATCAAGCCTTTTAGCTTGCTAAATAAATTTTTCTTACTTTTATTTCTTAGTTGCGTCTATTATCATCAGTAAATAGCTCATAAATTTTAAAAGCAATTAGTTTAAATCTATGTTTAAACTTAGTCCTGTAGAGAGAGGAAAGTTTTAGAACTGTCTACTAAAAAAGTATCAAATTGTCCGCCAATTTGAAGCATCTGAATTGATTTTTGCGCTTTGCAGATGCGGAATATTGGGAATTTAGACTGCAAACAATCAGAGGGGATTTGTTGTGAGATGTCGAAGGCTGCAATCATTGTTCCGCGATCGCTCGATCATTCTGCCCCCCGATAAACTCCCGCTGATTCATCAAGCAGCGATGTCTACGACGGGCTACGCCTACGCAATTTGCGATCGTCAGGATGGTCTATCCGATGGGCAAATTACCGATCCCAGAGTTTGCACTTTTAAACCTGAATCGCTCCGTTGTTCTGGCAATAGCGAACAAGCAAACTGTTTAACGACGGCTCAGATTGCAGTCGTCAATAAATTGTATGGGGGTGTGAGGGATCGCCAGGGGAGGTTACTTTATCCAGGCAGTCAAACGATTGGATCAGAACTTGCATGGGCAGGTTCTAGCATCGACACATCTGGAATGCCGCCCTTTGCAGCCCAGATTTCCAACAGCTATCTGAAATATCTCGCCTTTCCCAAGAGTCCCCCTGCATCCTTCTCTTACAAAGACTGGCAATTTACAGCTAAGGGTTTTGATCGGCTGCGTCCTCTAGGCAAAGTGTACAATGCCACCAATCCTAACCTCAAAGCCTTCCGCGATGGCGCTCCCGCGATCGCCTCTGGCGGGCGCGGTGGGAAACTTATTCTCTATCATGGGTGGTCTGATCGAGCGATTCCCCCTCAAGGCACGCTCGCTTACTATCAGGCTGTTCAAGATACAATGGGCGGTCTTACCAAGGTGCAATCGTTTGCCAGATTGTTTATGCTGCCTGGAGTGTATCACTGTCAGGGCGGAACCAATCCCAGTCGCGTGGATTGGCTCACACCGATTGTGGCGTGGGTTGAACAAGGCACTCCCCCCACTAAAATCATTGCATCTCAAACGGCTGCCAACTCAGCAAGTGGTGGGTTCAGCAATCCGACAGAAAGAGCAACGAGCAGCAATGCAACCATTATCAGAACAAGACCGATATTTCCTTACCCGATGCAAGCTAGGTATAACGGTAAGGGAAGCATTGACGATGCCGCAAACTTTGTCGGGGTAATGCCTTCCCAAACCCCAAATGATCGTATTGATTGGATCGGAAATGATTTGTTTCAGCCTCAGTAATCTTAGAAAGTTTTAATGTTATGGTGAGAGCGATCGCGACCTATTCCTGCAACCTACATTCATACTCGCCGACCCAAAGCCGTGAATGACTGAATCAGAGAATTGGAATTGAAGACGGTGCAGAGGCACACAACCACCGCAAAGTCGAATCGAACGCAGCAAATGATTAGCTCTACGAGTCTAAGTGTGACGATTTTAAACTAATATTGAATTCTTTTATCAAAAGTACCCAATACCTACCAAATCGGCGAAGTGTGCCAAATCCTTGTTAAAGACAATCCCGAACTCATACCATTTCACTTTAATAATGATACCAATATGCTGGTAGGGGCTTGTCTTTGCCCATGCGTGTCAACTTAACGTTAAAAGGGCGGTTATAAACCGCACGCCAGTTGCAACAAGAGTGGCTCGCCGCCCAACGCACTGGCTTGTCTACACGAGACAAAACCTGCCTCCGTGGGTTAAGCAATCAAAGATTTTGTATTAGTCCACGGAGGTGGACGAGAGCGAGAGTGCCGCGAATTCCCTGAGCCAAGGCAAAAGTAGACACCAATGGGCAATGCCATGCCCTTACGATAAATTTATATCTATCAGGATTTTCGTGAATTGGTATCAGGGGCAAGGGTGGGTGCTGGGCGATTGTCAGCGCAGTGAATGAGTTCAGTTGCACCGTGAGAATGTGGGATGGCGAGTACGCCGTTGGGTTACAGCACCTGAAGTCCTTTAACTACTTGTCGCAAGAGTGTGAGCAGATGCAGTTAATCAGCGATGCCTGCGGCGGGCTACGCCTACGCATCAGTCGGGTATATTCCAGTGCGTTGGAGGAGTCGGTGCAAAAGTTTTTGGAGATGCTGGGGAAGCTGAACCGATCTTACTTGACGGATTTGGAAGAGAAACTACTGACGGTTTTGGAGTTGCAAATCAGAGAATAATACAACAAAGAAACAATGCAACAGTGCTGTCAGTAACTTAAGATTCTGTAATAATTCTACCCAAATGCATTATGATTCTTAAAACTCCAGATAAATTGTTAAGATATTGCGATCGGGTTGCAAAGAGATCGGAAATACCATACTGTTTACCCAAGGTTTTGACAAACAAATAGCTGCTACCATTGGCGATCATGCCATACAGAGGTTGTTCTGGGTTGGGATGAATCGCCATGTAAGCTAATGTCTGGGGAATCGCTAATTCTAAATCAAAAGTCGTCTTTTTTGACTCAATTAGCACAATCCATAATTTACCTTGCAAAACTAAAACATCAATTCTGCCCCGTAAAATCTCATCATTATCTCCTTGTGCAACAATATCAACGGATACCTCGGTTTTAAATCTGTAGGGTGCTTGATAGAAACCTGCAAGTTCAAGTAATGGAGACAGCACGACCATTTTGACAGTTTCTTCTAAAAGACTTCCATCTGAGATTTGGTACAGATAGTTTTGTCTAACTTGCTCTAATCTTGTCTGCTCTGCTTCACTTAAAGCTGGTAAATCTGCCATCCATTCGGTAAAAAATTGACTATCACCACTTAGTCTTAACCCCAGTTTTTCCTCGACTTGGCGAAGGGTGGTAATTTTTTCTGCGATGGCTATGCTTATGGTCATGATTAAATTTACCTACTTGCCTAATATTAGGATAATTGAATTGAACCTATAACAGTTACTACAAAAGAGGGCTTACCAAGATGCCAAAAAAGAATCAAAGCATTTATCTTTGCTTTTACTTTCAAAAAAGCATTGTTATAGTCAGTAAGATTTTATACTATAAATTAAAAATCTATTTCTCGATTATGGGGTGACGTAACCGAAGAGTTTTTGTGCGATCGCATGACTCTCTGGGTGCTTCGCACCCAGAGCCGGGTAACACGCAACTTGGGTTAGTAGTCAGAGGTGACACAACAGGTATCTGTTTTGCTGTTGTGCCAGGAAATGCTCAGTTAGATTTAAAAGCCTTGGCGCGGATTTCAGGAAACCGCAAAGTTGAGACAGTTGCTCTCAAGGAAGTTCAGCCACTAACAGGATATATCCGTGGCGGTGTTTGATGAAACGGCAACCCTTTTTGAGCAGATTACTGTTTCTGGTGGAATGTCCAGAAATTGAGTGGGGTTATCAGTCGCTACCCTATGTAGGATATCATCTTATCGTTAGGTGATAAGTAGGTATGCGTGGATATTTATCCTTGAGACAAGGCAGCTATGCCAAAGGTAAGAGACTTTTAGGCGTTTTAGTTTTATTTACATAGTTATTTTTATTTGTACTCACCTACTTAGTTGCTTCAGTTCTGTCAATTTATATTTTTAATTGCTCATGCTTCCCCGCCAAGAAATTACGGATATGTTTTCAACATTCGTACAGATGGAAAAAGGCAGATTCAGCAAATGGTTGACCGATCCGAAACTGTATAGAAATATTCTAAATCACTTAGAGCATTCGTCATTAGCACTTAAATCAGAAAACTTTTGGGCGCTTTACTGGCAGAAGCAGTGGCGTTTTGGCTGCAATAATCTTGCTAGAATGCATTTGTTAGCTTATTTACAAGAACCTTGTTATTGGGCGGCTTCAAAAACAGTTGCTAAATTTTTTACTCTCAACCAATACCTGCTCGCTGATTACTTCCAAATGGCGATCGCAGAAGTTGAAACAATTCTTAAAGACTTCAACCCAGAAAAATCTTCTAGCTTAAAAGCTTATGCCATCATGGCAATGCCTAGTCGGTTGAAAGATATTTTACGTCAACGTAAGGAAGCTGATATTTGTACCAATTGGGCATTGTTACGCAAAGTGAGCAAAAAGCTGCTTAGTGAAGCTCTTACTGAAGCTGGATTATCACAAAGTACAATTGCTCAATATCGCTTGGCTTGGACTTGTTTCAACGAACTGTACATCCAAAATCAACCAGGAAATACCAGTCAGTTACCAGAACCGAATCGTCAACTTTGGGAAGCCATTGCCAACTTATACAACCATCAATGCCAAAACCAAATCACTCAACCTACTGGGCAACGCAACGCACAGACAATTGAACAGTGGTTAACTCAGACAGCTGTCTACGTGCGAGCTTATTTGTTTCCACCTGTGAAATCTCTAAATGCTTTCAAGCAAAATGATGACACGACAGTAATGTTTGAGCTGCCGGACCCATCCTCTGACTCACCAATGGCTGATATGATAGCCGAAGAGGATGTCCAAAATCGACAAAACCAAATATCTCAGATGTCTGCTGTATTGTTAAAAGCTTTACAGAACGTGGATGTAAAAACCCAAGAAGTACTTAAGCTTTACTACCAACAGGGACTTACTCAGCAGCAGATTATGCAACAGTTGCAGATGAGTCAGCCTACAGTGTCTCGCAGGCTGGTTAAAGGTAGGGAATCAATACTTGCAGTCCTAATTAAGTGGAGCCAGGATTTGAATATTTCTGTTAGTTCCAACCAAATTAAAGATATGAGTTTTGCTTTAGAAGAATGGTTGAGAAACCAGTATGGTGAGTACAACATAAATCCGTAGTTTTCACAAAGTAGTAAAAATGACTTGCGCGTCTGCAGATCCAAGAGAATGGTTGTCAGAAATATCACCAGCAATTCAGGCGCAATCCTGGCAGCAAAGCCAAGTTTATGCCACTCCTAGTAGTCGCTGGTGCGCTTACATAAATCTAATTTGTCTCCATACCTTCTTGGATTGGATCTCAACTGAAGATTTTCCTAAAGCAAGTGTTTGGTACAGTTTCCCTGGTACGCCAGCTTTCTGGGAATTTGTCAATGGCACAGCAATTTTGTTAGAGGGGAAGCGAGTCGTGCTAATCCCCAGTGAAGCAATTGATGATAGCGAGTTAGAAGTCCCTCAGGAATGGGTAGATATTCTTAGTTGGGCAGCAGACTACTATTTAGCAGTGCAAGTCAAACCGGATAGCGAGTGGGTAAGAATTTGGGGTTACACAACCCATGAAGAACTAAAATCTCTGGCTCACTATGATTCAGTGGATAGGACTTATTGTATAGATGCACGGCATTTGACAAAAGACCTCAATGCTTTCTCTTTGAGTTACCAATTTTGCAGAGGAGAAGAGATGAAAGCTGCTGTAGCTCCATTACCACAATTATCCACCGAGCAAGCAGAAAATCTTGTGCAACGGTTAGGCAATGCCTCTTTTCGTTTCTCTAGATTAGCAGTACCATTTAAAACTTGGGGAGCGCTACTAGAGAATGAGCAATGGCGGCAACGCTTGTACCAACAACGGCAGCAGCCACAATCTTCCCAAGTGCGAGTGAATCTCAGTTTTTGGCTAGAAGGTATATACGATAATGCTTGGGAAGCAATAGAAACATTTTTGCTTTTCAATTCCAACAGTCTAGCTTTTAATTTCAGGAGTAGCTCCGGGTTCGGTGTTGGTAGTATCAAACGAGCCAAGCTGATTGATTTGGGAATGGAAATGGAGTCTCAAAAAGTGGTGCTATTAGTTGCCTTAATACCAGAGGATAACCAACAAGTTAGTATTCGCGTGCAACTACATCCTGCCAATGGAGAATTCTATCTACCTGTTAATATCAAGTTAGCTTTACTTTTAGAATCGGAGGAAATCATTCAGGAAGTGCAAGCAAGAGAACAAGATAACTACATACAATTGAAACGCTTTGATGGAGAAGTAGGAGAATGTTTTAGCATCCAAGTTGCTTTTGATAGTTACCAGATTACAGAAAATTTTGTTATTTAGTTATTAGTCATTAGTCATTGGTCATTAGTCATTAGTCATTGGTCATCAATTTAAATAAATGACAAAGGACAACTGACAAAGGACAACTGACAAAGGACAAAGGACAAATGACAAACAACAAAGGACAAATGAGTAAGCTAGTTATCTTCAGCTTGTTGGGAGGAGACTTAAATCAAGGATTTCCTGTTGTCACGGCTCAACTTTGGCACAATAACCAATTATTTAAAATAACAGGGAGTCTGCCAGCAGTACCAGAACTTTCCGAGATATACAGAAGATGGAAGTTACTCTACGAAGCTGTCCATCAACGTTTGGGCAGCAATCAACGTATAAAAGTGCATTCACAAGATATTACCAATATTTCTGTGAATGATTTCGATGAAGTGTGTCATCAGTTACAAATACATATAAATACTTGGTTGAAATCTGAACCCTTCCAAAATATTGAACGACAGTTAAGAACTCTACTCAGCCGAGATGATGAAATTAGAGTTATTGTTGAAACAAATATAACTTTACTGCATCGGCTACCTTGGCATCTATGGGATTTTTTTGAGCATTACCCTAAAGCTGAATTAGGTTTGAGCAATCATGAGTATGCATCTCCTCAGGTAGTGCAAAAATCTACCACAGTTAAAGTCAACATTTTAGCAATTCTCGGTAACAGTTTTGGTATTGATATTGATAAAGACCGTTCTTGGTTGCAAGGTTTAACAGATACTCAAACTACATTCCTTGTCGAACCTACACGAAAAGAGCTTGATGAGCAATTGTGGAATCAGAATTGGGATATTCTGTTTTTTGCCGGGCATAGCGCTAGTATTGCAGATGGAGAAATAGGGGAAATTTACATCAATCAGACAGAGAGTTTAATAATTTACCAATTTAAGAATGCACTTAAGACAGCAATTACACGCGGTTTAAAATTGGCAATTTTCAACTCCTGTGATGGCATTGGTTTGGCACGAAATTTAGCTGATTTGAACATTCCCCAAATGATTGTGATGCGGGAAGGGGTACCAGATTTAGTAGCACAGGAGTTTTTGAAAAACTTTCTTGTCGCTTTTGCGGGTGGAAAGCCATTTTATCTGGCTGTGCGAGAAGCGCGGGAAAGACTTCAGGGATTGGAAAATGACTTCCCTTGTGCTAGTTGGTTGCCAGTGATTTGTCAGAATCCTACAACTGTTCCGATAACTTGGCAAGAACTGCGCGGTGGTTGGGGTGACACCGAGACTCGCGGCGAAGTTTCGACTCAGAGCATAATTTCGACCCCAAAGACGAAAAGCACAATTGCAACTCGAAAGTGCAAACTTTGGACTGTACTGCTGAGTACTGCTATTGTGACTCTTTCAACGATAGGTCTGAGATACTTGGGGTTTTTTGAAAAGGCTGAACTGCAAACTTTTAACCAAATCTTCGTCCTGCGACCAAAGGAAGATTTAGATCCAAGATTGCTCGTTGTTGAAGTTACCGAAAAAGATATTCAATCCCGACAAGAGACGACCACAGGAGTGAAATCTATTTCGGATAGTACGTTAGCTCAATTACTCAACAAATTACAAAAGTATCAACCACGAGTCATTGGACTGGATATTTATAGAGATTTTGCTGACCCCCGAAATGAATCAAAGCCGATACAACTTGCTACTGAACTGAGCAAAGAAAATATAGTAGTTGTCTGTAAAGGCAGAGATCGTAAACACGACCCCGAAGGTGTTAAACCACCTCTTAAAGTCCCTGTAGAACGTCAGGGTTTTACTGATGCAATTCAAGATATAGATGGTATCGTGCGTCGCCAAATTATGATGATGGCACAAGAGCCTTCGTCTGCTTGTACAACGCCTTACTCACTTTCGTTGCAATTAGCTGCTCGTTATTTATCTTACGAAAATATTCAACCCGATCTAAATGAGGATTATGTACAATTTGGTTCTAAAGTATTTAAACGCTTAAAACCAGGCCGCAGTGGTGGCTATCAACAAAGAGTTGATTTAGGCGGAATTCAAATACTTGTTAATTACCGTAATGCAGATTACGCAAGAGTTTCTTTAGCAGATGTACTGAGCGATCGAGTTAACTTTGATTTGCTCAAAGATAGGGTAGTTCTCATTGGAGTGACAGCTAACACTATCAGCGATACTTGGTCAACTCCCGACTCTGCTGCACAGCAACCTTACCAGGAAATACCAGGCATATTTATACAAGCGCAAATGGTCAGCCAAATTGTGAGTGCAGTTTTAGACAGACGTCCAATTCTTGGGGTTTTGCCTTTCTGGTGCGATATTGTTTGGATATGGGCATGGTCGAGTGTGTCTGGTCTGATTGTTGGGTGCGTATGTCGTTCACTACTCAGTAAAAGATGCGCTATATTTGTGATAATTATCATTTTATATGGAGCTTGTGCGATCGCGCTGTGCGCGGCTCCTTTTGGAAGCATCGCTGTTTTAAAACAAGGGGTATGGTTGCCATTTATTCCCTCAGCCTTTGCTGTGGTTGCAAGTGGTGTTGTAGTTATATTGGCGTTGCATAATAAAAGGATGAATTAAGGTGTTCTACTGTGTATTGTCCATACTGTGAGTCTACTGAGATTATCTTATTCCAAATCTGTAGATATGCTTAAATACTCAATTCGATTATTACTTCACTATTTAAAATATAGAGAAATACCTGTACTTAGCTGATTCATCCCGCATTTATGTAACGCCGACTCCTAAGTAGCCTTTCTTTTAACTCCTGAAAAAATGAGCGAATCGGGAGTCCTAACTCCTGAATTCTGTTTTAATAACATTAGTCACACGATGCAGTTACTGATTTTTGAGGGATGCTATGTCAGGGATAACTCAAGATTGGTGGTATTGGTATAGTAGTTTGATGGTAGCAAGTGTGTTAATTGCTTCTTTACAGGATAGGGTTTTTGCTCAAATTACCCCAGATAACACCTTACCCAAGAACTCTAGCGTCGCCAGGGATGGAAACACCTTTAATATCACTGGAGGAACGCAAGCAGGAAGTAATTTGTTTCACAGCTTTAGAGAGTTTTCTGTTCCTAATGGTGGCACTGCTTCTTTTAATAATGCAGGAGATATTCAAAATATCATTACTAGAGTCACAGGTGGTTCCATTTCTAATATTGATGGATTAATTCGCGCTAACGGCACCGCTAATCTATTTCTGCTTAATCCCAATGGCATTATCTTTGGAGCGAATGCACGATTAGATATTGGTGGTTCATTTTTAGCAACCACAGCCAGCAGTTTCAAATGGAGCGATGGTAGCACCTTCAGCGCTACCAATCCCCAACCTCCCTCTAAATTACTAGCAATTAATCCTTCTGCACTGTTTTTTAATCAACTGCAAGCTGCCAAAATTGAGAATAGGTCAACCACCAATGCGGGAAATAATCTCAAAGGGTTGAGAGTCCCAGATGGGCGAAGTTTGTTGTTAGTAGGTGGAGATATCGTCCTTGATGGTGGCTCCTTGAATGCTTTAGGTGGGCTAGTAGAATTGGCAGGAGTTTCTGGTAATGGGACTGTGGGATTAAATGTTGATAGTCAAGACCTGAGTTTGAGCGTCCCTGATGATGTACCAAGAGCCGATATCTCTTTGAGTAATGGCGCAGTAGTGGATGTGCGTGCCGGTGGGGAAGGCTCAATTACAGTCAATGCCCGGAATTTAGATTTAAAACAACAAAGTCAACTTGTTGCTGGCATTAAGTCAGGTTTGGGTACAGCAACGGCTACGGCAGGAGATATTAAAATTAATGCTACCGATACTGTCTTTTTGGATAACAGTTTAGTTAATAGCACAGTAGAAAAAAACGGGGAGGGCAAAGCTGGAGGTGTATCGATTACCACAGGTTCACTAGAAGTGACCAATGGTGCCTTACTGAGTGCCAGTACCTTTGGAAAAGGGGATGCAGGCAGTGTCACCATTTCTGCTAGAGATACTATCAAGTTTGATGGTGAAGCTAAAAAAAATAGATCTGAAACTGGGGCATACAGCCGAGTCTACTCTGGAGCAGAGGGCAATGCCGGAGGTGTATCGATTACAACAGGCTCACTAGAAGTAACCAACGGTGCCCTACTGAGTGCCAGTAACTTTGGTGGAAAAGGGAATGCAGGCAGTGTCACCATTTCTGCTAGTGATACTATCAAATTTGATGGTAAAGGTAAAGGTCAGGATGGATATTACAGTGGGGCATACAGCCAAGTCAGACCTGGAGCAGAGGGCAATGCCGGAGGTGTATCGATTACCACTGGCTCACTAGAAGTAACCAATGGTGCCCAACTGAGTGCCAGTACGTTGGGAAAAGGGGATGCAGGCAGTGTTAGCATTTTTGCTAGAGATGCGATCAAGTTTGATGGTGAAGCTAACGATGGATCTTACAGTGCGGCGTACAGCGAAGTCATCTTTGGAGCAGAGGGCAAAGCCGGAGGTGTATCGATTACCACAAGCTCACTAGAAGTAACCAATGGTGCCCAACTGAGTGCCAGTACGTTGGGAAAAGGGGATGCAGGCAGTGTTAGCATTTTTGCTAGAGATGCGATCAAGTTTGACGGTGAAGCTAACGATGGATTTGACAGTGGGGCATACAGCCGAGTCTACTCTGGAGCAGAGGGGAAAGCCGGAGGTGTATTGATTAACACTAGCTCACTAGAAGTAACCAATGGTGCCCTACTGAGTGCCAGTACTTTTGGAAAAGGCAATGCAGGCAGTGTCAACATTACTGCTGATACTATCAAGTTTGATGGTGAAGGCAGGTCCCTTAACAGTGGTGCATACAGCCGAGTCATCTTTGGAGCAGAGGGCAACGCCGGAGGTGTATCGATTAGAACAGGCTCACTAGAAGTTACCAATGGTGCTCTACTGAGTGCTGATACGTTTGGAAAAGGGGATGCAGGCAGTGTCACCATTTCTGCCACAGATACTATCAAGTTTGATGGTGAAGATAAGCATGGATTAGACAGTGGGGCATTCAGCGAAGTCAAGCCTGGAGCAGAGGGCAAAGCCGGAGGTGTATTGATTACCACTGGCTCACTAGAAGTAACCAATGGTGCGGTACTGAGTGCCAGTACGGTTGGAAAAGGGGATGCAGGCAGTGTCATCATTACTGCCACAGATGCTATCAAGTTTGATGGTGAAGGCAAGAACAAAGATGGATTTGACAGTGGAGCATACAGCCGAGTCTACTCTGGAGCAGAGGGCAACGCCGGAGGTGTATCGATTACCACTGGCTCACTAGAAGTTACCAATGGTGCTCTACTGAGTGCCAGTACCTTTGGAAAAGGGGATGCAGGCAGTGTCAGCATTACTGCTAGAGATACTATCAAGTTTGATGGTGAAGGTAGTAAGGATAGATTTAACAGTGGTGCATACAGCCGAGTCTTCTATGGAGCAGAGGGCAATGCCGGAGGTGTATCGATTAGAACAGGCTCACTAGAAGTTACCAATGGTGCCCAACTTGATGCCAATACGTTTGGAAAAGGGGATGCAGGCAGTGTCACCATTACTGCCACAGATGCTATCAAGTTTGATGGTGAAGGTAGTAAGTATGAATTTGACAGTGGGGCATTCAGCGAAGTCAAGCCTGGAGCAGAGGGCAAAGCCGGAGGTGTATCGATTACCACTGGCTCACTAGAAATTACCAATGGTGCCCGACTTGATGCCAGTACGCTTGGAAAAGGGGATGCAGGCAGTGTTACCATTACTGCTACAGATGCTATCAAGTTTGATGGTGAAGGCAAGGATGGATCTGACAGTGGGGCATACAGCCGAGTCTACCCTGGAGCAGAGGGCAAAGCCGGAGGTGTATCGATTACCACTGGCTCGCTAGAAGTTACCAATGGTGCCCGACTTGATGCCAGTACTGAAGGAAAAGGGGATGCAGGCAGTGTCAGCATTTTTGCTAACACTTTTGAAGCTAGCAATGGTGGTCAAGTATCCACCATCACTTCTGGTAAATCCAACGCTGGTAATATTACATTCCAGGTCAAAGACAATATTACCCTCTCTGGTTTAAAAACTGGTCTATTTGCCAGTACCAGTGAAGGTTCTATTGGTAATGGTGGTAATATCATCATCGACCCCAGAATCATGACAATTCGAGATGGTGCTGTAATTGCCGTTGATAGTCAAGGAGAAGGTACTGGCGGTAATATCCAACTGGCCGCAGGCTTCCTTAAACTAGAGCGAGGCACAATCTCCGCTGCAACTCGCAGTAACACTGGTGGTAATATCACTCTTAACGTGCAAGAGTTATTATCATTACGCGATCGCAGTCAAATCACTACCAATGCAGGCGTTGAGCAGTTTGGTGGTGATGGTGGCAACATTACCATCAATGCCCTCAATGGTTTCATCCTCGCCGTCCCCAGTGAAAATAGTGACATCACTGCTAATGCTTATAAAGGCAAAGGTGGTATAGTAGAGATTCAAGCCAATGGCATTTATGGTATTGAGTTCCGTGAAAGTCCAACTCCTTTGAGTGACATCACTGCTAGTTCAGAATTTGGTAGACAAGGCACTGTAGAACTTAACACCCCATATATTGGCCCTAACAATGGGTTAGTGCAATTGCCAACAATACCAGTTGACACCCAAGTAGCTCAAGGCTGCTATAGTCCAGATTATGCCCAAAACCGATTTGTGATTGCTGGACGCGGCGGACTCCCCATGAGTCCCACTGAACCATTACAAGATACAAGTACTCTATCTGCGTGGGTGAGATTAAGACCAAAACCAGCAAATGCTAAAACAACAATTTCCCCACAACCAATAGCAGTCTCAAATACTACTAAAGTTACTGTGACGACAATTGTGGAAGCTACTGGTTGGGTAGTTAATCGCAATGGAAATGTAGAACTCGTGGCACAAGTACCTGGTGTCACCCCTCACAGTTCTTGGCAAACTCCTGCTTCTTGTCCTGCATCTCGCTAAGGTGTGAAATATGCATCCATTTGCACTAACCAAGCGACTCCTTAGATTTGCGCTAACAAATGTAGTCCTATTTACCCTTGCTTTTTCCCTAACTATTATCCCCAGCACATTCGCCAAACAACCCCAGACAAATTCACCCGCCGGATTCTACACCCAAAATACCAAACCCTCAGCCATAATCCCACAGCAACTTGTCTCTCAAGGAGAAGTACTTTATCAAGCTGGACGCTTTGCTGAAGCGGTAACTATTCTACAACAAGCTGTCCGTATCTATCAACAACAAAGCAATAACCTTGCACAAGCCGCAGCGCACACTAACCTCTGTCTTGTATACCAGCAACTCGGTTCCTGGAAAGAAGCTTATGCAACTATTGACAATAGTTTAAAATTACTTGGCTGGGATGAGATAAATCAAAAGTTAAATGTCAACAATCCAAAATCTGAATTGTTAGAAATTCTTGCACAAACTCTAAATATTCAGGGCGAATTGCAACTAGAACAGGGACAAACTGATGCATCTATAAAAACATCACAACAAGCAGAGCAAATCTGGAAGAAATTAGGTGACAATGCTGGAGTAACGCGCAGCCGTATTAACCAAGCACAAGCCTTACGAGTTGCTGGTTTTTACCGCCGTAGCTTAAATATATTGAATGAAGTATCCCAACAATTAATTTCCCAACCTGACTCAATTGTAAAAGTAACAGCTTTGCGATCGCTTGGCAATGTGTTACAACAATTAGGCGAACTTGAGTCATCCCAGAAAAACTTACAACAAAGCTTAGAAATCGCTCAACGTCTACAACTGCCTCTAGAAATTAGTTTGACGGAATTTAGCCTCGGTAACACTGCTAGGTCGTTAAGTAATATTAAAGAGGCGATCGCTCATTATGAAAATGCTGCC
Organism: Nostoc mirabile CHAB5784; assembly: GCF_020829645.1. Classification (GTDB taxonomy): domain Bacteria; phylum Cyanobacteriota; class Cyanobacteriia; order Cyanobacteriales; family Nostocaceae; genus Nostoc; species Nostoc mirabile. The sequence goes on along the minus strand of NZ_JAIVFS010000063.1, from coordinate 32,997 downwards.
AAAATTGCACCAAACCCTCTAACCAAAGTTCAATCCCTGATTAATCAGCTGAGTTTGCTTGTCGAAAACGAACGCATCACTGAAGCAAAGTCATTAATACCCACAATCCAATCTCAAGTCCCCAATCTGCCTACCAATCAAGCTGGTATTTATGCACGGATCAATTTTGCTCAGACTTTGACCACAATTGGTAATAAAAAAGACATTGTAGAGATTCTGGCAAGTAGCGCTCACGAAGCTAAAATAATCGGCGATGAACGTGCCGAATCCTATGCACTGGGCAGCTTGGGAGAAGTTTACGAGCATAACCAACAATTGCAAGAAGCACAGGATTTGACGCAGCAAGCCTTATTTCTGGCTGAAAAAATCGATGCCTCAGATATAGCTTATCGCCTTGAGTGGCAGTTAGGACGCTTACTCAAAGCACAGGGAAATATCCCAGCCGCCATATCTGCTTATGATGCTGCTATAACAGATATTCAGTCTCTTCGCAGAGATTTAGTTGCAGTTAATCGAGACGTGCAGTTCAATTTTCGCGATCGCATAGAACCTCTTTATCGGCAGTCTGTAGAGCTGATTTTACAAGAGATTGGACAAGGAAAACCAGATTTAGATAAGGCACGACAGCGAATTGAAGCCTTGCAAGTTGCAGAACTCGACAACTTTTTCCGAGAAGCTTGCTTGAGCAATCAATTTGTGGTATTAGACAAATTAGTAGACCGCGACAACCCGTATACTGCTATTTTCTACCCGATTATTCTAGATAACCATTTAGAAATTATTATCAAACTTCCCAATCAAACATTGATGCATAAAACTTCTAAAGTCAATCGTCAGCAGGTAGAGCAAGTTATTACAAAAATACGAAAGACAATAGTCGAACCCGATGCTAATCAGAAATTTAAAGCAGCTTCTCAACAGCTTTATAATTGGTTAATCAAACCAGTTGAAACAGACCTTAAAAATAGTAAAGTTAATACTCTAGTCTTTATTCCAGATGGGTTGCTGCGAAATATACCAATGTCTGCATTGTATGATGGCAAAGAGTATTTAGTCCAAAAATACTCTGTAGCTATTAGCCCCGGACTGCAACTATTTACTCCCAAACCTTTAGCACACAAAAAATTAAATGCCCTGGTTGGAGGACTATCACAACCACCCAAAAATGAAAAGTTTGCACCACTTCCCAACGTTTTGGTGGAACTGAAATTAATTCAGGAATCAGGCGTATCGACAACTACATTATTGGATAAAAATTTTACCAGTACAAATTTAGCAAAAACTATCAACGCTCAACCTTTTAGAGTTGTTCATTTTGCAACTCACGGGCAATTTAGCTCTAAAGCAAAAGACACTTTTATATTAGCAGCTGATGGACGCATCAATGTGAGTGAATTAGATAGCTTGCTCAAAAGTAGAGAGCAAAAACGAACAGAGCCAGTTGAATTACTTGTTTTAAGTGCTTGCGAAACAGCAGCAGGAGATAACCGAGCTGCCTTGGGATTAGCAGGAGTTGCCCTGCGTGCAGGTGCGCGGAGTACTTTAGCCTCCCTATGGCAAATTGGCGATAACTCCACAGCTTTATTTATTGAGGAATTTTACCACCAGTTAGTGACTGGTAAAACTACAGCAGAGGCCTTACGCTTTGCTCAATTAAAATTACTTGAAGCTCCTGAATATAACCGTCCGATGTACTGGGCACCCTACATTATAGTTGGTAATTGGTTGTAGAAATCTAGGCTTATAGATATTTTACTGTATATGAAATTATTCGCGGTTTGGTAATTTCATTAGAGGCATCGTAGCAATATCATCCAGATTGATGGATTGCAATAAACTTTGCCAATCTTCCTCAACAAATGTATTTCTATAATTAGAAATGCGTATTTGTGCTAGCATATTTAAAGCGTCAAACCAAATCCCTTTTTCAGCATAGATTATAATCTTTTGTCGAGGCTCATTTGCGGCTTCTATTTGTTGGATAACACGAGAATCTAAATTAATTCTTTTAATGTCCCCTTCTACATATACAGGAATACTTGCTGCCTCTTTGTTACAATGTACTTTTAAATACCAGCGATATGTCTTATCTACTTCTAACGAAGCAGCAGTACTAGGGAGAGAAATACCAATGACACTTGGCTTTGAAGGTAGGGCGATCGCATTTCTATAAACATCATTTTCGGCGCTATCCTGTAAGCTAAATTCAGCGCTTGAGTTAGACAAATCCTTAATATAAGGGATATAAAACCAAAACGTAGGCCGTTCTGAAGTGGTTAGTCCCTCTACAATCCCGATAATTGACTTGTTTTTCTGTTCCCCAACCTTTTGTTCCTCTCGAAATGGTACTAAGGCAGTGAGGGGGGTTGGAACCGCAGGGCAATTATCTCGACTACCCATTCCTGCTCTACGCCCAGATACAGGACTTAATGAAGCAGGTGCTTTTGGCAAAATAAAAACTGGTCGAGAGGTAGGTTGTTGAGGTGAAGTCCTACCTTTGGCTGGTTGCACAGGCTGCTTGGTCGTTGCTGGTTGTTTAGTTTGGCCTGTTACCTTTGTTGGATAATAGGTGACGCTGCTCAAGATCAGAGCAATTGTTAGCATCCATTTCATATTCCTAGATGCTACCCGTACAAACGCATAGATACCCCTAGACATTTCACTCTCCTATTAATAAAAGAAATTTAGCTTGGAATCCTCTATTAACTATACGTATCAGTACGATCAACTTATGCACAAGCAAAGATATCAAAAAATTTCTAGCTACTGGTATGACTTGCAAAAAAAATGATATTCTTCAGCTATAGCACGTATTGTTGTCAAGTATACTGTGTGTGATTGAAATTAGGTTAAAAAATATTAAGCTAACTGTTATTGAAAGCTCAAGACTTATACGTAATTTTCACCGCTAATCAAGACTCAGCATTGCTTTGCGACTATTTGGAGTCCTCATGGCGGCTCCAGATAGTGAATAAACTCATCTCACTGCTACCAATTAAGAATTAGAAGGTTCAGCTAAAAGCCTCTGATTTTCCACAGGGAATAAACTTGTCTCACTGCTACCAATTAAGAATTAAAAGACCCACAGTGAATAAACTCATCTCACTGCTACCAAGTTAAAAATTAAGTAAAACGGTGTGGAAAAACAAAGCTATGTTAACAAAAATTAAAGAAACTCAAACCCTCTTTCCTCTTGCCTCCTGCCTTATCCCAACGATAAATATTCACATCGACCTACTTAGAGGAAAGAGTACCTATTTTTTACCAAACCTTCTTGTCACACCGTCATGACTGGCAGTTGGACACCCGACTAATTATGTACAAACGATTTTGGAGGAAAAATTATGTTTGATAAACAATGTCAACCTCCTGTGAGCATGAAGTAAAGGGTAGAAACACATTTTCTAAGCTTGCTGATTGACAAAATTCTCGTTAAGGTAAAAGATTTTATGTTCAAAATTGCCCAACCTTCTGAGATTAGTAAAAAAACTCCTCAAGTCAGTAAACAATATGGTGTTGCAATTGAGCGACAAGTCTGGTCAAAGGTAATTGATTAGACTTCTTGCAGAAGTCGGCAAAAGGGTGAAGAAACAACTATTTCCTTTTAACCTTTTTCCCTTCCCCAAGAGTGCAAAAATATTTTTGCAAGGGGTTTATTGAGTGCGATCGCTATTCGTCTTAGACGCGATCGTTTGAAGTCTCAAACTAAATTTGTCAATTTGTAACTTCTAAATACTTAACTAGAGATTGAACAATGCCTATACAACCAACCTATCCAGGCGTTTACGTAGAAGAAATCAAGAGTGGAGTACGCACGATTACAGGCGTATCTACCTCTATTACTGCCTTTATTGGTCGTACCTTACGAGGCCCTATAGACGAGCCAATTACTATCAACAATTATGGCGACTTTGAACGCATTTTTGGAGGATTGTGGCTGAATAGTACCCTTGGCTATGCTCTACGAGACTTTTACCTCAACGGTGGTAGCCAAGCAATTATTGTCCGACTCACTCACTCTAAGCTGAAACAGGCAGAAGGCCAAGCTCCACCAGAAGGTCAGGCTCCACCAGAAGGTCAGGCTCCACCAGAAGGTCAAGCTCCACCAGAAGGTCAGGCTCCACCAGAAGGTCAGGCTCCACCAGAAGGTCAAACTCCAGGACAAACCGAACCCACAGCTAAGAAAGCACAACTAAATGTTAATGGTCTCAACTTAGAAGCAGCAAATGAAGGCAGCTGGGGAAATCTCTTAAGAGTGCGGATTGAATATCTAGATGTTAATGTAGTACGAGATGCAGAGTCACAAAAACTATTCAACATTAAAGTTTTTGATAAAAATACAAATCAACTAGAATTATTTCGCAACGTATCGGTGCTGCCAAATCATCCCAGACGAGTAGATAAAGTTTTGTTGAATGAGTCTTATTTAGTTCGATTTAGAGATGAATCTGTGCCAACAGATAGACCAGCTGCTCATGCCGATCCAACACCGGATAAAAGATTGTGGGATGATAACGATACCAACACCAAAGCAGAAGAAAACAGTGGTGCGGATGGTGACGATCTAGATGTGAATGATTTCACAGGGTTAAACAAAGAAGCAAATAAACAGGGTCTTTACGCTTTATATAAAGCTGACCTGTTTAATATGCTTTGTATTCCGCCTTATAAAAATGATGGCAATATAGATTATGACTCTTTAGTCGATCCAGCAGCAGAATTTTGTAAAGACCGTCGCGCATTTTTCATCATCGATCCGCCTACTAGTTGGACTGATAAGGATAAGGCCAAGAATGGTATTCAGAACTTTGGCGAACCGACTAGTTATGCTGCTGTTTTCTTTCCTCGAATCAAGCAGCCAAATCCTTTACGGGAAAATCAAATAGAAGAATTTGTTCCCTGTGGTGCGATCGCGGGTGTATTTGCTCGTACTGATGTTGAACGCGGTGTGTGGAAAGCTCCAGCAGGTACAGAAGCAACACTGACGGGTGTACCCCAATTGAGCGTACCTTTAACAGACGCAGAAAATGGGGAATTGAATCCTCTGGGAATTAATTGTTTGCGAACTCTACCAGCTTTTGGTCGGGTGATTTGGGGATCGCGGACGCGCAAGGGAGATGACCGTCTTACCGATGAATGGAAATATATTCCAGTTCGCCGTTTGGCGCTTTTCTTGGAAGAAAGTCTTTATCGTGGTACGCAATGGGTTGTCTTTGAGCCAAATGACGAGCCGTTGTGGGCGCAAATTCGCTTGAATCTTGGGGCTTTTATGCATGGTCTCTTCCTTCAAGGAGCTTTTCAAGGTGGTAAGCCGGAAGATGCTTACTTTATAAAGTGCGATAAAGAAACAACAATCCAAAATGATATTAACTTAGGAATTGTCAATATCATTGTTGGTTTTGCTCCCCTCAAACCAGCTGAATTTGTCATTCTCAAGATTCAGCAAATAGCCGGACAAATAGCAGTTTAAGGAGAAATATATGCCTTCTATTGACAGTAAACGTATTGACTACTACAAAAACTTTAAATTTGTTGTGAAATTCGGTAGTACAGAAGTAGCTGGGGTAAGTAAAGTCAGTGGTCTGAAGCGAACTACTGAGGTTATAGAACACCGCTCAGGTGGCGACTTTAGTACCGTTTATAAGTCTCCAGGACAAAGCAAGTACGATCCCATCACCTTAGAACGAGGTGTTAGTAGCAAAAATTCTGATTTTGAAGAATGGGCAAATAAGGTCTGGAAGCTTGGTAGTAAACCAGAAATGTCTCTGGCAGATTTCCGTAAAAATATCACTATTGAGGTTCGTGACGAAGCTGGTGAGAAAGCGGCTTCATATACAGTTTTTAGTTGCTGGGTTTCGGAATATCAAGCTTTACCAGACCTTGATGCTAGTGCTAATGCTGTCGCTATCGAGTACATAAAGATAGAAAACGAAGGTTGGGAAAAAGCTTCATGATTAACTAGGCTTAGTTAATCAGATTTAATTGTTCAACCAGCAGGGAAATAGACTATGCGATCGCTATCAACCTCAGAACTGTTAAATATCTGGGAATGGGGACGTAATCAGCCATCTTGGTCTAAAGCAATCAAGCTACTAGCTAGTGCTTGTCCTGATACCTCCATAGATACGCTTACTCAACTCAGTCTCGGTCAGCGTGATGCTATGCTGCTGACATTGCGAGAGTGGACATTTGGTTCGCAACTGGTTAGTCAAGTGACCTGTCCAAGCTGTGGTGAAGTCTTGGAACTTAATTTTGATGTTGCAGATATGCGTGTAGCATCACTGTCACTTGAACCAGTTAAGAAATATTGTCTTGAGCTTGCTGATTATCAGGTGAGTTTTCGTCTCCCAAACAGTTTAGATATGATAGCGATCGCTGAACACAAACAGCCAGAGATTGCCCAAGAGATTTTATTAGAACGCTGTATTTTGCAAGCAGTGTGTAATGGTGAATATCTACCGTTTCAGCAATTACCATCTCATGTGAGAGATGCAATTATTGCCCAAATGGCTCAAGCAGATCCTCAAGCAAATGTACCAATTGATATTTCCTGTTGCGCTTGCAACCACCAATGGCGATCGTTATTTGACATTGTGTCGTTCTTCTGGGCTGAGATTAACCCTTGGGCGTTTCGAGTTTTGCGAGAAGTACATACTTTGGCTGCTGCTTACGGTTGGCGTGAAGCTGATATTTTGGCTATGAGTCCCAGACGGCGACAATTGTATTTAGAGATGGTGACGAACTGATGAGCAATTATCTCTTTGATTTGATAGCTAAAAGCTTTAACTTAATCGATACAGTTCAACCTCTTGTATTATCAGTCTTTGAACCGTTACCGGAGGCTAACCTTGACTGGGAGCCATCGATTACCACAGAATCAACTGAGTTAGAAACAATATCACAAACGGATAGATTTTCTAATTTTGAGATTTTGCAATCGTTGGAGGAGCGATCGCCTGCAACAAATTTGCAAATATCTGAAGAGATAACTAACCCGTTTTTAACTAATTTTTCTTCAACACCTGTTCAAGCTTCCCAACATATAGCATACAAGCCTGATTTAGAATTATCCTCTAATTGGCCTTTTTCAGAGTCGGTACTGACTCAAATCAGTACTAATAATCAGCAATTGACTTTAAATACAGAGCAAAAAACCAGCACTACTCCACCAACTTTTGCTCCTGTTATATCACATAAACAAGCAAATCCAATTAATTATGCTGTTGATTTTGTCCTATCTTCAAATATTGATAATCATCAGCAATTAGCTTCAAACACAGAGCAAAAAATAAGCACTACTCTACTCAATTTTCCTCTTGCTCAATTATCACAAAAGCAAGTAAATTCAATTAATCCTATTGTTTATTCTGTTGAAACTTCAGATATTGATAATCAGCAAGTAACTTCAAGCACAGAGGGAAAAAAAAGCACTACTCCACTCAATTTTTCTCCTGCTCAATTATCACAGAAGCAATTAACTAAAATTAATCCTATTGTTTTTTCTGTCAAACCTTCAAATGTAGCCAATTGGGAATCATTTCTCACTCACCCTTTTCTAGAATCAGAAATACTTTCAACGACTGTAAATCAAATAATACCTTATCCCAAGACAGACGTATTGAAGTCTGCACTTGTATCACAAACAAAGACTTTTCTATCGAATCGTCTCATTCCTGTACAGACTCCAGAATCAAATACTTCTCTCTCTAACCTAATCTTTAAAGAGAGCCAGCTTACACCTAAATTTTTACCCCAGCAACCAATTGGCATTAATCGTCTAAGTTTATCTTTACAATTACCTAGAAAGTCAGATTTACAAATACCTTTCAACAAAAACCCAACAAAGTCAGTAATATTTACATTTGCTCACCAAGAGAAAACATTTTCGCAGCCAAGTCTAAATACTACAATTTTAAAGACTGCGATCACAAAGGAAAATAATGCTCCTGTCTCAAAGTTAGTTGGAGAAAAATCAGAAGAACTGACAACTCAATTATTAAATAACCAATCGATTGAAATTAATCGCTCAGCTTCTCTTTATCCCTTAGCAAAGGTATTGGATCTCAAACAATCTCTTTCGCAAATACAACCAGAAACTAGCACTATCTTATCAATCCCTAGCGTTCTACAACCGGGAAAATCTGCAACTGAAAACTTATATAAGCAACCTACAGAAATTAATCCAGTCTTTATCCGTTCTCAGTTACCACAGTCCGAAAGTTCTGAGGCATTTCTCGCTCAACTTCAATTAGAACTAACAGCGATACCTTTGGTAAGCTTTGCTAACGCATCTGCTATTACTCAATTGTCACCTTTAACACCTGTGATTGCAGTTGAAACTAACACTCATGCTTCTACTTTAATTCAACCACAGCAACAACTTGCAAGTGAATTACCACAAAAGCGTTCGCTAAAAACAGAGAATATCTCAACTTCAGAAGTATTATCAAGTCAAATTATAGAACAACCAACAGCGATACCTACCCTGCGGGAACCTCTTCTCTACGAGACGCTACGCGAACGAGGAACGCCAAGCTTTACTAACGCATCTGCTATTACTCAAGAGTCGCCTTTAATACCTACAATCACGATAGAAACTAATACTCCCAGTTTTACTTTAATTCAACCACAGCAACAACTTGCAAGTGAATTACCACAAAAGCGTTCGCTAAAAACAGAGAATATCTCAACTTCAGAAGTATTATCAAGTCAAATTATAGAACAACCAACAGCGATACCTACCCTGCGGGAACCTCTTCTCTACGAGACGCTACGCGAACGAGGAACGCCAAGCTTTGCTAACGCATCTGCTATTACTCAAGAGTCGCCTTTAATACCTACAATCACGATAGAAACTAATACTCCCAGTTTTACTTTAATTCAACCACAGCAACAACTTGCAAGTGAATTACCACAAAAGCGTTCGCTAAAAACAGAGAATATCTTAACTTCAGAAATATTATCCAGCCAGATTGTAGAACAACCAACAGCGATACCTTTGGTAAGCTCCGCTAACGCACCTGCTATTAATCAAGTTTTGCCTTTAACACCTGTGCTGACGGTGGACACTAGCACTCCTGCCTTAAGTCCTGTAATTCAACCAGAGATTGCACCAGTGGCAATAGCATCTATTATTGATAGGACGTTATCGAATTCACACAAACAGAGCTTAACACCTACAATTGCTACAGAAACAATTGCTGAACCACAGGAAAAACTTACGTCTAATGTGCCAGGAATTCAGCAGATATTTGTTCACAAAAATGTTTCATCAATGCAGCCACTTCTGTCAAATGGCTCTGCTAAACTATCTTCACTTCAGACAAACAGTTCTACTACACAATTCGTAGATAATCTATCATCGTCTGTTACTTCACAACCGACAACTCAGCTAACTGCAATTAATTCAGATATAATACCAACTCCTGCTTTATATCCTTTAACTTCACGAACTGACATACAATCGCAAATAAACTTTTCTGACTCTCACTTGTCTGATTTCCATAGGGAAAAAGCTTCTGCTCAGGAAGTCTGCTCACAAAACTATAATAGGAGCGATCGCAAACATATTGCTATCCAGAAAGTTGGCGTTGTCGAACAGTGGGATGAATTGGGGCAAGTTGGGGAAGAGATGAACGTTAATTACGCCCATCATCCCGTAAATATGCAACACCAGCAAATTGATCCTCATGAAGGTATATTGACCAGCCCAGTTGAAAACTTAGGCGTTGCTGAATATAGGGATGAATATCTCACGCAAAGGCGCAAAGACGCAAAGGAAAATCCATTAAATCATTCCGCATTTATGCAACGCCAAAACTTAATATTACCTGAGAACGCATCTCCTAACCTTTTTATGTCTGCGGATAGATTCAAAAATCGCAAACATATTGCTACCCAGAAAGTTGGCGTTGTCGAACAGTGGGATGAATTGGGGCAAGCTGGGGAAGAGATGAACATTAATTATGCCCATCATCCTGCAAATATGCAACGGCAGCAAATTAATCCTAATGAAGGTATATTGACCAACCCAGTTGAAAACGTAATATTGCCTCAGAACGTATCCCCTAACCTATCTATGTCTGCGGATAGAGGCAGAGATAGGGTAGAGTCTTCTTACTTTAGGCAATTAGAAGAATCTGATTTAAGACCTCTCTCTGATCCTATCAATGACCTCACTGTGAAAAATTTGTCAGTTATTGCACGTAGTAGCAAAAAACTCCAAAAGCGATCGCTAACAGAATATGAAACACCACCTGCGATTCAAGTCACAATTGGTCGGTTAGAAATTCGTAGTGCAGCCCCAGCACCACCTCCGCCTCGACCAAAGCCCCGTCCAGCACCATCTGTGATGAGTTTGAATGAGTACTTGCAACGACGTGCTAGAAGGGGGTAAGCGATGAGCAACGCTTTAGCTATTGCGGCTGTCACAATTACATTGCGTCACTTGCTCCAGGAAAGGTTTGACGTTGAGAGTTCGGGGGGAATCACTGTGACGACACGACCATTGGATAAGGTGCGAGATAGTACTGTTAGTAGTGGTGACCAAGTTAATCTATTTCTCTACGACACTCAAATCAACCCAACTTGGCGGAATATGGATATTCCTTCTCAAGTAAAGCCTGGTGAAACAGGAGGGCAGCTTTTGCCGTTGAACCTCTACTACTTGCTGACTGCTTACGCTCAAAATGATGACTTTCCAGAACCTACGAGTCATCGTCTGTTAGGTGTGGCGATGAGTGTTTTTAATGACCATCCGAAGATTACTTCTGCGGATATTAGGGCAGCCTTGCCTACAACCGATTCTTCAGAGTACGACCTTGACTTACAAGAAGAGCAGTTGCGAATTGTTTATCAACCGCTATCTGTGGAAGAGGCGTTTAACCTGTGGTCAACTTTTCAAGTACCTTATCGAGTTTCAGCTGCTTATGAAGTGTCAGTAGTGCTGATTGAGAGTAGCTTGCCTGCAAAAACTCCGCTACCAATTATTAGACTTCAATCTGATGATCGCGGCCCAATTCTGCAATCAAACCTATTGTCTCCCTTGCCCACACTAGTTTCTCTGCAATTGCCTAACCAACAAGCTAGTGCGAGATTGGGTGATATTCTCATTCTTAATGGTTTCCACTTAGATAGTGAAAATATAGTTATATCTTTTACAAATATCCGTTTAGAAATTTCTCTAGAAGTGCCATCTTTAGCAGAGAGAACGGCAACATATATAAAAGTCCAATTACCTGATGAGCCTGAAAACTGGGCAGTGGGTTTTTATTCTGTGGTAGTCAAAGTAACGCCGACTGGCGAACCAAGTCGCACTACCAATGAATTATCTTTTGCCTTAGCACCAAAAATTTTGGATATCATACCACGACAGGCAACAGCAGACGCTAATGGCGAAGTAACGCTCACCCTGATTTTAAGCCCCCAAGTGCGACCAAGACAGAGGGTGGCATTATTGTTAGGCGATCGCGAAGTATTGGCTCAACCACATCCAAATCAAACAGACAGGCTGGAGTTTCGGATTGCAGGTGTTACACCGGGTGAGTATTTTGTGCGGGTGCGGATTGATGGAGTAGATAGTTTACTGGTAGATCGCACAGTGACACCGCCTGTTTTCGACCAGAATCAGAAGGTGGTGATTTTATGAATAACCTCGATTGTTGGATAGCAAACAATGAAGAATACCTAGCAAATGCAATGGCTTGGTTACGCTGGCGTTTATGTGAGCTTGCACAGTTACCTGATATTGAGAAGCCTAAAGTAACAGAAATGGCAATGGCGGAAGGGATGAATCCACCCCCAGCGCTGCTTCTCTTAAGTCAAAAATTAGATTTATCTGACTTTGAACAACAGGTTTTACTGTTATGCGTGGCAATGGAATTAGATCCAGGTATAGCGCGTCTTTGCGCCAGAGCTTTAGATAATTCTCATCAGCCTTATCCTACCTTTGCGTTGGCTTTATCACTATTCGAGCAACCCACTTGGGACGCCCTTTCTTGGGAACGACCTTTGCGTTACTGGCGATTAATTGAAATTCATCAGTCAGGAGTTCAACCTCTGACTACGAGTGGTTTACGGGTAGATGAACGTATATTAAGTTATATCAAAGGATTAAATTCTTTAGACGATCGCTTGGTATCATTATTGATGCCACTGCAAACAGAAGAATGGGCTGTAAAATTACCCCCATCTCAAAATGCTGTTGTCGAAACAATTATTCTGCAACTGCACCAAACCCATAAAGGACAACGCTTACCAATTATTCAGCTAGTGGGGGCAGATGCCCTCAGCAAGCAACTAATAGCCCAACATGTAGCAGCCCAACTAGATAAATATGTCTATCGTTTGGCAGTAGAATTATTGCCCACCCAGGCAGGAGAGTTAGAGACAATTGCTCGTTTATGGCATCGGGAAAGCTTGCTATTGCCGCTTGCTCTATATCTAGATGCCCAAGAGGTTGACGCTAAACCGACTACAGAAGGACAAGCACTTCCCTTGCAGCGATTTATTACCCGCAGTGGTGGTCTACTTTTCCTTAGCACTCGTGAGGTTAGGCAATTGGGTCTGCCCACAATTGTCGTAGATGTTGAAAAGCCAACAGCCAGGGAACAAAAAACAACTTGGACTGAGGCATTAGCAGCAGTGGCAGATAGTAGTCCGCAGGTTCTGGCGACTCAGTTTAACCTCAATTTAGTCAAGATTGAGCAGATTGCCCAGCAAGTGTTGGGGGAAATGCCGTCGCAGGAAGAAGACTTAACCCCCCCAGCCTCCCTTCCCTGCGTTAGCGAAGCGGCACGAAGTGCGGGAAGGGGGGAGGAAGAGGAGGACTCCCCTCTCCTACAAGGAGAGGGATTGGGGGAGAGGTTCAACGAATCGGCTTGGAGAAAAACCTTGCGTGGTAAGCTTTGGTCAGCTTGTCTTGTTAGTACTCGTCCGCAGTTGGATACTTTAGCTCAACGCCTTGACCCCAAAGCGACTTGGGATAATATTGTCCTACCAGCAGAGGAGACAAACTTGCTGCATCAAATTGCTGACCAAATCCGGCAGCGCAGCCTAGTTTATCAACAGTGGGGTTTTCACAACCGCATGAATCGGGGCATGGGCATCAGCGCCTTGTTTGCCGGAGAAAGCGGCACAGGGAAGACAATGGCGGCGGAGGTGATAGCCAATGATTTGCAGCTAAATCTTTACCGGATTGACCTTTCATCTGTGGTCAACAAATACATTGGAGAAACGGAGAAAAATCTGCGGCGTTTGTTTGATGCGGCGGAAGATGGCGGGGCAATTCTGTTTTTTGATGAAGCGGATGCTTTGTTTGGGAAACGTTCTGAGGTGAAGGATAGCCATGATCGGTACGCCAATATTGAGGTGAATTATCTGTTGCAGCGATTGGAGGCTTATCACGGTTTGGCTATTCTAGCAACGAATCTCAAGAGTTCGTTAGATTATGCCTTTATGCGTCGCTTGCGGTTTATTGTGAATTTTCCCTTTCCGGGTGTGGCTGAACGTCAGGTGATGTGGCAAAAGGTGTTTCCACCAGAGACACCAGTACAGGAATTAGATTTTAATCGTTTGGCACGTCTGAATATGACGGGGGGCAGTATCCACAATATTGCTTTAAATGCGGCGTTTCTGGCTGCTGGGGCTGGTACGCCTGTGACGATGCAGTTGGTGTTAGCGGCAGCGCGGGCTGAGTTTCGCAAGTTGGATAGACCAGTCAATGAGGCAGATTTTCGGGTTTTAGCACCTACGGGGGTAAGAGTATGAATATCAATATTGATATAGAGAAACTGATTTTAGAGGGAATGCCGATTTCTCGTAGTCAGGCGCGGTTGTTGCAAGCAGAGGTAGAGAGTGAATTGGCGAGATTGCTAGCTAATGAAGGTTTACCAGACAACTTGCTCTCAGGTGGGGTAGTGCCTGGTGGTGCGATTCAAGTAAAGCCTGGAACTAATACCACCCAAATAGGGCGACAAATAGCACAAGAAATATATCGAGGAATGAAACCATGACTAGTAAAAGAATTGCCCAAACTAATCAGCACCAAAATGGTGAAAAATCACAAGAAAGCGGAATTTTACAGCGTGCCGCCGTTCGTTCTGTTTCAAAGGCAGAGGCGCAATCAACAGATGATAAAGAAGCACAACCATTAAGTAATTCAGCTTTTTCTAAAGACTTTAGCCGAGTGCCTATCAGCACAACTAAACCACAGCAGATTATGGTGAAGCAGATGGTAAGTCCACTAGTGCAGCAGAAGAACACGCTAGCATCTGTGCAATCAGGAGAAGGTGAGCCGATTCAACGACACAAGATGTCAGGGGTATCCAACGAGAGCATTGGTGCATCTGAGAAACATAAGGAAAACAAAACAGGTTTGCCCAATCACCTGAAAACGGCGGCTGAAAACTACTCCGGTTATTCATTGGATGATGTGAAAGTCCACTATAATTCCCCCAAGCCCGCCCAGTTGCAGGCGTATGCTTATGCACAAGGTACGAATATCTATGTAGCACCTGGTCGGGAAAGAGATCTTAGACATGAAGTAGGGCATGTGATCCAGCAAAAGCAGGGACGAGTGAAGCCGACCATACAAGCAAAGGGAATGGCGATTAATGACGATCTGGGGTTAGAGAAGGAAGCGGATGCAATGGCATTGAAGTTTATGCAGAGGAGAGAAATAGAAAATTATAATCCCTCAACGAGAGTGAAAATGTTGGAAGTGGTGCAGCAAAAAATGGCAAAAACAGTTTTGCCAACGTCGAAGTTACCGCAACACCTCGCCACTGAAACCCCAATAGTCCAAAGGATGCCTTGGACAATGGGTTTTTCAGAAGGAGAATTGGAATCAGAGGAGTACGCAGATCGGTTTCAGACATACGCAGCTATCCACTTCTTAGATCCCTACAATGCGAAGCCGAACCAGGAATGGCAATACTTAGGAAAGACAAAGCCTAGCACGACACAGACTCATGGAGAGGAACATGCGGAAGACGTGGCGATAAGAAAGATAATAGAAAATTGGAATAGGTTCAGTAAGCGTGGGGTGAATCGAGTAGCACTGACACTTACAAAGTCACCGTGTACGTCGGTACAGAGGAATGGCTTACCGGCTACGTCTTCAAAGACACAGAGAGCAGGATGTGCGGAAGTTTTGATAGGAGTGGAAACACGGGGCATCACGCATAATAAAGAGACGAAAAGCTTCCACTTAATAGTGATATGCAAAGGAATGTACGCGCCAGCCATTCCAGGGAAGTCACAAGCACAAGTAGAACAAGCAGGTCGGGAAGCGATAGACGAGATGAAGAATGCAGGGATAGATGTAAGCGGAGATGTGTGGCCGGCAGCTCGGCAGAAGAGACAAGTATGAAGAAAGGTAGAGAGAGAAAAAAAAGGTAAGGAAAAAGGGCCGCAAAGTTTTGATAAGTCGGAAAAAAAGAAGGAGAGTGCGATCGCAGTCACTCTATAAAACAAGAAATTAACATTGATAGAACACCTTTAAATAAAGAGCGATTGCTCATATATGAAAGTTGATAAACGTGCGATCGCGCCATTATTTACTGATTCAACCTGACCTCAAAGCGATCGCCCATATATGAAAGTTGATGAACGTGCGATGGGCTTCGCCCCGCCTTCGGCGATCGCACCATTATTTACTGATTCAACCTGACCTCAAAGCGATCGCCCATGTATGAAGGTTGATGAGCGTGCGATCGCATATCTTGTAGGGAACGCAAGTGATAGCTTAAAGCACCGCCACTATCACAATTAACAGTGCGATTGCCGATCTTGTAGGTTGGGTTGAGTACCGACACCAAACAATAAAATTACACCTAATTTATTTTCCCAATAACTCAAAGAAAGTTTCCTTGTCAATACCAATATCCTGAATCATGCCCATTAGAGTCCCTTGTTTAAGGTCTTTTCCCGAATGAATAGGAACAACAACCCTTTGTCCATGACTATCCTTGTAAATAGCATGACTCCCCTTTTGACGGTCAAGATAAAAACCTAAATTTTCGATGACTTTGATAAATTCTTTAGCTTTGACACAGGGAAAATTACTCATGCCAAGATACTTAATGACTTAACAATTAAATCTTCTCTAGGAATTGACTGATTATCAGCCCTTAAACTTTCAAGATATAATTCAATAGCTTCTGTAATATTCTCAATGGCTTCTTCAAAAGAATCTCCTTGAGAATGACAACCTTTTAGGATAGGACAAAAAGCGTGATAACCTCCATCTGATTCTTTTTCCAGAAGAACTGTGTAATTGTAAATTTGTTTATTGTTGTTGTCCATATGTTTTCAACCTGTTTGTGATCTACCTACTTTTAACTTAGACTGATTCCATAATAAAGGCTTTTAGGTTATGTTGGTGAAAGCAGTGCGATCGCGGATCTTGTAGGTTAGGTCGAAGCATGAGACCCAACAAGCTAAAACTTAAAGGCAAATAGATATAGACTTGAAGATCAAAAGGTTATGAGAAGCCAGATGCTAATCAATCAGGAGTGATCGCCATGATCTCAACCCCATTACCACTAACCTTTAAGCAATTCCTTGATTTCGACGATGGTAACAAACTCAATGAGTATGAGATAGATTTAGCCGCAGAAAATGCGATCGCAGCAGAACGCGATACCGAAAAAATAGCGGTTGAAATTAAAAGTTTTATTGCAGGTTCTGATATCAATGAATTTCACACAGCCCTTGGCCAATACCTTAATTACTGCCTAGCATTGGAGGAAAATCAACCAGAACGAATTGTTTATTTAGCAGTTCCACATGAAACCTAGTTAGATTTTTTTCAACTTGCTTTTGTCCAACGCACGCTTCAACGTCATCAAGTTAAATAATTCGTAATTCGTAATTCGTAATTAAGTTTTGTAATGGGGATTTAACCCCAACACAAAACTTGCCGATTATAGAACCGGGGGACTTAAACCCACGGAACTAGTTAAAATAGTAACTTACGACCCCAAAAAAGAGGAGATTCGGCAATGGATAAAATAGAACGCTATCGACAAATCATCAAACAAATCTTAACCGAACATGCACAAATCAGTTCTAATACCGATACTATTAAGTCAGAACTAATCTTTGACAATGAAAACGACCACTATCAACTAGCTTATGTAGGTTGGCAAGATGATAAACGGGTATTTGGCCCCATAATGCATTTTGATATCCAAAATGAAAAGATATGGATTCAATATAACGGTACAGAAGAACTTGTTGGTGAGACGCTAGTTGAGTTAGGTGTACCTCCCTCAGATGTAGTTATCGGTTTTTATTCCCCGTTTAAACGTCAATTTACTTCTTACGCTGTTGAGTGAAAAACCGGGTTTCTTCTTAACTTGAGAGTGCGATCGCCCGATCTAGTAGCGACATTCTTAAAAGTTTAAAAGTCAACAGATGTGAGGGAAAGTCCAGAATAATGCTCATTAAAAAACTTGGCCAGAGACTCAGCTTCAGATTGACTAATTTTCCGTTCACCATTAACTACTTCCCTAACAATCTCAACAGAGCCAAAAACCCGGACTAAAGAAGTTGGCTCCACATCAAATTCATGCATCAGGGATTCCAAAGTAGCCACAGGTTTTGATTCACCCATAGGATAATGACATGATTCGTAATTCTCAATCAGAAGAACCAACAACTCAAAAAGCGCAGTTTCAGCCTCTGTCAATTCACCAGACATCATCCCTTCTACTACTTTTAAGACTCTGTTATACTCCTGTTCTGTTTTAATTAGTTTAGGCTGATACTGAATCAGTAAGTCAGTATAGGTTTGTTGACTAGAAGTAGGGGTCATCTTTCCACCTTTCTTTATCGTATTCAGGATGGGTAAGAACGTATTTAATAAAAACTGTCTGGCTGGAATATCTAATGTCTACAATCAAACGATAGTTATTACCTTTGATGTTAAACACTGTAAAGTTACCAACCGCTTCTGCCTTTGGATATCTTTTCTGAACATCCATTAAATTAGACCAGTTTGCTTTAGACGTAAACTTGTACCAATCATTAAGAGCATCTTCAGAATCAGCGTGTTGAACCCAGAATTCCCGCAATTTCACTTTGCTGATTACGTGCATCCCTAAAGTTAGAAATTTGTGATAATCATAGCATTGATTGAGGGTAAGAGCGTGCGATCGCTCCCATAGCAAACTTGAACTAATCTAATTAATCTTTTATCTCTCACCAAAAAGCTGATGTTAAACTCTATTCTCACTTCTGGCGATCGCGCCATGTTCAACCCCATCTTTGGCAAAGCAACAGTTATAGTCCCTGCTGCTGGTGTGGTCTTAACTGGTACTGGTATACCAAAAATTAATAACAAGCAGATTTGCCTTGTTGGCGACGAGAAACGAGTTATTGTCCCTCGTTGTCCTTACACGAGTGCGCCAAATATCACCCCCGGTATAGGAACACTTTTTATTGAATCTTTAGCTATCAATCAAAAAGCCATAAAAGTTCAATCTAAACGAACAGCAGTATTGCTCAAAGGTACTACCTTCATAGCGAAATTCCAAGTTACGAAGCCAGCTCAGACACCAACAATACCACCTAAACCAGACCTCATTCTGCAATATTTTGGCACGGGATATTTTACTACTACAAATATGAAAGTAAAAGGTAGGTAAAGGAGACTGGGGATTAGGGATTGGGTAAGAACGCAAAAAAATTATCATAAATGATTCAGGAATAAATTTATGTCCAAATTTCCCGGTGCGCCAAAGACATTAAAAGGAACGATCGCTATCCTTAATGCTGTTACCTTGTTGCCCAAAGGATTGATTATACTGCAATACAATCCTGAAACACTCAGACGCACTTTACAGGTACGAGGTGCGGGTTCTGAAGGAAGCGATCGTCTAGAAGCCTTGCGTCTGGTTGCACCACCGCAAGAGACAATTCAACTAGAGGCAGAAATTGATGCTACAGACCAACTGGAGTTTCCCAAAAAAAATCCTGATACAGTGATGTTTGGCATATACCCCCAATTAGCAGCCTTAGAAAACCTCATCTATCCTAAAAGCAGGCAAATCAAAACAAACAATCGACTCGCCCGCACAGGTGTTTTAGAAATTCTACCAATTGAGGCCGATCTCAGTGTATTTATATGGAGCTTAAATCGTGTAATGCCAGTTCGCCTCTCTGAGTTCAGTATTACCGAAGAAGCATTCGATCCCAGACTAAATCCAATTCGTGCTAAAGTCAGTTTAGGTATGCAAGTCTTAAGTACAAATGATTTGAGATATAACCATAAAGGTAGCAAATTATTCCAAGTTTATCACAAGCAAAAAGAGATTTTGGGTAAGCTGAACATGGCTGCAAGTGTTATCAAGAAAGTTGCTCCTTTATTATGAATTTGGCTATTGACGAACGTTAATTGTTTAAACTGCAACTTACTCACTCATCTCTTAGTCAAATAGTTTTTTTATCAGATAAGAAAGAGTCAATGTTTACTGAAAGCAGTCGTTACTACGATATAGAAACTGCCAAGTGGCAAACAACATCAAATCAAACTATCGTTTACCTCCGGCGCAGATTTTTACCATCATCACAAAGATTGGAAATTTTTGAAGAACATCAAGTTAGCGAGGGCGATCGCCTAGATAATATCACTGCAAATTATCTTAATGACCCGGAACTTTTCTGGCATTTATGCGATATTAACAACGCTATGCACCCTGATGAATTGACTGCCCAAATTGGTCGGCAACTACGTATTTCTCTCATCTAGAAAAGTTAACTTATGCTTAACTCAGATATTCTTGTAAGACTCATGATTGGTAAGAACATACCGAAACCTGCACCTTATGAAGTAATAGACGCGCTGATAGATTTAGAAGTGACTCAGCAAGACCGCGATCGCAGTGGCTTTCAAATGACCTTTAGCCTGAGTAAAGAATTAAAAAAATTTTCAGATTATTGGTTACTCCGAAAAGGCATTTTAGATCCTCCCAATCGGATAATCATTCAGGTCATAGTTAATGTAAAAGTTGGTGTCAAGCGCAGACTTCAAACCCCTGTATTAATTGATGGCATTATTACCGATCATCAAATTGCACCCAGCAATCAACCAGGAGAATCAAAGCTAATAGTTACTGGTGAAGATATTAGTGTAATGCTCGATCTTAAAGATAAAAATGAAACTTACCCAAACTTATCTGATACTAAAATTGTCAAACAAATATTAAGGTCTTATCAAATCAAATATGGGCTGACATTTGATGTACATAAGTCTAATTATGTACCAAAAAAAGAAGAAATGATTCCCACTCAGCAAGGTACAGACTTACAGTTTATTCAAGAACTGGCTCTACGTAATAGTTATATTTTTGAAATTAGACCTGGTAAAATCCCTGGAAAAAATATTGCTTATTGGGGTGAGGAAAAAAAGAAAATTACTCCTATTCAACCAGCATTGTCAATGAATATGGGGGCATTTACCAATGTAGATTCGTCTATAAGTTTCAACTTTAATGCTCTAGCAGCTATTGAACCTCAAGCATCAATTAGCAATGAAAAAACTGGGAAATCAATTTCGATTAAGGTTCCAAAATCACCGGGAAAACGTTTAGTCAAGAAGACTGCTAAATTCTTACGGAAACAAATCCTACGCTGCACCAACAAACTCGAAAAAATCCAAGCCCAAAACGAAACCGAATCATTTGCTAGTCGTTCGCTGGAAAATGCTGTTACTGCTACTGGAGAAGTAGATACTGTTCGCTATGGTCATATCTTGCGAGTGCGTCAATTAGTGGGAGTACGAGGTGTGGGAAACACTTACGGCGGTTATTACTATGTCAAACAAGTAACGCATCGCATCAAGCGTGGTGAATATAAACAAAGTTTCACGTTGAAACGTGAGGGACAAGGTGCAATAATTCCGAGGTTAAAAGTATGAACCTACCAAAACTCGATCCTTGTGGAAGTGTCGAGCCACAAAAAGAAAAACGTTATTTTTACGGCAAATTCCGAGGCGTAGTTTTTGATAATAATGACCCGTGGCAGCTTGGACGCATCCAGGCAAAAGTGGAAGAAATTTTTGGCAAAGATCCTAGCGGTTGGGCATTACCTTGCGTTCCTTATGCAGGTAAAGGAGTTGGGTTATTCCTCATTCCACCCAAAGATGCTTTAGTTTGGATTGAATTTGAAAACGGAGATCCAGATTACCCTATTTGGAGTGGCTGCTTTTGGGCAGATGAAAAGGCTTCAAATATAGTACCAGCCAAGCCTTATAACCCAGATATCAAGATACTTAAAACCGATATTGGCAAGATTGAAATTAACGATAGTTCACGTAAGCCAAGCATCACCATTGAAGCCAAAATCGGTAGACAAACTATGAATCTAGTGATGAATAGTTCGGGAATTGAAATCAAGTGTGGAAATGCAAAGGGTGCGTTTGTGAAACTGAATGACTCAGAGATTGAAATCAATAATGGAAAAAGTGCGACTGTAGAACTGAAGCTTAATAAAGTATCGATTAACAACTTTGATTTGGAGGTGATTTGATGCCAGAATATCTCCTAAATCTGCCCAGGCAGAGGAATGTCATCAACATCGATTTTCCCTTCAACTTTGACAGATACCATCGCACCGCCAGCACCAGCGATGAAGATAGCCACATCCGCGACTTAATTGAGCAACTACTGTTTACTACTCCCGGCGAACGAGTCAACCGCCCAGATTTCGGTAGTGGTGTGTTGTCTTTAATTTTTGCACCCAATAGTGCGGAACTAGCAACAGCTATGGAAATTACTATTCAAGCATCTATTGAGCAATGGTTGGGCGATTTAATCGATCTGCAAACTTTGGAAGTAACAAGCGTTGATGCCGACCTTTACATAGTGGTGGAGTATGTGGTGCAAAGTTCTGGTGAGGCACAAACAGCTACTTTTAGGACAACCGTACCATGAACAGCCATACCCTTACTTTCCAAAACGAACAGCGCCGCCAAGAAATCCGCAGGCAAAGAAAAAACGGGCTAGATTATGTAGAAGTTAGCGATGATTTGCGATCGCTATACGTTTACTTTTTAGGTTCAGTACCAGAAGATTTGAAAAAAGAAAATCTCCTGATTGAAGGCGGCCAGCGCATCCGCAATCTTCATGTGACTGATTTACAAGTAGAAAATTCCCAAAATTGTGAGAGTTACTTAGCAGTTAATCTTGACCAACCAGGCGATTTCTCTACGTATACTTTGCGCTTGGTGTCATTAGATGAAGAGGGCAAACCCACAAACCAACCATATACCAATTTTGACTTGCGCTACTCTCAAGTACAATTCAAATTCCGGGATGGTATCTGTAACACTGACATGGATTGCTTGCAACAGCAAACATCTTTGCCACCACAACTAGTCGAACCAAATATTAACTATTTAGCTAAAGATTATGCTAGTTTTCGCCAGTTGATTTTAGACCGTTTGTCACTAGTGATGCCGGATTGGGAAGAACGTCATGTCCCGGATTTAGGTATTACTCTAGTGGAAGTTCTCGCTTATGTTGGCGATTATCTGAGTTATTATCAGGACGCTGTAGCCACCGAAGCTTATTTAGAAACTGCCCGCCAACGGATTTCTGTTCGCCGTCATGCCCGTCTAATCGATTATCCCATGCATGAGGGCTGTAATGCACGTACTTGGTTGTGGCTAGAGACAAGTATTGATACTCCCCTGGAAACAAAAAATTTCCACTTTATTACTAGTTATAAAAGTGCGCCTTCTCTTGGCACTATTTTGGAAGATAGTCTTCACCTAAATCATGTTCCTCCTAACAGTTATGAAGTCTTTGAATCGCTAACACCATTACCGATTCATCTCTACAAAGCTCACAACCAGATATTATTCTATACTTGGGGCGATCGCTCTTGTTGTCTTCCTCCTGGTTCCACAACCGCTACATTAGTGGATGAATTTATACCCACACAACCAGAGGAGGCTAATTCCTCTCAGCGAAAATTGCACCTGAAAATTGGTGACATCCTAATTTTTGAAGAAATTAGAAATCCGAAAACAGGCATCCCAGAAGATGCAGACATGAAGCATCGCCATGCAGTCCGCCTGACAAATGTCAAGGCAAGTGTAGACGAACTTTACAATCAGCCAATTGTAGAAATCGAGTGGGTAACAGAAGATGCATTACCTTTTCCCCTTTGTATTTCAGCAATAGTACCACCAGACTGTCAGCTCGCTGATATTAGTGTTGCCAGAGGCAATGTGATTCTAGTCGATCATGGACGCACTATTATTGAACCGGAAGATTTGGGAACTGTACCGGGAAAAGAGATAATCCAGGAGTGCCAAGAAGAAGGCGAACCTATAGAAATTTTAGTAGTAGGCGATCGCTTCCGTCCTACCTTGCAAAAAACACCTTTAACTTTCAGCCAACCTCTGCCCAAAAATAATCTGACTCAAAATGCTAAAAGTTTGCTAATTCAAGATCCCCATCAAGCATTACCCCAAATCCAGCTTACGAGTACTGGAAATAACTCTATCTGGACTCCCCGATACGACCTTATAGACAGCAACAGCGAAGACCAACATTTTGTTGTGGAAATGGACAACGATGGACAAGCACACTTGCGCTTTGGAGACGGTGAATTAGGAATTAAACCAGCAGCCAATACTCACTTCCAGGCAAACTATCGAGTAGGTAATGGACTTGCAGGCAATATTAGTGCCGAAGTAATTTCTTATATTGTTTTTCACAATGAACTAATTAATGGTTCGACATTGCAGCCACACCAGCCGTTCCCCGCTCAAGGTGGAACAGCACCAGAACCTATAGCTCAAGTGAAATTATATGCACCGCACCTATCTGACAAAAAATTAGAACGTGCCATTACTGCCGATGACTACGCACAATTGGTAATGCAACATTTCCCGACAAAAGTGCAACGAGCCGCCGCCGCTTTACGTTGGACAGGCAGTCGGTATGAAGTCTGGGTGACAGTAGATCCCTTCGACAAAGATGCAGCAGACGACAAATTACTCCAAAATATTGCCACAGACCTAAAAAAATATCGCCGCATTGGTCATGATGTCATCGTTCAAGGAGCAGTCTACGTTTATTTAGATATCGCCATCAAGGTTGATGTCAAATTTGATTATTTGCGCGGTCATGTCAAAGCTGCTTTGTTGGATATTTTCAGTAATCGCATTTTATCTGATGGTCGGTATGGTTTTTTCCACCTTGATAACTTGACTTTTGGCCAAGGAATTGCTCTAAGTCAGCTTGTAGCTAAAGCTGCTGCTGTTCCAGGCGTTGAAAGTGTCTCTGTGACTAAGTTAGAACGTCTTTTTGAAGGTTCCAACCGCGAGATTGAAGCAGGTTTTTTACCTATTGGTGCTTGGGAAATTGCCAGACTCGACAACAACCCCAACTTTCCTGAAAACGGGAAATTCACACTTGATTTGCGAGGTGGGAGATGAAATTAAGTTGTAGCTGTAACTGTCACTCTAATTATAAATTAAGCGATCGCTCCAGCTGTGGTTGTTGTGAAGGTGTAGAAATTCTCACTCCCAAATCGGTCGCTAATCAACCTGGTTTGTATACCCTAGCTTACCGAGTTGGAACCCATGCTAGCTTTTATGAGACAATGAAAGCGCGTTTGGGTGATAGCAAGTTTTCCCAGCTAATAAATCTCAAAACACGCGACTCTCAGGACTTATCTATTGCTCTGTTAGACGCTTGGGCTACTATAGCAGACGTTCTGACATTTTATCAGGAACGCATAGCCAATGAAAGTTACTTACGCACTGCCATTGAGCGAGGTTCCTTAGTAGAATTAGCTCGATTAACAGACTATGCACATAGTCCCGGTGTCAGTGCCAGCGTTTATTTAGCTTTTACCGTAGAAGATGGTTACAATTTGGAAATTCCTGCTGGACTAAGCAGCCAAAGTATACCTGATTCTGATGAATCGCCGGAATTTTTTGAAACATCAGAAAAACTGCGAGCTTATGCTCAGTTGAATCAGCTTAAGCCTCGGATGACCCAACAGCAACAAGTTAATTCAACAGCCGCTACACAAATTGACAAGCTTTATTTAGATGGTATGGGTGCAAATGTCAAACCTAACGACCCCCTTTTACTGACCTTTGGTGATGCTGAAACTGAGCAAGTCATTCGCAGAGTTCAAATTATTGAGCCTCAACCAGAGCAAAACTACACAAAAATTACATTACAACTACCACCAGAAGCAACACAAAAACCAACTGGTGAAGTTGGGTCAGCAAGTACAAAAGAACAAAAAATCAAACAATTAATCAAACAGCTATCAATACAACCTGCAAATGCTCTAGAACTTGAGCGGACAAAAGAACAAATTTTTGCTCCCCAAAATATTGATATTAATTACCGCTTAATTAATAATACTTTAAATCCTACTTCCAACACAGCAATATATCAAATTTTAACCAGCGATCGCGCTAATTTTGCTAATCAGTTAAACCGACTTGAGGTTCTAGGAATCAAAGCTGCACCTTTCGGACATGACGTACAGTTAAAACCAATTTTTGACCAGCAAGGGCGAATTGAAAAATACGAAGAATGGCAAATTGCAGACGTAGATGAGGCAACATCAAATTCCTCTAGCACGCTACCAGAGGAATTACGAAATATCCTAACATTAGATGCCCAATATGATGGAATTACACCTGGCACTCGGCTAGCAATTGAGCGTGTAGATGTTAATGAAATCGGTATTTATCAAGTAATAAAAGTGGAAAATCTTACTAAAATTGCCTATGACACAGTAGGAAGAATTACACAACTTACTTTAGATAAACCTTGGTTAAAAGAACAAGATACATCTTTAGATGTGATGCGTAAAACTACAGTGCATCTCAAGAGTGGGGATTTGAATTTGGTGGAAAAACCAGTTGACTTGAAAGATGCACCAAGTAGCGAACATCATATATCCAATCAGATGGAAATTGAACTAGACAATCTCTATGAAGGTCTACAACCTGGACGTTGGTTGATTATCTCCGGCGAACGCAGTGATATATCTGATGTTAACGGTGTGTTGGCTAGCGAAGTTGTCATGTTGGCCGGGGTGAGACAAGATATCAATCAGGATTTGCCCAATGACAAACCGCATACATTCCTAAGATTTGCCAGACCTTTAACTTATTCTTACAAGCGAGAGACTGTTACTATATATGGCAACGTAGTTAAAGCGACTCATGGCGAGACTCATACTGAAATACTGGGCAGTGGTGACGCTACTAAAGCAAATCAACAATTTACCCTATCACTACCGTCCCTCACCTATCTACCAGCATCTATTCCTAGTGGCGTTGCTAGCAGTTTGGAAGTATATGTTAATGATGTCCGTTGGCAAGAAGTAGAAAGTTTGATTGATTTAAGTCCAACAGACCGTGCATATATCACCCAAACTGATAGTGATGGCAACACAACTATTATCTTTGGCAATGGCGAACATGGAGCTAGATTACCTAGTGGTATTGAAAATGTCAAAGCAGTTTACCGCAGTGGCATTGGCAAAAGTGGTAATGTTGCAGCAGAAAAAATTACGCAACTGGCAATGCAACCTCTAGGTTTGAGTGGCGTACTCAACCCAATAGCAGCAACAGGAGGCGCAGACCCAGAAAGCGATTATGAAATTCGTCGCAATGCGTCTGTTGGGGTAACATCTCTTAACCGCGCAGTTTCCGTACAGGACTATGCCAATTTTGCCCGTACCTTTACCGGAATTGGCAAAGCAAATGCTCAACGTCTTTCAAATGGTTCGCGTCAAATTATCCACATTACGATCGCTGGGGCTGATGATATCTATATTGATAGAAATTCAGATTTATACCGCAGCTTTGTGCAAGCATTATACCAGTTTGGCGACCCCTATCAGGCATTAAAAGTAGATATGCGGGAACTCATGCTATTAATTATCAGTGCCAATGTGCGGATTTTAGCAAATTATCAATGGACATCTGTAGCATTAAAAATTCGGGCTGCTTTGTTCGATAAATTTAGCTTTGAACGTCAGGAAATAGGAGAAGATGTTGTCCTCAGTGAAGTTATTGGCACGATTCAACAAATACCAGGGGTAGACTACGTGGACGTAGATATTTTAGATAGCGTTTCCGAAACTGAAGCCCAAAATCCAGACATTTTAAATAAAAAACTTCAAGAACTGGCAAAACTAGGCATTACTCATAGAGATGAACAATTACCAGTACAACCAAAACAACAAATTCCTGTAAACTTAGCTGTTTTTGATTCCACAACAAACCAACTTTTTCCGGCTCAATTAGCTATTCTCAACCCTCAAGTGCCAGATACACTAATTCTGAAGGAGTTGAAATCATGAGCAATTCTCCAGACCGCCTTTATGAACTGTTGCCAGCCGTTTACCGCATCCGTGATGCCGAACAAGGTTATCCCCTACGAGATTTATTACGTGTCATTGCCGAACAAATTGATGTTGTTGAAGCAGATATTACTCAACTCTATGAAAATTGGTTTATTGAAACTTGCCAGGATTGGGTAGTACCATACATTGGCGATTTAATTGGTTATCAAAGCGTTCACAGTTCTGCTACAAATATAATAGGCAATAAAATTCTAAATCCTCGTCGTGAAGTAGCAAATACTATTCGCTACCGACGGCGCAAGGGGACGCTAGCTTTATTGGAATCGCTGGCTGATAAAGTGGCTGGCTGGCCGGCACGAGTTGTAGAATTTTATCAGCTAGTTGGTAAAACACAACATATTAATCACCTGCATTCATCAACCTCAACAACAGTAAATCTGCATCAGGTCGATGCAATTACCAAGTTAAATAACCCATTCGATGAATTAGCTCATACAGTAGATATCCGTCAGATTGGTTCACAGTATCAACCTGGAAAGCACAACACTCCGAATGTTGGTATTTTTGTTTGGCGATTAAAACCTTATTCCATGACTCTGACACCAGCTTTTTGTTTGGAAGAAATTAGCTCTAACTGCTACACCTTTAGTATTACAGGTAACGATACTCCGCTTTATACTCGTCCTCAACTTACAGCAGATGCAACCCAAATTGAGCGTGAATTAAACTTACCTCTTCCCATTCAACGACAAGTTTTGCAATCTCGCAAAAGCGATTATTTTGATTCAAACCCAAATCCAGAACAATTTACTAAAAGTTTGCAAATCTGGAAAGGTGTTGATTCAAAACCGCATCTAATCTCTCCAGAGCAAATTATTATTGCCGATCTTAGCGATTGGAATTATCAACCAGAGCAAGACCACATAGCAGTTGATCCAGAATTAGGACGGATGATTTTTCCTATACGCCAATTACCCAAAAACGGTGTTTGGGTTTCTTATCATTACAGTTTTAGTGCTGATATTGGTGGTGGCGAATATGACCGAACTTTGTTAGATTCTGCGGCAAATTTTTTACTTGATGTTGGTGATATTGAAGAACCAGCCACTTTTATCTCGCAACAAGATGCTTCTGCATTATCGGAGTTTTTGCGATCGCAACTTTCCAGCGATACCCAAAGGCTTTTGGATGCTTACACCACCCCTCCTGCTGAACCAGCTTTAATTACAGCTTTACTCAAAGATTTAAATCAACTACTTATGGGTCAAAACCTCTATAACGAACAACGTTTTGCAGCTATCACCTTGAGTGCAGAAGCTCAAAGATTGGTTCAGCAAAATCTCTACGGTAAACAACTGATAGGCTGCAATCGTTTGCTATTAGAAGAAGCTTTTCCATCTCAAATCAGAAAGCATTATGCTCATTACACCGTTAGCCAAACCTCCCAAGCGGATTTTCAAACTATTACTGAAGCAATCTCACAGTGGCAACGAGATAAACCCCATAATGCTGTGATTGAAATTATTGATAGTGGTGTTTATGTAGAACGAATTAGTATTGAACTAGAGAAAAACCAAAGTCTGCAATTACGTGCAGCTAACCGCAAACGTCCGGTAATTCGCATTCTAGATTGGAGAACTTCTTTAGGTGATGCTTTAAATGTCACAGTAGAGTCAGGAAGTTGTTTTGTTCTCGATGGTTTATTGATTACAGGGCGAGGAGTACATATAGAAGGTAATCCCACTCAATTTGCAGATTATCCTACCTCTGGCGTGCAAAAACCAACTACGGTTATTATTCGTCATTCTACATTAGTACCGGGCTGGTCATTACATTGTGACTGCGAACCTCGACGTTCTAGCGAACCAAGTTTGGAGTTATTTAATATCAATGGGTGCGTAGCGATCGCACACAGTATCGTTGGCTCAATTCAAGTTAACCAAGATGAGGTAGAGGCTGATCCTTTGCCTATAGATATTAGCGATAGTATTATAGATGCTACCAGTATAGAAAGTGAAGCGATCGGTGCAGTGGGTTACTCTATAGCCCATGCGCGGTTAACTATTGCATGTTGCACAGTTTTTGGAAAAATTCAAGTACATGCAATTGATTTAGCAGAAAACAGCATTTTTAAAGGCATAATATTTGTTGCTCGTCGCCAACAAGGTTGTATCCGTTTCTGCTACGTGATGCCTAACTCACGCACACCACGTCGATATAATTGTCAACCGGATTTAGTCGAGCAGATAGTTAGGCAAGAAACTGAACTACAGCCAGAACAGATAGAGGCGGAGCAACTTATCATTAGAGACCGCGTACAACCTCAATTCAACAGTACACGCTATGGCACACCTACCTACTGTCAGTTAGCGTCAACCTGTGCTGAGGAAATCAAACGTGGCGCTGATGATGAATCAGAAATGGGTGCTTTTCACAATTTATATCAGCCTCAAAAAGAGGCTAACCTACGCATCCGTCTAGATGAATATACACCCGCTAATACTGAAATTGGCATTATTTACGCTAGTTAACGAGGTTGTTATGCAAGGAGAATTTAGAGGTGATTTTACTCGTGATACCTACGACAAAAGCAAGCACTTCCTTCGAGTACTGATGCAACAAGGTCGAGTGCAATTAGATGCAGATTTCAACGAACAAACATCGATTTTACTAAATCGGTTGCAAACTTTAGCCAAAGATGTATTTGGACTACAAGGCGGGCCAGAGCAGAATTGTGGTTTTGAATTTATTGCCACTGAGGAACAGATTAATAATATTAATAACCTTAATGATGAAGAAAAACAGAAATTAAAACAACTGCTCAAATCCCAAAGCTATTTAATTAGCAAAGGCAATTATTATGTAGATGGCATACTTTGTGAAAATGAAGAATTTATATCTTATTTTCAGCAACCAGATTTTCAGCCAGAACTTCTAGATCCTTGTCAAGTCCAACTAAAAGGAGCAACATATCTAGCTTATCTTGATGTTTGGGAACGACATATAACTCCGATTGAAGATTATGACAATCGCAAAATTAATATTCGTGAAGTTGCTTTAGGAGGAGCCGATACAGCAACTCGCTCTAAGTTAGTTTGGCAAGTCAAGCTCAAACAGTTAAAAGACGATAAAGATATTGAAACGGTTGCCAAGCAAATTACCAAGGATTGTAACTATTTTTACAGTCTGCTAGGTCGAGAATCAATGAAGCCTGGAGAAGGCAAAATTATTGCCAGAGTTACAAAGCCTAGTTCTACACCAATGAATGATCCATGCGTTATTCCCTTTTATTCCAAATTTCGTGGTACAGAAAACCATCTTTATCGCGCGGAAATTTTTACAGTTCCCACTGTTAATAACAACAATCAACTATCATTTGTCTGGTCACGCGAAAATAGCTCAATTGTTTTTCCAATTGTGACATCTGCTGAGAGTAATTCTTCCGCGATCGCATTCACGCTAGAACACTTAGGCAAGGACAAAGATTCCAGCTTATCAGCAGGTGATTGGGTTGAAATTATCGATGATGATTATGTACTTGGAAATAGCGATCGGCAACTAATAAAGGTTGAACAAGTAGATCGTATTGAGAATCAAGTAATTCTCTCAGGCGATGCTAAAAACAAAACATTGCTTCCAGAAAAGCATCCTCTATTACGCCGTTGGGACTCTAAAGAAATCAAGGTAAATTTATCTGAGGTGAATAATAAATGGTTTCCCCTTGAGGATGGAATTGAGATTCAATTTCAAGCAGATACTCAGAATAACTTCTATCAAGTCGGTGATTATTGGTTAATTCCTGTGCGGATAGCTACAGGCAATGTAGAATGGCCCCAACAAAAAAATAAAGAAGGGAAATTAGAGCCTCAACCTCAATCACCACATGGTATAGCTCATTATTATGCACCTCTAGCAGTATTTTTAGGTAATCCTGATAATGTAACAGTTCATGATTGCCGAAGAAAGATTGTTAGTCAAGATAGCAATATAACATCTGTAAGTAACAAAAATAATAATACCCTACCAGCTAATACTCAGGTAAATTCTGTACCACCTATTAATCAGAAAAAAAATGCTACACAAACAATAACAGAATTCAATCGCATAATTAATGCTAGTTGGCATCACGATCAAGTTTTGGAAGCTACTCTTACAGAAGCACAGGAAAATTTCAATATTCCAGAGGATGAATTATTTAATTTAAAATCTCAGGTTTTAAGGAATTTATTTACTAAGTTAGGTCTAGTAATTCAGTTTGAAAAACCAGTACGAATTGATAGTTTACATAAGACTAGCGTTTCTGTATTAGCTCACACTGATAATGTATTAAAAGGTGAAGTTTTTTATATATTACCAATGAAAGTTGAACCAGTTCAAGTAAAAAAAACTGAAATAAAATCTATCCGTTGGGCAATTGGTAATGAGATATTAGATACTAATGTAAATCTGATTACAGAAGTGGAACCTTTAACTAATGGAAATAGTAGCTATACTGAAGCTGTTAGATTGATTACACCTGATGATTGGTCGCAAAAAGCTGTCTTCAACCAAAATAATATTTATCAATTTACTGTTTTGCTGCATGGCGACTGGATTATTAATGAAGAACCAT
This sequence comes from Nostoc mirabile CHAB5784, assembly GCF_020829645.1. Lineage (GTDB taxonomy): Bacteria > Cyanobacteriota > Cyanobacteriia > Cyanobacteriales > Nostocaceae > Nostoc > Nostoc mirabile. The sequence goes on along the minus strand of NZ_JAIVFS010000063.1, from coordinate 1,028 downwards.
TATTTGATAATGCAAATTTTAATTTATTAGGAGATTTAAATAAAGGTATTATTCCTGATGAATTACACCAGCAGTTTCAAGACAAAGGAATTACACTTTCCCAAAATATTATTTTGGTTACGGAGAAAGAAAACTTTAAATGGCGCTTAGTCGATGGAGGTAAAATTTACATTCTTAAAATAGAAAACAATAAATTAACAGTTAGCAAGATTCAAGCATTGGATGGTAATAATATCTGGCCCGGTGTTCCTGAGCGATTTAGCGGGAATGGCTCTGAAGGAGGAGATTGGGTAAGTATTATTCATATTAAAACTTGACAAGCCAGATAGGTATTGAGCCGAGATACGTGTAAAAACCTGCAAGATGGTCTGGAAACCGTTGATATATCTATGTTTCAAAGATTTCTGGTGGAAGATTAATAGCAGCTGACAATGGTTGGGAAATATTATGTAAATTCACCACATAATCACCGTATCTTTTGATATGTCTTGTTATGTATAGACTCAAAGCAGCAAGGTGTCGCATGGGAATCATTTCTCCCTGTGACATTAACGTTTGGATAGCCAACGACATATCAACCGTATTCTGCCAAATAACTGCGCTTGCTACCAAATCAAGATACTTCAGCCGCTTTTCCTGCTCAATAGGATCATTTTCAGTAATCGCTCCAAGTTTACCGAAGAACACCCAGTCGAGAAAGGCATTGTCAGTAGACCGAAAAGTTTTGCGATCGCTCTGTGATGAATACCTATATAAGTGGATTTTTGCCTAAAAACTTGCGATCGCTCTGTGATGAATACCTATATAAGTGGATTTTTGCCTAAAAACTGTAGTTTTAAATACTAGTATTGAATGACTTAGTTGACCTCGTAATATAAGTAAAGCTAATAAATCAGCCAAGAGTAAGAGCAAATCTCGCACCAGAATATGGTTATGCTGTTATTGCAGAGAATTTTGTCAAAGAGTTGCGTGAAAATTGAGCTAGAGGAATATCTGGTTTGACTATGACTGCAACTACTACTCCAGTT
>NZ_JAIVFS010000062.1 GCF_020829645.1 Nostoc mirabile CHAB5784 | reverse complement strand
CTTCTCCCACCAGTCCAGCATTGCTTGTTACCTTTAGCACCCGATTTCAATTACTCTACCGTATATGCTGTGCTGTTTGTTAAATCCTTTATCAGTAAGCCTTTCAAGACTTAACGGGAAAAGTCAGCTCCTGTTGAAGTGTTTGTTCCAAAAGTAAACGACTACCGGAACCTGGTTCACGGTTGTCCCCCAACCCTAGCTAGACTCACTCGTAGTTGCTGATTACAAGGAACAGATTTGATAAGAACTGCCTCAATTTCAGGTAAATCCTGCTCTAGCCAGAATAGATCCTCAACTTGACAGCCAAGCGCTTTTGCTAGGCGGAGTGTAATCGCAACTGAGGGCGCATATTGCCCTGACTCTACACCACTAATAGTCTGACGGGTAAGACTAGCGATGTTCGCCAAGTCTTGCTGGCTCATGCCTAGACCGGTTCTAATTGACTTCAAGTTATTACGAAGATTACTATCCTGCTTCATTGGCTTTAATCTCTCAGTTTCAAAAAGCCGTAGCGGATTTAACTCGCATCTACCAAGGCAAAAGCACATCTTTGAATGTATAGCATTTTTCCTCAAAGATATTTTGTGCGATGGCGTACCCGCCCTTTCCGGTGGCGATCGCACTCTTGATTCCCTCTAAAACCAGAATATCATAACTATCGCCAATTTTATTGCGACAGGCAAAAATTTTTGCTCTGATTCATCTGCCACTTGCACAAGAGTTATTCTGGCTTTAATTCTTTTTTTAGTAACTTCGCTTTATACCAATTAATTTGGTTGAAAGCAGCGATTGATACAGTTTTAGTAATGGGTTTCAGCTTTGATGCTTGATAGGAAAGTAACAAAAGCCGTAGAAAACTTACCAACAAATTCTGCCGCATGGGTAAATTTTACCCCAACTAAAAATTGTTAATTTTACTCAAAGAAAAATGCATACAGCATTAGCAATGCTGCGTCCCCTTTACTGTGCAGAAATGAGATGAAATTATAGTTTTTAGCACAATAACAATGGAGAGAGTAATGATTACCGAAGAAGACTTAGCCCAACAATTTACTCTGATTATTGAGCAAGCTCACCCAAGAGCATGGAAATTACTACAGTACTGCTATATAAAAGTGCTAAATTCTAAATCAAAAGGAGCATGTATACCTCATGCCAAATATATAAGGATTTACTGTCCTGACAGACTGATTGCTGCTATAGTAGCAGAAAAAAATCTACTGATAGAAGTGGCAGAATATTTGGGTCTAGTTGAAGTTGTTTGCGTGAATGCTACAAATTTGTTACACGATCCCAAATCGCAGATTAAGAAGATTTATCCTAAATTGTGGTTAGATTTGCAATGGATTGTTACGCAAAAGCAAGAATTATGAAAATTGGGATTTTGTCTAATATTAATCCTGCTAAATTCTCAGCTTGTTAATTTCTTAAAAGGTACAAAAATCTTATGATTCAGCCCTACCTATCTCCAGATGATTTGCCTTCCAATCTGACAATTCAATTGAGTGAAATCCTGTTCAGACAACTCGAAGAAGCAACGAAAAAAAATTTTTTCTTAGCGAGCGATCGCATCACACGCATTTTGTTGTCAAGTTGCCATTGGTATTTCAAAATTAATAGTGGGATTCTGATGTTAATTATGATTTGCCCTGATATAGAAAGTTATCAGAACATCATGATAACTATTCCCCAATTCACCGACATGTTAAAAAGATTTACTAACAGAGGTCGAATTACTGTTAGCCCTCCAGCTGACAAAGGTATACCGTGGGTACTCAGCATAGATGAAATCTTGCCTGAAGAAGACTCACCCACTATCTGATAAATATATTATCTATCCAAAATAACGGGAGCATCCCAATGCAAGCAAATTTACCAAGTTAGCAGGTAGTCAAGTCGCTTCGCTCCAATTTGTAATTACTAAGAAAGTAATACTTCGGCTACGCGAGCGTACAAGTTCGTAATTGATACCCCATACATAAATGTGTTGGCTCTGAACTGAGGATGCGGAGCATTTCTATATTTTCCATAACTGAAGTTATTGGCTCTGAAACCATGAATTACGAATTACGAATTACGAATTACGAATTATTTGGTCATTGCGAACGCTTCATTTCATTACGTACCCTGCGGGAACGCCTTGGGCGAACGCAATGACAAAATATGTTTTTACACATTTGGAATGCTCCCCAAAATAACTCACTTGGTTTTGGCGTACCAGATAGAAATAGTGACTTAATTGCTACAATTGTGACCCTCTTAAGTTCGACAAATTTGTTATGCAATATTAAGTCACAGATGACCTTAAAAGATTGCATTCACTACTGCTGACATGTCAACACTGCGTTTTTTACCGCCTTTTTTAGCTGCTAGAATTAGTCTCGATTAACAATTCCCACTGCTATTAAGTCAAGTTACTTGGGTATGATGGATTCATGGCTCTGGTAACGCTGTCATACTTAAGTATTTTTATCTACTGAGAGGATACTGTTAAGTGGGCTTTCTTACTTTTCAAACATCCTCTAAGATTAAAACATCAACAGATTTCAAACATCATTATTTAAGCAAGGAGAATAAGATGGCTAACACAGATAATCAAACTCTTGTGATTATCGCTCCTCTGACTGGTAGCACTAATCCAAACACTGCTCCTGTTCAGATATTGGAAGTTACTGGTCAAGGAGAGGTCACCGTTCCCACTACTTTAACTGAGGTGCAATTGGGGATTCAAGTACAGGGAAAAACCTCAACCGAAGTTCAAGAAGAAGTTGCTCAACGTTCAGCAGCGGTAGTTGATGTGCTGCAAAAGCTTGGGGCGCAAGAACTTCAAACTACATCTATTCAACTAAATCCCGTCTATAGCTTTGAAGATAATACTCAAACCCTAATCGGCTTTAGAGGACTTAACACACTTCAGTTTGAGTTACCAACGGTTCAAGCTGGGGCAGCAATTGACACAGCTATCCAAGCAGGTGCGAATCTAATACAGGATATAAGCTTCACTGCCTCAGACGAAGCATTGCAGCAGGCACGCCTCCAGGTTCTTAGCGAAGCTGTTAAAGACGCCCAAGCTCAGGCTGGGGCTGTTTTTAGTACCTTGCAGTTAACCCCCGGAAAGATTATTGACATTGATATTAACTCAGCTAGCAATCCTAGCCCATCTCCTTTGGTATTTGAAGCATTAAATAGGACGTCTTTTGCAGCAGGTAGTACAACTCCTATAATTGGTAGTCCTCAGACGATAGAAGCTAGTGTTTCTCTAGATATCGCTTATTCTCCAAATTCAGCAGGTACTCTCGCTTCGGCTACTGATAATCTCACAGGTGCGATTAAGCAAGCTCTTGCGATCATCGATCCCCTGACTGGTAGCACTAATCCAAACACTCCTCAGATATTGGAAGTTACTGGTCAAGGAAAAGTCACCGTTCCCACTACTTTAACTGAGGTGCAATTGGGGATTCAAGTACAGGGAGAAACCGCAACCGAAGTTCAAGAAGAAGTTGCTCAACGTTCAGCAGCGGTAGTTGATGTGCTGCAAAAGCTTGGGGCGCAAGAACTTCAAACTATATCTATTCAACTAAATCCCGTCTATAGCTTTGAAGATAATACTCAAACTCTAACTGGCTTTGAAGGACTTAACACACTTCAGTTTGAGTTACCAACGGTTCAAGCTGGGGCAGCAATTGACACAGCTATCCAAGCAGGTGCGAATCTAATACAGGATATAAGCTTCACTGCCTCAGACGAAGCATTGCAGCAGGCACGCCTCCAGGTTCTTAGCGAAGCTGTTAAAGACGCCCAAGCTCAGGCTGGGGCTGTTTTTAGTACCTTGCAGTTAACCCCCGGAAAGATTATTGACATTGATATTGACTCAGCTAGCAATCCTAGCCCATCTCCTTTGGTGTTTAATCTAGCAGCAGATAAAGCTTTTGCAGCAGGTAGTACAACTCCTATACTTGGTGGTACTCAGACGATAGAAGCTAGTGTTTCTCTAGATATCGCTTATTCTCCAACTTCAGCAGGTACTCTCGATCTAGCTCTTTATGGATTCTAGTGATCTGCTTAGGAACGTGAATTAAATAAAATACAAAACTTCATCAATTATCTAGCTTCCCTCTCCAATATATCGGAGAGGGATTGAGGGCGCGGTGTAGTCGCACCGCGTTCCAAACAACAAACCTCTACTCAGTCTGGGGAAACCCTGAAATAGCTAAGTTCTGTCATAGATCCAAGAATCTCCGTGGCTTCAGCCCGGAGAGTGTCAATCGAATTAGTCCTTATACGACTCCGAAATCCCACTGCGAATTATTAGTTGTGGCCAAAACAACACAAAAAATCCCATCCACGTTACTACAGGGATGGAGACGAGAACTGTTAGCCAGATAGTTTTAAATAGTAACCAGCTACCACTAATCAGTGTTACACCTGTGAGAACTATAGACCAGGGCTGACACCACCAAGGTTTGTAGTTCCACGGGCTTACGGGCTTTTGTTCAGACATTGATTTTATTTAATAAAGCTCCAAATTTTCCTTTAACAATTTTTAGGGTAAATGATCTACTAGGGTTCCAGAGTCGAAGGCGTTGGCTTTGCCAGCCGCAGGCACCGCTATCAATATTATCAAGGTATTGGTAAAATTCGTGAGAAATATAACAATGCAATCCAGATTAATTCTGGTTATCGTCCACCTACTGTTAATGGAGAGCAAAAAAGCGCTGATTTAAGGAAATTTATCGCTCATACTCTTGCTAACCTCCCTTATTGAATGAAATAGCCTTACTAGAGACTTTATGAATAGGAGTTCTCGTACTCTGCGGGTACTCCGTTGGAGAACTCGTAGAGCAGTCGCTATGCAATACGGTTCGGTTAAGGCAAGAGACGCGATAAATCGCCGTCAAGACAAAGGACTGATTATTGTAAAGACGGCGATTTATCGCGTCTTTGCGATTAGCGGCGTGTCATCAAAAAACTTTATCCGAACCGTATTGAGTCGCTATGCGTCTATGGATGCAACACATGATAAGGACACAGCAATGCTGTGCCCCTACGAGTGGTCTGTATTCCATGCAATTGAGAACTGCTGCTATAAGAGTAGGACATATTCCGCAGCGCTTGCTTACCACTCTGTAGCTTACGAAAGCACTGGTTCCGCTTCCAGGTTCTCGGCTTTGTTCTTCAAGATGGTTGGTAATTGGCTGTTGAATGCTTCACCTTCAACTACTTGCGATCGGAAACCATCGGGCCCGACTGGAACATCACCCGTGATGGTGGTGCGATAGAGGACGCGCTCGACTTCCAGATGATCCAGATCCTGCGGGGCTAAATGCGAGGTGGCGCGATTGTCCCAGAAGGCAATGTCACCGTTGTTCCATCGGAAGCGGGTGGTGTAGGCAGGCTTGGTGATCTGGTTGAAAAACAACTCAAGCAGCAGGTCGCTCTCTTGTCGTGACACGTCAAGAATATGCGAGGTGAAGCCAGGATTCACGTACAATGCTCGTTCGCCTGTCTCAGGATGAACCCTGACGACTGGATGTATTGAAACTAGGGGATTGGCTGCAATGCGCTGGGCGATCTTGCTATTGCTGGGTAGATTCAAACGCGCATTGAAGCGATGTTCGGCTTTCAATCCATCTGCTAGCGATCGCAGAGGTGCTGATAGACCCTCGTAGGCTGCGACTAAGTTAGTCCACTGTGTGTCACCACCGAAGCTGGGAACGTTAACCGCACGCAAAATCGACGCGGCAGGCGGGTTGACAACTGCTGTCACATCGGTGTGCCAACGGCTCTCGTAGCTGGAACGCCGCAGACCGTTGCGCCGTTCGTAACGGCTGCGGTCAATCGGCAGTATTTCTGAGAAGCCTTCAATTGGCTCATCTTCGTGGGGATGCGCGTAGGTAACTTCGCCAAAACGAGCCGTGAAAGCAACCTGTGCAGCATGATCGATGTTCTGACCGCGAAAGAACACGACTTTCCACTTCAATAGTGCTTGACGAATTTCTTTGACTGCATCATCGTGCAAGGGACGTGAAAGGTCTACGCCACTGATTTCGGCACCGATGAAACCGGCTACCTGTTTGACTTCAATGTGTTTGTTGCTCATGTGAATTCTCCATAGTTTGATCTATAGGGCACTCTTCGCACTCGTCCGTTTCTTTTGGTATGTTGCTTGCAGTTAATGACTACATACCAAAGGAAGCGATCGCAGCTGAAAACTATTATACCTTAAGTCGATAGATTTGCAGTAGTATAAAATATCATATTTTAGACTGCCGAAACCTCTGCACACTACGGGATCTTCCTACAAAAAACTCTGGACAACAGATTGACTCCCTTTTTTAGGCTTGCTCTAATTCCCTCCTTAAAAAGCTACGGTGTATACACAAGTGCTGTCCACATACGTTTCAACTCTTTTACCCACATTTTTGTCAGAGTTAAACTGTCATACTCACCGACTCCCGCCCAGAACTAAAGTTCAGCTATGAGACTCGGAATTTATTCCGAGGCGGGATAGTAACGCAGTGCGAGATTTATTAATTTATTAATAAAGATATGGCTGCGACAAGACTTGTGTATACACGGTAGCCTTAAAAAGAGGGTTAGGGAGGATCAAGGCTGAAGCCAAGCTTAATAAACGTTAACAATTAATAAGTCTGACGGGTTGACCAGATATGCATCAATCCTCAAACATCTCCAACAACTGCGGCTCGCTTAATTGCGTAATTCCCAAGGAAAGCGCTTTTTCTAATTTAGAACCTGCATCTTCTCCTACTACCAAATAATCTGTTTTTTTACTCACTGATTCAGTCACTTTCCCACCAGCTTTTTGAATCAAAGCCTTCGCTTCATCTCGCTTTAAGGTTGGCAATGTTCCCGTAATTACAAAAGTTTTACCTGCGAACTTTTGATTACCATCACCAACTATTTTTGTTTCCTCTGCGGCAGCTAATTGCAATCCTTCTGCTTGTAAGCGTTCTATTAACTTTTGGTTGGCATCAATCCGAAACCACTGGTACACAGATTGGGCAATTTCAGCACCGATACCGTAAATTCCTTCAATATCTGATTGCTTTGCTGTAGCTAACTGCTCTACAGTGAAATATTTCTGAGTCAACAATTGGGCATTCACACTGCCAACGTGACGGATGCCTAAACCATACAATACCCTTGACCAAGGTTGGTTTTTCGATTGAGCGATCGCATCTACCAATTTCTCAGCCGACTTTTTCCCCATCCTTTCTAATGCACACAATTTGCTTTCTGTCAACTCATACAAATCGGCAACAGAATGCACCAAACCTTTATCAACGAGTTGATGCACGAGCTTTTCCCCCAAGCCTTTAATATCCAAAGCATCACGACTTACCCAATGTTCAATGGAACCTTTAAGAATCGCTGCACAGGAAGCATTGACGCAGCGAGTCACCGCCTCACCTAATTCTCGCACCACTGGTTGACCACAGACTGGGCAATGGGTGGGCATAACGAAAGGTTCAGTGTCAGGGGGACGGAGTTCTTTTAGTACCCTCAGCACCTCTGGGATGATTTCCCCAGCTTTGCGGACGATCACAGTATCGCCAATGCGAATGTCTAATTGAGTAATGCGATCGCTGTTGTGTAAAGTAGCGCGAGAAACTGTTGTTCCCGCCAGTTGCACCGGGCGCATTTCTGCTAACGGCGTTAACGCCCCCGTTCGTCCGACATTTACAGCAATATTTTCTACACGAGTGGGTGCTTCTTCGGCTGGGTATTTCAAAGCGATCGCCCAGCGAGGGAATTTTTGCGTAAACCCTAGCTGTTCTTGAAGTTTAAAAGAACTCAGCTTTACTACTACCCCATCAGTCATGTAGGGTAAATTCAGCCGTTCCGTATCCCAGTATTCATAATATTTTGCCACTTCTGCGATCGAGGCACACAGTTTATGGTTGGGGTTGACTCGAAAACCCATCTTTTCTAATAACTCCAATGCTTCCCATTGGGTATTGGCAATACTGGCGTCATCTCTACCAGGAATGTGCAAGGTGTAGCCAAAGAAATCTAACCACCGTTTAGCGACAATGCGCGAGTCTAGTTGCCTGAGTGTACCAGCTGCGGCATTACGGGGATTGGCAAATAATTGCTCACCTGCTTTTTGTCTTTCCTGGTTAATTTGTTTAAATACTTCCAACGGTAAAAACGCCTCGCCGCGTACTTCCACCCTTTCTAGAATTTCTAACCCTTCAAAATTCAAACGCAAGGGAATTGAGCGAATTGTCCGTACATTTTGGGTGATATCTTCACCCGTCACCCCATCACCCCTAGTTGCACCCCTAACTAGAATGCCATTTTGATAGGTAAGAGCCAAAGCAGAACCATCAATTTTCAGTTCACTGACATATTCCACCGAGTCTATTTTCGGTACTTGTCGCCGCCAACGCTGATCCCAGGCTTGCAATTCATCGATATTAAATGCATTCTCCAAACTATAGAGGGGGATATTATGCCGCACCGAGGTAAACTGCGTTGCTGGCCTCTCACCCACGCGCACAGTCGGACTATCAGGAGTCGCCAATTCTGGATATTGAATTTCCAGTTGTTGCAATTCTCGATATAGTTGGTCATAGACTGCATCCTCCATAATTGGAGCATCTAAAACGTAATAAGCATAGCTTGCTTGTTGCAATAACTGGCGAAGTTCTTCTGTACGTTTTACTTCCGGCTTAATCTGGATCATTAGACTTATTACAAAATACCTAGCGATTGACACTCTCACCGCTAATTATGATGTAGCGGGAGATTCTTGTTTCATCCCCACTTAACTAAATCAGTATTACTACTAATTCCCGTCAAAATAATTCGTAATTTATAATTCGTAATTCGTAATTATTACCCCACGACTGAAGTCGGGGGCCTAATTGAGGAATAAATTTATTTGTCTCCATAAAATGTTAGTTAGTTGCTCTGTACCTTTAATTACGAATTACGAATTACGAATTAGTAATTATTTGGTCATATCAAAATACTGTACAACTCCCTTTTGACGACTTACTCATCATCATCAAAAAGGCTTTGGATGTCTCTTGCCCCATGTAGAACACGAATGACTTCAATCCCTTGGTTTATAGGACGGTAGAAAATTAGATAATTACCTACCGGAAAACTCCGCAGATTTGGCGCTAAGGAATCACGCTTTCTTCCCATACCTGGCTTTGATGCCAGCATTTTGAGTTGGTTGTCAATTTTTTGTAGAAGCCGATCTGCTTTTTCAAAGCTGTCATTAGCAATAAAATTCCAAATATCCAATAAATCAGCTTGTGCTAACGGTTTTTTGAGAATTATCGCCATTATGCGGATTCTCTCTGTTGCCGTTGTTGTTTTGCCAATTCGATAATTTCATCCATGTTTAGAGGTGTTGATTCTCCGCTATCAATCCCTTGCTGTATCTCCCGACGCAAATCGGCAAGGCGTATTGCTTTGAGCGCATCCTGATCCTTGAGCAGCCGTAGACCTTCACGGATAACTTCCGAAGCCGAAGTATACATACCGCTTTCAACTTTGGATTGCACCCACTTTTCCAGTTCTGGGGTCAAAGAAACGTTCATCTGCTACCTCTTGATAGACTCATAGCAATAATCTTACCGAGAATAACAAAAAATGTCCAAGTTTGTTATTACTGGATTTGATATCAGTCTTTTTAAGAGCCAACGCTTCTAATACGCGACAACCAGTAAACAGGGAGATACCAAAAGGATACATACTTAATCTCAATGTTATTACTAGTCATCCGCTTACCTAAATTAATATTTTTTAAGAGAAAAAAGCTTAACTGAACTGTATTGCACCCTAACCCTCCCCTTTATAAGGGGAGGGGACTAGATAGTATTTGACTGAGTTATTGCATCAAAATCTGACGGCTTAAAATACTCATGACTTCATGTGGATTACCTGTTGGTAGTAGGACACTCCAATCACCAACGTTGGCATAGCCGAGAACTTGCAACAAGTGAATTGTGCTGGTAACGGCTTTTGGTGAACCAATCAATAAATGTTTAATCGGTTCTCTTTTTGGCGATGGCTTTTGGTCAGATAAATTCAGAGGGGGTGCGTTGTTGCCTTGGGTAGGTAAATACTGCTTTTGTTGTGATTTGGCGAACTTTTTTGATTGTGTCATGATCATAGTTGACTCCAATTGTAGGGGTTAAATGAAAGGCGATCGCCCTCGGCCAAGAGTCTGCGATCGCCTTTCTTATTTGAATATATAGTATATTTTTATACCTTTCAATAGTTATTTAAGTATTTTTACATAGAATTAGGCGTGAAGATGTCATTAGTCATTTGTCCTTTGTAATTACAACTGACCAAGGACGACCATAACAAAAATTTTCACAACTCAAATAAGATTGCTATAAGTTCCTATATTGAATTCGGGTAGTCGTTTATTGAATTCGGGTAGTCGTTTATTAAATTCGGGTAGTCGTTTATTGAATTCGGGTAGTCGTTTATTGAATTCGGGTAGTCGTTTATTGAATTCGGGTAGTCGTTTATTGAATTCGGGCAGCCGTTTATTGAATTCGGGTAGTCGTTTATTGAATTCGGGCAGCCGTTTATTGAATTCGGGCAGCCTACAAGAATTTACGCAAAAGCATTTTAAATATTTGTAGTAAATAAGTCAATTTATACTGAATTATGCGGGTGTCAAGTAACCCTAATTCTGTTTATCCTAGTGCTGTACAGTCTAGGGTAGAAGTCAGTTTTTATCCTGGCGCATTATTAATAACAGAAAGGTGATTTATGTCACGTCTAAAACGCGGGTCTAAAGTAATTGATAGAGCGCAGCGTCGGATTGCGGCTTTGAAATCGATCAGTCCCAGCTTAGACTTAGGGAATGGGGTAACAATTGACGCCTTTGCAACCCTTATCAAAACAACACAAGATAAATTGGAAGCTTATAACTCAAGCCTTTCCACCGTGGATATGACTCAGGAAGCCTTAGAAGTTACCGAAAAGTCGCTGATGCAACTAACAGAACACATGTTACTCAGTGTAGCTGCAAAGTATGGCAAAAATAGCGATGAGTACAAAATGGCGGGGGGTGTTCGTCGAAGCGATCGCAAGCGTCCGATGCGAAAGCCTAAGCAAGAGGCTATTGCTTAATAAACAGGACTTATGCGGTGATACTGTGTAAGTCCTGCTATAAACAGTCTCTGACTCAGCCAAGAAGTTATAATATCAATCAAACTGATTGGACTTTGGGTAATAATGCCAAATCCTAGCGTAGCAAGTTTACTAGAGCAAGGACACAACCAACTTGATCGGGGAGAGTACCAAGCAGCTTTACAGATTTTTCAGCAAGCTGCTGTACTGGAACCGCAAAACCCCCAAGTAAGTTATGGGTTGGGTCTGACTTGTTATCATCTGGAACAATACCACGAGTCCATTGAATATCTGAACCAAGCTTTGAGAATTAAGCCAAACTACATTTTGGCGCTAGTATGGCGAGGATTGGCTTACCAAAAAATTGACCAAGCGCAGCAAGCACAAGCAGATTTGGATCGAGCGATCGCACTTACCCCCCAAGATTCTGAAGACTGGCAAGGTAGAGGAATTGCATTAAATGAATTACAACGCTATGAAGAAGCAATAGAATCTTACGACAAAGCCATTAAATTTAAACCAGACTTCGATTGGGCTTGGAACAACCGGGGGATTGCGCTCTCGAATTTGGGACGCAACGAAGAAGCAATAGAATCTTACGACAAAGCCATTGAATTTAAACCAGACTTCGATTGGGCTTGGTACAACCGGGGGAGTGCGCTCTGGAATTTGGGACGCTACGAAGAAGCAATAGAATCTTACGACAAAGCCATTGAATTTAAACCAGACTTCGATTGGGCTTGGTACAACCGGGGGGTTGCGCTCTCGAATTTGGGACGCAACGAAGAAGCAATAGAATCTTACGACAAAGCCATTGAATTTAAACCAGACTTCGATTGGGCTTGGCACAACCGGGGGGTTGCGCTCTCGAATTTGGGACGCTACAAAAAAGCAGGGCAAACGCATCTAAAGTATAAGAATCCTTTAATAGCAGGGGTTTTGGCGTTTTTAAAGTTAGCCTGTTTTTTCGTCAATATCCTTGTACAGCAAGGGTTTCAAAAATTAGGTGCGTTTGCTTTGTACGAAGAAGCGATTGCATCTTTTGACCAAGCACTGAAATTTAAACCAGACTTTGATGAGGCTTGGTACAACCGAGGGATTATGCTGGGGTATTTGGGACGCTACGAAGAAGCAATAGAATCTTACGACAAAGCCATTGAATTTAAACCAGACTTTGATGAGGCTTGGTACAACCGAGGGATTGTGCTGGTGTCTTTGCGACGCTACGAAGAAGCTGTTGCATCTTTCGATCAAGCACTGAAATTTAAACCAGACGACGATTGGGCTTGGCTCGTCCGGGGGATGATGCTGGGAAATTTGGAACGCTACGAAGAAGCGCTCGCATTTTCCGACCAAGCACTGAAAACTAAACCAGACTTAGATTGGATTTGGTTCTTCTACCGAGGGATTGTGCTGGGGAATTTGGAACGCTACGAAGAAGCTGTTGCATCTTTTGAGCAAGCCATTAAATTAAAACCAGACTTCGATTGGGCTTGGTACAACAAGGGGTATGCGCTCTCGAATTTGGGACGCTACGAAGCAGCTGTTGCATCTTATGACCAAGGACTGAAATTTAAACCAGACGACAATAACGCTTGGTACTACCGGGGGATTGTGCTGGGGAATTGGGGACGCGACGAAGAAGCTATTGCATCCTACGACAAAGCCATTGAATTAAAACCAGATAAGCATGAAGCTTTGGTTAACAAAGGAAATGTACTCGTTAAGTTAAAGCGAGATACAGAAGCCATTGAATTTTATAATCGCGCTCTTAACTGTATAGATCCTCAGTGGTGGGAAGCTTGGAATGATAATCAGGGTTTAGCAAGCATATCTGCTCTAAATAAGCAAGCTGCTGTAAAAACTTCGGTGCATAAACTAACACCTGGCGCTCGAGGAAGTAGCAGCAAATTGTATCCTGAAAAATTGAAACAGTTGCAAGATTACATAATGCAACTACCAAGTCTTTTCTCAGATTTATCTCAAGCAAAAAAAAGCTATGAAGAAGCCTTTAAGTTCCTGACATTTGATAAGTTTCCGGAGGAACACTTGCAAGTCTTGCAAGAATTGCTGAAAGTATATTCATTGGATAACTCTGAAGAATTCCAGAGAAAGTTGGAGGAAGGGACTCAGTTGTTAGAAAAATTGCTGAGAGAACCCAAATTAGAGCAAAAGAGAATAGAGCTAGACAGCAAATTTGCGGCTTTTAATCAAATGCGGGTAGATAACCTTGCACAGTCAAATGTTCTAGAGAAACACATAGAAGCTTTAGAAATAGCAGAGACACGTAAAAATACTTGCCTTGCTTGGCTGAAGAAAGGTTCAATTTATCAACCGCCTACCAAGTTTGGCTTTGAACAGACGAAAAAACTACTTAATCCCAAAACTGCGGCAATTTACTGGCATCTCAGCCCTATTGCTATTACTACTTTTATTATCAAAGATAATGAACATAATGAACCCCTAAAAATCCTGTCACCACAATTACCAAGAGAATCACAACAGGGATCTCGCTCTCATCTTTATCAGCTTCAGCGTTTTGAACGCTGGATGCAGCAATGGAAAAAGTCTTATCAGGATTACTGTAATGTTTCTGACACAGATAAAGAAACGACTCCTTGGCGGAAAAATATGAAATCTAGGTTGAAAACTCTTGGTGAAATTCTACAAATTAAGCGCATTGTTCAAGAAAATCTCCAAGATGTTGATAACTTGATTCTCATTCCCCACCGGGAATTACACCTATTACCCCTAGATTACTTATTTAACGAGAAAGATTTTATCATTACTTACTTACCAAGTTTTCAGATTGGCTTGCAGTTGTTGGAATGGACATCAAACAGCGAAAATACTGATAGCCAAAAACTTCTGAATATAGAAACGCCTTTAAAGGACTTTCCCTTTACACAAATTCAATCTGCTGCTCTTTACCACCTATATCGATGGTATGGTAAATTGCCAGACCCGCCTGAAACAAAAACTAACTTGCTCGAAGCTTTAAAAAAGTATGAAGGTTACTTTCACTTCACAGGACATGGCTATCACAGTTTTGAAAACCCGACAGAATCAGCTTTGGAGTTAACAGACAAAGAGAAATTGACTTTGGGTAACATTTTTGAGTGTCTAGAATTAGACTTACGAAAGTATCAACTAATTTGTCTTTCTGCTTGCGAAACTGGGGTCACTAGCCAGGAATTTAGCAAAGAGAGGATAATCGATGAATATGTTGGTTTAGTAAGTGGGTTTCTTGCCAAGGGAGCAAACCACGTTGTTAGTAGTCTGTGGAGAGTCGATGAACGTTCCACTGCTTTACTCATAATTAGATTTTACCAGTTACTCAAGCAAAGACAAACCCCTACCATAGCACTGAGACAAGCAAAAGATTGGCTACGTCAGTCAACCTATAAAGATTTAGCTAAGTGGTATAGAGACTTGGCGATGGAATTAAATGAATCCGAATCGGGACAGTTTCTGAACACGGAAGCGGAAAACATGGAAGAATATGACACAAAGAAGAAGGAATCTACCGAACCTCCCGAACTTCCTTATGCTCATCCTTATTATTGGGCTAGCTTTATTTTAACTGGTAAACCAAGTACAACAGGGTAAAAGCACACCCAACTCTGGGGCGAACGCCGTTCGCGCCTACAACATTTTGTTTTTTCCCAAGATATAAGTAGCTATAATTACTCAGACAAAATCAGTTAAACCTTATTCCCCCTTGTTTTCCCACTCCCCCTCTATGCTTGACGCACTACAAAGAATCACCCTTCGCGCCTTTTTAATAGCTTTGGTAGAATTAGATTCTCCTTTACCAACAGATTTACAGCACGAAATCAATAAAGTTGGTGAAATGCTTGCAAACGCACAAAATGATGATGTTCTTAAGCGATTGAAAGAATTGGCAGAAAACGACTGTCTTAAGGCGTTTTACCATAAGGCGCGAAGAGATATTCAGAAGCTATATAGACATCAAGAACTCAACAGATTTGAGCAACCCGATCAGCAGATTCAAGATAGAATACACGCAAATTCTATTACCAATATTGCGATCGCAATACCCTCAGATACTCTTATTAATATTGCGATCGCAATTTTGAAAGCTTCTGATTCTAGCGTTGAAGCTAAGAAGCACAAATCAGAAATTATCCCAAAAAATTCTTAATGTGTAAAATAGAGTATCCCACCCTAGACTTATTCATTTATAATCTTGCAGATGGTTCAAGTAATACGCAAGATTATTGGTCAAAGCTTGCAGAACAACTTAAACAAAAGGGATTCTCAACTAAAACCAACGACGAAGATCGACAACGCCTTGATTTTTGGAACACAATTTCAACTGCTGTTGATGGTTCTTATAGTCAAGCAAATTTTGATGATACTAACTGCCTACGCTATAGTTGCTCTGTAGATCAGCAAGTTGAATTATCTAATATTGAGCAGACGTTAACTCAAATCAAAGATTTAGCCCTTTTACCAAAAATTGGACATTTAGCACCTGGAAGACTTTCAGAAAATGGCTATTTAGGACAAACTTGGATGATATCAGGCTGGACAGCCCCAGCTAATAACCCAATTTCTGAAGAAAACGCTCATCAAGCTTACAAAGCCTTAATTCCACAAGGACACCAACATCAAAACTTAGGAGAATTTTTAGGCGCTAAAGTCTATGAAATGTGGCGTGGTGAAGGGCGTTGGGAAAAAATTGAAAAAGACAGTCATGTAATAATTGTTTTCTATCCTGATGAACTTACATTTCAAAAGGCTAGTGGTTATTATAACGCATGGAGATACTTGTTTTACTGTAGACATAAAATCCTTTGGGCTTATGAACAGGGACGGGAACTAAAATTAAGGCTGTTGGAGAAATATAAGCATAGTTTAATAAACCAAAAGAATTTAGAAAGTTTATCAACCAAAGGATTGCAAGAGCTAAAAAGCGAATTGCAAAAAAACATTAATACTATATTTAATTACGTGCAAGATATAAACCTCCTGCAAACTCAACAGCACACAGTTGAAGTTAATGAGCGTAACTACGAAAAATACTGTAAGGAAATTTTTCCAACCGATAAATTTTTAGAAGAATTCAGCAAGATAGTCAAAGACAAATACCAGGTACAATTAGAAAAAGACTATCTTAGTCTAAATCCGGGATTAGCAATATTAGAAAACTTGACCGCTACAATTCGCGGCATGGTGGAGATACACCAAGCAGAAGTGGAGGAACAGCAAGCACAGCGCGATCGCAACCTCAACACTACTATTGCTATTGTAGGTATTGGACTAGCAACAAGCCAGATTGCATCCTCTGTCATTGTCGCTCAACAAACCCCACCTAAAGATATTCCTTTCTACCAAACACAAGCTTTTTGGTACAGTATTGGCACAGGTGCGATCGCCAGCCTTGTTTTCTGGATTATTCTAACCAAAATCCTACCTTGGCTTCGTCGTTAAATTCAGCCGCGTCACAAACAATTCTCCATCAAAAGCAGCAATTCGGAATCAGCAACTAAACCGCAGGCAATACAAACCCGTTTGGCTTCACCACCGGACAGAGAACCAGCTGACTGATTTGCCAGGTGTTCACAGCCAAAAGTTGTAAGTGCAGTATCTACCCTTTGCTTAATCTTGTGTGTTGGTGTTCCGCGAAACTTTAATACCTTGGCAACATTATTATTCTACAAAAACAGATTTCCCTTTGATGCAATTGCTGAATAACAGTGGTAAACCTGATGATTTTATACTTAGTCGCAATGAACGCACTTATGCAGATTTAGCAACTGCATCAGGTTTAGAAGAAATTGCTAAATATGCACAAGCGGTTGGTATTCATAAAAATTTGCTGGTTCCTAGAGACAGCAGTGGTAAATTGCGATCGCCAACATCTTTAGGACTTACGCACGGGTAACGGAAAACGAACCACAGAGAAGCCAGTGCGCCCTTGCGGTTAAGAGACTTGAAGCAACTGGCGCGGTGCAGAGAAGCCAGTGCGCCCTTGCGGTTAAGAGACTTGTTCGCTCAAGCGCGTTCCCGCTATGACAGCAACTGGCGCGTCACGGAGAAATGAGAGTTTGAGAGGGTTTTTGCGTAAGTCCTAATCTTTAGTCATCGATGCTCATGCGGCTGGTTTGCTGGTTCATGTCTGGACTTTCCGTAATGAAGACTGTTTTTTGCCACTGGACTTTCAAGGAAATCCCCAAGGCGAATATGAACTATTTTTTAGCTTAGGTGTTGATGGCGTATTTAGCGACTACTTAGATACGGCAGGTTTTCACTTTACTGTTCAGTGGTAATTTAGTAGGGTAATAAAAAATTACGGAAAAGTCACATGCTTTTACTTAAGTGGAAATTTTGTATAACAGCAATAACCTTGACTGCAATCAGTCTTACTGCATCCAAGTCGGCATTGGCGGCATCTCTATACTCAGTTACTGACTTAGGCAATCTTACAGGAGAAGCATTCAGTTACGCTACAGACATCAATGACTCAGGTGAGGTAGCGATTAATTCTTTTGCGAGTTCTTTTTTTTACAGCAATGGTTCACTTAAAAAAATTAGTCCGTTGCCTGGCGATAATCAACTTTCAGTAACTGGTATCAATAACTTGGGGCAAGTAGTTGGTAATTCGGTTAGTAGTAATAACTTTACTGGAAATAACCCTTTCCTATACAGCAATGGCATCACCCAACCCCTCTCTATCCGAAACGCTATTCCTTATGCCATTAACGATCGCACCCAAATAGTAGGGGGAGGAAGCGGACTTGGCCCTTTTTTATACAGTGATGGTATAGTAACCAGCATAGGAACTCCTGATAATGTTGCCTACGGTTTAAATAACTTGGGACAAGTAGTAGGCTTTCTCGGTTCAAACACAGGTTTTCTGTACCAAAACGGCCAAACTACTAATTTGGGAGCTTTGCCAGTTGACCAGTACAGCGTAGCAAATGATATTAATGACTTAGGACAAGTGGTAGGTAGTTCTGGATTCACTGGAGTAGATGATGGTCGTGCTTTTCTGTACAGTTCCAGCACGGGAATCCAAGACCTCGGTAGGTTACGTCCTACAGATTTGTTCAGTGTTGGTGCGGGAATCAATAATTTAGGTCAAGCAGTCGGGTTTTCTGGCGCTAATGGTAACTTTTTTGCAGCAGATGGCAATGGTTTGCGGGCTTTTCTTTATAGTGATAACACTCTGTACGACTTAAATGACCTGATTGCTCCTGGTTTAGACGCTGGTTTTACCTTGACAGCAGCATCTGCCATTAATAATAAGGGACAAATTGTCGGTCGTGGTGCAGTTAATGGTGAATTACGCGCCTTCCTCTTGACGCCAACCTCATCTGTCTCTGTACCTGAACCAATTTCAGGCTTTCCTATTTTGTCGTTCGGTGCTGTTGTAACTTTATTTGCAGCACTCAAGCGCCAACCTCACTCTAGCAATGCAGTCATACAACAAAAACTTCAGGTAAACAAAGCGATTACTTGAGAATACGGATTTATTTAATCTGTATTTACTAATTTAGAATTATTAGGACTTACGCCAAATTGAACGCTGTATGTAGGGGCAATTCATGAATTGCCCCTACACCTGGTGATGTAATGTTGTACTGCATCTGAATGGGAACCGCTATATACATAGGCGGTTGAAATTTATAAAAATTTGCTAGTTCCTAGAGACAGCATTGGTAAGTTGTTCTCGATTTTCACAAACTAGTCATAACCTGAGCCAATTGATTAGATAAATCAACTACAGAATCCTGGCATTTGTTAAATAAAACGCCAGCTAAAAAATAATAATCGCCAGAATAAAATGCCATGTTGTTTTTTCGGAGTTCTTCTATGTGGTTTTTTACCTTGGGATCAGAGCTATAGTAGCCGAACTGTAAAGGTAACACCATGAAATTTTGAACACAATATCCATTTTCTTTGGCTAGGTTCAGCGTACTTGTTGGATTAGAAAAACTAGATATTAAAACCAACACATTTTCATAACCTAACGATAAAAGATCGTTGGTAACTGTGGCTCCATCTACGCCCCCAAATAAGAGTGGCATATAAATATCATTATCTGGTGCAGGAAGATAGGGCGGATTGGCTACAAGATACTCGGCATCGGGTTGAGAAGAATTAAACAAAGATGAATTATGGATTATGTATTTATTAGTGAGATTATATTCATCGATAGTTGAATTTGCAACTTTCCATGCAGAGGTATTTAATTCAAATCCTTGGATTACGCCATCAAAGTTATTTCTTAATAAGGAATTAATTACAGGGCTGCCATCTCCTGAGCCAAACTCCACAATAGATTCGTAATTTTTACAATTTCTGAAAACAAAATTTTCTAAACAGTTTGAGTAAAAATTAGATTCTTCAGGACAAAAAAAGATATCTTTCATTTGACTGCACTTCAATGTGTAAGGTATAATCAATGTAAAAGGAGGTTATTTAACAATACGCTTGGGTTAAGGTTAAAACTCATTATCAACGTCCATTTGTTTTACGAACCGCAGAGGCGCAGAGTAAACAGAGAGAAGAAAATGCTTAACCCAACCGTATTGGGTTATTTAATACCTTAATATCAAGGAAATAAATAACCCTTCTTTTAGTAAAGAAGTCCTCACTAAAGAAATTGGATTGTAGGTAGATTAGCGATACAATAATTTAGAAATGTGAAATTATAAACGTCAGAAAAAATCTGCCATTTTTTAATTTCTAATTTTTTAGATTTCTTAGATGAGTCAGGCGGATTGTTTTGCTTCACGTATTGACCGCACAACAGCAGCACCGGCGCGATCGCTCATGAGTTTCTGTTGGTCGTACCCAAGTACTAATTCCCATGCATCATTGGGATATCGTTCTGCTAATGGCAAAGCTACATCATCTAACATCCAACGGCCGTGGCGTTCATCTTCCCTGATGTGTAGTTCCCAATAACCCACCGCTACTTCTGAGAGTCCGAGTCGTTGTGCCACCACCATATAATTTTTGTAAACCGCAGGGCCAGCCACTTCAAAATAGGTTAAACCGCCGCTATAACGCAGAAAATAGCGTTTGCGCTCAGTCACCAGAAAGTTATGATTAGTAGAAGCTAATACTTCCCAAGGTACTAAATCTAAATATGCCTCTGGTTCAGTGTTCATTCCAAACTCAGCAAGCATTTGGGCAAAAAATGTAGAGTGCTTGCGAGATAAACGACCATTGCCGTATTCTTCTATTAGTACTCGCATCAGTGTACACTGCACTTCATTAGCAACACCACCCAAAATGCGGGAAAGATGACTAGCTTCAACCAAGCCATCAAAAGAGCCGATCGCTAGCAGGTGACGATAGCCAGATTCAGTCATTTCCTCACGAATGTAGCGGCTACTCTCCGACAAAGGCGGATTTAAATCGGTAGATGTGCGCTCAATTAGCGCTTGTTTTACATCTAATTGTTGCAGTGCAGCCACATCGATTTGTGCCAGTTCCCACTTTTGCCAAGCAGCTTCAATTTGGTCACGACATGAGCACAAGTAAAGCGATCGCTCATTAGTATAGTGTCGCAAATCGTCGTACCAAAACAGCTTTAGCCGATTAATTCGATAAAGTATGCGTTGCAGAAAACGGTGAGCCTGTTCATCAGAGCGATCGTTTTTATAGGCAGCGCGAATTGCCTTTGAGAGCGCCTGTTCAAACTCACTAGCTATTGCAGGTTTTACATCTAGATGATGATCCAAATCCTCCATTGCTAGCAGTTCTATAAATTGCTCCTCAGCACGATCGTACTTGGTAATTGTTCTTTCTTCTGTTTGCGTACTCTTTTTCGCAGCCCCAGCGTTAGGAAATATAACTAAATTGCTTTGCATGGAATCTTCGGTAGCATTGGAAAAGTGAGAAATTACTTTCACCTCTAATACTTAACTTCCCACACGAGTAGCTTTCTGTACCTCTTTCCCTGGTTATAAAGAAAAATTAAGTCTAGGGGAACACAGGAAAAGGGGCAGGGGGCAGGGGGCAGGGAGCAGGGGGAGCAGAGAGGAATGATTTCTAATACCAATTCTATATAAAGATGCGCTTAATTCGACCCCCCTGTAGTCCCCCCGATGCTTTGGGGGGAAGCCGAAGGCGGGGGGTAAATATGGGTACAGCTTCACAGAGAAACGGTATAACTGTAATTTGGTAGAAATTAAAATTTGGGAACGAGTCTTTGATACTCGCCAACGAGTCTTTGATACTCGTGAATGAGTCTTTAATACTCGCCAACAAGTCTTTGATACTCGTGAATGAGTCTTTAATAAGTAGTTGTGCAAAATTAAATATACATTTGTCATTGCGAGTGGAGCGAAGCGAAACGAAGCAATCGCAAGGGCTTTGGATTGCTTCACTTCGTTCGCAATGACATAAATAACTTTGCGTAACCACTTACTCGCCAACGAGTCTTTAATACTCGCCAACGAGTCTTTGATACTCGTGAATGAGTCTTTAGTACTCGCCAACGAGTCTTTTAACTCCGTTAATGAGTCTTTTAACTCGACTCTTCTGTGCCCCCTGCCCCCTGCCTACGGCGCTTCCTTCTGCTGCTCAATCGCCTTACTTGGCGGAATCTCCTCAAGAGGAATGAGTGCTTCGATTACCGACTTCACAATTGGGGCGGCGACAGTAGAACCATAAGCACTTTCTCCTTTTGGTTCATCCACCAGTGCGAACACTACATACCGAGGAGATTCTACTGGCAAAATAGCCACGAAGCTGGTCATTCTAGCACCCTTGATATATCCACCATTAGGACTAGCTTTTTGGGCTGTACCAGTTTTACCAGCAATGCGATATCCCGGAATTTGTGACGCCTTCCCACTGCCTTCATTAACAACAGTTTCCATCATTTCCACAACCTTTTTGGTTGTTGCGGCTGAGAAAATTTGGCGGGGGATGGTGCGAGTAGGTGAATCATGCGTTTGCCCTTTGCTATCAATTAGCCCTCGAACTACATGGGGTGTAACTAACTTACCGCCATTGGCTAAAGCACCGTGCATTTGCACTAGCTGTAACGGTGTCATAGAAAAGCCTTGCCCAAAGGAAGTAGTAGCTGGTTCAATTGGCGAAGCAATAAATTCTTCTTGACTTTTGAGCCGACCACCAACTTCAAAAGGTAAATCTGTATCAACTTTTTGTCCTAGCCCCAAGCGTTCTAGCCAGTTGTAGTAGATTGAAGGCTTTAAGCGTTGGATAATTTGCACCATGCCAATGTTGCTGGAATATTGCAAAATCTGAGCGATGCTGATTCGCCCATACCCATTATTCATCGCATTTTTGATGGTGTAATTAGCTACTCTAATAGAACCGGAGTCATTAAACATATCATCTGCTTTGATGACGCCATTTTCCAGAGCGATCGCTACATTCAAAGGTTTAAAAGTCGATCCCGGTTCATAAAGATCCGCCACCGTCCAGTTTTTAAATAGCGAGATATTAGCTTTAGAGTATTCATTAGGGTTATAAGTAGGCTGAGAAACAAGGGCGAGTAAGGAACCATCTAATGCATCCATCACAATTACTGCCCCACGTTTGGCGTCAAACTTTTCCATCTGTTGTTTAAGCGCAACGCGGGCAATTCGTTGCAGACGGCTATCAATAGTGAGTTGCAGTCGCAAATCATCAAAATGCAAAAAACCTTCAGGGGCATGATCAGGCATCAAGGCCCCATCACCCGACCGACTGAGCCGCACCGTTTGCACAGGACGTTCTAGCAACTTTTCTTGAGAGTATTCCACACCTGCTTGACCACGGCGGTCAACATTCACGTAGCCCACCACGTCAGAAACCAAATCGTCTGGCGGATAATATCGGGAATATTTTTCAGCCCACTCTAAGCCATTTAAGCGCAAAGAGATGACGCGATCGATAATTTCTTCCGGGAGGGCTGGGGCAAGTATAATTCCGCTTCTTTTGCTTTGAAAAGTTTTTACCAATTCAGCAGTATCTTTTGCCAATATTAGGGTAAGTCGCCCTGCCATCTCTTCATTAGACTTATCAAACAGCTTGGGATGAGCGTACAAAGTATATACAGGACGGTCAATCGCCAACAGATTACTATTGCGATCTACCACCGGACGACGGGGCATAAAAGGTCGCAAATTCACCATTTGCTGGTTTCGCGCCTGCTCTGTTAACTTTGGCCCCTTGACAATTTGTAGATTATACAATTTGACACCCAACCCCAATCCTGCTGCCATTAATATGCCCCATACTATGAACATTCGAGACTTGGTGCTGGATGTTTGGTCTTGGATATTAGAGGCAAATGTCCCCAACAACCCTGCTTTAGAACCCTTCTGTCGCCTTTTAAATGCTGGATTGCGAAACTTTGTGAATTTTGTTCTGCTTGGTGATTTTTGCATTGGGTTTGTCCTTTGTCATTTGTCATTAGTCATTTGTCCTTCGTCTCTCGTCCTTGGTCTTTTAAGTTCTGTTCCTCCTTGGAGTTGGCATCATCACCTAAAACCGACACTCAGACCTCTAAGTTTTGTCTGAAACTAATGACCAATACTTCTCTTCTTAGGCTGCGCCAACGACTACGCTCAGTACAAGTAACCAATGACCAATGACTCTTAACCTTAATACCCCAGTGGCGAGAGTGTTTGCTGTTGCGTTTCAGAATTTGGCGTTGTGTTAGATGATGCTGGCTTAGGACTATGAGATGCTGGAGGCAAGAAAATCATCCCTTGAGGAGTCGGCGATACCAGCCCTGCTGTTGGTTGTTCTGCTTCCTGGGCAAATTTATTTGTCAGCGTCGCGTTGGTTGTCGTTAGTAGCCGCTCATGACGTTGGAGGTTTTGCAGTCTGCGATATGACTTACTCCAAAGCTCTTGCGAATATACCGTCCACCCATAAACAGCAAGTGTCGATGCTACTAACAAGAACGCCAAAACTGACGAATAACGGTGAAAGGTGTACAAGCGTAGCAACCACAAAGGTGCTGCTCCAGAATTAGGCATTGTGGGAAAACGAAGAAAATCTACCCCCGGAGTTTTCTGGTTTGCACTCGACTGCTCATTGAGATTTAGCACTTGTTGTCTACCCACCTCTTTCACCGATTTGGGCGTAACTGCTTTATTTGTGGGAGAAACCGCTAGATTTTTCGAGGAACGCTGTCGTCTTTGAGAGGATACTGGTGCAGCTTGGGCAGGGGGTGTTGAAGGGCTTTGTGCTGCTGATTCTATCCGTGCAGAACGTCGCCTCCCTAAAGAAAGGATAGAATCTCGCCGGAACCAAGTACCTCTTGTAGAAACAGCAGATTTACGAGCAACTACCATAATTTTTTTTAGATGGGAAATACTGTACTTTAGATTGATTGTCTTAATTGTCTGTTTTTGCTTAGTTAAAATCGCCTTCTGTGCAACAAGCACACATAACAGACTACACCCTTTTAACTGTTCTGATAGATAGCTATACCAATTGCATCGTCTAGAGGGAGCATCCCAATTTTGCACGAAGGTGTTTGTCATTGCGTTCGCCCCTGGCGTTCCCGTTGGCGCGGCCTAAGAAGAGAAGGGTATGAAGCGGTAGCGTAGTGTTCGCGCAGGGTACGCCTTGGGCGAACGCAATGACAATTCATAACGTGGTTTTGATATAACTTACACATTTGGGATGCTCTCTCGTCTAGATCAGGACTTACGCAAACAATAGCCGAGCCGAGACCCTTATTTCACGTAGGGGCAATTCATGAATTGCCCCTGAGCGCGTGTACTTTTGCGTAAGTCCTATAGATATTGCAATTTTGCAATCAGCGATTAGCAACTGGACAGCTTGCCTTTAGATATCGCACCTAAAGTATGGCAACGCTGGGCAGGAAGGTGCAATACTCCGGAAAAAATAAATTTTTTGCTATAATAGCTCGGTTTGTTAGAAAATTTGCTAATTTCCGTTTTGCTCCTGAGTTAAGAGAAACTAATCAGATGGCTGTATGATACCTAATCCGAAAAACAATACCCCAAAGGATTGTTTTTTTTAGTATGTAATCTCGTAGCATTAAAAAAAAAGCAATAAATACGGTATCGTATTCAACAGGCGAAAAATTGTTCTAGCCACAATTGGTGAAAGAGGAGTTATGAAAACAAAAATCTTTGGTTTGGCTGTAATCTTAAGTTTGGCTACAATTCTCGGAGCCTGTGAAGGCGGTGGTGATGCTGGTGGTGGCGGTACTAGTACCCCGGCTGCTACAGGTGAACCAACTGATGCACCTGCTGCTACTCCCGCAGTTACTCCCGCTATTACTCCCACTGCTAGTCCCACTGCTACTCCTTGATAAGGCATCAATCAGCTTTAGTTTAAATCATGCCCAAAACAGCTTAGTAACAACGCTCGTCACCAGATAGCTTGAATTACATTAGGTTCACGTAAAAACCTGTATTTTTCTCTTGGTGTATCAGAGCCTAGAGTTTGCTCGAATATCAGCTAAGTAGGGCAGCAAGTATAGGACACTGGTGATGAGGATTACCTCCTCAACCATGTGTCCGCCTAAAATCCTCGCCTGACCGAACTTTATTCCAAGTCCAAGGGAGTTGAGTTCTGTAAATCTAAGCCATCTTGTGGGCAAAGTACTTCCCTGGTTTGGTGTTTGCAATGGCTTAGACTCCTGAGTTTTCAGAGGGCAAAACAATTCATCGCGATCACTGGCAATTGCTCTTGGGCATTCCCTGTAGTCTATTCCGTATCAGAAGAGACCTGGTGATGCCCCTTGATATTGCCAGATTTTTATTGGGAAAATTTTTAACTTTGGGAATGGGGAATGGGGACTGGGGACTGGGGACTAGGGAATGGGGAATGGAGAATGGAAAAAACAGATTTTCATCCTGCGTTGTGAACGCAGTTCAGGAGATGGGGAGAGTTAAAGCAATAAAGACAATAAAATTATTGAGCTTAATTTTGATTAGTGGAACCTTTTTTGTGTTGAGTAGCTCTTGGCGTTCAGCAGTAATAGCATTACCACCACCAGAGGATACACCAGAAGAAATATTACGCACTAAGATTATCATAGAAGCGCGATCGCCTATTGATGGAAAATCCCTAACAGCTGCCGAATATATTCAATTACAAGCGCAGCTCCAACTTGCCCCGCCCCCAAAACTAGACCCCAAAATTCGGGAACAGATTTTCTTACTTCGTATACGTAAAACGTTACTCCAGTTTTTCCCATTTTTAAATTTTTGATAAATTCGTCATTAGTCATTAGTCATTAGTCATTAGTCATTAGTCATTAGTCATTAGTCATTAGTCATTAGTCATTAGTCATTAGTCATTAGTCATTAGTCATTAGTCATTCATCCTCTGCCTAATGCCCGATTCCCGATTCCCGATTCCCGATTCCCGATTCCCGATTCCCGATTCCCCATTCTGATGTAGGATAACGGTGGCGACAAAATTGCAAATAAATGTAAAGAATATATATAGATATTAAAAAAGTAGATTTAGTCAATCACGTTATATCACTAGGTAGCTTCATGTCCATGACCACGATCGCCCCTGAACAGGTTAACAGCATCGTTTGGAATCAGCATAACGATCCCTTTGAAATATTAGGTTCTCATCCCATAGAACAAGACGGCAAAACTGTCTGGGCTGTGCGGGCCTACCTACCAAATGCAAGTGCAGCATGGGTGGTTCTTCCTGAACAACGCAAGGAATACTCAATGCAAACAGTGCATCATCCCCACTTTTTTGAATGCACGATTGACACTCCAGAACTGGCAAACTACCAGTTACGGATTAAAGAAGGGGAACATGAGCGAGTCACTTATGACCCTTACGCCTTCCGTTCTCCCAACTTGACAGACTTTGACTTGCATTTGTTTAGTGAAGGCAATCATCACCGGATATACGAAAAACTGGGAGCGCACCCCACGGAAATAGGCGGCGTTAAAGGCGTTTATTTTGCAGTTTGGGCACCTAACGCTCGCAACGTTTCATTGTTGGGAGACTTCAACCTCTGGGATGGGCGCAAACACCAGATGCGTAAAGGCCGCACTGGAATTTGGGAATTGTTTATTCCTGAAATCGGTGTGGGAGAGCATTACAAATATGAAATCAAAAATTTTGAAGGACACATTTACGAAAAATCTGATCCCTACGGTTTCCAGCAAGAACCCCGCCCGAAAACCGCATCCATTGTCACTGATTTAGATGCTTACAGTTGGGATGACGAAGGCTGGATGGAAAAGCGGCGTCACACTGACCCCCTCAAAGAGCCTGTCTCAGTCTACGAAGTGCATTTAGGCTCTTGGTTACACGCTTCGAGTGCGGAACCTGCTAAACTCCCCAATGGTGAAACTGAACCTGTAGTTGTCGTTTCCGAACTGAAGCCCGGCGCACGCTTCCTTACCTACCGGGAACTAGCTGACCGACTCATTCCATACGTCAAAGAATTAGGATACACCCATCTAGAATTGCTGCCCATTGCAGAGCATCCCTTTGATGGCTCTTGGGGTTATCAAGTCACTGGGTACTATGCCCCCACCTCCCGTTTTGGCAGCCCCGAAGATTTCATGTATTTTGTTGACAAATGTCACCACAATGATATAGGGGTAATTGTGGATTGGGTTCCTGGTCACTTCCCCAAAGATGGACATGGTTTAGCTTTCTTTGATGGTAGCCACCTATACGAACACGCTGACCCCCGCAAAGGCGAACACAAAGAATGGGGTACTTTGGTGTTCAACTACGGTCGCCATGAAGTTAGTAATTTTCTAGCAGCAAATGCCCTCTTCTGGTTTGACAAATACCACATTGACGGGATTCGTGTTGATGCTGTTGCCTCAATGCTCTATAACGACTATTGCCGCAAACCAGGAGAATGGCTGCCCAACCAGTACGGCGGCAGAGAAAACTTAGAAGCAGCAGATTTTCTGCGTCAGGTAAATCACACCATCTTTAGCTATTTCCCCGGTATTCTCTCAATTGCTGAAGAATCTACTTCCTGGCCAATGGTATCTTGGCCCACCTACACAGGCGGACTTGGCTTTAACTTGAAGTGGGATATGGGCTGGATGCACGATATGCTGGATTATTTCAGCATGGACCCTTGGTTCCGCCAGTTCCACCAAAACAATATCACCTTTAGTATGTGGTACAACCACAGTGAGAACTTCATGCTGGCTCTGTCCCACGATGAAGTGGTGCATGGCAAGAGCAATATCATCGGCAAAATGCCAGGAGATACATGGCAGAAGTTAGCTAATGTGCGTTGTTTATTTACCTATATGTTTGCTCACCCAGGCAAGAAAACCATGTTTATGAGCATGGAGTTTGGGCAGTGGAGTGAGTGGAATGCTTGGGCAGATTTGGAGTGGCATTTATTGCAGCATGAAGCCCACCAAAAGTTAAAAACGTTTTTCCAGGAATTGAACCATCTGTATCGTTCTGAACCAGTTTTGTACACTCAGGATTTTGCTGAACCTGGGTTTGAGTGGATTGACTGTAGCGATAATCGCCATAGTGTAGTTTCATTCATGCGTCGTGACAAGGATTCTGATGATTTTGCGATCGTGGTTTGCAATTTTACACCGCAACCCCATTCTCACTATCGCATCGGTGTACCGCAAAAGGGATTTTATACTGAGTTGTTCAATAGCGATGCGCGTCAGTATGGCGGCAGCAATATGGGCAACTTAGGCGGTAAGTGGACGGATGATTGGTCTTTGCACAGTCGTCCTTATTCGCTGGATTTGTGTTTGCCACCTTTGGGTGTGTTAATTCTCAAGTTGGATAAGAAGAAGACTGCTGAGGCATTGCAATAACAATTAAGGGTGGGCATCTAGCCCGCCCAGGAGTAATCAAAACTTTAGAGGTTGTTTTAAAAGTGTTTTGCTGTGATTTTAGGCACTTTTAGATCCCCCCTAACCCACGCCAGTCGCTCCACTTGGGGAGACCCCAAGACCGCGCTGGCTCCCCTTAAAAAGGGGGGAACCGGAGTCAAAGTCCCCCAATTTATCGGGGGATTTAGAGGGATCTAAAACTTTTTATACCCACAATAGGACTTTTCAAACAACCTCTTAGAGCAGTTTTCCTTGATTTCAACCACATCTATCGTAGGGGCACAGCAATGCTCATTGGTGTCAACTTAACGTAAAAGTCATGTCCCGCAAGGAACTGAAGTTCCTTGCTAATAGCGAAAGTCTTCTTTTGATGACTAAATATAGCCAAAAATCTTTAGTCTACTTCAGTAGACTTTAGCTTTTAGCCTTGAACTTTAGTTCGAGGCGGGTGAGGAAGCCAACAGTTAAGCTATTTCTAGCTTAAGTTGACACCAATGAGCAATGCTGTGCCCTTACCAGCGTATTTGTATCATTATTCAAAGTGAAATGGTATAAATCCAGGTTAAGTAAGTGACATTCCACCTTACTAAAGTAGATGAATGGAGTTAAAAGACTCGTTAATGAGTATCAAAGGTGGATGAATCTAGCTCAAAGACTCGTTAATGAGTATCAAAGGTGGATGAATCTAGCTCAAAGACTCATTAATGAGTATCAAAGGTGGATGAATCTAGCTCAAAGACTCATTAATGAGTATAAAAGGTGGATGAATCCAGTTCCAATACTCATTAACAAGTATTAATTTATCAAGAGCCGGAAGTTTTTGCAGCTCTGCCTTTACTAATAGCCTTAAAGCGATCGCTCAACAGTTCTGCTACAGTTTTTAAACCCGGAGTCTTTTTTGCTGCTCTCTTGACGTAATCATAAACTGTCAAACTCCCCAGCATCGCTTCGCTACCGACTGCCAACAGAGTATCATCTACTTGTTCGGTGAGTTGCCGGATTGAGATTAAAAGTTCGCTGAGTGTGGTGGCTAGTTGATAATCTTGGATAAATTGCTCAATATCAAAGCTGGCTGGGAGAATTTCACGGTTAGATTGAGCAGCGTTGACGCTATTGGTAACAAAAGCTAGGCTTTTATCGCCCATTTTGAATAACTTGCGGCGTTCTTGTGCAGTTAAAGCAATGAGAAAGGGCATCTTTTGTTCAATTATTTGTAACGCTGCTTTAATTTCTTGGATATCTTCTGGCGAAAGAGTGCCTGTAATATTGCGATCGGCCATCGTATAATTACCTGGGGACAGTAGAGAGTCAGTAGCAAGATTTGCTAAGTATATGATTCCCAAAGTAAATACGATGTCAACGACGGGCGTAGCTGCGGCACACACAATACCTTGTCCTAAAGGACACGCTACGCGAACGCCAAAATGCCCTCAGTCTAGAACAGCTTGTCATTACCAACATCAAATAAATCTGACGCTTCGTTGCTAACCCGCCTGGGAATAAATTCCGAGGCTAATAGCTAAAGTCCTCTCAAGAGGACTAAATATACACCAGATTTCAAGTTTGTGAGGTACAAAAATACCCCACCCGCGCTGTCGCGCACCCTCCCCTTGGCAAGGGGAGGGTTGGGGAGGGGTGTACTTAATTTACTTGCAAAGCGCTGTAAGATTTTAAGCCAATACAGTTCAGTTAACGCTAAAAACCTTAAACTGTGTAGGTTGGGTTGAGGAACGAAACCCAACATTTCCGGGGCTTTGTTGGGTTGCGCTTTGCTTAACCCAACAAAGCAATTTTTCACAAACCCAAGCGTATTGGATTTTAAGCGATGTCGATGGCTAAACTCTGTCAATGGGAAGATTTCAGTCCACTTGAGTGGACTTGAGCTATTAGCCCAGAACTTAAGTTCTGGGCGGGATATCTGTCAACGCGACACTTTGACTGTACAGTATTCGTATTAACGAGCAATGGCGAATCTGCTTTCTGTGGACGGATGAGAACAATGCTTCGAAAGTTGAAATAGTAGATTACCACTGACGCCTGGAAATAATCATGAAAAACAACCGTCTGCCAAATATCTACCCTGGAGAAATCCTACAACTAGAATTTTTAGAGCCACGATGGCTGCACTTCGCACAAACTCATGATTATCAGCAGTGGCGTAGTCTTTGAGAATTAAGCGGGTGTCCGGGTCTTCTTTGAAATTTTTGGCTAATGCTCGGATGGCTGCACTTCGGACATACCAATCATTATCAGCAGTGGCGCGGTCTTTGAGAAACGAGCAGATGTCTGGGTCTTCTTTAAAATTTTTGGCTAATACTTGGATGGCTGTACCTCGCACATACTGATCATCATCAGCAGTGGCGCGGTCTTTCAGAATCGAGTGGGTATCCGGGTCTTCTTTGAAATTACTGGCTAATACTCGGATGGCTGCACTTCGCACGTCCTCATGATTATCAGCAGTGGCGCGGTCTTTCAGAATCGAGTGGGTGTCCGGGTCTTCTTTGAAATTCCAGGCTAATACTTCGATGGCTGCACTTCGCACGTCCTCATGATTATCAGCAGTGGCGCGGTCTTTCAGAATCGAGTGGGTGTCCGGGTCTTCTTTGAAATTCCAGATTTCTGAGTTTTTAGCTTAAGAGCTATGCTGACTGAAGATTTGTTAAAAATAACTAATATACTACGCATTGATATTAGGAGTAGTTTTATGGTTCTACAAGTTAACCCCATCCAAAAAGAACCAACTGTTACTTGGGAAGCACTTCCAGCCGACTTCATTTTACCAGACGATCCAGTGGAAAATATTCAACAACCTGCGATCGCTGCTGCGCTTACCGATGCTTTGGGAACCGCAGGACGCATCCAACCCCAGATGCTGATTGGCTCTAATTTTGGACTTGTAGCCACAGTCAACAAAAAAATTGTCGTTAAAGCCCCAGACTGGTTTTACGTTCCTCAAGTGCAGTCTGTGGGAACAAATGTAGTTCGTCGCAGCTATACCCCAAATTTAGAAGGCGCTGCTGTGGCTGTAGTAATGGAATTTCTCTCAGATACTGAAGGTGGAGAACTATCAGTCCGCTCAACTCCACCCTACGGTAAACTCTATTATTACGAAAAGATTCTCCAAGTTCCAGCTTACGTAACCTACGACCCTTACGAACCAAGCATAGAACTACGATGCTTGCAAAATGGACAATATACTTTGCAGCAAGCAGACGCTAATGGACGTTACTGGATTCCTGAGTTAGAGTTATTTCTCGGAATTTGGCAAGGTGAAAGATTATGTCAAACCATGAATTGGCTGCGGTGGTGGGATAGAGAAGGAAATTTGCTGTTGTGGAGCAGCGAACAAGCCCAACAAGAACGCCAACGCGCTGAACAGGAACGCCAGCGTGCTGAACAAGAACGCCAACGCGCTGAACAGGAACGTCAACGTGCTGAACAGGAAAGCCAACGTGCTGAACAAGAACGCCAACGTGCTGATATATTAGCAGCTAAGTTACGTGAGCTAGGTGTTGACCCTGATACGTAGGCGTAGCCCGCACAACTCTTGGAGACGCTGCGCGTAGCAAGATCCACGAAGTGGTACGACAAGCTACTTCGACTGCGCTCAGTACAAGTCAGTGACCATCGTAGACATCGCATAATCTAAAGAGATGCTGGGAATAATAATTTTGGGACATCAGCACCAAAATTCTATGAAACAGCAAAAAAATCAGTTTAGCCATCTTACTGCGATCGAAAGAAGTTATCTATCATTTCCGGCACAGTTTTTATTAAATCAAAACCTTCTCCAAGGGAAAATACTAGACTTTGGTTGTGGCTTTGGTAATGATGTTAAAATATTGCGCCAAAAAGGTTTTGATATTACAGCCTATGACCCTTATTATTTTCCAGAATATCCTGCTAATAAATTTGATACAATAATTTGCTTTTATGTTTTAAATGTTTTATTTACTGAACAACAAACTAATGTTCTCATGGAAATATCACACTTATTAAAACCAGGAGGCAAAGCTTATTATGCTGTAAGAAGGGATATTAAAAAAGAAGGTTTTCGAGAACATTATGTCCACAAAAAGCCTACCTATCAGTGTATTGTCAAACTTCCCTTTACTTCAGTTTGTTTAGATGAGTATCGGGAATTATATGAGTATGTTCACTATAACCATCAGAGAAATTCATCTAATTATTGTATATTCTGTAATCCTCAAAAAAATCTAAGCCTATTAACTGAATCGGCGACTGCTTATGCTATTTTTGATGGTTATCCTATAAGCAAAGGACATGTCTTGGTTATTCCCAAACGTCATGTCAGCAGTTATTTTGAACTACCATTTAAAGAGCAATCTGCTTGTTGGTTTATGGTGAACAAAGTACAAGAGGTTCTCAAAGCAGAATTTGAACCTGATGGCTTTAATATAGGAATGAATATCAATCGAGCCGCAGGTCAAAATATTATGCACGCCAGTATTCATATCATCCCTCGTTACAAAGGTGATAGTGTTGGTTCTAAAAGTGGAATCAGGAACGTTATTCCTAAAAAGCAATAGTTTTTTTACTGACAGCTTCCAGTAGCAAACCCGGATTTATATAGCAATCCGATTTGATTTTTGAATTTATTTGCGTAGGTGGGGAGTGGGGAGTAAGGAATTAGCCTTTTTGAGTTCAGGGCGAGTTTTTTCAAAAATCAAATATGAGTCCTATAGCAAATACATAAATTTGAAAAATTAGATTCTTCAGTCTTGTTGAAAATATTAAAAAATATTTCAGTTAACCCAGATTATCCAGATTATCTGGATTTATTCCCAGCGCTCTTAATTGTTCTGTCAATTGTTGCACCCGTAGTTCTGCTTGTTGAGCGCGTTGTGCTTCTTGTTGAGCGCGTTGTGCTTCTTGTTGAGCGCGTTGTGCTTCTTGTTGAGCGCGTTGTGTTTCTTGTTGAGCGCGTTGTGCTTCTTGTTGAGCGCGTTGTGTTTCTTGTTGAGCGCGTTGTGTTTCTTGTAAAGCGCGTTGTGTTTCTTGTTTTATTTGTTCTGCGGGCGTGAGATAGCGTTGTCCTTGCTCATCATACCAATACATCCATTCCCGCGTTACGCCGCTATAATTTCCCCTTTCGCAACCAATTCCTAAGCCAATTTCTGGTAGCCAAACGGGGTTTCCCTCTTGCAATTCATACCTACCATTAACTAACTTATGTACTTCTAAATGCGGTTTGCGGCGACGACGAGAGGAATAAATCACGTAATAAAGTACACCTAAAGCCTCATATTCATCCAATTTAGTAGTGTATTCCTTGCGATAATTTTGGGAAACTACTTCTAGGACGAAAATCGGTACAACATTTTCATCCCACAGCACATAACTGGGACGCAGTTCCTCATCATAAAACCGCTCTACCCCTAAGCTCAAAAACCCATCTGGCACAATGGCCGGTTTATCGGGGTGATAATAAATACCCATATCTATGGCAAAGAGCCAGTCCATGCGTTCTGACCAAAGTATCAGCAGGATCGCCTTCAACAAGCCTGGTATCAATTCTTGCAGTTCATTATCCACAGGCGTTTCATCAGAGTCTGGTAGTTCTTCGGCTGAGGGCAAGTACCTGGGCAAGTTGTACTCTAACATGGCTGGTTTCCCCAAAACTCAAAGGATATTTCACTCTATTTGGCTCACCAGAATTATAGCGATTTCTTCCCTAGCGATGTCACTAGTAGTCTGTCTCATTGGTTACGAGGCGTGAACAAGTTTGTAGTCAGGACTTTAGTCCTGGTTTTTTAAGCACGCTTTGTGCTTACTACAAACTCTCAAAATTAGCTTGACAAATTACGAGTTTACTACTGTATATTAAGCCCTCTACTGACACTAATTAGCAGCTTTTAACTACCAGACAATCTTAAATCTGCCGGAATCATCAGCAAGAAAATTTATTTGATGCCTAGATTCTAACTGTCACAATCCGATTATCTTGATGATGCAATGTTTTGCTTTGACTAAGGGATACCACTTGTGGTATTGAGAAACAGCCAAGATTCGACAGATATAAAAGTTACTAGCTTGTTTGTTGGTTGTGCAGAGCATTCCCTCAGCTAAAGTTGCAGCCCAGTCAAGAATACAGGCGTTTCTACCCCACCAAGGAAGTTGCTTAAGCTGATAAAATTTTGGTAACTCTTAACTATTAATAAATATATAGGTACTAAGTGCTATTCATGCTTTATATTTAGCGACAGGGTGGTGCAAACAGCTACTCATCTTCAAATACTTAGGAGGCAGTACCTACCGGGAGCAACTCACGCTCCGATACCATCAGCACGCAGCGTAAGTAAAGGTTAAGTTGATATTAAAACGAATAATTTTTGCTAAATTGCGACAGATAAAGACTAAACTAAAAAGTCTTGTGCAGCAAAACCTGTAGCTTTAAATGAAATAATCATGTCTAAGGTTCTTGTCTCAGATTCTATTGACCAAGCTGGAATTGACATTCTTTCGCAAGTTGCTACCGTTGATGTCAAACTAGGTCTAAAACCAGCAGAACTGATCGAAATTATTGGTGAGTATGACGCGCTGATGATTCGCTCTAGTACGCGCGTCACCCAAGAAATCATTGAAGCTGGCACTCAGCTAAAAATCATCGGTCGTGCTGGTGTGGGTGTGGATAATGTGGATGTTCCGGCTGCCACCCGCCGGGGAATTGTAGTAGTCAATTCTCCAGAGGGAAACACAATTGCCGCTGCTGAACATGCGCTAGCGATGATTTTGGCTTTGTCTCGCCACATCCCCGATGCTAACGCTTCGGTGAAACGCGGTGCGTGGGATCGCAATAGCTTTGTCGGCGCGGAAGTCTACAAAAAAACTCTCGGCGTTGTCGGTTTGGGTAAAATTGGCTCCCATGTTGCGGCTGTAGCTAAGACAATGGGGATGAAACTCCTAGCTTATGACCCTTTTATTTCTACAGACCGAGCCGAACAACTTGGTTGTCAGTTAGTTGAGCTAGATTTACTCTTCCAGCAAGCAGACTATATCACCCTACACATCCCGAAAACCCCAGAAACCACTCACTTAATCAATGCCACAACCTTGGCAAAGATGAAACCCACAGCCCGGATTATCAACTGCGCTCGTGGTGGGATCATTGATGAAGTAGCTTTAGCAGCAGCTCTGAAAGGGGGTAAAATAGGCGGTGCAGCCTTGGATGTGTTCGAGTCAGAACCACTGGGTGAATCGGAATTGCGATCGCTAGGTAAAGAAATCATCCTCACCCCCCACTTGGGAGCCTCTACCGCAGAAGCTCAAGTGAATGTGGCTATTGATGTTGCCGAACAAATTCGGGATGTACTTTTAGGACTACCAGCGCGTTCAGCCGTCAACATTCCTGGACTCGGCCCCGATGTGTTGGAAGAACTCAAACCCTACATGCAACTAGCAGAAACTCTAGGTAATCTGGTAGGACAGCTAGCTGGCGGACGGGTGGAAGTACTCAATATTCGACTCCAAGGGGAACTCGCGACCAACAAAAGTCAGCCTTTGGTAGTAGCTGCCCTCAAAGGTTTACTTTTCCAAGCTTTGCGAGAACGGGTAAATTATGTAAATGCCAGCATAGAAGCCAAAGAACGCGGAATTCGGGTAATTGAAACCCGCGATGCTTCCATTCGAGACTATGCCGGAACGCTTCATCTAGAAGCCACCGGTACTTTAGGTACTCATTCTGTCACCGGCGCTTTGTTGGGTGAGCGGGAAATCCATTTAACTGATGTTGACGGTTTCCCGATTAACGTCCCACCGAGCAAATATATGCTGTTTACCCTGCACCGCGATATGCCAGGGATTATCGGCAAACTCGGTTCCCTACTCGGCAGTTTTAATGTAAATATTGCCAGTATGCAAGTAGGTCGTAAAATCGTCCGTGGTGATGCCGTAATGGCTCTGAGTATAGATGACCCTTTACCAGAGGGCATTTTGAATGAGATTATAAAAGTCCCTGGTATTCGGGACGCGTATACAGTAACACTATGAGTGCAGAGTGAAAAAAGTTAGGAGTAGAGACGCGATTAATCGCGTCTGTACAAGAGTTGGGAGTTAGAAGTTAAACAAAAAAAACTCTTAACTCCTAACCCCTAACTCCTAACTCTCTCAAACTCAGCACTGGCTCAACGCCCCGCTAGCGCTAACAGCACTAAAAGATGGCAAACACCTGGTGGGAACTACAGATTTTATGTGAGCCAGACCTAGAAGATTCGATCTTTTGGCGACTGGAAGATTTTGGCTGTCGGGGAACAGCTAGTGAAAACAAAGGAAATTCATCTTTAGTCAGGGCTTACTTATCGACAATTCAAACGCAGCTGCTAGATTTGGCAGCGCTATCGCTGTGGCTGCGTCAAGATGCTCTCTGTGTAGGAGTTTCATCTCCCTCACTGCAATGGCAGTTAATTGATGAGGAAGATTGGGCAACTAGCTGGAAACAATATTGGCATCCGCAGGAAATAGGCGATCGCTTCCTAATCAATCCCGCGTGGCTACCATTACCAGAAACAACGGAACGGTTAGTGATTCGTCTTGACCCTGGTGTAGCATTTGGTACGGGCAACCATGCCACCACTCAACTATGTTTGGAATCCCTGGAAATGCGTCTAAGTGGAGTTCCTCAGTCGTTTGTGGGTAGTAGTGGCAAACATGAACATCTGGTAATTGCGGATATTGGCTGTGGTTCTGGTATCCTTTCCATTGGGGCGCTGCTACTGGGAGCAGAGAAAGTCTATGCAGTAGATAATGACCCTTTAGCGGTGCAATCAACTATCAGTAATGCTGCCCTGAACGATATTAGTCCAGAACGTTTACTACCTGCACTGGGAAGTGTAGACGTTTTGACAAAACTGCTTGAAAATCCAGTGGATGGTATCGTTTGCAATATTTTGGCTCATGTAATTATTGAATTGGTTCCAGAAATGAGTGCGATCGCTAAACCTGAGACTTGGGCGATCTTCAGTGGTATTTTACTAGAACAATCTAAAGGTGTTGCTGACGCTTTAGAAGAAAATGGTTGGGTCGTTGCTACCCTGTGGAAACGAAAAGAATGGTGTTGCTTGAATGTACGGCGTTCCTAACTCAGTAGGATTACTTACACTTTTGTAATAGTCAAAGTATCGTGCTAACCGACATCCCGCCTTGCACTGAAGTGCAAGGCTGATAGCCGAAGTCCACTTAAGTGGACTAAAATTATATGCTCAGTCCGCTTTAGAGGACTTTAGCTATTAGCCTTGGAATTTATTCCGAGGCGGGATAACAACGAAGCAAGGTGTAGAAGTATAAAAAAGTTGTACAATTTTGCAGTTTATAACCCCTATATTACCGTTGGCATTCACGCAACTTATAAAAATCAAGTTGTACAATTTTCCCAAAATTCGTCATATTGATAAATAAAAAAGTTGTATAATTCCTCAAAAGCTAGCCTTGTAAGGGTTTGGAACTATTTACTACAAGATTCAATGGCGATCGCATCCCTGGCAAACTCAAGCTGTTGATTCAGCTTTGCATTTAGAATGCGTAGGCGCAGCCCGTCGTAGACATCGCTCCCCAGACAAAGCCCAGATGGATTGACAAACCTAAACGCAGACAGCAATTCTCAATCTAAAATCGTATTACTTCGACAAAACCATGCTTTGACGCACACTACGCTTGCGTAGGCGTAGCCCGTTGTAGACATCGCTTTTACGAATACCTCCAGCCATTTGATACTCATGGCTATTGTTGCCATATTTATAAGCAATACCACGCAAAATTTTCTCAGAATAGTCTGCCAAATCTTGTTCATTTTCAACGATCTGGGTTAGTAAGACATCAAACGTCTTGGCGGAAGCTGCTACAGACTGCGCGAAACACGGAAATGTCTTGGCGGAAGCTGCTACAGACTGCGCGTAACACGGAAACGTCTTGGCGGAAGCTGCTACTCTTAAGGCAGAAGCTGCTACAGACTGCGCGAAACACGGAAACGTCTTGGCGGAAGTTCCTACAGGGAAGGCGGAAGCTGCTACAGGCTGCGCGAAACACGGAAACGTCTTGGCGGAAGTTCCTACAGGGAAGAATATTTTGATTTTTGCTCAGTAATATGTGGTTATTTAACAGAGCATTAAAAATACCCCACCCTAGCCCTCTCCCAATACGGTTCGGATAAGACTCGATCCCCCCAACCCCCCTTTTTAAGGGGGGCTAAAAATGGCTCTATTTCCCCCTTTTTAAGGGGGGCTAAAAATGGCTCTATTTCCCCCTTTTTAAGGGGGGCTAAAAATGGCTCTATTTCCCCCTTTTTAAGGGGGACTAAGGGGGATCTTTAAGGTTTATGCACCTTAACCGAACCGTATTGAGCCCTCTCCTTGTTAAGGGGAGGGAACTGTATTGCTAGTTTCCCCCTTTGCAAAGGGGGGATTAAGGGGGGTAATAATCATAGCAAAACCATTAATTGCAGTGGCACTATTTGTTCTAAGATCAATTGCGTTGGCAAAGCCTACCGAAGGTATCGCTCCCCA
This sequence comes from Nostoc mirabile CHAB5784, assembly GCF_020829645.1. Classification (GTDB taxonomy): domain Bacteria; phylum Cyanobacteriota; class Cyanobacteriia; order Cyanobacteriales; family Nostocaceae; genus Nostoc; species Nostoc mirabile. The sequence continues at coordinate 9,026 of NZ_JAIVFS010000062.1, read as the reverse complement.
GTCAAAGCCAAATTAGTAATTATGGTTGGTGATCTATGCGATCGCAGTAGCAGTAATTGATTTCTGGCTGCAAAGCTAATTGCTCTTAGTACCAATGCCATCGCAGAGGGTGCGATCGCTCACATTGGGATTTGATTGTAAATAACCACGTAGTCTAGCGCAACTGTAGACGATCAAATCATTTAGGTTATTATTTGGGTACGCCCAGAGTTTGATGGTCTTGTCAATACTAGCAGAAGCGATCGTCTTGCCATCGGGGCTAAATGCTACGCCCCAAACCGCATCGCTATGCCCTTCCAAGCTGTTCCACTCCTGCAAATTGTAAATTGCTCGCTTGAGTGCCACTACAGCTTGCTGGTTAGCCGTTTGTTCTAAATTGGCATTTTTAATTGCTCTACTTGAAATTTGTCTACCTGACTGTATAGCTGCAACCACAGCCTCAATGTGCCTGTTAGAAACTAGGGAAGTTTCAGAGATTTGAGCCAGAGCGATCGCACTTTGTTGTGCTGCTTCCTTGGCTTTGTTTTGGGCATCATACCATTGATAAACCGCAAAGATAGCTACTCCAGCTAACCCCATACTAAACAAGGTGACAACTCGATTTTGCCGCCGTGCTGCTGCCAACTTTTCTTGTTGGCGTTCTTTCTCTTCTCGAACTAGATGATTTCGCAGTTCTTGACTCTCCTGAATGTACACCTGGGCTAACCCATTGAGCATTTGCCAATCGCCAAATCTAGCTAAATATCCCTCTGCTACTGCTAATCTGTCATCTTTTCTGAGAAACCCTGGCTTTTTCTCATTCCTCTCCCATTCTTGGGCTTCCCCTTCAATCTGGCGCTCAATGGCTATTCCCAACTTATATTCCTCTTTCCACTCCCGCAACATTTGCCAGTGGCGGATTAAGGCTTCGTGGACAACATCTAAAATTACATCCTGGGAATCCTGCTCATCTCTCTTCGTAATTAATCGTGCATCTTTATCGGCTAACTTCTCACTCACCTGTTGTAAAAGTTCCAAGGAATGATGGGAATTAACCAACTCGCGTAAACGCACGCGCCGCCTGACATCTGTGGTTTCTCCCATTTGCGTCAATTCCAGAAAAATCCGCCGCGCCACAGTTTTTTCTGTTGGTGAAAGACTTTCATAAACTGCATCGGCGCGTTTTTGTAGCGTTCCCTCAACCCCGCCTAAATCCTCATAAGTTTTGAGGCTGAGAAGCTCATCGCCTTGATTTCTCGACTCACGCCACAATTCTGTCAACGTATATTGCAGCAAGGGCAAACTTCCGGGGTAATCTTCAACATCATTAATTAGTTGCTGTTTTAACCTTCCCTCTATACCTAATCCTACCCAATCAGCCGGTTTAGTAATCGCTTCTTCAATTTCCTCACGGCTTAAGTGTTCGACATTGATGTAAGGTTTATTGATTCTACCCGCAAGTCTGGGATATTCTCGCCATCTCCCCCGAAAATCCGATCGCATCCCAATGAAAATATAGAGGTTATCTGTACAGTCAATTAATTCCCGCAAACAGTCAAAAAATTCTTGGCGCTGGCTGTCATTGCACATAGTAAAGCATTCTTCAAACTGGTCGATAATCAAGATGACTGGTGTGTTTAATGCTTTTAACCTCTCGCCGATGACATTTACAAAATCACCCCTCCCCAACCCTCCCCTTGTAAAGGGGAGGGAGTTAGATTTTCCAGTTTCCCCCCTTTCCAAGGGGGGATTAAGGGGGGTAATTTGACTTGTGTCTACACCATAGCTTGCCAAGGGGAGGGAGTTAGATTGTCCAGTTTCCCCCCTTTCCAAGGGGGGATTAAGGGGGGTAATTTGACTTGTGTGTACACCGTAGCTTGGCAAGGAGAGTGCAAAAGCCTCCTGTAAACTATTAACAGGAGATTCTTTAGGCGTAAACGGAGTAATATAAGTCCAGCGATCGCTTCCTGGAATCTCTTGTCCTAGCTTCAGCTGGTAGAGTAACCCACCCAGCCCGTAACATAGATGATTTTCCACTACCGGAAGCTCCTAACACAGCAATTAGGCGATGCTTATCTCTTACCTGTTTAATCAACTGCTGAGTTAGCGCACTCCGCCCATAAAAAACCTCTAGCCAAACAACAACTCGTTTAGCCTGACTTCTTTGCAGCTGCTCTCCCAACCAACTTAAGGGTATACCATAGACTTCCTCTTCAGGTAGGGCATCACTGGTAGCTAGAAATACTTCTTCTTTGCCCGCCACAGTTTTGCACCACCCATGTCCTGAAAAGAAGAATAACGCTGTTTCTGGGGTGGGGTTTGGAGGAGGAGGATTGAAAAGATTAGCGATCGCTTCTCTCAATTCTTGCACTCTTACCGCCCCTTGGCGATCAATTTTACTTTCTCCCTTTTGGTTTAAACTTCTAGGTAAACACTGAGCGCGAAAAGGTCTATAACCGTATTGTTCTAATTGTTCGGCAATTTTCTCTGCATCCTCTGCTGCTGCTGTTAGCGGCTTTAGAGTGGTGTACTCTGGGTAATAATTAATTCCAATAACTTGAGCCGCCCATTCCGAGGCCATTTTTATTACCTGACTAACCATTAGAACTTTTTGTTGAACTGTAAGCAAAATCTGTCTACAGCATTCTTTAGTTTGTACGGAAAATCATTACTATAATAACGTGCAATAAACTATATTAATTTCCGCAATAAAAGGTATAAAAAAAACATTTTATTTAGTTAATTATTCTTTCTCGATATAAAAAATCAAAACTGAACATCAAATATTTGCTGTACTCATCTCACTTAAATTATGTTTATACTAGTCGTAGTGAGTTTGGTATAAAAACCTATGAATACAAAGGCTGACAATACTATTATCGCTTTTCTCTTGGCGCTTCAAGACTTAAAAACTTGGATTTGATTAAAGAAAAAGCAGGTCAAAATAATCAGTTAGATTTTTTAGAAAAATTTAGTGACCTAGCCAATAAAAAATATTTACCACAAATTACCAAAGATATTGAAAATATGCAGCTTGGCTTACAACTTTATAAGCGAGATATTCTTCAAAAGAGTATAAATGCTCTGTAGTTGTCTGTGTCATCGCGCAACATTTAAATAAAGGGTTTTTTTGAGGTAGTTCTCAAAAAATCATGAACACATTGGCTTGTAGTAGCGCACAGACGCTACTACCTCTATAAATAGACTATTCCACCGTTACAGACTTGGCCAAATTTCTTGGCTGATCGACATCCAAACCGCGACGGGCGGCAATATGATAAGCCAATAATTGCAAAGGAACTACTGTGAGGATGGGAGAAAGTAACTCTTCTACATCAGAGACGGGAAGAAGATCGTTAAAGATTTCCCCAGCTTCGCCATCTTTGACGGGAGTCACGCCAATTAACCGAGAGTCTCTGGCTTTGGCTTCTTGGGCATTAGAAATAACTTTTTCATACACACTACCAGGTATTGCGATCGCAACTACTGGTACTTTCGCATCTAAAAGTGCGATCGGGCCATGTTTCATCTCTCCAGCCGGATACCCTTCGGCGTGAATGTAGCTGATTTCTTTTAATTTCAACGCCCCTTCTAAAGCAATAGGAAAGTTAATTCCCCTTCCCACAAAAATGAAATCTTTAGTTTCGGCGAATTCGTGGGCTAGCTGTTCGGTTAAACGTTCCTGACTTTCCAAAGTTGCCTCAATTTCTTTAGGAATTTGCCGCAACCCATTAATAATTTTCTCTAAAATATCTTTTGAAACTGTCTGACGACGAGCTGCTAAATCCAGTGCCAAAGCATAAAATGCCATCAGTTGGGCGGTAAAAGTTTTCGTCGCCGCTACCCCAATTTCAATTCCCGCTAAGGTACTGATGATATGCGGTACTAGATGACCAAGGCTACTTTCGGGGCGATTGGTAATGCCTAGTAGCCGCGCTTGATATTTAGGTTCTTTCCCTTGGCGACGTTCTTTTTCCATCGCCAAAGCTGCTAGGGTATCGGCAGTTTCACCTGATTGAGTAACACCGATGATCAACGTGTTAGCCGTTACGGGTGATGCTGCATAGCGATACTCAGAAGCATAATGTACCTGAGTTGAAATTCCTGCTAGTTGTTCGAGTAAATATTTTCCAATTAATGCTGCGTGCCAACTTGTACCACAGGCGACAATCTGAATTTGTTCTAAATCAGTGTATAAATCCGCAGGTAAACCAAGATTGATTGGTGATTCGGTAGATTCGGCTGGATTAAAATAAGCTTCTAAACTAGCTCTTACTACCCCTGGTTGCTCATGGATTTCTTTGAGCATGAAGTGTTTGAATCCCTGCTTTTCTACCATTGCAGGATTAAAGTTGAGCAGACGGGGTTGTTTTTTCAGCCTGTCGCCAGCAAAATTGTAAATCTCAACGCCCAAAGGTGTGAGGCGGGCAATTTCGCCATTTTCCAAAGGTAGCACTGCCCGGGTGTAGGAAACGATCGCAGGCGTATCAGATGCACAAAATAACTCCCCTTGCCCAAAACCAATTACCAAAGGCGCTTGCTGGCGAACAACAATCAATTCATCGGGGTAGTCAGCAGAAATAACTGCAAGTGCAAATGCCCCGTGCAAGCGGTTAACTGCTTGGCGAATTGCTTCTAGCAAGGGGGATGAGGAAGATGAAGGGGGAAGATTCTTTAAAAATTCGGCTATAAGATGGGGAATTACTTCTGTATCGGTTTCAGAAACAAACTGATGTCCTTTTCCTTTGAGTTCCTCGCGTAACTCGCGGTAATTTTCGATAATGCCATTTTGCACCACCGCCACTCGCTTTGCCGTATCCATGTGAGGATGGGCGTTGTACTCTTCTGGTTTACCATGAGTTGCCCAGCGTGTGTGACCAATACCAATCTGGGCAGGGGTTTCTATTTGTTCCAGTTTAGAACGCAGGTTATGCAGTTTGCCCTTTGCCCGCACACAATTAACCTCACCTTCCCAAACAGTGGCGATTCCAGCCGAATCGTAGCCCCTGTACTCTAGTTTTTCCAGCCCAGCCAGTAAAATGTCTGTCGCCGCTTGAGTGCCTATATATCCAACGATTCCGCACATTGTTCACACCACTTTTTTTCAGGATGATTAAATCCAGTATAGTTCTTACCACAAACTCGACGTTTTGCAAAGAAAAAAGGGAGTAAATTACTCCCTCTACCACTAGGTATTTTTAAAGGTGCTTTCTATTAAAAAACTTTAAAAGTTTTGAACACTGAGGTCTGAGTTCTGAGTGCTGAGTGAAGAATCAAGAAATTGTTTTTTTGATTTACTTCTTTTGCCTCAAGACTCAAGACCCAGAACTCAGCGAGAACTCTGAGCAAAGCAAAGGCTTGCGCCTCTCCCTTGTGTCCAAAGAAGACAAGGCAACAGTTCTGGAAGAACGGTTGGGCAGTAGACCCGCATTACGATCAGAAGTTCGGTGACTTAGCACTGAGCTTTTTAGTAAGCCAGACCCATACTGCGAGTTGTTTCAGCGCCCAGGTAAACCCGGATGCTCAAAAAGTCGGTGGGACAAGCGGTTTCGCAGCGCTTACAGCCCACGCAGTCTTCTGTACGGGGTGAAGAGGCAATTTGAGCAGCTTTACAGCCATCCCAAGGAACCATCTCCAGTACATCAGTAGGGCAAGCACGGACGCATTGGGTGCAGCCAATGCAGGTATCGTAGATTTTTACGGAATGAGACATTGAAAAAACCGCTCCTTTCGAGTGTTCTTCTCTGCGAAAGAATCATAATCAACGCATAGTTTACCGCAGTGATTGATAGGCCGTAATCAAAAGGCTACATAACTTCAAACAATGTAATGAGCACCCTTGATAAGTGGTTTTGCGCGATCGTCCCATTGACTTATTAATCAGCAACATCATAAAAGCGTATTTACCCCACTGATATACCATAATGGGGTTGAATCGTAAAGATAAATGAAACAAAAGTCAATCTAAAAGGCTAGCACCGCAAGGCGGAAGTAAAAAGTCAAAAATAACGCATTCAAAAGTATTATGGAATAAGCTCTTTAGGGATTTTAAATGGTTGCTCTATTTTAGCCGTGGCGTACTAGATACAGAAATTATCTATGGTATCTATTGATTGGCAACTATAGCAATCCTAAATTAGTTGTGAAAAAATATTATATTTATGGAGTTTTTTAAAGTCAAAAATTTGACAATAAATCGATAACTCAAATAATGCCTTGACATTGATATAGTGAAATAAATAGAGCTTTCGGCTCCACAGGTTCATGTTGAAGATCAGTTAGTCGAAGGTGTTTAGTGTGGCTTGTTGGTGCCGGGTTAGATCACAAAATGAAAATCTACTCTCAACGACTCTGTTTAGAGCCACTAGAACCGGCTCATGCCGAACTGCTTTTTGATGGATTACAGAATGCCAGTATATACGACTTTATCGAAGATGTGCCGCCACAAAGCGTTGAATCGCTTTGCGATCGCTACATAGTGTTGGCGCGTTGTCAATCACCAGATGGAACGGAGATTTGGTTGAATTGGGCTGTCTGGTCTTTTGTAGAGAAATGCTACGTTGGATATGTTCAAGCAACAATTACTGTAAATAAGAGTGCAATCATTGCGTATGTGTTTTTTCCTAATTCATGGGGAAAAGGTTATGCACGCGAAGCCGTGACGCGTATGATTAATTATTTAGTTGAGACATACCAAAATCTGGATTTTTGTGCTTACGTTGATCTCCAAAATCATCGTTCTATAGCTTTATTGCATAATCTGGGATTTGTACGCTCGACTTTTTTTCAAAATGTTGAGTCTAACCAAGATGAATTTAAACACGAAGTACAGTACCGAAAATGCTAATATAGCTATTTTCAATTGCATGGAACACAGCAATGCTTATTGGTGTCAACTTCAGCTAAAATTCCTTTAAAAGCTCGTTTACAGCCTCTGGCTTCTACCGCAAGTTAAGAGGCGGCAGCCCCCATCAAGCGTTCCAGTCAGAGCAGGGGAAAGAGAGATATATAAAAGCTGTATATTTGGCTTTTTAAATCTGGCAAACTCATAATTTTTACTTTTCCATATCAGAGGATTTCAGAAATCGCAAACTCATCAGTTATAGCAGCAATTTCTGTTGGAATCCTTACCTCATTAACCATCACTTCCAGTTGTTCTTCCGAATTTTTGGCATCAGGCAATTTATCTTTTGTATACTCATTTTCTCGGATTTGCCGAGCAATAGTTTCTAGCAGCCAAAGTTGTTCTTCCACAGACAAGGCACGGACGGAGCGCTCAATTTCTAGTAAATTTGGTGATATCATTTTGCTTCTGATTCCAAGCGGGACGTATTTTTCAAAGATATTGTATTCAGTCTATCTGGTTAACCTAGAGCATCGCAAATCCCCCCTCATTTTCCCCAAGTTTATCTTTTCACAAATCATAAGAGATTGCTATAAATAACTAAAAGCCAGTTTGATGACTTTTTAATTAGGTATTACTGCTGAAACAAAATGTACGCTAAACTGACTACATGAATTACGAAACAGCTCGGAAACTCCTCATAGATCAGACAATCACAACCGAGGAAAACCCAGATGCGCTGTTGACGCGTATGAAACAAGGGAAACCACCGGTACCCGGTCAGATCACCTCAATTTTGTTGGCATTGAAAGTGGTGTTTGAAGCCCTCAAAGATGCAAAGAGCCTAGACCGAGAGCTGGCTTTGACCCTTTATCAGTTAAGCATTAAGGCGCAGCAGCTATTTGCCGCAGGGCGTAAAGCCGGGGTTGATTGGCCGCCACTACTCAAAGAAGATTTGCTACGAATTTCCTTAGCATCTGAAAGTATCTTTTCGGGTACATGGCAAACCCTCGCTCCTATAGGGTTGGGAAAGTTGTAGAACACCAATTCAGTAATCTTTAAACGACCAGGGGGAGCAGGGGGAGCAGGGGAGGCAGGGGAGGCAGGGGAAGAATAATTAATGACTAATGACTAATGACTAATGACTAATGACTAATGACTAATGACTAATGACTAATGACTAATGCCCATTATCGAATTTGCAGTTCCCTTTCTAACTTGTCTAGGTCAGTTTTGAGCAAAATCGTCATTTGACCAGTAAAAGCTTTGCCAGTCTTGGGTTGGGCAATTTCCACCCAGTATACATAGCGATCGCCTACTCGTAATTCTCCCTTTAAAGCTTCCCGAATTGGAGTTTTGGCAAGACGCGCCGAGTTAACTACCTTTTCGTTAGGATACTGATACACGACTTGGGCGCGATCGTAGTCTTGATAAATCTCCAAGCCATAAATCACCCGCAAAGATTCCTGGAGACGGGTAAATGTCATGCCGTTAATGGCATCATACATAGAAATGCGCTCACTGCGGATTCTTCCACGGTCTTTGGAAAACTCTACCCTACCGGGAGGCAATACCGACGCTTGAAAAGTGAATCTTTGAGCAGCAGTATCAGTCTTTTGCACAAATAATTGCTCCCCAATCCTAGGGCGGAGTGTGGGATGTGCTTTAATCCAAGTGCCTACTTCCTCTGTACTTTGCCCTGGTAAAGCATTGGCTTGAGAATCAAAAAGCGTTCCCACGCACAGCCAGGGTGCAAGGGAAAAAGGCAAAATCAAACAGTTAAGCAAAGATTTTTTCAGCATTTTCCTATTCGGTAATTACATAGAAGTCCCCCCTAATGGGGTAATCATAGTTTTCCCGTTTGACCAGAGGATTATTTCATTGTGAACATTTGCTTAACTATTTCGTGTTTGTGTCTCTTGGTGACCAAAACTTATTAGAGAAGATAGGTTTAGAAACGATAAACTTCAGCCGTTTGATGATGTATTTTGGAGTCAAGTATTACATAATGGCAGCACGTAGTTACGCAATACGTTTTGGGCTTGCCGATGCATTAGAGGGGTTAAATGAAGGTCGTGACCAAATAAGTCGGGGCGTGCAAGCCCCTAAATTTATTTATGGGGGTAAGCCGCAGGCGAATTTATTCGCCTTTCAAGTTTCGTTCTGATTTTGAATGTACATTTTAATAGTGTCTAAAGTCACA
>NZ_JAIVFS010000061.1 GCF_020829645.1 Nostoc mirabile CHAB5784 | reverse complement strand
CCAGTTCTTCTTTGGGCAACTGGCTCAAACTTTCTCGGTCTAATTCTTCAGGCTGGCTTTGGTTCATATTTGTGATACTCACCCTCAAGTGTCCTCCTTGTCAATACTCTGCCACCTGAATCCTTACATTTTGATGAACCTTTGGAAGATTTTAAAGAATATATGGAATGAGATTCTTGCTGGACACGCATACTTTTATTTGGTTTGTCACCGATAGCCCTAAACTCAGCCTTTCAGCAAAAGCACTAATTGAAGACGAGTACAACGAAAAGTTGTTCAGCACTGCCAGTATTTGGGAAATGGCAATTAAACATAGTCTCGGCAAGTTGAGATTTGATTTACCACTTCAAACATTTGTGAAATAGCAAATCACACAAAACAGTATGGATTTGCTGAGTATCGAATTGGATCATCTTGCGGTTGTTGCCACCATGCCATTGCATCATCGAGATCCATTTGACCGATTGTTGATTGCCCAAGCGATGGTAGAACAAGTACCCATCTTGGGAATGGACTCGGCTTTTGATGCATACTCAATTCAACAGTTATCAGTTATCAAGTATCCGCATTATCAGTTAAGAATTTTTTGTCAATTGGGAGCAGAGTCTCCCACTTCTAATAGTTATTAGTTATCAAGTATCCGCATTATCAGTTAAGAATTTTTTCTCAGCACTGAAACCGTGATCACTGATAACTGTTGACTGTTCACTGATTTAAATAAGAGCACTGAAACCGTGATAACTGATAACTGTTGACTGTTCACTGATTCAAAGACTTTGGTAGATTTTCCCTTTTTTCATAGTCTTTTGTTGAAAACAATTCCCATTCTTGTTGTTGCCGTAATTCCAAGACAAACTGATGATAATTCAGCAATTCGCTGCGATGTCCGACACTGATGTAAGTAATTGATGTTTCTTGTAATTTTTGGTATAAACTGGCTGCGGTTTCTTCATCAAGAGCGCTTGTCGCTTCGTCAAGAATAGCGTATGTTGGTTCACTCAATAGCAGTCGGGCAAAGGCGAGTCTCTGTTGTTCTCCCAAAGATAACACCCGTGACCAATCAACAAAGGCATCTAGTCCACCGTAACGGTCAGCTAAATCTGGTAGATGAACCTGATGGAGGGTTTGCAGAAGGGTTTCTTTAGCGATCGCTGTTTCTGTATGGGGATAAAGTAACTGTTGGCGGAGAGTTCCCCAAGGCATATAGGGACGTTGGGGAAGAAACAGTATGCGGTCTAGGGCTGGTCTTGCGATCGCACCTTCTCCCTCCACCCAAAATCCAGCAATAGCACGCAATAGGGAGGTTTTACCTACCCCACTTGCTCCCATAATCAGTAATGATTGACCAGGTAATATTGTTACGGATAAATCTTGAATTAGCTTGGTTTGGCGATCGGGAAGTTGTAGTGTCAAATGGTTAACGGCAATATACGTCTCTTCGCTCAACTGAATTCCCGAATTTGGCTGCAAGGATGTTATCTTTTCCATGTTGGTTCTAAGTTCGGTCAGGCGTCTAATTCCTGCTGTCAAGGCACTGAGTTGATCGAACTGGGTAATAATTAGTCCTAGTGCAAATCCCACTCGCTCAAAGGCTGCTTGAGATTGCGTGACAGCCCCCAATTCTAATTCACGGTCAAAAATTCGGGGTGCCAAAATGATAAAGGGCAAAATAAAGGTTAAATATTGATAACCGTTTTGAAAAATGTTTAAGTTGAATTGCCAGCGAATCAGACGATTGATATTAGCAAACACACGCCCAAATCGCTGTTTGATTTGTACTGATTCCTCTGCTTGTCCTTCATAAAAGGCGATCGCTTCTGCATTGTCTCGAATCCGCACTAAACCATAGCGAAAATCTGCTTCTCGCTTCAGTTGCTCTAAGTTAATTCCAACTAATGCTCGTCCAAACACTAATGTTGTGATTAGTGTACCAACCACTGCATACGCCAGCAGAGTTATCATCAAAATCGGAGAAATAAACCACAGTAAGCCAATAAAACCAATTAATTGCACCAGGGAATCCAGACACATAACTAAAAGGGAAATTAGTCGTTGGGTGACATTTTTAACATCCTCAGCCATGCGCTGATCGGGATTATCAACCTCAGAAAAAGCCTGTAAATGATAAAATGATTGTTTGGTAAAATATTGATTAAGATAGTAAGATGTTAGCCATTTTCGCCAATCTAGGCTAAGTTTTCCTTGAATGTAGTTTTTTCCAGAAATAAATATAATATTCACAATTATAATGCTGAAGAAAAAACCAATTGCCTGCTGAAATCGGTTGACGTTCTGCTGTGCTAGAGATGAAGTCAATTCTCCTCGTTGTAATGTTTCAAAAATTACGAATGTGCTGCTTCCCAAGGAGAAAGCTACTAGGAGTAGTAACTGGAAAATTACACCCCAACGTAGCTGGTTAAACCAATAAGGTTGAATAATTTGCCGAAATTGCTGCCAGATTTGAAAATTTAGCATGTTTTATCTCACGCAGAGAAAAGTTTGAGCTAAGAGGATGAATGAACAAGTCCTCTTTACGGTAGCGAAATGTTCTAGATCCCCCTAAATCCCCCTTTTTAAGGGGGACTTTGATTCCGGTTCCCCCCTTTTTAAGGGGGGTTAGGGGGGATCAATAAGTGCAAAGATACAGCAAATCACTTTTTAAACAACCTCTAAGAGGATGAATGAACAAGTCTAATTTATTACTAGCCCTAGCGACTAGAAGTCGCGCGCCAGTTGCAAGGCTCGTCGGCAGAGCCGGACGCCAGGTGCCTCAAGTCGGGAAACCCGCCCACAGCACTGGCTCCCCAACGCACTGGCTTGGCTACATAAGACAAAACCTACCTCCGTGGGTTATAAAACCCTTGATTTTGCATTCAGTCTACGGAGGTAGACTTTGATTGTGTAGTAGCGAATTCTATTCGCCTAATACTTTTCAAACATCCTCTAATATCATGTCCGCATAAATAGTTATGCTAACCACGATCATTACACCCCACCCCCAACCCCTAAGAGCCTGCGGGGAGGCAGGGTGGTTTCATACAAGCAGAGAAAAACTAAAACTGGGTTTCAAAGCCTCTCTCCGCTTCGGGGAGAGGAATGGAAGTGGGGTAAAAAGCTATGTCACAAAACGAGAAATCAAGACTTATGTATTTTTCTTTTTTCGTATGAAACCACCCTGCTAAGAGCCTGCGGGGAGGGGAGACAAAGCACAGCTTTGGCGGGGTGGGGTTCTTCGGGTTTAATAAGTAATCAAGCGGACATGATATAAGGCTTCCTTAGATCAAAACTTCGGTGGGCGCAGAGGCGAAAAGAAGCAGCGATGCTAAAATTTTAAGATTAAAGGAATGCCGATCGCTCGCGCATCTAATACACCCTGCTGGATGTGATTGTCAAAAGTCAACTGTAGACACGGGGAAATTCCCTGCTCAATTTGCACTACTCCATCCTGTACTAGCAGTGCCAGAGGCTGAGTTAGAGGGTAAGTATGAGCCACAGTTGCCTCTATGCCTGTCATTTTTCTCAGCCCTAGTGGATGGGACACAAACTGTTTTTGGAAGTTAGGAAAGTTTTTTAATAAAGTTGGTAAGGCGATCGCATCCGGAATCACAAAGCATAGGGGTTCAGTTTGCGTAACTAAATTCTGACTGGAAAAACTTAACTGTAGTTCTGTTTTTTGGGATTGCGATCGCTCAAATTTATCCTCATCCAACGAGGATGTCGCACGAGACTGCTGGTGCAAGGCAATGCCAAAGGGAGAGATTTGCGTTTGTTGCCAATGCGATCGCGCCAAAAAGTCTATGCCTGTGCGGACAGCATAGATTTCAGCGGTTACTTCATTCTCAACCCAGATAAATTCTAGATAAAAGTTCTCAAAAAAGAGAATCTGTGAGGCTGTACCTCGTTCCACCTGCTGCACAGGAGGACTGGCAAACATCAACCCTGCTCGCCCAAATAACTCAACTTTAGGTGCATCCTCAACACAAATAAAAATGTGGTCAACTTCTAGCAAGGAATTATTTGTCGAAATTAGCAACTGAGTTTTCATGTAAAAATTTGCACTGCTAAATGTAAAAATACGTAATTTAAATAATTCAGTTAAAACCCTGACTGTACAAGCTATTGTGACGATTTATCTAATACATCTAAATCTAACTTTGCTTTTTAAACTAGCTAAATAGCAGATTTTTTAGTAATATTTGCTACTCAAACTCAGTACTAAATGCTAACTAAAATTTGTGTTTGCTTTGTAAAAATTACCAATTTTATTAATCAGACAAGCCCCCGGAAAACGCAAAAACCATGTCACCATTTTTAACCAGATATGAGAATAATTACTAATTATTCTCAGTTAACAGGTAAATAGGATTTTTTGTCAAGTCCTTAGGTTGTCAGCACGGGTATCGGGAGAAGTAATGTGTTAAAAAGGTTAAATCTTACCAGCTACCCAACACTCACTGGACAGTAAGCTTTTGTTGTGAGTCTAATTTTAAGATTTTCCTACTTTTAAAATAAAATGAATAATATAGTGTACTGAGTGCAGCAAGTCTAGCTACAACTAAGTGAAATTATGCTCACAATGTTGTAATATGTTCTATCTGTAATCCCAGGTAGCTGAGTTCTTAGCCAATGAATGTGGAAATTCACAATGGTAAAATCAAATCACAAGGATACAAAAGATACAATTATCACTCGTTTTGATTACAAACTTCTCACGCCAGAGCAGCGGACGTTAGTTGAGCAGCGCACAACAGAAATCCGAGAGCAGCTACGGCGGACTGCCCAAGACATTTGGGAGATTGGGCAACGATTGGCAGAAGTGCGTTCTCAACTGAAGCATGGGCAGTTCGATACTTGGTTGAAAGCCGAATTTGGTTGGAGTCGTCGGACAGCATACAACTTTATTAACGTGTATGAAACCTTTGGCAATCGTGCAAATCTTGCACAAATTGACATTGCTACCTCCGCTTTGTATCTACTTGCTGCACCCTCCACAACCCAAAAACTGCGGGAGCAGTATCTAGAAGAAGCAAAAACTGGTAAGCGCATCACCCACAAAGATTTAGTCCAAACTATTAAACATCAGCAAGAAGAAAAAACTGACTCGATAACTACATCAGAATCAGCAATAAAGCCAGAAATTATCGCTATTGTCCCAAAAACCCTCCAAAAAGACAATTCTCCATCTCCAGTTATTGAGGTTCCTGTTACTCATCTAGAGACAACACCTGAAGCTCCTGTTAGGAGCCAATATCGTTGGTGGCAGTTAGGACAGCAGCACCTATTATTTCACGGTGATACAGCTTTACCAGAGTTTTTTGCTAAAATTCCTCCAGTCACTTTAGCTGTTGCCGTCACTTCAGACGACTGGGATCATGATTGGCTGATTGAGGAAGCAACAACACTTATTATTCTGCAACCCTCTGGCTTGCAAGCAAAGACCCTTGAGCAATTAGTGACCATGTTTTCGCAACCAGGAGACTTAGTAGTGTTTCCCTGGCTGCCTCAAGAAGATATGATTGCGATCGCTCATCATTTGCAGCGACGAGTAGTTGCTGGAGATCCGTCGCTGGAATTATGCCAACGGGCAATTGTCGCATCAGGGTTGAGTGTTCAAGAAGTTTGAAAATTGAAAATTGGGAATGGGGCATTGGGCATTGGGAATTACGAATTACGAATTACGAATTACGAATTACGAATTACGAATTACAAATTTTTAATAGATGATCTATGCTGTACTGGTTGACGCTAGTTAGGGGTACATCATCTCCAGATTTGCGTTTACTATTCACTGTTCCCGTCAATTTAACGGTGGCTTCGTATGCACTTCGGTGGCTATTATTACTACTTGTGTAATCAATCTCTACTTTTGCCCAGGTTGCTTGCTCATCCCATCTTGCAACCACAAGTTTTAATTTTGGGGATGGAACACGTTTGAAGATACTTTTAAGGAGCGATCGCACAATACCACCTTCATCTTGTGCTAGAATACGCCCACTTTTGGGATAATCCAGCCAATCCCAGCCTAACTGCATCCAGATTTCTCTCTCAGCAATTTGCTCAAATTTTCCCAAACCTGTCCAGCCACGATAGAAAGGTTGCAATTGGGAAACATCACCCTGTCGATAAATCAGACAATCCAAAACATCTGCTTTCAGGTGTCCCCAAAGTTGACCGGTGGGAAAATCAATCAATGTCGGTGCAAACTGGTGTCCACCAAAATGATTAGTTTGCCATACCCGCAGACTGTCTGATTCTGTTGCATACTTTTGGCGCAGGAGTTGGTAAAGGGGATAGCCAAACCGCCCACAAGCTAAGTCATAGTTAGCGTGGGTACAAACCAGAATTTCTCGAATGTGTTCTGTTGGCTGACGATAAATTTGAAAACTGGGTAAATTTTGCGGCTGAAATAACACAGTTTCTGCAAGCAGAGCAACCTGAGTTAGGGGAAGTAAATATTCCTGCTTGGTATACTGAGCAAATAGCTGGGCTGGACGCTGATAATAAAAGACTCTAACCCATTCTGGATGAGTATAAGCCTTGTCAGGAGCGATCGCTAACAGCCGACCTTTGAAATACCGCATCGGGTTAGACGCTAACTGTTCCACAACTTGAAGCAACGGCTGAAATTCCGGCTTTTCTTGCCAAAGTTCAGCCTTCCAGGGACGCGGTACTTCTACAATCAACCATTCATCCACCGTACCTGCGGTGCCAATTGGATCTTCACCATTAGCTTGAGAAACCACCGAACAGTAACGACAATCCATTAAACTTCTTACCTTTACGACGCCAGTTGCTACCCTACGGGAACGCTAAGAGCGAACAAGTCGGGCATTGCCGCAAGGGCGCACTGGCTTGCCTTTGCGCCTTTGCCTGAGCCTTTCACTCCGTCACAACTTCCCTTCTCAACCAATAAATAGAAACTGCCGCAGTGATACTATATAACCCAATCAAAATCAAGATTGAAAACTCTTCAAAAGGGAATTCCAGCCCCATACCTTCCCCTAACCAGAAAGTTCCCAAGGAACTGAGCATAATCCCAGCACCAAGCTTAATTAACACCTCTGGCAATTTGACCAAATATTGATGTAAAGTGACTACCGCAACTAGCGATAATAATAGCGCCAGTCCTGTAGCAGCGATCACTTCATACCAAGCACTAGAAGCTAATCCCAGTGTAATCACAATCACACCCACTTCCAAAGCTTCCAAAGCAGCACTTTTGGTCATGATCAAAAAATTCAACTTGCTGAATCCTGGCGATTGCTGATCTAAAGCAATACCTTCTTTTTCGAGAACATTCTCATCAACCCAACCTGCTCGCCGTCCCGCAGCTAGTCGGCGCACAGATTTATTCACCCATCTCCAACCAAACCACAACAGAAGCAAACCAATGAAGATTTGCAACGGTTGCAGAGGGAGAAACTGTAATCCTGTGCCAAGAGCGATCGCTCCTAGTAATACCACAACTAGACCTGTAATTGCACCCCAAATCGCCTCACGAGCATAGCCAGAGCTACCAATAGCATAGGCGATCGCTACAACTTCTAAAAATTCAATGCCCGTGCTGCCAAGTGCAGCTAGGAAAATACTCCAATTCATCGAATCTCCTTAGTAACTATGTTAACAATTCAAAATTCAAAATTCAAAATTCAAACATTTTAGACATTTCAGACGGGGATTTAAACCCCGACTGAAATGGATCGGAGGCGGAGTGGCTCCGACTCCGCGCTACATGTAATGGTTGGGGTCTTAAACCCTTTAATTTACGATAAAAACACAGTGACAATCTAGTAGAATAAGGGCAATTGCTATATAATTATGCACCAGTCTGTGGTACTATTATAAAAATTCCCAGCATCCAATAATCCTCTGCTCTACACAGGGCTATTTCATTCTCATCTAGCCCGCCTCAGAATGAATTCACCAGTCTAATAGCACTCATTCATCTAAAGATGACTGAGAAAAGGTTATAGTCCGTTTTAACGGACTTTAGACTGAGAAAAGGTTATAGTCCGTTAAAACGGACTTTAGTTATGAGCCGCTGAACTTTAGTTCTGGGCGGTTTATGTATAGAACGAAATAGCCCTGCTGCTCTACAAAATTGAGGTTAGTTCAAATATGGAATGGATTGATCCTGTCTTCGGCTTTATTAAATATGTCCTGAAGGCATTTTTGATATATGGTGTTTTTATTTTGATTGAACGGTTACGTCCAGTGGAGCCAAATCAGCCGTTTCGTGATATTGTTTTTAACTTAAAGTGGTACGTTGTCTATACTTTATTTGCATTTTTGCTCAATGCGATCGGAATTGGAGCATTAGTCGAAATAACTCGGCATTGGCTGGGCGGCCCTTATTTAACTTTACCAGAACCCAGTAACTGGATAGAAACAATCCTTGGGATAGCTTTTTATTTTGTCATTCTTGACTTCTTTTATTACTGGTTACATCGATTTCAACATACTAATTCATTTTTGTGGGAACAACATAAATTTCACCACAGCGAAGTTTCTTTAAATGTCACAAGTACTCGGCGGGTACATTGGCTAGAAGAACCATTGATTCTCGCGTTCATTGTCATTCCTATGAGTTTATTGTTTCACATTGAACCAATAGCCATAGGATTATTGGCGTTTATTGAAATTATCTGGTTACAATTTATCCATTTAAATTTACGTTTAGAATTGGGTATTTTCACACCAATTATAGTTGGGCCACAACACCACAGAATTCACCATTCATTTCGGCCAGAACATATAGATAAAAATTTTGCTCTGTTTTTTCCGATTTGGGACATCATTTTTGGCTCTTACTACCGTG
Organism: Nostoc mirabile CHAB5784; assembly: GCF_020829645.1. GTDB lineage: Bacteria > Cyanobacteriota > Cyanobacteriia > Cyanobacteriales > Nostocaceae > Nostoc > Nostoc mirabile. Next base: position 40,861 of record NZ_JAIVFS010000061.1, on the reverse strand, counting down.
CCCGAAAAGGTGAATTTCCGGCAACAGGATTAACTACTGGTGAAAACTACAATAACCTTTGGGATGCTACTATTTTGCCATTTAGAGAATGGTTTGGGCAACGCTATTTAGGATTACTAACAAAGAAGTTAGTCCAGAAAAAACTATTGCGGTAATCGGGTGCATCCAGATGCGAGCAGATTTATTTGTAGTGCGAGCATCTTGCTCGCTGGCATCTATTACGCGAGCGAGACGCTCGCACTACATATTCCAAAATGGGATGCTCCCCGGTAATCTTATATGATCACCAAACAATTTACCAGTTTTTGGTTCATCTGTTTCAAACCCAATCCCCAAGCAAAATTTGTTCCTACAAGAGAAAATGGCGCACCTGGCATTCCACAGGATTTATTGTCATGGTATAACAAACAGGGCGATCGCTATTTGACACCAGAAGAAAAGGCAGAAAAGTCAGCGTGGTATTTGCGATCGCTCACCATCGACCCTGATAATCTACCTAGTGAGTGATGTTAACCGATCGCTAATAAGACGTGCAGCAAGGCAATCAAAAACTCCACTGCTGAAGACCCCCGTGTGAAATGATCAACTTATAACAGCATTATTCTAATCAACTAAGATAAAATTAGGCTCTTAATTACTAGGTAGACTTATGGTTGAGCAACTTCTAATTCATGATGATGACTACTATGTTCCAGATGCTAGCCAGCTAGTAACAGAAGATGATACACCTGTGGACAATTTCGGCTCAGAAAAACAACAACGTCTATTAGTTAGTACTCTTTACAGTGCTATTTCACAGAATTTTATAGCTGCTGCTAATATTGGTATCTACCATACAGATGGTGAACCACCCATCGTACCTGATGTTTTTTTGAGTTTTGATGTGCAAGTACCTGCAAATTGGTGGGAAAAGCAAAATCGTTGTTACATGGTTTGGCGGTTTGGTAAACCACCAGAACTGGTAATTGAAATTGTCTCAAATAAAGAAGGTGACGAACTTGGTAACAAGTTGAAAATTTATGAACAGATGCGCGTCAGTTACTATATAGTCTACGACCCTAGCCATCAATTAGGGGAACAAACCCTACGTGTCTTTGAACTTAGACCTAGACGTTACTTTGAAACTACAGAAACTTGGTTAGAACAAGTCGAGTTGGGTTTGACGCTTTGGCAAGGAGAATTTGAAGGGAGACTGGATACTTGGTTACGTTGGTGTCACCAGGATGGTTCTGTCTTACTAACACCAGACGAACGTGCCCAAAGCGAAAGATTGGATAAAGACCAAGCTATTTTAGAAAAAGACCAAGCTATTTTAGAAAAAGACCAAGCTATTTTAGAGAAAGACCAAGCTATTTTAGAGAAAGACCAAGCCATTTTAGAGAAAGAACAAGCACTAGAGCGCTCTCAAATACTAGCAGAAAGACTCCGAGCAATGGGTATTGATCCAGATACTCTGTAGAGAATAATTGCCATAATAATTATTCGTCGAGCCTAATATCAATTATCATTCACTTTTTACTTTTTACTTCAGCAAAGGGGCTAATTGTTGTCGCAACTGACTCACAAATGGTAAACTGTCCATCACCAAATCGTAATCTTGTACAAAGTCAATTAGACAAGCAATTTCATCTACACCGGCGGCGCGAATCTGCTCAACAAAAGGGCGACAACTGTCGGGAGTGCCAATGAGCGATCGCCCTTTCATAAATCCTTCGACACCAAATTGCAGTATACTATCGATATCGTCTTCAGAGAAGTTTTTCAGGCTGACTTTTAAGCCCATACTCTTCGCCAAACTTTCTATTAATTCATAATGGGTTTTGAGGTAATTGCAGAAAGGTTGGGTAACTTTCTCCTTAACATCGTTGAGGTTATCCCCTAAAAAAGTATGGATCATCAGCGCCACTTTACCCCCTTGGGGATTATGTCCATGTTTTTTCAGGGAGTTACGATAAAGCTTAATTTTGGGAGCGATGTCATCTAATGTACCACCGAGCAATGAAGTCAAAACGTGCGCCCCTAGTTTACCAGCTTCCACAAAAGTTTCTGGCGACTGGCAAGTGATCCAGATAGGAAGTTCTGCTTGTACAGGTCTAGGCAGTGTTTTTACGGAGAATACTTTTCCCGTAGCGTCCTGACGTTCAACCGACTCGCCCCGCCAGAGTTTTCGCATCACCTCCAAATCCCTCCACATTATAGCTTTGCGATTGACATGAGGTTCACGAGCCAAAACAAAATCATCCACAGTCCAACCAGAAGCAAAAGCGATCGCTACCCTTCCCTGTGATAAATTATCTACCACTGCCCATTCTTCGGTAGCTCGTACAGGATCGTGTAAAGGTAGGACAAAACTACCAGCACGTAATTGCACTTGTTTAGTAATCATAGCGATCGCTGCACTAGTAAGTGCTGGATTCGGGTAAAGTCCTCCAAAAGCGTGAAAATGCCGTTCTGGAGTCCAAATAGCTGTTAAACCGTTTTGGTCGGCAAATTTAGCGCTTTCGATTAAAAGTTGGTATTGATGAGGACGAGCAACAGAGCCATCACCATCGAAATAAAACAGGCTAAAATCCATAATTCTTTTACATTCAACTTGAGGAAAAGGGGGATTCAGATGAAATATCTGAAAGTCCCCCCCTTTGTTCACTCAAACATTTGACTAATTAACTATGTTGTGCATAGCTAGTTAAACATTGGTAAACGCCGATGAATTGAGACTAGTTGCTTGTGTATATTTCAGCACTCCTAATGTCTCATCATTTACTTTGATCTCGGTATCAAATCCGCTCTGACTCAAAGTCAACTGGTCGTAGCTCAAACCGCTGACTAAACCAATGCGCTGACCAAAAGATATCTGGAAGTTGTTGATGGTATCTACACCCTGACCTTGTGTCAATATAACAACATCATTACCGCCGTTCAGGTAAAGGGTGTCATTACCAACACCACCGTTAATCAAGTCATCTCCCGAACCACTGTAGATGATATCATTGTCAGCACCACCGAGCAATGTGTCTTTACCTCCATTGCCAAACAGTTGGTCATTGCCATCACCACCATTGAGCAGGTCATTGCCAGAGCTACCAAACAATAGGTCATCGCCACCTCTAGCTAACAGTTTGTCATTGCCACCGTTGCCAAACAGTTGGTCGTTGTCAGCAGTGCCAATTAGGGTGTTGTCACCCGCAGTACCAAAGGGACTGGTGGGTTCTTCAGCAGATAGTCCAAAACTGACTGTGTACTTACCAGTTTCAATCCCAAAATCAGGGTACACCGAGCCGGAGCCACTGCCCACTGTGTTGGGATTGTAGTAGTCGTTGCCAGTTTGGCTGATGCCGACAAAATAAGTACCATCGGTTTCGGTGGTGAACTCTAGGTAAGGATCGTTAAAGGTTGAGAATACCTCATCTGGTGCTGCTTGGAAGTCATCGAAACCAGTTTTCACCAGTTCCTTGCCTTGGGCATCGAAAACCCGTAGCTGTGAGTAGAGCAACTTAGAGTCTATTTCTGCGGCATCAACGTTGATTGAGAGCTTATCCCCGGCTTTGAGATTAACCTTGTAAAGGTCTACATCTTCACTACCATCAACTTGAATCTGATTATCACCTTCACCAACAGTATACTCAGCAATTTCACCGTCAAATTTAACATTAGTATTGCTTGCTGTTACACCGATAGCGATCGCAGTTGCTAAAGTATCATTTGATTCTGCCGTTGAACCAGGAACCTGAGCTGGTAAATCAACGAGTGTGAAAGTGCCGCTACTAGCTTCAGGATTAATTTGATAGCCCTCGCCAGCTAATACTGTTACAGTAGCAGTTTCTACACCTTCTGCGATACCATCATTAGCGATCGCCACACTCAAACTAGCGTTTTTCTCAGTAATCTTCAGAGTGAAGGTATTATCCTGGGCTGAAGATGCAACCAGAGAGCCTCCTTCCACAACCAGGCTATCTGTAACGAAGTTTTCTTCCAGGTCGGGAACACTGACTGTGACAATTACGCCTTCAGTGGGTGGCGTGGCACTCAAGCTAAAGTTGAGCTTGCCTAGAGTTTCCTCTGTCTCAATCAACACTTTTGGTTCCGTGCTGAGATTCACTTGAATCTTCGAGTCAGGGGTGTCTTTGATGGTAATGACAGCCGAACCATTGGTTGGACTGACAGTGTAGCCTGCTCCGGGTTTGACCTCGAATTTAAACTCCTCAATGCCTTCAACGATGTCGGTGCTGTTGAACACAGGTAGGGTAATGGTTGCCGTTTGCTCCAACAGCTTGAAGTAGAAGCCGCTAACTGCACCATCAGCAGCAGGTACGCCACCTGTGAACTGGCCATCAAAGATGGCGAATTCATTCAGTGTATCTTGGGCATTACCGCTGATATAAACTTGCACCCCTTCTGGTGGCGGTGGTTCACTCAGTGACAGAGTGATGACGGTGACCGTTTCCTCTGATTCAATCAGTTCTGTCTGGCTGAATGCGATGCTGACTTCTGGAATAACCGTCGGTGCGGGAACTTCAGCTACGGTGTCGTAGAAGGTGACAGTAGAACTGCCAGAATCAGAGACGGTGTACCCTACGCTCTCCACTACAGAGAAAGTAACAGTTTCAGCTCCATTGGTTTCAGGTGTTTCCCGATTAGTAGGCGGAATCACAATCGTAGCAAAAGCTTCCTCCAGGCGGAAGTTAAAACCAATTGCTTCACCTGCTTCGTTATAAACAGCATCTAGAAACTGTCCGCCACGGCTAAAGGGTTTATCGCTGAGGAGAGAACCGAAAGAATCACGATTTCCCAAATAGTCCAGCAAGGGATTGTCACTTTGGATATAAACTTCGATTCCGCCTGTGGGAATTTCACCCTCTGCTGTCAGGACAAAGGTAATAACCGACGTTGCACCTTCTGCAACAGTTTCTGATATCTGAGGTGAGACAATTCCAAAGTCAAGGTTGTCAAAGTCGTTCTTGTAAGTCCCTGCAATGGTGAACAAGGAAATTGCGGGGCCTTCTCCGTTACCAGCAGGAATCTCTGTCGGGTTGGCGATAAACGCATCCGGATCGTTGAGACTAATGTTGAGCGTGTATTTGCCGGTGCCGTAACCATTGGGGTCAGTACTGGAGTTACCATTACCACTAGCTGGCTCAAGTGGATCGTATTTTGTATTGTTGTAGATGGCAACCCCAGCATAATACACACCATCCTCAGGAGCTGTAAATTCCAAATAGGATGCCCACTTGCCAACAAACAGTTCATCAGGAGCTGCATTATCTTCGCCGTAGCCTACCTGGACACCGTTGGCATCAAAGACACGCAGCGAGGTGTCTAGCTTACGACCTGGTTCAAACTGGTTCGCGTCAACATCAATCTTAATGGTGTCTCCGGCTTTGAGTTCAAACTTGTATAAATCTACGTCTTCTGAGGCATCGACAAAAATCAAGCCCTTCTCAGTTTCGTAGTTGTTATCATACTCAAAGTCGATTGTACTATCGATACTAAAGAAGGGATAGGCAGAACTCAGTTTAGTATCAAACGCCCTCTCAATCGTGTCATTGGGTTCGCTCACCTCAGTCAGAGGGGGTGCAAACTCTGGGATATCGACGATGGTAAACTTCCCAAAATTAGCTGCTGAGTTAACTTGATAGCCTGTACCGGGCAGTAAGGTAAACAAAGCCTGTTCGACTAATTCCGGCACACCATCCGCCTTCACAGGCAGCTTAATAGTGGCATCTTTGGCAGTGATTTTCAGGTCAAAGCCGTTATTGCGGACAGCGGCAATTTCGCCACCCTCAATTACAATGCCATCCAGGTTAAACTCTCCGAGGTTGGATGCTCTGACTGAGACAGTCACGCCTGCTTCTGGGGGCGTAGCACTGAGGCTAAATGTATGTAGTGATACCGTCGCTTCCGACTCTACCAACACCTGGGGAGAGGTTGTCAGGCTCACCTGAATTTGCGAAGTTGTATCGTCTACAACCGTTAATGTCACTCCTGGGGCATCAGTGTTGATACTGTAACCAGGTGCTTGTTGCAAGTTGAAGGTGATTTCGTCAATACCTTCGACTTCGTCATCAGCAAAGGCTGGCAGGGTGATGGTTGCTGTTTGCGAGGTAATTTTGAAGTAGAAACCGCTGGCACCAAAGTTGGGTGCTGGGAATACTCCACCCGTAACTTCAGCGTTGTAGACATCAAATTCTGCCAGGACGCGCCCTGCGGCATCACCTTCTCCCCCTGTTGGGCTGGGACTGTTGACATATACCAGCAGACCTCCTTGGGGGGGTGGTTCGCTCAAGCTAAAGGTCAAGGTGGTTGTGTTACCTGTGGCTTCACTCAACGAGGTATTGTTGGTGCTGAGGCTAACCGTTGGAGTTACGGTAGCAGCCGGTACTTCGCTGAGGCTCTCGTAGAAGGTGACTGTAGAACTAGCAGCGCCAACGTCATAACCTGTACCTGCTTCGAGGGTAAAGGTGGCTGTGTCGGTGGTTGCACCCGCACTGTTGTCTTTGACTGACAGGTTAATCAGGGCGTTGGCTTGGGTGAGTTTGAATTTGAATCCGGTGGCTTCGCCCTCTGAGTTGAAGACTGCACCAACGAATTCGCCTCCTGGGCTAAATGGTTCGGTTCCTAAGTTGCTGAAGTAATCTTGGAAGGCGATATCACTGTTGATTGTGACAACTAGACCATCTGCTGGAATTTCGCCATCGACACTGAAGACGAATGTCAACAGGGAGGTGCCATCTTGTAAGGTTTTGACTAGGGCTGGTGCTAATAGATTATCTTCAAAGTCGAATGCTCCAGCGATCGTGTTGAAGAATACTGTTGGCTCAGGGGGACGAGGAACAGCGGTGAGGTCAATGCTAAGTTCGTAGTTGCCAATGTTAGTTCCAGAGGCAGGAATAATCCGACCACCGCCACTACCTGCTGTGAAGGGGTCATAGTAACGATTACTATTGGCGGCGACACCAATGTAGTAGGCTCCGTCTGCGGTGGCTGTGAATTCTAGGTAGGCATCGCGGTTGGAAACAAATAACTCATCCGGGGCGGGGTTGTTAAACGATGTTGCCAACTGCTGACCTGTGGAGTCAAATAGCCGCAGTTCCGTATCTACAAATTGCTCGTCTTCAAACCCTTCAATTAGGAAAGGCACGGAGTCAGTGTCAATTTTAATCTTGTCGCCTGTTTTGAGTTCGACTTTGTACAGGTCTACATCTTCAGAAGCATCAATGAAGTTCCCTGGTGCATTGCCGATTTCCGCCTGAATCTTGAAGCTGGTGTTATCTTTGTCCAGTTTCGTATCAATTGCCTGTGGGATGACATCATTGACGGTTTGCAGGCTGTCACCTTCGTTCTCAACTACTGTTTCTGCCGACTCAATCAGATTAGTGGGACTGAGTTCATCGCTAACTTGAATCTGAGATGTCGGCGTATCAAGCAGTGTGAAGGTAACGGCTGCTTTGGCCGGATCAATTGTATATCCTGCACCTGACTGAAGTTCAAATTTCAGAGATTCTATGCCTTCAACTTCCGCATCATCAAAAGCTGACAGGGTGAGAGTCGCGGTCTGCTCAGTCAGTTTGACGTAAAAACCACCTGCTTGGAAGTTGCCATAGGGGAAGGAAGCACCATTGACTTCGGTTTGGAAAACGTCAAACTCAGCCACTCCTCCAGTAACACCGCTATTGACATAAACTAGTACACCTTCTGGTGATGGTGCCTGGTCTAAGGTAAATGTGAGTACGGTAGAAGTTCCTTCTGACTCGACCAGCTGCGTCTGGCTAACCTCCAGTCCTACCTGGGGAATAACCGTTAGTGGGGGTGCTTGCTCTAAAGTTTCGTAGAAGGTAACTGTAGAGGAGTCAGCATTTGGGTTAACTCTGGTGTTGTCACCAGGTAATAAAGCGAAGGTGGCTGATTGAGAGCCTTCAATCTCGGTAGTGGTGGGAACAATGAAGCTGATGTAGGCGTTATTCTGGGTGAGGTTGAAAGTAAAGCCCGTCGCTTCACCTGTTTGTGCGTCATAAATGGCATTGCCAACTTCACCACCTATACTGAAGGGTTCGGTTCTGAGTGCGCCCAAGTAGTCGCGCAGGATGATGTTGGAGTTGATGGTGACATTAGCGCCACCTTCGGGAATATCCCCGTCTGCCTGCAAAGAGATAACTAATACTGCTGCACCCTCTGGTGGAGATGTTATCAGGTATGGAGAGAGAATCTTTTCACCTGTATCACGACCAGAGTAAGTACCAGTAATTGTTTCTAAGGAGATGATGGGTCTAGTACCACTAGGAACTGGTAGGGGAGGATTGACAACTGTACCAACTCCTGGGTTAAGACTCAGATTCAGGGTATAAGTGCCACTGCTTGTACCTGTGCCGCTTCCCTGCTGATTGGGATTGTAGGGGTCAAAATTGGCGAGAGTGGGATTTTCGACACTCCGGTTGTAGTTCGGATTGCTACTGACTCCAACGTAGTATGTCCCTGCCTCAGATGCGGTGAAATCGAGATAAGAGTCGTTGCGGGAGAGGAATATTTCATTAGGAGCAGGCGCTCTGCGGTTAGCTGCTAGTACTTGACCACTGTCATCAAAGACTTGCAGGGCTGAGGAGAGGGTAGAATCGTTTTGTTGAGCGTCGATGTCGAGTACTAAGCGATCGCCTGCTTTCAACTCAACTTTATACAGGTCTACATCTTCGGTGTTATCTACGTAGGTAAAGCCTGCGTCTGTGGGGTTGATGCGATAACGGTTGGTGGCGTTATAATCAATTGCTCCGGTGATGGCAACTGTGGGATTGGCGGCACTCAATAAGATGTTATTAGCTGTGGCAATGGTGTCATTGCTTTCGATTTCTGCGCTCAGGGGTTGGGACTGACCTGGGGTATCTAAAATGGTGAATGTTGCCTGGTTATCGGTTTCACCAATTACGTAGCCTGTTCCCGCTAACAAGGTGAAGACGGCAGTTTCTATCCCTTCTGCTACCCCGTCATTCTTCACGGGCAATTCAATCACAGCACTTTGGCTGGTGAACTTCAAGTCAAAGCCATTGGCTCTCACCGCCTCTATACTGCCCCCAGTAACGCTGATTTGGGCGAGGTCAAATTCACTCAAATTAGCGGCGCTGACCGAGACAATCAGCCCATCGGCTGAGGGAGGCGTACTTAGGGTGAAGGTGTGTACAGATACTGTGCTATCTGCTTCTATTAGGGTAGTGGGTGTACCTGTGAGTGTAACTTGCGGTAACGTGGATTCGGGTGTGTCTTGAATTGTCACTAACACCTGGCTGCTAGTAGCATTCACCGTGTAACCTGGGCCGGCTTGCAGGCTAAAGCCAATGCCTTCGAGTCCTTCCGACGTATCATCTGGGAATGCTGCTACTGAGACACTGGCTGTCTGCTCGGTAATATGGAAGTAGAAACCATTGCTGGCGAAGTTGGGGGCTGGATAGTCACCGCCGGTCACTTGGGCATTCAATACGTCAAACTCGCCCAAACTACCGAATCCACCGCTACCGACAAAGATAGTTACACCTTCTGGTGGTGGAGCTTCGCTGAGGCTGAAGTTGAAGGTGATGCGATCGCCTTGCGACTCTACTATGGTTGTATTGGTCGCCGTGAAGCTGACTTCTGGGGTGACGCTAGGAGTGGGAACGTCTTGTAGAGTGTTGTACACGGGAAATGTTGTGGAATCACTCTCTGGGTTCACATCGTAGCCAGCTCCTGGTTGGACGGAGAAGGTGACTGTTTCTAACTCATCTGCTGGTAGCTCACTCTTTAAGCGGAAGGCGATCGATGAATTCGGGGTTGCCACCTTCACCTTGAAGCCAATGCCTTTGCCTGTTTCGTCGTAAATCCCCTCTAGGATTTCGGCACCTGGTGCAAAGGGTGTGGTGCCCAACCCATTCAGGTACTTCAACAAGTCAATATTGCTGATCACATTGACTACTAACCCTTCTTCTGGTATAGAACCTTCTACATTCAGTGATAGGTTGAGGACACTTGCACCTGTCGTAGATTTTACGAGTCCGTAAGTGAGCAGATTATCTTCGGCATCCACGGTAATCGGTGTCGAACTGATTCCAATAATCGTTGGCATAAATTATGTGTTGGTGTTAGTGGATAAACGGCGATCGTGGCTGTGGCAATCGTTGAATCTGCTTTGCCATCATTAACAATGTAGGTAAAGCTATCCGTGCCACTAAAGTCTGCATTTGTTTGTAGTGGAAGAAACCGTTCTCATTGCAGGTCAATGTTGTGTTTGGTTCCTTTCACTATTTTTCATTTCTTGCCACTGAAAATTGTTACAGCGAATTTCATCTGAATTGAATACAACGGTTGAGGAACAGCACTGCCCATGCGTCTCAACTTAAGCTAAAAATAGCAAAACTTTCGGCTTGACTCACCCGCCTAGAACTAAAGTTCTTTGGCTTTTAGCTAAAGTCTACTGAAGTAGACTAAAGATTTTTGGGTATATATATTTAGTCATCAAAAGAAGACTTTCGCTATTAGCAAGGAACTTCAGTTCCTTGCGGGACATAGCTTTTACGTTAAGTTGACACCAATGAGCACTGCCATACCCCTACGATAATCTTTTACCCAGTTGAAAATTGCTGTAAATCCAGTGCTAGACACCCTGAGTCAAGCAAAAACTAAGTTAGTAGCCACGCGAAAATCAACTACCTGTTTTATTCATGAGAAACCTTGATTCTCAAGGTTTGCAGTTCTGAAACGGTGTAGCTTATTCGTGCATAATACCTTGATCAGTTTTAGTTGAGAAATATTCTTGATAGGAAGACTATACCATAAACAATACCACAACCGTATTTAATCGGAAATATGAATTATAAAATTTAAATAAAGCCTTTTTGGTTAAATCCATTGCAGCAGATTGGTAACTCGTGCAAAATTTGCATGAAGCGTAAAAATAAATAGTAGACATCTCCAGAAATGCACCCCAAAGAGCCAAAGCTACGCTTTGTCTCCCCTCCCCGATGCTTTGGGGAGGGGAGATTTTGGGGAGCCAGTGCGGTCTTCTCCCAAGGGGAGACGCTTTAGCGCATAGCGAAGCGGTAGCGAGTCAGACGCTCCTACGTCGCTCTCCGTGGCGCTATCGAGCGTCTGGGGTCTCCCCAAGTGGAGCCGGATAGCGTGTGGGGTTCTTCGGGTTTAATAAGTAATCAAGTGAACATGATATTAAACCTTATTCCGGTAACAGATATTGTTTAGGAGTGGCAATCTTGACCTCAAAGTTAACCCCATGCCGACAAGCAACAGCAGTCCAGTCACTATTCCTGGTTCTGGAACTGACGCACTGGATTCATACCGTCTTAAGGTAGTTAATGTTGCACCTGATAAGTTTTGGTTCGATCGCCCATTAATTAATTCAATATAAGTGATGTTTTCCAAAGGTGAGTACCACATATTAGAGCGATATCCCAGAGTCTGTCCGCGATGGATGTACCAGAAGCGATTGGGGGATTCAATAGTACCGATGCCCAGTCCATAAGCAGAATAATTCTCTGATGCAATGGGGCTGATGGTCGTCAGCATTTGGTTGAGGGTGTCAGGCTCCAATAGTTCCCCGCCGATTAGGGCTTGAATAAAGGTAGCTAAATCGGCAGTGTTGGACACCATCGCCCCAGCAGACCAGGCCCAAGACAGATTGGCAACAGAAATATCGTTGGGCGTGCCATCTTGATCAAAGTCCCAATAGCCTTTGACGTAGCCGCCTAGAATAGCTTCTTCTTCGGCGAAAAAGGTATTGCTGAGGGCTAGGGGATCGAGGATGCGATCGCGAATTTCATCTGCAATATTACCGTTGGTTGCCGCTTCCACCACCATACCCAACAAGAGAAAGTTGCTATTGGAATACTCCCACGACTCTCCAGGCTCAAAAATCGCTTCTACACCATTAATTAAGCTCACCAGTTCCTCTGGTTGCCAATTATTAAAAAAAACTCCTGGGTTGACCGCAGCCTGTGTAAACAACACATCGGTATAGTCGGCAATGCCACTAGTATGGTTCAATAGTTGGCGCAGTGTAATCCGCTCTGAATTGGGAATCACCGCCGTCACCGTCTTTGGTAGTCGGTCAACTAGGGTATCCTCCAGACCAAGGATACCCTCTTCGACTAGTTGTAGTATGGTTGTTGCCACGAAAGTCTTGGTAATGCTGCCGATTTGGAAGCGATCGCTAGGCTGTAATTGTGTATTTGTTGCTAAGTCTGCCACCCCGCTAGCCCCAAACCAGGTTCCTTTAGGGCTGATAATCGCTACGGCTGCCCCAGGAATGTTGCCCCGTGCTTGATCCAGACTTGCCTGTAGCTGCTCTGCCAAGTTTTGATTAACAGGGGGTGGTAATGAATTCGTTGCAAGAGTGACCGATAAGGCAGGGGAAGAAATCGCTCCAGTTACCAGGGTTGCAGCTGGAGCAAACAATAGAGCTGAGGTGAGAATACTTGTTGGGAGGATTCTAAAAAGCATAGTTATGATCAAGGTGAAAAGGACGGCTACGCCAACGTGGTCGTAAAATTATTGATCCCCAGAGTTCCAGTTAATCCTGTCACCTCAATGATGGCATCGGTAGTGTCGTTAAACCCTTCTGTATTATTATTAATAGCGACAAAGGTGCGACTTCCAAAGGTAAATCGGGCAGCAAAGTTGGCTCCAAAATTAGCGGTGGTTAATTTAGCTCCAATTCCAGCCTCATTAAGAGTTGCAACACCACCCGCATTCAAGAATCCGGCTCGTGCAGTGGAAACGAGGAATAGATCATTACCAGCAGTGGCATTGAAGTCTGTAATAATATCAAAACTACTGAATAGGGAATCAGTTAAATTGCGGTAGTCAAAGCGATCCACTCCAAGACCTCCAATTAGAGTATCTTTTCCACTTCCCCCAGTTAGTATGTCGTTACCAGCATTACCAACGAGGACGTTGTTAGCACTGTTACCAGTGAGGTTGTCGTTACCTGCCCCACCAATAATCGCATCGTCGAATAAGTTAACAGCGATCGCACTGAAACTTGGATTAACAGTGTAGCCTGTTCCAGGCTGGAGTGTATAAACTACGGTTTGTGGACTTTCCACAATTCCATCGACGAAAATCGGCAGACTAACTGTGGCAACTTGAGACTTAATGTTAAAATAGAACCCTGTAAAATCAAAATCTCCCTCTGGGGCATCGCCTCCGGAATAAGCGATCGCAAATAAATCGAGTTGGGTCAATGATTGGGCGATATTGGCTTTCAGGTAAACTCTCACGCCTGCTGATGGCGGGGTTTCACTTAACTCAAAGCTAAAAGTTAAGAGAGTACCTTGAGTTTCAACCAGATTTTGAGTATTGGCTGTAATTTTGACTGCTGGCGCCATAAGTCATTTCCTGTGTGTAAGTTAAATTTTCGTTACAGATATCGGGATGATATGAATTCTCGCATTACCCCTCCCTAACCCTCCCCGATGCATTGGGGAGGGAACTAGATTTCATTTCCCCCCTTTCTAAGGGGGGTAATTCGACTTGTGTGTACACGGTAGATGTTTTGGGGAGGGTTGTTTTATGGGTAAGAACTAACTTGATATAAATTGGGCAAGCTGCGGAAATAGGGGAGACTCTGAAAAGATTTTTGCTTTACTCTTGCAAAATTTGCACGAATTTGCCTTCTTCAAGGCTAGTGAACTTAAGATTGGGAGCTATCTGGTATTAAGTCCTCTACTCGTCGCAAAGAACGCACGCTGTACCCCAAGATTCCTACTATTACCGTGCAAATACTCATGCTGACAAATAGCAAAGTAATGCCTGAACCAATCCGAGTACCAAAGAAGTTACCGAAAATAGGCGCTAAACTCCCCGTCGGACGCATTGCTGGTTCAAATACTTGGTCAGCTAGAAAACCAGCGATTAACGGTGTGATGGTTGAGATCGTCACGCCAATAAGTTGATCTGCTGCTAAAACTCGCCCTTGTAAAGCTGGTGGCACTTTAGTATACCAGATAGCATTACTAGAACTATAAAACATAGGAATAAGTGCTGCTGCCAGAAAATGGGCAACTATCCAAACTGGTAATGTTTGTCCAAGACCGAGAATTATTCTAAAGAAACCATATCCGGCAAAACCAAGTAACATTCCATGAATGCGGCGTTTAAATCCTCCCCAGGCTCCTAGTAGTAGGGCACCGACGACACCGCCAATACCCGCAGCAGTGGTGACAGCGCCGAGAATTTCTGAGTCGCCACCTGTGCGGGCGAGAATCATCGGGCTGTAAAGAGCTTTGCTGATATCATTGGGAATGGCGAATAAAGTAAAGGCGATCGCCATTGCTGTTAAAGAAGGATTTGCCCAAATATAACGAAATCCAAAGGTCAACTTTTGCCAGAGGGTTTCTTGGTGATCATTCACTGTTTTTTCTATAGATGTCCTCTTAATTCTGACAATCAGCAACGTTACAAAGGAAGCGATAAAAGTCGTTAAGTCAATCCAAAAGATGCTTTGCAACCCAAAACGCGGATAGAGAAACCCGGCTAAGGCGGGGGCAAAAATTGCCGCGCTGTAGTTTACTGCACTCCCCAAGCTTTCAGCACGGGTATATTGTTCTTGGGGAACCAGCAGGGCGATGGAAGTTGAATATGCCAGAACTTGTAACTGTCCAAAACCACCATAAAGGGCGACTATTATATATAGATGCCACACCTGTAATTGCTGGGTGAGATATAGCAGCGCTACTGCTAGAGTACATAAAAAGGCGACAACTTCAGCGATGAGCATCAGCAATCGGCGATCGTAGCGATCAACGGCAATACCTGCAAAGGTGGTAATCAGCAATCTGGGTAGTTGGGCGAAGAAACCCACTAATGCCAAAGCTGTTGCTGAACCCGTTTTGTCCCATACCCAAATTGTCAGTGCGAACACTGTCATAAAACTGCCGATGGTTGATACAATCTGCCCTAGCCAGATTATTAAAAAAGTTCGCATTGTGGGGAGTGGAGAGTGAGAAGTGGGGAAGTAGGAGTGGGGAGTGGAGCTAAAAGACTCATTAATGGAGTTCAAACACTCATTAATGGAGTTCAAACACTCATTAATCGAGCTAAAACACTCATTCCCTATGCCCAATGCTTCATATCAAGTTCAAGTGATTACTTATAATAAAATCTATCAATGTAGGTTGGGTTTCACTGCCGTTCAACCCAACATGAACAAGGATCAAATGTTGGGTTTCGTTCCTCAACCCAACCTACAGATATTATAAGTGTTTAACCGAACCTGAGATCATACATAATAGTGACATCTCCCGCCACTGAACGGAGTACCGTTTCAGTGGGGGCTTCCAAGACAATCCGGCTATCGCTTAGGAGGCTCTTGGCTTTTTGAGAACGGGATGACCCTCCGCCCTTTTTCTTATATTTATAGCAGCATTATGATCGCGATCTAAGCTACATCCACAATGGTGACAATCATGCCAGCGGATATGCAGCTTTTTGGGTACTTTTACACCACAACTAGAACAATCTTGACTAGTGCCAGACGCAATGACTTGGATAACCAACAACCCAGCATTTTCGGCTTTGGTTGTTAGAATCGACAGAAAACTTGACCATCCAGCATCTAATATAGACTTAGCTAATCGTGTTCGTGCAAGTCCTTTTACGTTCAAATCTTCTACCGCCACAACATCATATTTTTTCAACAAATTATTGGCAGTTTTGAAATGAAAATCTTTACGTTTATCCGCAACGTTTTTATGTTGCTTACCCAGTTGTTTTACTGCTTTTTGTCTACCAACGCTCCCCTTTTTTCTGCGAGATACTCGTTTTTGGGCAACCCGTAATTTCTTTTGGACTTTCCGATAATACTGTGGGATTTTGACTACATCGCCACTGGAAGTTGTTAAAAATTCTTTTAAACCAACATCAATACCTGTTATAGAATCGGGGTTGAAATCAGGCAGAAGCGCAGGGACTGTTGCATCTTCCAAGCTTAAAGTAACATAATATCCATCAGCCTTTTTGGTAATAGAGCAAGTCTTTATCTTGAACCCATTTGGAATAACGCGATGCTGTACTAGTTTTACTTCCCCAAACTTAGGCAAGGTTATAAAACCATTATCAATGCAATCACTTTTGATAATAGGATAAGTGAAAGTTTTGTACTGATTAGCTCCTTTGAATCTAGGTCTTCCGCTTTTCTTTCCATTGCAATCGCCTTTAAGAAATCTGTCAAAAGCTAACTCTACACGCTTGGCTGCATTCTGCAACACTTGAGAGTGTAACTCCTTGTACCAGGGACGGTCTTTCTTTAACTGTGGGAGAGAATCTTGCTGGCTATTGTAATTAGGGTTGTTTCGTAATTCTGGTAAATGGCAAACAAGCGCATTGCAAGAATTAATCGAGCATCGATTTTCTTCGTACCAACGGAATCTATCAGCCAACAAATAGTTATATTGACAACGCAGCATATCTAGCCATTTATCAAACTGAATGACTTGTTGTTTTGTTGGACGTAATCTGTACTGATACGAAATTCTCATGTCTTTTCCTCCTTCTCAATATGATAACATGAATGTACGGCTATTGGGTGGATTGTATGAAAGAATGTAGAATAAGTTTGCGAATATCGATACGAAGGATGAATAAATTCCGAAACTATGCAGCGAATCAGGACAAGACATTAACCCAACTGATAGAAGAATATATCGACTCGTTGCCAAATACCAAGATCGGCAATTCGTCATCGACCAACGTTTCTGAATAACCTACGGTTATTGCCGCTTGTTGGTCAATTCCTCATTGCCCACCTTATATCCCGCCACTGATTTTGAGTACAAAATTCAGTGGGGGACTTACGGTGTAAAAGTTAAAATTCCCAGGAAACGCTGCCGGTAATAGCAAAAGGCGCACCTGGGATGACGCGGACAATATTGCGGACACCCTCGAAGTAATCTTGATCAAACAAGTTTTGCAAATTGATTCCGGCACGGAAGTTGTCGCGGCGATAAAACAGCGATGCATCTGTTCGCCAGTATGAGGGTAGAGTGAATCTATTTAGTAAATCACCTTGTCGTTCTCCTTGGTTAAATATACCAATGCCAACTCCTAACCCCTTTAGGCTACCAGATTGTAGTTCATAGGTAGTCCACAATCCAAAAGCATTTCTGGGGACGTTTAGTAATTGCTTACCCACAAATTCTGGGTCAGTGTCTTCAAGAATTTTTGTATCAGTATAAGCGTAACTCGCTGTTAGGTTCCAACCCGGTAGAATTTCCCCAGCAACGTCTAGTTCAATTCCACGACTACGTTGTTTGCCGATTTGAAATTGTGATAGGGGATCGTCCAGTCCTTCAGCCGCGATATTGCTGCGTTCCAAGTTGTAAAATGCTAGGGTGGTAGAGAGGCGATCGCCTAATAAATTCGCTTTTACACCGACTTCGTATTGAACACCGCGTTCTGGTTCAAATGGATCACCAATATCAAATTCTCCAGTCTCTTCATTGAAGATGCGAGTTCTGCCAGCAATCGGTTTAAATGATTCGCTGTAGCTGGCATACAACGAAATATTTTCAGTTGGCTTGATCACTAAACCAACACGGGGACTAAATACAGTATCGTTACGCTCAAAACTTTGTGTTGGGTCAACTAAATCGTCATAGATTTGTTCAGCAAAATCCAAACGTCCACCCAAAACTAAGATGATGCTCTTTGATAGAGAAATTTGATTTTGAAGGTAAAGTCCGACAGTGTTTTCTTGAGTGTCAGTGTTAGTATCAATATCAAAACCTAGCAAGCTCAAGGGAATAACGGTATCAGGGTCATAAACAGGATTGAAAATATCAATGGGATTCAAAAAGTTAAAGTTAAGCCGATCCTTAAACCTCTGTCTAGCAAGCTCTACACCGAATAGCAAATTGTGTTCAATACTTCCAGTCTGGAATTTACCCGCTAAACTAGTATTGAATGTCAAGGTAGATAATTCACTGGGATTTTCCACCAAGAATCGGTTGAGACTAAGTTGATCTGGCTGCAATCCATCTGCTGTCTCGGAATTAGCACGGGCAATCACCCCAGTATTTTCGGAAACATCTAAAAACGAAGCTAAAAACTCATTTTTTATTGACCAATTAGAATTAAGACGTTGGTCTAATCGATAACCTAAGCGGGTTATGTTTGCTTCACTTTCAGATAGGGAAGGTTCACCCAAGTTAGCATCTAGTGCGACTTTGCCATTGGGGTTAGAAATCACCGTCCCAGAGGCGGGTAACTCTGGTGCAGTCTCAAAACTGCGGTATTTGAGATATTCTAAATCGACAATTAATGTTGTGTCTTTGTTACTAATTAACCTGACGGACGGAGATATAAAGAAAGTTTCATTATTTTCAAATTGTTTGAAGCTGTCAGCCCGTTCATAGGAAGAATTTAAGCGGTAAGCAACACCATCTGTGCCCAAAGGGCCGGAAAAGTCTAAAGAGGGACGCTGTAAACCGAATGATCCCACTTGATACTCAACTGAATAAAATGGTCGATCTAAAGGTTGCTTTGTGACTAGGTTAATTACTCCACCTAAATCCCCGCGCCCAAACAGCACCGAAGCTGGGCCTTTGAGGAGTTCTAATCGTTCAACGTTACTAATATCACTATTAAAGCGGAGAGTTTCATCCCGCAGACCATTACGCAGAATATTTTTAGATTCAAATCCCCGAATCACCGGATTTAAAGCTGGGGCTTGGGAAGATGAACGTCCGGTATTGACACTACTGGTGTTTTTCAATATTTCCCCTACTGTGCGCGTACCCTGATCCTTGATCACCTCTCGGGGGATGATTTGAATCGCTTGTGGGACATCGATAATCGGGGTGTCGGTGCGAGTACCAACTGAGGAATTAGGAACTTGGTAGGTTGGCCGGGGACTTTCTCCGATAACGGTGATTTCGATTGGTTCTTCTGGTTCCTGTGCTTCTGAAGTTTGGTCAGTTGGTGGGGATGGATTTTGGGCTGTGATAGATGGGGTGAGATTAAAAACTAATCCTTGGTTACTTTGTTGGATGTTTGCTGTGGGTGGTGCTGCGTTCCCAATTACTCGGATCTCAACAGTATTTGAATCTAACTGGATGACAGCAACTTCGGCGATGTCAGGCGTGGGATTCTGCTGTAAAAAAGATTGTCCTTGTGTTAACTTTAGTTGGGTGTTGGCGACGGTAATGATTAGGGTTTTACCTTCGCTAGTAGTTATGGTGTTTAAAAATTCTGTGGTTGGTGTTTGGAGGACAATTTCTAAACCTTGGTTGTTAGAATTGAGTTGCACTCCTGTGACAGGAATGGGTGCCGCCCAAGCTGGCTGTAATGCTACAAGAGTTACTACGTTAGCAACTCCTATCGATGGTTGCCAATAATTCCACGTCATGTCAAAGTTTCCTCACTCACACTAAAAATTGCGTTGCTGCTGGCTTTATTTCAGGTGAATCTACCACATCTTTTTTATCTCACGCTCCAGACGCTCCAGGCGCAGAGAGAAATCAAGAGTGTGGTCTAAAAACCAATACAGTTCAGTTAAGCATTTCTTTCTTCTCTCTGTGTCCACCGTTCGCGCAGCGTCTCCCCTTGGGAGAAGTTCAGATCTAAGGAAACCTTAGCTCTGACAACTCTGGGCGTCTTGGCGGTAGCCTGCGGCAAGCCGCTCCGCGTCTACGTTAAAAAAAATTGACTGTGATAACTATCACATAAGATGGTGAATTTTACTAAACTTATTGAGAAGTATTATGAAAAATAATATATCCTATATTGCATAGGTTAGATTGCAAAAAAAATGATATTTTTACATTGGTTGCTATAGTTGCACATAAAATTAGAGGTAACGTGCAAATTTTTCACAAACTTAGTTAGTCAATTTCATACCCTCTTCAAGCAGTTAGTTGGATGATTATGTCTCGTCAAAGAGAAATTTTCTCAATAGCCCTACAAGAAGCAGTGGCACTTCCGGATGTTTTGCTCTTGTGGATACAGGAGCAGCCTAACTCTATCGGGTTCAATTTTCTCCAAGACAGAGAAAGCCTTAGTCTCACCTATGGGGAGTTAGATCAACAAGCACGGGCGATCGCAACTCATTTACAGGGGATGCATTGGCAAAAAGAGCGTATACTACTGATGTACCCACCAGGGCTAGAATTGATTGCGGCAATCATGGGTTGTTTTTATGCTAGTGTGATTGCTGTACCGGTGTATCCACCACGTCGAAATCGTAATTTAGCTCGGTTATTAGCGATCGCAACAGATGCCCAACCAAGTGGGATTTTGACGACGGTGGCTTTGTCAAGCTCGTTGAGGGAAGCTGCAAAAGAAACAGCAATGGCGACTCTGCCGATAATTACTACCGATGGCATTTCTTTAGACTTGGCTAATGCTTGGCAACCTCCCTCCCTAAATTCTGACAGCATCGCCCTGTTACAGTATACATCCGGTTCAACTGGCACACCAAAGGGAGTGATGCTAAGTCACGGGAATCTACTGCATAATTTGGCGCAAGTTTATCATCGCTTTGGACATTCATTTAGCAGCAAGTTTGTCAGCTGGTTGCCACCCTATCATGATATGGGTTTGATTGGGGGAATTTTTCAGCCACTTTATGGCGGTTTCCCAGTGACGCTGATGGCTCCTGTGGCCTTTCTCCAGAAACCAATTCGCTGGTTACAGGCGATTTCCCAAACCCGCGCCACAACTAGCGGCGCTCCTAATTTTGCCTACGAAATGTGTCTGCACGATATTCGCCCAGAGGAATGTCAAGATTTGGATTTGAGTAGTTGGGAAATCGCATTTACCGGAGCAGAGCCAATTCGGGCGCAAACTCTAGAAAAATTTGCTACAACTTTTGCTCAATATGGGTTTCGGCAAGAAGCCTTCTATCCCTGTTATGGGTTAGCAGAAGCAACATTATTTGTCACTGGCGGACATAAGGACAAAGCACCGACTATTGAGACTTTTACTGACCAAAAGGCGATCGTTGGCTGTGGTTGCGCTAGCACTGAACAAACAGTCATGATTGTTGATCCCAAATCCCAAAAACCATGTATAGAAGGGGAAGAAGGGGAAATTTGGGTTAGGGGTGCGAGTGTAGCTCAAGGTTATTGGGGTCGTGTGGAGGACACAGAAGCAACTTTTAGAGCGACTTTGGCATCAGGAGCAGGTTCATTTTTACGGACGGGAGATTTAGGGTTTTTGCGGGGTAAAGAATTATTTGTCACTGCGCGGATAAAAGATGTTATTATAATCAGAGGGCAGAATTATTACCCTCAAGATATTGAAGCTAGCGTTGCTCACAGTCATGAAATGCTTAATCCTCATTGGGGAGCGGCTTTCAATGTAGAAGTTTCTGGTGAAGAACGGTTAGTAGTTGTTCAGGAAGTAGAACGCAGTGCTTGGCGAGGGCTTGATACCGCAGCCATGATTACAGCCATTCGTGGGGCAATTTCCCGCGAACATGAATTGCAGGTGTATGCTATTTGCTTGCTCAAACCGAGCAGCATCCCCAAAACTTCTAGTGGCAAGGTGCAACGCCATGCTTGTCAGGCTGGGTTTATCAATAAGAGTTTGGATGTAATTTATCAGTGGGAACTTCAATTTACCCCACCCGCGCTGACGCGCACCCCCCTCTGTCCCCCCTTACCAAGGGGGGATGAAAGGGGGGTGGGAGGGTTGGGGAGGGGTGATTTGGCGGGTAGCAAACAGCAAACAGATGATTTG
Organism: Nostoc mirabile CHAB5784; assembly: GCF_020829645.1. GTDB lineage: Bacteria > Cyanobacteriota > Cyanobacteriia > Cyanobacteriales > Nostocaceae > Nostoc > Nostoc mirabile. Next base: position 19,156 of record NZ_JAIVFS010000061.1, on the reverse strand, counting down.
ATTAGATGGTTACGAGATTACGCTAACCATCATATTAATTCGCGCTTGATGGATGAGCGGCGCTGTATTCCGCCCCACGTTGTCTTGGACTTTGGTAATCAGGGGCTGTTGGGAATGCAAGTACCGCCTAGTTATGGTGGATTGGGTTTGGGACATACGGACACCATCAGAATTATACAACAGTTGGGGGCAATAGATTCTACCTTAGCGCTGTTTGTGGGACTGAATAACGTGTTGGGAATTCGCCCAATTTTGCTGCATGGTACGTCATCCCTGAAGGAAGAATTACTGCCAATGCTTGCCACGGGAAGGGAATTAGCAGCATTTGCCCTCACGGAACCGGGAGCAGGTGCTAATCCCCAAGCGATCGCATCCCAAGCGATCGCAAATAGTAATGGTTGGCGGTTGCGGGGTGAAAAAATTTGGAGTGGTTCTGCGGCTTGGGCGGGTGTAATTAATGTGTTTGTCCAACATTCACATCAAGGTATTAGCGGTTTTGCAGTGCGTCGGGGTAGCCCTGGATTGCGCCAGGGAAAAGAAGCGCTGACGATGGGAATGCGGGGGATGGTGCAAAATACCGTTTATTTAGAAGATGTCCCCGTCACATCTGAGCAACTTTTGGGTACTGTGGGGACAGGGATGAGCGTTGCCCAGGATGCGATGATGTATGGTAGATTAGCGATCGCAGCTGCTTGTGTAGGTGGGATGAAACGCTGCCTCCAACTGATGTGGCGCTACAGTGAGCGTCGTCAAATTGCTACCGGACGATTGCTAGAGCATCCTGTGGTGTTACATCGCCTTGAGCAATTGACAGCCGCAATTACCGCAGTTGAAACTTTGGTGATGCGAATTTGTGAGTTACTCGACCAAGGAATTACTGTCCCTGTAGAAGCGTACACAGCTTGTAAAATTTCTGCCCCCGAATTTTACTGGCAAGCAGCAGATTTACTGGTACAAACCTTGGGTGGACGCGGCTATATCGAAAGCAACCTAGCACCACAAATCCTTCGAGATGCGCGAGTTTTTCGGATATTTGAAGGGCCGACTGAAACCTTATGTGGATTTTTGGGTGCGCGTGTGCTGAAACAGGGCGAAGAACTGCAACATTTTCTGACTCAGACTTTGGGTGCGGTGGAAGTAGCCCAAAGATTAGCTGATGCAGTAGAAAGAATTAGCGATGCCTACGGCGGGCTACGCCTACACTTCACTAATAATATAACTATCCAGCGCTGGGCATCTCATCAACTTGGTGAATTGGCGAGTGATGCTATCCTTTGGGCAGCAATGGCAGGTATGATAGATAAATCAGCGAATATCCAAAGAGCGATCGCTTGGATCAAAAATCGGTTTGAAGAGAAACTCCACCAAACTTTAAATTTTGCACCTGATAACTTGCCATTAGCCAACGTGCAAACAACAGCTAATTTAATTAGTGAGTATGCACAGACGATTGGTGATGTAGAACAAACTTTAGCAGGTGAAGACGATCAGCTAGATGAATTGTTACGTAAATCAACAGTCTCCTTAGAAAATCCATCCCAGAACTTAACTGTTCCCAACTTCCCCTTACGAAGAACAGAGTTAAGAAGAAGTGGGTTTAATTCCGAAATCCAAACCTGGTTAATCACTTGGTTGAGTCAGAAATTGCACATTTCTATCTCAGAAATTGACTCAACGAAAGCCTTTGCTGACTACGGCATCGATTCTGTTACGGCGGTAGAATTAGCTCAAGATTTACAAGAATGGTTGGGTATTTCTCAGAGATTAGAAGCAACCATCGCCTGGAATTTTCCCACAATTGAAGATTTAGCCCGTTATTTGAGCGATACCTTTGAAACTCAGCCAGGGGGAGATGGGGGAGATGAGGGAGATGAGGGAGAAAATTCTTCCTTGTTCTCCTCATCCCCCTCATTAGAAGATTTATCAGCAGCAGAAATGGCAGAACTGTTAGCTCAAGAAATTGCCATAGCACGACAAAGGACACGCTCATGAACACACAAATCTCATTCCGATCCTGGAATTATCCCCCTTAATCCCCCCGATGCATTTGGGGGGAAATCAAAAATCCAGTTCATTCCCCAATGCATCGGGGGAAATTATAAATCCAGTTCCCTCACGCCACTTGCTTCTCCTGTGGTCGCCGCTACGCGAACAAGTCGGGCATTGCCGCAAGGGCGCAGTGGCTGCCCAATGCATCGGGGAGAGTTAGGGTGGGGTAAAACGCTATAAATTATTAAACCCATATTCCTCATGAGCAATTCATCATCGCCAAACATCAACTATCAAGCTTTGCTCAAGGATGCTTTACTGGAAATGCGCCAGTTACGAGCAGAATTAACAGCCATTGAGTCACAAAAAACCGAAGCGATTGCAGTTATTGGCATGGCTTGTCGCTTTCCGGGTGGTGCAAATAATCCCGAAGCATTTTGGCAACTCTTGCAGAATGGTGTCAATGCGGTGAGCGAGATTCCCTCTGACCGTTGGGACGTAGCAGCTTACTACGACACTAATCCTGATGCACCTGGAAAAATGTACACCCGCTACGGTTATTTTATCGACGGGGTAGATCAATTTGATGCCCGTTTTTTTGGCATTTCTCCCCGTGAAGCCGCAGCCATAGATCCTCAACAACGCCTCTTACTGGAAGTCAGCTATGAAGCATTGGAACGAGCCGGACAATCTCCCCAACAGTTGAAAGGTAGTCGCACCGGGGTATTTATTGGTGTCTGTTTTGATGACTACGCCAAATACAGCATTGCATCTAACGATCCCAGACAAATTGATGCTTACAGCAGCTTGGGCAACACCCGCAGTATCACCGCCGGACGTATCGCCTATGTTTTAGGACTACAAGGGCCGGTGATGCAGTTGGATACAACTTGTTCTTCTTCCCTACTGGCACTGCATTTAGCATCTGAAAGTCTCCGCACCGGGGAATCTGATTTAGCATTGGTGGGAGGTGTAAATCTGATATTAGCGCCAGAGCCAATGATCGGCTTTTGCAAATTGCAAGCTTTGGCAGTGGATGGACGTTGCAAAACCTTTGATGCCGCAGCAGATGGTTATGGACGGGGAGAAGGCTGTGGCATTGTTGTCCTGAAACGACTTTCAAAAGCGATCGCTAACCATGACCCAATTTTAGCGGTGATTCGAGGCTCGGCAGTAAATCACGACGGTAGCAGCAACGGTTTGACAGCCCCCAATGGCACGGCGCAGTCAGCAGTAATTCGTCAAGCTTTGAAAAATGCGCGGTTAGAACCTAAGCAAATTCAATATGTAGAAACCCACGGTACAGGTACGGTATTGGGCGACCCCATCGAAGTTTTGGCCTTAGCCAAAGCTTTAGGTGAAGGTAGAACAAAAGATGAATCGTTATACATTGGTTCCGTCAAAACCAACATTGGACATCTCGAAGGAGCCGCTGGAATTGCTGGATTAATCAAAGTAATTCTTGCCCTCCAGCACCAGCAAATTCCACCCCACCTGAATTTCCAACAACCCAACCCCTACATTCCTTGGGACAAATTACCCCTTGCCGTTCCACAAAAATTAACTCCTTGGCAGGATCAGAATAAACAGCGACTAGCTGGTATTAGTTCCTTTGGGATGAGTGGTACAAATGTGCATATCATCTTAGAAAATGCACCTTCATCAATTCAAAATTCAAAATTCAAAATTCAAAATTCAGATGCTATTGAACGTCCTTTGCACCTACTCACGCTCTCCGCCAAAACTCCCCAAGGATTACGAGAACTCGCCCAACTTTATAAAAACTATCTAGCAACGCCACCGGATACGCACTTCGCTAATGTTTGCTTTACCGCTAACGCTGGGCGATCGCACTTTGAATATCGTCTGGCGATACCCGCCAATTCTTATATATTATGTTATGAAAATCTTGTAAATTATTTAGACAATACTACAGATATATCTAAAAGTCAAGTATCTAAAATCGCCTTTCTCTTCACCGGACAAGGCAGCCAGTATATCAATATGGGTAGAGAACTGTACGAGACTCAATCCTCTTTTCGCCACCAAATTGATTACTGCTGTGAGTTATTGCATCCCGACTTAGGCTTAGATTTGCGAAATCTACTTTATCTTTCCCCACTCCCCAGTACAGACGCGATTAATCGCGTCTCTCCCAACTCCCAAAATTTATCCCAAACTATCTACACCCAACCAGCCTTATTTGTCCTCGAATATGCTTTGTGTCAACTATGGCTCTCTTGGGGAGTGCAACCGGATTTTGTAATGGGACACAGTGTCGGCGAGTATGTTGCAGCTTGTATTGCAGGAGTTTTTAGTTTAGAGGATGGACTCAAGTTGATTACCAACCGCGCTCGTTTAATGCAGCAGTTGCCTGATAATGGTAAAATGGTGGTAGTTGCTGCATCTGCGGCAGACATCGCCCAACAACTGCAAATATTTGAACAACAAATATCTATTGCGGCAATTAATGCACCAAATAATACAGTAATTTCTGGAGAGCAAACAGCGATCGCGCAACTTGTAGAAACCTTGCAAAACCAAGGGATAAAAACTACAATACTTTCAGTCTCCCATGCTTTTCACTCTCCCTTAATGGAGCTGATGCTCAGAGAGTTTGAGCAAATGCAACAGAGCATTTCCTACTATCCCCCCCAAATTCCACTAGTCTCGAATATCACTGGCAAAATCATCGGTGCAGAAATTGCTACACCTGAGTATTGGTGTCGTCATATCCGCCAACCTGTGCAGTTTGCTGCTGGCATTCAGACATTAGCACAAGAAGGTTGCGAAGTCTTTGTGGAAATTGGTGCAAAACCGACTTTGCTCAGTATCGCACAAACCTGTCTTCCAGAAGCCCAAAACCTCACATGGTTGCCAAGTTTGCGTTCAGGACAAAGCGATTGGCAGGTGATGCTATCCAGTTTGGCATCATTATATATGCGGGGTGTGAATATCAATTGGCAGAACTTTGAAGGTGACGAATTACCTCAGCGTGTTTTAGTACCTACTTATCCATTTCAACGTCAGCGCTTTTGGGTTGAACAGGACAGAATAGTACCACAAAACAGGTATTTCCATCAACATCCTTTGTTGGGACAGAGATTACAACTAGCCCATACAGAGAAAATTTATTTTCAAAGTCAAATCAGCCAGAATCAGCCGCTATTTTTGCAACATCATCAAGTTTTCCATCATATCGTCATGCCAGCTGCGGGCTATGTGGAGATGGCATTGACAGCAGCAAAAGAAATCTGGAAAACTGATGCTTACACGATCAGAGATATTGTCATTAGCAAAGCATTATTTCTGACAGAAAGTACAACTACCACCCTGCAACTCATTCTCCAAGCAGTAGATCAACAAACCTACCAATTTGAAATTGCCAGCACAGACAATATTTCCCAAGATGCAGCATGGGTAACTCATGCTACAGGCATCCTCCAAAACGATCCTATTGGACACCCTCCCCAATGCATCGGGAGGGCTGGGGAGGGGTATACCACTGTAGATTTAACTCAACTACAAACAACTTGCCCTCAAGAAATTGCTGTAACATCCTACTATCAAACTTGCCAAGAATTGGGAGTGGAATATGGAAAGTCCTTCCAAGCAATTCAACGCCTCTGGTGGGGAGAAAAACAAGCTTTAGGCGAGATTCGTTTATCTCCATTGCTCACAGATCCATCCTATTATCAAATTCATCCCGTTTTGTTGGATGCTTGTTTTCAGGTAATGGGTGCAATCTTCCTCACTTCTGAGCCATCCACAGCGTACTTACCTGTAGGTGTAGAGCAGGTACGTTGGTATGGTCAGCTAAGTGAGAGCCTCTGGAGTTATGTGGAACTTCGCGACGAGTCTTCCTACATTGCCGACTTGCAACTATTAAATCCAGATGGTAGTTTAGTGGCAACCATTGACGGCTTACAAATCCAGCCAGTCAGACAGGATAGTTTGAGAAATGCTGAGTTGAATACTTGGCAAGATTGGTTGTATCAAGTGGAATGGGAAGAACACCCAATAAACTCCGTAGGATTATTATTCCATACTTTGCAGAATCCGTCTACCATTAGCAAACATATTTCCGCACAATTCACCCAAAATCAGCCAGAGCTTGAAGCCTACGCATCATTATTACCACAACTGGAGGAGTTGAGTATTGCTTGTGTACTTGAGGCATTCGGGCAGTTGCAATTTTCACTGCAACCCGGTGAGGAATTCTCGACTAATAAGGCAATGCTAGCAATGGGCGTTGTTAGTCATCATCAGCGATTGTGTCACCGCTTGTTGCAAATGCTCCAAGAAGAGGGGATTTTACAAAAACAGGATGAATACTGGCGGGTTTTGAGAACAACTCAACCCACTGCAACTACCCCAGTCTTTGCCCATTTGCGCCAAACCTACCCCAGTGCAACAGCAGAACTCACTTTACTCGAACGCTGTACTAGTCATTTGCCAGAAGTCTTACAAGGAAGCATCGATTCTTTACAGTTACTATTTCCCGAAGGAGACTTCAGTGACCTGACGCAACTTTACCAAAATTCACCAGTGGCACAGGTGATGAATACTTTAGTGCAACAGGCACTGATGGCGGTTATAGAACAGATACCACCAGAATCAACCCTGCGGATTCTCGAAATTGGCGCTGGTACTGGTAGCACTACAGCCCATATTTTACCAGAATTAGCACAACGAAAAGTTGAGTATTTTTTCACCGATGTTTCACCTTTATTTTTGAGCAAAGCACAACAGCGATTTGCCAGTTATTCTGGCGTGCGTTACCAGCTTTTCGATATTGAGAAATCCTTATCTACCCAAGGGTTCACAGAAAAGAGCTTTGATATTGTTATTGCTGCCAACGTCCTCCACGCCACCCAAGATTTGCACCAAACTGTCACCAACATCAAGCAATTATTATCCCCTGGTGGATTACTGATCTTATTAGAAGGTGTGCAAAGCGTGCGTTGGTTAGACTTAATTTTTGGCTTAACTGAGGGGTGGTGGCGCTTCCAAGACCAAGTATTGCGTCCAAATTATCCCTTAATTTCTAGCAAAAAATGGCAGGAATTATTAAAGGATGTGGGATTTGAATCTACAACCCTTCTCAACCCAACAATAGAGAATTCCCAATTTTTTGATCAACAAGCCGTGTTGATTGCCCAAACTCCCAAATTATCTAGAGATGAGGGAGAAAGGGGAGACAAATTAATTCTTTCATTTTCCTCATCTCCCCCATCTCCCCTACAATACTTGAATGCAACCCAGCCTCAATGTTGGTTAATTTTAGCAGATCAGCAAGGTGTTGGTTTGCAACTTGCGGCAGCTTTAGAGGCACAAGGCGCAACTTGTCATCTTGTATTTACAGCAGATTCAAATTTTACTCTACCCTTTACCCCATCCCACCTGATCAATCTTTGGGGTTTGGATGTACCCCACACCAACGAGATGACTACAGAGCAACTAATGGCAACACAACAAGTTCTTTGTGGTCAAGTATCGCATTGGTTACAAACACTGTCAACACTAGCTACCCAGCCTCAATGGTGGCAAGTAACTCAGGGAAGTGTAGCCACAGGTGTAGAAAACGATATCCCCGGTATGGCTGCTGCTACTTTGTGGGGGATGAGTAAAGTTATGCGGTTAGAGCATCCATTACGCTGTCGCTGCTTGGATCTTGACCCAGTGCGATCGCTCACAGCACAATTAGATATCCTGTTACAAGAATTGCTGGCAAATTCCCCAGAAGAGGATATTGCTTGGCGCGGTCAAACTCGCCGTGTCGCAAGACTTGCGAGGTATTCTCCTATTGATACATCTTTGCGTCAACTGATAATTAATCAGCGAGGAACTCTAGAAAATCTGTACTTCCAAACTATCAACCGTCGTTCCCCAGCTACTAAAGAAGTAGAAATCTGTATCCGGGCGACTGGGTTAAACTTCCGTGATGTGTTGAATGCCTTGGATTTATATCCTGGAGATGCAGGACTTTTGGGTTGTGAATGCGTCGGAGATATTGTTGCCGTCGGTACGGGAGTTAAAAACCTCCAAGTAGGACAAACAGTGATGGCATTAGCGAGTGGCAGTTTTAGTAATTACGTAACTGTGGATGCACAGATGGTTGTACCCAAACCGCAACATCTGAGTGTGACGTCAGCTGCTACTATTCCTGTGGCATTTTTGACAGCATTTTACACATTGTATCATCTGGCTAAAATTCGTGCAGGCGAGAGAATTTTAATTCACGCTGGCGCTGGTGGTGTCGGTCAAGCAGCAATTCAAATTGCCCAGATGGCTGGGGCAGAAGTATTTGCCACAGCAAGTCCTTCCAAGTGGGAGATATTGCAAAAACTAGGTGTGCAGCATATTTTTAACTCCCGCACCCTCGACTTTAGTGCCGAAATTGCCGCCCAAACTCAAGGAGAAGGTGTAGATATTATCCTCAATTCTCTGGGTGGGGAATTTATACCCCAGAGTTTGGCGGTTCTCAAACCCCACGGGCGATTTGTGGAAATTGGCAAAATCGGCGTCTGGTCAGAGTCACAAGTTAAACAGGTCAAACTAAATGCAGATTATTTCTTAGTCGATATCGTGGATTTGTGCCGACAGCAACCAGAATTAGTGCAACAAATCTTACAGCAGTTGGTAGAGGAATTTGCTAATCATCGTCTGCAACCATTGCCCGCTCAAGTATTTCCGATGGCAAATGTTGTGGATGCTTTTCGGTATATGCAACAGAGTAAGCACATCGGTAAGGTAGTGGTTTCCCAACTTATGGCAACTGGCTATGCAGCAAATCAGATCCCCCCAACCCCCCTTAAAAAGGGGGGCTTTGTCCCACCTGTTTCAAGAGAAGGCTTTGTTTCACCTGTTTTAAAGAAAGGCTTTGTTTTGCCTTTGAAACAGGAAGACCTTGTTCCCCCCTTTTTAAGGGGAGCCAGTGCGTTGGGCGGCTCTGCCGACTTGAAGCAACTGGCGTGGGTTAGGGGGGATCAAATCTTATTCAAAAGCGATCGCACTTACTTAATTACTGGTGGTTTAGGCGGTTTAGGTTTATTGGTAGCTCAATGGCTCGTAGATATGGGCGCTCGTCATCTTGTTTTATTGGGACGTAATGCTCCCACATCTGCTGCAAAATCTCGCATTCAGCAGTTAGAAGCAGCAGGTGCAACCGTCACCGTTGCCCAGGTGGATGTCTCACAACAGCAAGACTTGGCAACCGTATTAACGCAAATACAAGAATCAACTATACCCTTGGCTGGTGTTATCCATGCGGCGGGTTTGTTGGATGATGGTGTAATGCTACAACTGAATTGGCAGCGCTGGGAAAAGGTCATGGCTGCTAAAGTCATGGGTGCTTGGAATCTGCATCTTTTAACTCAAAACACTCCGTTGGATTATTTTATCATGTTTTCCTCAGCAACGGCCTTATTTGGTTCTCCCGGACAGGCAAATCATGTTGCGGCTAATACTTTTCTGGATACTTTAGCCCACTATCGCACCTCTCAAGGATTACCTGCAATGAGCATTAACTGGGGTATCTGGTCGCAAATTGGTTCTGCTGCACAACCCCAAGTCACCAGCCAGATGGAACAGCGAGGAATTAGAGCGATCGCACCGATTGAGGGCATCCAAGTTTTACAATATCTGCTGACTCAACCCATTGCCCAGGTGGGAGTTGTACCAATTGATTGGAGACAATTTACACAACTTGGACTATCTTCAAGATTTCTGGAACGGTTTGAGACACCTGTGCCCTCATTAACTCCAACTACATCATCTATATTAGAGCAATTGTCATTAGCTGCCCAGAGCGATCGCTATGACTTACTCAATACCTATGTGTGCCAGCAAATCGCCCAAGTTTTGGGATTTCAAGCTCATGCCATTGATTTCCAAGCCGGATTTTTTGATCTGGGTATGGATTCTTTGACAGCGATCGAATTCAAAAATCGTTTGCAAACCGACCTCAAATCCACACTTCCCGCCACAGTTGCTTTTGACTATCCGAACATCAAGAAGTTGGTGCCCTACTTAATACAAGAGGTATTACATCTAAATGACTCCCAACCTTCCCAAATAGCCCAAGACAAAGCAGACTCCTCTGGGTCAGAGTTATCCGAAGACGAAATTGCCGATTTACTAGCACAGGAATTATTAGAAATTAAACAGGAAAAGTTTTGACTGAAAATAATTCGTAATTCACGGTTTAAATCAGTGAACAGTCAACAGTTATCAAGTATCCTCATTATCAGCGTAAGATTTAAACCAGTGAACAGTATCCGCATTATCAGTTAACTGTTGACTGATAATGCGGATACTTGATAAGTGGGGGACTTAAACCCAATTATCAAAACTTTTAACTGATAACTGTTAAAGCACCATTATTTATTTATGGAAAACAAAGAAATGCGTAGCATCAATGTCCAGGGGTATTAATTACGAATTACGAATTACGAATTACGAATTGGAGCGAAGCGACATGACCCAACCTGAATCCAAAGACTATCGTAGTTTAATGCAAAATGCTCTACAAAAGTTGCGGGATTTACGTAGCAAACTCAAGGCACAAACAGAAGCAATCGCCATTGTGGGTATGGGATGCCGTTTTCCCGGTGGGGCAGATACTCCCCAAGCATTGTGGGAACTGTTACGCAATGGCGTTGATGCGATTACAGAAGTACCGAGCGATCGCTGGCAGTTGGATAAATTCTATGACCCCGACCCAAATGTTCCCGGTAAGATGTATAATCGTTACGGGGGTTTTGTTGGGCAGTTGCAGGAATTTGATGCAGAATTCTTTGGTATTGCTCCTAGAGAAGCCGTTTCTCTCGACCCACAACAGCGTTTGTTACTCGAAGTCAGTTGGGAAGCTTTGGAAAATGCAGGCATCCCTCCAGAACAACTCGCAGATAGTCCTACAGGTGTTTTTATTGGACTTAGTAGTAATGACTATTCAACTCATCTATTAAATCGTCCCGTTACAGATATAGATGCTTACTTAGCAACTGGTAATTCCCATAGTACTGCGGCTGGTCGTCTATCCTACACACTCGGATTCACAGGCCCTTCTTTAGCTGTTGATACCGCTTGTTCTTCCTCATTAGTAGCAGTACACCTTGCCTGTGAAAGTCTGCGTCGTGGTGAATGTAATATTGCTTTAGCAGGTGGTGTGAATCGTATTTTATCACCAGAATTTACGATTAATTTCTCCAAAGCCCGGATGCTTGCCAATGATGGGCGTTGCAAAACCTTTGATGCAACAGCAGATGGCTTTGTTCGGGGCGAAGGCTGCGGTGTCATTGTCCTTCAGAGACTGTCAGATGCCATTGCCGCAGGGTATCCCATCCTTGCAGTGATTAAAGGTAGTGCTGTCAACCAAGATGGGCGCAGCAGTGGGTTAACGGTTCCCAACGGGCCATCACAACAAGCTGTCATCCGCCAAGCATTAGCAAATAGCACAGTCAAACCAGGAGATATTACTTACATTGAAGCCCACGGGACAGGTACAGCTTTGGGTGATCCCATTGAAGTTGGTGCATTAGGGGCTGTGTTTGGTGACAATCATACCCGCGATCGCCCTTTATTGATCGGATCACTTAAAACCAATATTGGACATCTGGAAGCGGCGGCGGGAATTGCTGGGTTAATGAAGGTGGTTTTGGCATTAAAATACGGTGAAATTCCCCCTCATCTGCATTTTGGGCAACCTAATCCCCATATTGCTTGGGAACAATTGCCCATTGCCGTTCCCACTACCTGTATCCCTTGGAATTCTGACAAACGGCTGGCTGGTGTCAGTTCCTTTGGCTTTAGTGGCACTAATGCCCATATCGTATTAGCAGCAGCAGCTACAGAAATTCAAAAAGAAGATACAATTGAACGTCCTCTACATATTCTAACTCTGAGTGCTAAAACTCCTACAGCTTTAGAACATCTCGCCCGTAACTATGTAGCCTATCTCAGCCAACATCAAGATGTTTCTTTTGCAGATGTTTGTTTTAGTGCCAACACGGGGCGATCGCACTTGGAATATCGTTTAGCTATAATTGCCGATTCTCCTACCGTTGCTTGTGAAAAATTATATCATTTTGTTGACAGTCAAGAAAATACACCCCTCCCCACCCCCCTTTCATCCCCCCTTAGCAAGGGGGGACAGAGGGGGGTGCCCGATAGGGCGGGTGGGGTTCCTCAACCACGTCCAAAAATCGCCTTTCTCTTCACCGGACAAGGTAGCCAGTATGTTCATATGGGCTGGCAACTATATAATACTGCGCCTGTATTTCAAGATGCAGTAGATCATTGCTGTGAATTACTGTCTTCTGATTTGGATTTGCGTTCACTTTTATTTGCTTTAGGTGACACTGTAGAAAACACGGATAATTCTTCTTTCACCGCATCTTGTTTAGACCAAACCATCTACACCCAACCAGCCTTATTTGTCCTGGAATACGCCCTCTGTCAACTATGGCTATCTTGGGGAGTGACACCTGATTTTCTCATGGGACACAGTGTTGGTGAATATGTCGCTGCTTGTATTGCAGGAGTGTTTAGTTTAAAGGATGGACTAAAGCTGATTGCCACCCGCGCCCGCCTCATGCAGCAGTTACCCCACGGTAAAATGATCGCGGTGTCTGCTGCTGCGTCTGAGTTACAAGAACTAATTCTACCCTTCAATCAACAGCTATCCATTGCAGCTGTCAATGCACCCAATAACACGGTGATTTCCGGCGAAACCGTTGCTGTTGACCAAATTGCCGTCATATTGGAAGCCCAAGGCATCAAAACTACACCTTTACCAGTTTCCCATGCCTTCCATTCTCCTTTAATGGAGGCGATGCTCACAGAATTTGAGCAAGTCGCCCGTACTGTCAACTTTCATCCGCCGCAATACCCAATCATTTCTAATCTTACTGGCAAAATCATCGTAGCAGAAATTGCCACACCTGAATATTGGTGTCGTCATATCCGCCAGCCAGTGCAGTTTTTTGCCGGGGTTCAAACCCTGATTCAGCAAGAGTGTAGTGTATTTTTGGAAGTTGGAGCCAAGCCAATTTTACTCGGTATGGCGCGATCGCTGGTAGCGGATGAGGAAAAATATCTCTGGTTGCCCAGTTTACGAGCCGGACAGGAGGATTGGCAGGTAATATTATCAAGTGTGGCGACGCTTTATCGGCGAAGAGTTCAGCTTGATTGGCACAGATTTGATCAAGGTTACAACCGTCAGCGTCTTGATGTGCCAAATTATCCCTTCCAAAGAAAGCGTTTCTGGGCAGAAATTACCCCACCCGCCCTATCAAGCACCCCCCTCTGTCCCCCCTTACCAAGGGGGGATGAAAGGGGGGTGGGAGGGTTGGGGAGGGGTCGTGTGGATGTCCATCCTTTATTGGGACAGAAATTACACTTAGCCAAATCCGTTAATTTATACTTTGAGCAACAACTCGCTGATAATTATCCGATATATCTGCAAGACCATCGGATATTTGCCCAAGTAATTTTACCAGGAGCTGCCTACATAGAAATGGCATTGGCAGCCGGAAAGGAAGTTTTTCAAAGCGAACGTCTATACTTAGAAAATATTTCTCTGCAACAGGCTTGCATTTTCACCCCAGATTGCCCACGGGTTGTACAATTCATTCTCACTGACAGCTACGAATTTGAAATTGTCAGCACCACTGAAAATGCTTGGACTGTTCATGCAACAGGGAAAGTGGGTGTGAACAAAGATATTAAGCCAAATGGGATTTTTAATTTTTTAGAACAGCAACGGCATTGTACCCAAATTACAAATATTGCCGACTTCTACCAAAACCTCAAAACGGTTGGCATTGATTACGGCGAAATGTTCCAAGTCATTACCCAACTGTGGTACAATCACAATCAAGCATTGGCAGAAATTCATCTACCACAAATATGTACTGAGCGTGCTGGCTACCAGTTCCATCCAATTGTGTTGGATGGATGTTTACAAGCGATCGCAGCTATTTTATCTCACCAGTCCACCTCATCTATTTATCTACCCATCGGTTTGGATCGCTTGACTATTTGGGAACCAGTCGGGGAAAATCTATGGAGTTGGGTGCAACTGCGTCATAGAGATATCTCATCACCAATTATAATTGCAGATATCCAAGTTTTAACGCCAGAGGGAGTAGCGATCGCAACTTTTTCCGGACTGCAACTGAAAGCTGTGGAATCACAAAGTATCTTTGCTGAAGATTCATCAGCAGACTGGCGAGAATGGTTGTATGAGGTGGAATGGCGCACCCAATCTTACCCCAATTCTCTGTTTCAGGAGACATCTTTGCTTCCTTCTCCAGAGATGATTGCACAGCAGTTAGCACCTCAATTCACTAAACTGTTAACAAAATCGGAGATCCAAATCTATGCAGAATTATTACCCCAGTTGGAAACTCTGAGTCTTGCCTATATTGTTGAAGCGCTGCAACAGTTGGGTTTATCTTTGCAGATGGGTGAAGATTTTTCTGGGCAGCAATTGCAAATTATACCTGAGCAAGAACAATTGTTTCTACACCTGCTGTCAATGTTAACAGTCGCAGGTATTCTACAACAACGAGATGAACGATGGTATGTGCGACAGTCTCCTAATGTTGGACAAGCACAAATTCTCCAAGCACAACTACAAACAAAATACCCATCTTCTTCGGCAGAACTCACGCTAATTAAACGCTGTGGTTTACGTTTAGCAGAGGTGTTGCAGGGACGATGTGAACCTTTACAAATATTATTTCCCAATGGAGACTTGACAGCAATTACTCAACTGTATCAAAATTCCCCTGGTGCCCAGATGATGAATACTCTAGTACAGCAAGCGGTACTCTCAGCTTTAGAAAAGTTACCGCCTGGGCAAACTGTGCGAATTCTAGAAATTGGTGCAGGTACAGGGGGAACCACAGCTAATCTCTTACCCCAACTTGCTACTCAATCAGTGGAATATGTTTTTACTGATATTTCTCCACTATTTTTAGCAAAAGCACGCCAGCAGTTTTCAGATTACAGCTTTGTCCGTTACCAAAGTTTGAATATTGAACAGCCAATTGCATCTGGGGGATTTACTGCCAACAGTTTTGATATTATTATTGCAGCAAATGTTCTACATGCCACCAAAAATTTAAGCCAAACCATCACCAACGTCAAATCCTTACTCGCACCCAACGGATTATTGATACTCGTGGAAGGGACTTGTCCCAGTAGTTGGCTGGATTTGATTTTTGGTTTAACTGAAGGCTGGTGGAGATTCCAAGACAAAGATTTGCGTCCTACGTATCCCTTAATTTCTACCCAGCAGTGGCACAATTTATTACAAGTAAATGGATTTGCCAGCGTTGCAAATATTATCCCTAACTCTGTGCTTCCAGAGGTATTGGCTCAACAAGCAGTAATTGTGGCCCAGTCAGATCAAGGTACAGACGCGATTAATCGCGTCTGTACTGGGGAATGGTTAATTGTGACAGATTTTTCCGAGTTAGGAGATGCGATCGCACAACGATTACACCATCAACAGCAATTATGTACCATTTTAGCTCCCCTAACAACAGAGAATAACGAATTATCGCCCCCCTTAGCAAGCTACGGTGTACACACAAGTCGGTTTTACCCCTCCCTAGCCCTCCCGATGCATTGGGGAGGGGACTTGATTTCCGGTTTCCCCCAATGCATCGGGGGGATTAAGGGGGGTAATTCGGACACACTAGCCTTCGCAAGGGAGGTTGGGACGTTCTTAACATCAGAAAGCATTCAGAAATCAATCAAAAACATTGTTTATATTTCTGGTTCACAAGAACACATTGAGACTCTACCTCAAGACTGTTACGCTGAATGTACCAATGTTCTCAACCTTGTCCAAACCCTAATTCAAAAGCAACATCAGCCGATTAACCTCTGGCTGGTGACTCAAGGTGCAGTCAATCCCACCTCCACAATCACAGGATTGATGCAGTCACCTGTGTGGGGTATGGGTAAAGTCATCCGTCTGGAACACCCAGAACTCAATTGTCGCTGTGTGGATTTAGATCCGACACAAGCAGCAATTTCCCAAGTTGATACCCTCATAACTGAATTCATGCACCCTTCCCAGGAAGAGGAAATTGCCCTCCACTCAACTGGGCGAAGGGTAGCACGATTAACTCGCTTCACTAATCCCCAAAAAGTACTTGCCGTTCCCGAACAGCCTTACCGCTTAACAATCGGCACACGCGGTTTACTCGACTCCCTACAATGGCAAACCTCACAGCGTTGTCAACCGCAGCCAGGGGAGGTAGAGATTCAGGTACGGGCGACGGGATTAAATTTTATTGACGTATTAGATGCTTTGGGACTACTGCCTTTTGATCGCAACTGGTTTGGTGTTGAATGTGCCGGTGAGATTGTCGCTGTTGGTGAAGGCGTAACTCAGTTTAGTATCGGTGATGCCGTCATAGCCTTAGCTGCTGATAGTTTTAGCCGATATGTTACTACTAATACCAGCTTTGTTGTTGCCAAACCCGACTTTTTGAGCTTTGAGACAGCTGCGACAATTCCCGCCAATTTCCTTACCGCAGCTTATGCCCTGCAAGAAGTTGCTGCAATTCAAAAAGGACAACACATCCTCATTCACGCCGCCACTGGGGGTACAGGTATGGCAGCTTTACAAATTGCTCAACAAGCTGGGGCAGAAGTCTTTGCCACAGCAAGTCCAAGGAAATGGGAGACATTGCGTTCTTTAGGTGTTCAACACATCTTTAACTCACGCAACTTGGATTTTGCCCAAGAAATTCTAGAAATCACTGACGGTAAAGGTGTAGATATCGTATTTAATTCCCTAGCTGGTGAGTTGATTGCCGCCAGTCTAGAAGTTATCAAAGCCAACGGATGCTTTATTGAAATTGGCAAACGGGGAGTTTGGAATGCACAACAAGTTGCTCAAGTCAAGCCCAAAGTTGCCTATCATCTGGTGGATTTAATGAATCTCGCACAGCAAAATCCTCAACAGGTGCAATCCTTGTTACATCGTCTCATGGCAGAGTTTCAAAGCCAAAAGTTGCAACCTTTACCCCAAACAGTTTTTCCTGCCCAAAAAGTGGTGACAGCATTGCAGATGATGCAACAAGCGCAACATATTGGCAAAATCGCCATTACCCACGAACCGATAGATGATGATTTGCAAACATTGCCAGTTCATCCCGAAGGAACCTATTTGATTACTGGTGGAATGGGAGGTTTAGGCTTGCGCGTTGCCCATTGGTTAGTTGAAAAAGGTGCGAAATACTTGGTACTCGTGGGACGTAGCAGCCCGACACTAGAAGCACAGTCACAAATTCAAGCATTACAAGCCGCAGGTGCTACAGTTATCACAACTCAGGCAGATGTTGTTCACACAGAACAATTAGCAGCAGTTCTGACTAACATCCAACAAAAATGTCCGCCTTTGCGTGGTGTCATTCATGGAGCGGGCGTTTTAGATGATGGAGTTTTACAGCAACTGAATTCGGAACGGTTGCAGTCTGTGATGTCTGTAAAAGTTGCAGGTGCTTGGAATCTACATCTTTTGACCCAAAATATACCTTTGGATTATTTTATCATGTTTTCTTCTGCCGCTTCCCTATTAGGTTCTCCTGGACAAACCAACCATGTAGCTGGTAACACATTTCTCGATGCCTTAGCACAGTATCGACACAGCCAAGGATTACCCGCACTGAGTATAAATTGGGGAGTTTGGGCAGATATCGGTGCTGCTGCCAAAGGTCAAATTGCTACTCAAATGAGTTTACGGGGGATTGGTGCGATCGCTCCTGACCAAGGCATAGATATTTTAGAATTCCTCCTGACACAATCTAGCAGTCAAGTGGGAGTAGTACCAGTGAATTGGACTGAACTCCTAGCCCAAGGTTTATCCTCTCCGTTCTTTACAGACTTTCAAGCCCAAGCACCATCGCCCACTCATCAAACTTCCCAATTAATGGAGCAATTAACATCATTGGGGATGAGCGATCGCATTTCCTTATTGACCAACTACCTGCAAACTGAAGTTGGTAAAGTCTTAGGTTTACCAACTTCCCAACTACCAAATGCCCAAGTAGGATTTTTTGATATGGGCATGGATTCTTTAATGATGGTAGAATTACGTAGTCGATTGGAAGCCAGTTTGCATAAAGCGATCGCTTCCACAGTCCTTTTTGAGCATCCCACCATTCAATCCCTAGCGCACCACATTGCCAGCGAATTCCTACTAAACACAGAAGAAAGGGAATTAGCGCAGGTGATGATTATCTCTGAACTAGAAAATTCCATGTCAGAACAGGGTATTGAAACCTCAATTACAGATGAACTAGAAGCTATAGAAGCTTTACTCAAAAGTCAGTAAACCCAAAAGCGGCTTTTTCCGCATTCACAGCTCTCCCTGCATTCGCAGCTTCAGCCGGTGACTTGTCTACTGATAAGGTAACGTTGGTCGAATGGCACTAAGAAAAGCTCTAAGCTATACGGAATAAGGGCTACAGCTTTGAAAGTTATTGAACAGTCGAGGAGGGGTCAGGCGGTCGTCCTTGATGCAGTGTCATGGAAGCGATCGCCACAAAAGACACGCTCAGGAAAGCGATCGCCTACGTCGGGCGGGTACGCCATCGCATGAATTGAGTGGTAACAAGCACACATCAGTCGATAACCCGCAACTTGGGTTATTTAGGTGAATGTTTGAATGAACAAAATCTAGATTAGTGATATCATTTAATATACGATGCCCCCTAGACAGGTAGTCTGAAACGAATATCATGAGTGTTCAAAATATCGATGCACAATCCGACAGCGGCTCCCGTCGCTAAACTGAACATCACGCCAATTTTTGCAATTGGAAACCCACATCCAGCTTTTTGAGTCTTTGGTTGAGGGTATTCTTTCTGGTTCTCTACAGTGTCAGGCATGGACACAGTTGACCCGTCTATCAACTTCACGTTTCGACCACACCATAAATGCTCTGTTACTACCTTGTCTTCTAAACTTTGTCCAGACTGACTAAAAAGTTTTTCTAACAACTTTTCTGGTAATCTAGACCGCGCTTGACAATATGCGCTTGTATCAGTTGATGGAATTTCTACTCTTTGCCCTGCCAAATAAGCAATAACTTTACTCACTGCATTATGGCAACTTTTATCAGTATCCAAAACCTGAGATA
>NZ_JAIVFS010000060.1 GCF_020829645.1 Nostoc mirabile CHAB5784 | reverse complement strand
GTACCCGCACGTTACTCTATAAGTTCCGTCGAGTAAGACTTGACGCTAAAGGCAATGTACTTTATCAGTATATATACACAACTCCTGGTCGCGTTATTTATAACAATGCCATTCAGGAAGCACTTGCAAGCTAGTCATTTGTCCAAAGTCCAATTGTCCTATGAATCATGTCAAATGACTAATGACCAATGACGAATGACTAATGACTAATGCAGGATTTTGACCAATCAAAAATGCAACTAGGCGATAAATTGGGCTAACCTTTATAACCGCCGCGTTTCCGCAGCAGTTTCTTTTTCTTTGCTGTGTCTAGCTCTGGGGGATGGCGCAGGGAAAGTTGCGTTTTTGGCTGGTTCCTTTTCATCAGGAGTGATGATCGCTATTCTGGCTTAACTAACTCATAAAGAAGCGATCGCACCTTCTCTTGCCAATCTGGAATAGCTTGAATTTTTGCCAGTACAGATGCTTCAATTCTTAAGCTCAACTTTGCATCTCGTGGCTCTAGTCTATCTGTAGTGAATTTCCCTTGCTCATCTCGTGTTTTTTGCATAACTCACCTCTAGCTACGTCTATTATCTATCTAATCCATGTCCCCGTGGTATAGGCTTTTATGATAATGAGGAGCTAAAAAATGCAAAATATTTATTAAAACTCTTTTAAAATCCATGTCCCCACGGTATATCATTAAAGATGAGGGATAAAAACACTAACCCTCATCAGGAGGTGAAGCGAATGAGTCAATCAAAAGATGGTAATGGAAAAAAAGAGGACGTTAAGCCGTCCGACATTAACATCTACGAGAGGATTGAAAACGAAAACCCGCAAACCGAAGACCAAAGGTGGTTTAAAGAGAACCTTGGTACAGGCGAGAGGGAAATCGAAATCAATCCGCCTGAACTGGACAGTTCTGAGGATGAACCTCAAAAAGGTTAATCCATAGCGAAAACCCCTACCCCAATAGGGGTTTTCCTCGTTAAACACATTTTACCAAATTTAGCAAACATGGATAACGTCACTATTATCTATCCAAGTTACTTCCGAATTTTTGAGTGTAGATCGGGACGTTGGTTTATCAAAAATACCGATGCTTTCATAGGAACTAACTCAATTAAAAATAACGATATTGCTAGCCTTTTCGGCATTAGCGAACAGCAAGTTGTTATTGATTTATTTCGGATTAATGGTGGAAAATCCGGCTTTTATTTAGCCAACTTAAAACATAAAACTTACTACTATTGCGGACAAAGCAGGGAAGACATTAAAACCCAGTTGCGATCGCTCGGTATTGGCTGCGAAGATCCAATGGAGAGTCAATGATCAAATGCCCAAAAAAAGAGGGCCGAAGCCCCCAACCTAACAAACTAACCAGCGAGAACCAACCGACCGCCAAACCGACGCGCCAACCGAGGCCGCCCCAAACACACCCGCACAACCACAGATGGAGAAAGACACGGAACCGACACCCGCCAACGCCGCCCTGTAAAACGAACGACGCAGAAGGAACCAGGCCCGAAGAACTGGCCAGCCGCAGCCGCCGCAAAACGCACCGCCGCCAACTCAGACGCGAACGAACACACACACACCCAACTAGAAAACGCACGAGATGATGGCCGCACCACCGCAAGCCCAAGGCCAGGGAACGAGCGGGCCAACTCGACAACCTCAGCTGCCACAGGAGCGGGACAACCGACGAATGACCGACGAGCAATAACCGACATAACCGAAACTCCCAACGAAAGGACATGACCGGGAAACCCCCAGCCCCCTTTTTTAAGCGGAGGGGGTCAAGGGCGCGGAAATGCGGAACGAAGTGGAGCCAATATAAAATGCGAAGCAACCTCAAGCCGCGTGCATTTTACCCTTGATGCCCGTAGCCATAATGGAAAAGCTGGGGTAGCCCTGCGGCGATGAGCGCTCCCCTTGGGGCGGGGGGGGACATCGACCGACAAAGGAGGGAGTCAATGAAAAAACTGCGAAGCAACCTTATTTCTTTATTTCGCGTAAGCGATTAAGAAGGCGATCGCACCTCCCAAAAAATATACTTTAACTATTTATATGCTGTGTACGCTTCATACATGATATTATTTAGTAATAGTATCCGACCAAAAACTATGCCAAACTATCACCCTAAAACCGAGCATCTACCTAAGCAGAAAACAGCGTGGCAACATCTACCAACTAAAGCGATAA
This sequence comes from Nostoc mirabile CHAB5784, assembly GCF_020829645.1. Lineage (GTDB taxonomy): Bacteria > Cyanobacteriota > Cyanobacteriia > Cyanobacteriales > Nostocaceae > Nostoc > Nostoc mirabile. Next base: position 47,673 of record NZ_JAIVFS010000060.1, on the reverse strand, counting down.
GAGTGCCTGAGATATTCTTAGAGGAAATTGAAGCTTACGCGCGATCGCTGGATAATGGCTCTAGTCCTCTTGATTCCGTCATCTCTGCATTAGACAGACTTAGTAAGAATGAATTGGGGCAATTAAAACTGGCTGTAAGCTCTTTATGTAGTGATGATGATAGCGATAGTGATGATGATAGCGATGTCTACGACGAGCTACGCCTGCAAGCACCAAAGTTAGAATTTGTCCTCAATTCGGTTAGATCCTGGGAACTAGAGGATGTTGTCAAACTCCAGTTAGAATTGCCTGTAATCATTGATGAGAAGAAAGAGGAAACAGCTGATCGCCGCTTAGAAAGGGCAATTTGTCATCTATCGTCGCAGTGTGATGGTGCAAGCTCAATAGATGGTCAAGGTTTTAACAAAGCTGATTCCGGCTTTGGGCATTGGTTAGCAAATCAAATTCAGCAGCAAAGGCAACTACTCCAGGCACACGCCCAGGCTGCATATAAAATGATTCAAAAGTATAGTAAGCAGTTGAATAGAGCAGGACTATCACTGCCTTTATGGGATGCGATCGCTCACCAATACCCCAAAAATTCACCCCAAATAATTATTCAAAATGATGAGGTAGACGTACTCCCAGAGCGTAGGCTTGAGATTAAGGACGAAAGGATTGCTGTGTACACTCCTTATGATTCGAGTGGTAAATTTCAGCGCGACTGTAAGACTATTAAAGGATATAAGTTTGAAGGTGAGGATAAATCCTGGCGCTTTCCTCTCTTGATGATTGAGGAAGTGATAGAAAAGCTTACAGATAAAGAGTTTCACTTTGCACCAGAAGTAGAAGGTGCGATCGCCCTGGCACAACAGCAACGCCAGGAAGAAGAAACAGCTAAGGAGGCCGCAGCGCTGGCAGCAGCTGACGGGATAGTAACTTTAGTAAAACAAGCCAATCTAGATGCACCTTTGGCCAATGGCTGGTATCTGCGGGATTATCAGAAAAAAGGTGTTGAGTGGCTGCTTGCTCACCGTCGCGGTGGTATCTACACCGGGGGTATTCTTGCAGATCACATGGGATTAGGCAAATCGCTTGAAGCATTGATAGCAGCCAGAGCAATGCAGTGTACACACGATTGTCCGGTGTTTGTGATTGCTCCTGTATCTGTAATGGAAAATTGGGTAAAGGAAGCTGCTCGTGCGGAAGTCAAAATCGAGTGTTTCAGTTGGTCTAAAATGCCCAAGCCACTTGAGACTAAGAAATATGTACTAATTTGTGATGAGGCGCATTATGCACAAAACATTAATAGTCAACGGACTAAGAAAATGTTGGAGTTGGCGCACCACGAGAATTGTTTAACAGCGTGGCTATTGACTGGGACACCAATCAAAAATGGTAGGCCAATTAACCTTTACCCGTTACTTTTTGCAGTTAATCACCCACTAGCAGCTGATAAATGGGAATATGAACGTCATTACTGCAATGCTCATCAAAAATCGATAGGCAGAAAAACTGTCTGGGATAACACCGGGGCAGGGCACCTGGACGAGTTAGCCGAAAAGACCGAGGATGTTATCTTGAGGCGAACTAAACAGCAATGTTTAACCGAATTACCCGATAAAACCCGACTTCTTGAACACGCCGAACTTGAAGCAAAACTTGCGGCTGAGTACCAAGAAACAGTGCAATTATTGGTAGAAGACTATCGACAACGGGCTAACTGTCAGAAATTCAAAGATAATTTACCAATACTCTTAAAATCTCAATCCCTAAAAGCTTGGTTTAGTTGGGTGTTGGCTTACAATCCTGCTAACCCTGAAGCAGAGGCTTTAGTAACTATTAATATCTTGCGGAAGGTAGGGAGTGAATTTAAAGTTGATAGCGCAATCGCTCTAGCTGAAGAACTCCTAGAACAAAGTCAACAAGTTGTAATCTTCACTGAATTTGTAGAGTCAGCGAAGGCGATCGCATCTAAACTTAATGGTTTACTCCTGACCGGAGACATAAAACCAGAAGAACGCCAGGGATTAGTAGATAAATTTCAAGCTGGTGAAAATAAAGTGTTTGTCGGCACTATCAAAGCCGGTGGCGTTGGCATAACGTTAACAGCTGCTAGCAACATTATTTTAGTTGATCGGGCTTGGACTCCAGGAGACTGTGAGCAAGCTGAGGATAGATGTCATAGGCTGGGACAAAAAAATGCTGTATTTGCAACATGGTTGCAGCTTGGAAATATCGATCGAGCGATCGATGACCTATTGATTCAAAAACAGCAGCGAATTGAACTTGTATTAAAGGGTAAACGTAAGACTTTGCAGGGTATTAATTCAGCAAAAGATTTAGCTAAAGAATTACTCGCCATCCTCTAAGAAAATGTGTAGTATTCCTCTAAAGTACAAAGGTTGCTGGATTTATATCTACTCAATAGAAAGCGGTAATTACTATTCCTCTGTGGAGCTTCCCAATCAAGGAGGAGTAGTTGATAGTAACGAGTTTCCATCATCGACACAAGCGTAGTGGCAAGGTATTTTACTTGCTGAAAAATGGAGATTGAATTGTGACTAATCATTATGCTGAAATTCGCATTACTGCCTCTGAAATAGATTTACAAGTTTGGCTGTGGCTATTTCATAAACTGCAAGATGATGACAAAATTATTGAGATTGTAGAGGAGAGTAAACCCTATGCCAATAGGGGAGAATCTAAGCTGTATCGAGTGTACATTAAAGCTAATTTAATCAGTGGAGAATAGAAATACTGCGTAGGCGTAGCCCCGCGTAGGGATCGCTTGAGTGTTGAGCGATCGCTCTTTATCCTCTAAGAATCCAACAGACAAATTTTTTACTTCGATTCTCGCTCAGACTTGCGAAAATCTACCAATGCCTTAAAAACCGCTTCTGCATCAAACCCAGAGGCATTTTGGATGTTAATTGATACATCAGAGTTGAGACTGACAAACGAACCTGTGATTACCGTCAGCCCAGACTCAGACAAGCCTAGAACTCGTGCCTTAGACTCTGCTGATAGCTTTTTAATCTGCTCAGACAACAAAGCCTCTTTTTCTTCCTGTGTCAAGCTATCCAGCATTCTCCTTACATCGTCGAGCGACACAAATTTAATTCCTTCCAACATAAAAAGATACAGCCTGATAGTTGATAGCTAACGATCATACTTGCTTGTAAACGATTAGACAGCGATCGCACTATCCAACTCTGTGCTGTATCTACTAGAAATAGCAGGCTTTTGACTTACATTCTTCCATTTACGCCCAATTGCTAGTAAAACTAATTCCATTTCCTCATCATTCGCATTTTCAATCATTTCTATCAGTTGCCTGCCAGAATCTTCTTTTTCTGATAAAGGTTTTTGCGCTAGCAGCTGGCAAAAATAAGCGCGGGAACCTGGGGACAACTGATCCATCCCCTCCAAGAGCGCTGCAAGTACCTCTGGGCTGACCCACTTGTGCCCAGAGCGAAACTGAGACAGGTGATTTTGACTTATACCAGCGATCGCGGCTAGTTCCTTTCCTTGAATGCCGTATCTGTCCATCGCCTCTTTGAATAGCTGGCAAATTTGCATAAACTTTTATTTCCTGCTGTTACGTCTACTAGATAAAATATTATTGTATAATTTGCCTATTAGATAAATAATATCAATTTACCAGGTTGATTAGATTCCAATTCTAACCCAAATAAAACAGCCCCGACAAATGTGACTCTGTTCGGGGCGATTTCTAAACCTAATAAGGATGATATGACAATTCGAGACTTTAAGCAAGTGCTAGCTGTAGCTGAGGTACAGCTATGAAATTTTATAAATTATCAGAGGCAGATCTACCTTTGATTTTCTCTCTTAGCGAATCAGAAATTAAGGTTTGGTGCTGGCTAAGTGTCCATCTGCCTTTTGATAACAGTAGGGCATTAGAGATTGATACATCACAGCTGGCTGAAGAGATTGGAATAAGTCGTCGCAGCGTCCAAAGGGCTTTAAAAACGATCCAAGAAAATGAAGTTTTCGAGGTCGAATTTACTAAGGCCAAGGTCAAAAGAAAAGCGCAAAGTGCGGTCTTGACGGCTTCCGCCGTTCGCGTAGTGTCTCCGATAGGAGAGGAGCAACTTTGTAAGAGAACGTCACAGATGTCGCCTAGCGTCACAGATGTCGCCGAAGCGTCACAGATGTCGCCGAAGCGTCACAGATGTCGCCGAAGCGTCACAGATGTCGCCGAAGCGTCACAGATGTCGTCAACACAGGCTGAAACGCATACTGTACAAGCGTTTGAAAACTCTAAGATTAATAAGACTTATTCAGACTTTAAAGACTCTCTCTCAGAACAGGAGAGAGAGGATTTTTTAAAATTTGGGGAACAGAAGGCTGCACAGCTGAAAAATCCACCAATTCAGTTACCAAGAAAGTGGATTAAGGAGAATTGGGAAGAGTTAGCAGACCAGTGGTTCCAAACCCGCGATGAAAAAAACCAAAAGTACAATTTTGCGGCTTACAGTGAACCGCAGCATCAAATGTGGTATGGGCAACTACAAGCTTTAGTTTGCGGGGCTACTCAATCGGGCGACAGTCCGAGGCTCGAACAATTTTTAAAAGACGACTTTTACAGTAGCTGGCTCAATTGGGCGAAAACTGCCCGCAAGGACGTGCGCGAATTTTTAGCAAGCAACCCGATACCTACATAAAATCCAGCAAAAGCGAGAGCAAATAATGTCTGAGAATCTAAATTTTGGTGACAGCAACAAGCTGCCTCCCCAAAATATCGAAGCAGAAGAGGCCATTTTGGGTGGTATCTTGCTCGACCCAGATGCAATCAGCAGGGTGAGCGATACCCTTGTTGCCGAAGCATTTTACATCAGCGCTCACAAAGATATTTATCAAGCAGCGCTGCGCCTTCACCAACAGAGTAAACCCACAGACTTACTTTCTGTCACCAGTTGGCTGACTGACCATGATTTACTATTTCGCATTGGCGGGAGAAATAAATTAGCAACTTTGGTAGACCGCACAGTGTCAGCTGTGAACATTGACGCTTTAGCCGAGTTGGTGATGGAAAAATATTACCGTCGGCAATTAGCTAAGGCAGCAAGTGAGATTTACCATTTAGCACACGACCAAAACGAAGAAATTAACAAACAATTAGAGACGGCTGAATCAAAAATCTTAGAGATAAATAACAGCGCGATCGCATCAATATCTGAACCAACCCCTCTGAGCGAAATCTTGATAAATGCCTACTCTAGCATTGAAGAAAAAAGTATGGGTATATCACCATCTGGGGTTAGAACTGGATTTTATGACCTAGATGCAATGATAGGAGGATTTAAACCGGGAAAGCTCATAACAATTGCTGGTCGTCCCGCAATGGGAAAATCATCATTTGTAGGCAATTTAGCCTTCAATATTTCTGAACTTGAAAAGCTACCAACTCTTATTTTTAGTCTTGAAATGACTAAAGAAGAATGGGGAGATAGATTTTTATCCCAAGATGCAAGAATTGATTCAAGCTATTTGCAACAGGGCAAGATTAACAAACACCAGTGGGAACCTTTAGCACAATCAATCGGTAGGTTAAGCGAGTTATCCGTTTATATTGACGATTCACCCGTGATAACTGTCAATTCAATTCGTTCAAAAGTTAAGCGAATTGTTGCAGAACACGGCCGCATCGGCATCGTTGGTATTGATTATTTGCAACTAATGGAAGGGACGGATGGTGATAGCTACAACCTAGCTTTTCAAATCGGAAAAATTACTCGACAGTTAAAGCAATTAGCACGCGAGTGCAACACAACTGTTGTCATGTTGTCGCAGCTAAATCGTGGTGTAGAGAGCCGCACTATCAAGCGTCCTATGATGTCAGATTTGCGCGAATCAGGGCGAATTGAGGAAGATTCAGATTTAATACTGCTCCTTTACCGGGATGAATATTACCACCCCGATACGATTGATAGAGGTATTGCAGAGGTAATTGTTTCCAAAAATAGGGGTGGGCCAACAGGAACGATAAAACTGCTGTTTGATGCACAGTTTACTCAGTTCAAAAATCTGTTGAAATAGGGTAAAAAAAGATGAAAGCTAAAATTTCTGATTGTTGGTATACACCGCCTCAAATTGTTGATTTAGTACAAAAATGTTTAAGTGGAATTACATTAGATCCTTGCGCCGACGATGGCAAGCATATCGAAGCTTGTCACCACTTTACTGCTAATGATGATGGGCTTTCTCAGCAATGGTCTGGGCGAGTTTTCATGAATCCGCCTTATAGTTACCCTGGTGTATGGATTGCTAAATTACAAGAAGAATTCAATTGTGGACGAGTAGAAGAAGCGATCGCACTTGTCCCAGCTGCAACTGATACTAAATGGTTTCACCCATTAATTGCATCAAATTTAATCTGCTTTTGGAAGGGCAGAATTAAGTTTTTAGATACAAAATATCAGCCTAAAATGCCTGCTAGGCAATCACATTGCTTAATTTATTGGGGTAAGAATCAGTCGAGATTTAGGCAGGTATTTTCACCTTATGGCAATTTCAATTTCTTAGAGGAACGACTTTTTAAAGTAGGCGATCGCTTTGAGATTAGTAATCATAAAAAGTACTTAGGTGAGAAAGGTTATTTGTCTGGATATCACACAAAAGATAGCCCCGAATTTTGGGTCAAATTGGATAATTACGATTTACAAATCAGGGTTTTTCCCAATCAAGTGAAATTCTTAGAGGATGAGGAGGCGATCGCAGAATGCAACAACTTGACCTCTGCTCAGGAGTTGGGGCAGGATTCCCCCTCGCTGGAATTATGCTTAAGCAATTCAAGCTTTGGGGAGTCGCTGAAACAGATGAGTATTGCTCAAACATCCTCAACTTGCGTTTCCCCAACACCCGCAATTACGGAGACGTGCAAGGCATTACAGGAAGAACATCAAACTACTGGTTTGACCGACTTAAACGAGACGGAATTATTACTGCTTCACCACCCTGCCAGCCCTTTACTATCCAAGGCTTGCGACTTGGAGCAGCAGACCTTAGAGACTGTTTCCCCTTCATTACAGCAGCGATCGCCGAGTACCAACCCCGATTCTTTGCAATCGAAAATGTGCCAGGACTCCTTAACTGTAGATTTAAACCAGGAACCAACACTTTCTACTTCGCTTGGCTGCTTAATCAGTTTTCCGAGTGCGGGTATGATGTCGAATGGCTCACCGTATCAAGCGGAATGCTTGGAAGTCCCTTCCGTAGAGAAAGGCTACTGCTGGTTGGATTCTCCAGGCGCATTAAGTTCAAAGAACAGCCGCAATCCTGGGCAGGGCAAGTTAGAAGCGCAGTTGAAGAAGAAAGGAACTTTACACAAGGGGCAAGTCTGCAACCCGGAATTTCTAGAGAGCAGTTTCAATCTGCCTATTGGTTGGACAGACCCACAGGACGACAGATCGGCATTGGAGTTAGTAGCGGAAATGGAGTTGTGCGTAATCGCCGCGCAGCCCTCGGAAACGCCCTTGATTGGAAAGTCGCCAGTATTGGGCTTAGAAGAATCCTTTACCTTAACTCAATCGCCCGATAAATTAACACCAGAGATTTTCTTAGAGGATAAGAAGCGATCACCCTCATCTAAACGCAGACAGCGTAAGGGCTGTTTATACAAATACTTAGAAAATAAGAAGTTGAAGAGTGGAGCGATCACTTCCTACCCTCGTGTTATCGGCCACCGCAATCCTGATAATCCTACTCATTGGAGGTGGGGATTTAACTGGGAAGAGAAGATAGACGGTGAGTGGAAGGGGCGGAGTATTGGCTCGGTGCCATTAGGAGCGATCGCCCTTATTCAATCAATGCAAAAATCTGGAGTGCCTATTGAGGAAATTATCGGATTTATAAAGCGGTCAAAGAATAAAGGATGAAACTAGAGTGATCGCGCTATTCTCCTCGCTTGCCCAAGTGCGATCGCTCTTCCCCCTATTGCTCAAGTTTCCTCGCTTGAAACGGGAGCAACGGGCGATCACCCAAAGGATTCTGAATCCAAGGAGGAGAGGCGATCGCTATTTCACCGCGAAAATCGAAGGAGCAATTTTCAAGCGAGGAAAGATTGGCATTGTTATCTAACCACCATTAGCCAAATATTGGAAATCTTTGTGTATTACAAGATGAAGTGCTGAATGTGGAGTAAAAAGCAACACAATGATACCGTTGCGACACCCGCACCATGACTAAAACCACAGTTCACTTAGTCGTCAGCACCCAGGATTGTACTTTAGTGGTGTTCTACACTGATACCCATTGCTGGCAGTTTCGGGTGATTAGTCCTGGTGGTGCGGTGTTTGGTTTCCGTAAAATTTATTACACGCCAGAAGCGGCAGAAAAGGCGGGGCGGGAGTGGATTGAGAAAGGGAGTTGAAGGAACGAAGTGCATCATAGGCGTGAAAAAAGCGATCGCACACTTGCTGTGTAGCCACATCCAGAGTATGACCGATCATCGCCCATGCACGCACCAACATCTACCAGACTATTGTGCTTCTTGCCAACCCTCGATAATTGCTATCAAAACGTTAACGAGTGGGTTATCAACTGCCTCTTTAAACGCTTCTTTACCTCCAGACTTGAGCGCACCGATAACCCGTGCTTTTAATGTTGGATTATTCTTAATTTCATCAGCAGCCTTAGCCGCAACTATCATTTTTTCTGTCTCGGTTGTAGTGGGGTTCGTTTCCTCTAGTTGCTTGAGTAACTGCTGAATTTGGGCTGCGGCTTCAGTTAGGTTTTGGTTTAAGGAGTAGTCATAGAAAGTGCCACCTATTTGGGTTCCCCCAGTACCAGCGAAGCCACCACCAAATTTGGCATTGTTGAAATTGTATTCGGAATTATTTGGCATATTTATAACCTCATTTGAAGAAAGATTTCCTCCGACAAATAGTCCTTTATTATCAAGATATTCAATATGATTTGTAGGACGAATCTTTACGTCTTCTACCATGTCTGTAACTTTTTCTATAATTTTTTCATAGTGTGGTAATATTTGGTGATGGTCTACCAAATTCAAGCTTAATGTTTGATTATATTCATCATAGTATTCTTCTTGGAATTTTTCTTCATCGATGGAGTTGAAAGATTTTACTATTAAAGTTATTGCATTTTCTGCTCTTTTTACTCCTACTAATTCCAGTCTGGCGTTATATTTTTTAGATAAGTTTTCAATAACCTGAAGAGCAACTCTTGGATTAATATTAGGGTCATGGTAAAGGTCGATAGTGTCTAAAACATTTTTAACAAAAATTGTGAATTCTCCAGGTTTAAAATTGTCTCTTGGCGGCATTTGGTCACGCTTACCTCCATTTACATATTTTAGAAAAACATAATCACACTTAACATCTTCAAGCTTAGTAGTTCTTGTAACTACCCAGTCTTGAATACAAGCTCCTGTTAAATTTGCACCTGTTAAGTCTGCTTGTTCAAGTCGAGTATGTACTAAAATGGCTCCTGATAAATCAGCATCCCGTATATCTGCTTGACTTAGGTCAGTATCAATAAAGTTAGCATTTTGTAATTTTGCTCCCTTTAAGTTGATACCTCTTAAATCTTTTCGGGCAAAATCTTGAGATGTCCCTTCTAAAGTTGTGACTAAGTTTCGTACACTTGCAAATTTCAGGTAAGTTTCTCCAGGAATAACAAAATCAATCTTACTTGCCTTAAACCAACAAGTTCGAGTAAGATTTGCTTCATCAAAGTCAGTATTTCTCAACAAAGCTCCTAGAAAGTTTGCTTCAGTTAAATCTGCGCCATGAAAGTTCGTACCTCCTATCGAGGAGATTATCATGCCAAGTGTACGAATTACTTTAAATCTTTCATTGCCATTAAGAGCAAGCCAGCCTATATAACCACTTACTAATATGATCAAGGCTGAAAGGAATATATTAAACAATAGTAAAGGATTGTTCAATAGTATGGCTAAACTTATCTGTACATGATTATTAGCCCATAATTGAAAATTAATAAAAGTTACAAATACAGCTATTTCAATTAAACATACCCCAATAACAATAGCCTGATTGACACCAATAATTGCCACTAAAACAACAATCATAGTTGCATGAACAATTATGCTTGTGACTGCTATGACAACTGAGGCAAGATTAACATCGCCTAAAAGAGGAATTCCCAATCTGATTGGGCCTAAGTTAATTGTTGTTGAAAGCAAATATTTTACTGCATAAATAGATGCTATAACTTTCAAGACTCTTCTAAACCATTGAACAGTAAAACCTTGTTTAATAATTGTGAAAAACAAAACCGTATAAAAGATAAAAGCAGGTGCAATTAAAAAAACAAAATCAATCCAACTAGAAACATTTAAAGGAAAGTCACTAAACGAGTTATAGTAGAAAAATTTTGTCAAATCCATTACAGTAAGCGAAAGAAATAGTAAGAAAAACAGCCGTGTTAAGCTCCATCTTTGTTGCAAACCGGTCTTTGCTCCTCTAAAGTTTGCTCCCCTTAAAATTGCATTTGTGAAGTCTGCTCCTCGAATATCAGCATGGCTGAAATTTGCTCCAGTAAGGTCTTGTCTCGCAAAGTTGCGCCCTCGAAGTTTTTTAGCAGAGAAGTCCTGGGGCATGATTTTTAAAGTAAGGTGTCTTGACTTACATTTTCATACAGATTTGGTATGGGATATTCCAGATTTTGATATAAAAAACAGGTTATTGGTGTTGAAAATGGGTTTTTGTAGTGCGATCGCAAGGTTGTCGCCGCTCTTAAGATGCGATCGCACACCACAAAGCCCAAGGTTACACAATCATTGGTGTAACTAATCAAGGTGGGTGTGACACTATTAACCGTGATACTGGAAAACCGTTGAAGAGTATTGAGGATGCGTAGTTTACCGCCGCAGGCATCGCTGAACAACGCTACACTCTTAAATTAATCCCTCAACTAGAAGCAATTTATTTCTGTCCAGACATGAAAGGCTTTATATGTTATCAAGTCACTAGAAATGATGTTGTAAAAGTAGCTGATTACACATTAGATAGTAAATTCTTAGAGGATAAATTTAAGTTCCGTAAGCCTGGGGCAGGGATGATATTTAGAGCAAGTATTGATTTTGCTTTAAATTTAACTAAGTCGTGGATGATAGGCGATAGAGACGAGGATGAGAAGGCAGCGATCGCAGCCGGGTTGAGTTTCATGCCTGCTGAAATTTGGCACATGAGGTTCACGCCTGGAGTGTATGAAATCAAGCCGTCAACGCCGCAACAGGTAGAGTTTCTAGAAGGGATAAAGTTAAATTAATTCAAAAGGGTGGTTATGTGCCAAGCCACCCTGTTTTTATATTGATATTTTCTTAGAGGATGAGGGGCGATGCTATTAACAGAGCCGGAAATTCAACAAGTTTTAGAGCAAGTTAAAGTTGCTTTTCCCAACTTGACTGATTGGGAATACAATAACGAAAAAAATGAGGAGTATTTCGGCTTCTCTATTTGGGGACAATTAGTTGTTAACCCCGAAGAACTAATGCCACGACGTTTTTTTATTACACTCGATACTTATGAATCCAAGTGGCAAGGATGTTTAACGATAGGGCAACCCAGCTATTTGTGGTCGAGCGCTGATGTAGGCGATGCCCATTTAGTAGATACGGAACCAAGTGATACTTTAGAAGAGGCAATTTCAGCACTCAAAGCGAAAATAGTAGAACTGTTCCAAGCTTTTCAGTAGATGAGGAGCAGCGCTAAATGGGTAGGGCGATCGCCCCCCCAGTTCCAGTTTCAACAGAGGAAAAAGGGCGATCGCGTGCAGAATGTATTGAGTAATAGCTATCCTATTTAGATAGGGTTTTAGCTTTAGCAGGTGTCTAACAACCAACAAGAGCAATGCCAACTGTGCCACAGAGAGATGGAACATTTAACTGTCCATCACTTAGTTCCGCGACAAAATACCAAACGCAAAAAACAAGACCCAGGCCCAACAGCAAATATCTGTTCTGCCTGCCATCGTCAGATTCATGCGTTGTTTGACAACAAACTACTTGCTAGAGAACTCAATACTCTAGAAAAACTCAGTAATGAGCCGCAAATGCAAAAGTTTTTGGCGTGGGTAAGAAAGCAAGACCCAGGTAAGCGAGTTTCAGTCCATCGCTAAAAAGTAAGGTGCGAGTCACACCACTTGTGTCCTAATGTAGATGGTCTAGAGAATTTAGAGTAGTAAGTAAAAGTGATATCAGTTATTGGAAACATTACTATGACTAACTCTCAACCTCCACTGCCACAACCTCAACTAGAAAGAGCGGGAATTACATTTGAGCAGTATGTAGAATTTACTCCAGAAAAGTTGGAACTGTGGGACGGATACCTGGGCTACGGCTCCCAAAACCAACTTGGGTTTCATTTAGCTGTTTTAAGAAATATGGGGCTACTGGCAGCAATTCGTCACACAGAATTGTCACTGTGGATAGAAGCCCTAGACCGTCATCTAACAGAAAAGCTAGAAACTGTCAGCGCTCAACCGGAAGTAGCCCAAGCTTTGCTAAATCGCCTGAATCGGGCAATGGAAGATTTGGCAGCAGTGGCAGAGTATTTGGAGGTATAGCAATACAAATTTCTCAGTGGTATGTCTCATGCAGCAGACTATGCGTTCGCTCCATTGTCGCCCCTTGATCTGCTTCCCTCCTCATCTTAGAGGATGAGTATTGTTTGTATGAATAGATACTAGAAAAATTCTTAGAGGAAAAGCTTAAAACTCAAGTTGATTCGCTTGAAAAACTAAGCGGTTGCCTTGGCTGCTATCTGGAGCATAAAAAGCACAAACCACAGGGCGATGCCGTACCACTTCGTGGAAGCAAGCTACGCGGAGCGTCTCCAAGAGTTGGCGGTAAACTACGCTCCTGTGCTTTCAAGCGAGTCAAGCTGCTATTCGTGCGATCGCCTCAGCAGTCAATAGTAATTAGTCATTGTCAGGAGGCAACAGTTGTCTCCCCATCCCCTCATCTCCCTCTTAGGAGGCTTTGGGTTTGGGTTTGACGAACTTGAGGGTCATGCGATCGCTCTCTCCAATGGTGAGGAAGCGTTGCCTGTCCTTTTGACCTTGGCTCAAGGTTGGAGGTAGTGTCCAAACTCCGCTCGGATAGTCCTTGGTATCTTTTGGGTTGGCGTTAATCTCTGATTTGCCCACCAACTTGAAGCCGACTTTCTCCACAGCAGCAATTACCCCATCAAGAGACATATAGCCAGTTTTAATACTCTCTTGCAAAGAAATATCTGGTTTGGCCCGGTGTTCTTCCACTCCCAGAATGCCCCCTGGCTTGAGTGCTTTATAAGCCGCCGCATAAACCTGCTCGTCATAGCCAGCTTTGACCCAGTTGTGAATATTGCGGAAGGTAAGAACTAGGTCTACAGAATTGTCTGGGGCCAGGGTCAGTTCATTTGGGGGATTGATTTGGGCGACTTTGACCTTACCAAAAACCTCTGGATTAGCTGCTAGTTTTTCTTGGAAAGCCAAAGCGGGTTTACTCGCGTTGCTCCCGTTAGTAACTATGAGTTGTCCCTTTGCCACTAGAAACGGCGCTAATATCTCGGTATACCAGCCGCCCCCTGGCCATAATTCAACCACGGTCATGTTGGGGCGCAGACCGAAGAATTCGAGGGTCTGGGTTGGGTGGCGGTACTTGTCTCGGAGGCGATTCTGCTCTGAGCGATGACTGCTGGTGAGTATGGTTTGGAGCGTGGTTGTGCTGTTGAATGTCGCTTTCTCGCTCTCGTTGGCTAGAACAGTTGGGGGCATTACAGATGCCAATACAAGGATTGCTAGAGTCAGGGCTTTCAGTAAGCCTTGGCGGGGGGTGAGATTTTGTGCAAATTTCATAGCTGTTGTTTTTACTTTCCGCTTCAGCATAGGGCAAATAGTGTTCTCATAAATGAGTGCGATGGCGTACCCGTCCGCCATAGGCATTGATCTCCCGTTTTCCTCTCTACGAGACGCGCTCTGCGCGTTCGCTTGAATGAGGAGCGATCGCTCCAGAAAGTCTATGTCTGGTGTAAGTAGTATCGAGCAAATCTTAAATAAATTCCAGTTCATCTATAAAAACAAATTCGCACTCAATTGGAGATAGCCAAACATGACCAATTGTGTTATCGTACACTTCTGCTTCAACGATAATGCCTGGTTCTAGATACTTACTACCTACAAAATCAGAATTTCTAAAATAAAAATCTCCACCCACTAACAGTTTAGCTGGCTTCAATTTTCCTTCTTGTTTAGCTTGGTAGTATGCTTGAGAAAGTTCTTCATTGGTGAGATGATGACGTACATAATTCATCACTGATTCCCAATTTTGGGGACTTAAGCTTGATTTTAAACTGTCAGATAAACTTGTATTTTTTTCCTTGTGCTGTTCTAGTTCAAATTCCCTTTTTTTGAAATAGAACTCTAAAGCTTCCTTGGCACTAATTTTATGAGTTTTAGCAATTGTCATGACATGAGCAACAATCTCTAAATCTTTAATCTGGTCGAAGTCCATTTTTAGCAATCCTAATTGTTGGATTCTACATCAGTTGATACTCATATATTTACAACAAGCCTGCTGCACATTAACGTCTAATATCAATAAACAAGTAAAGTGTGGCGATGCCTACGCACTCCTAAACCCGCTAACAGGTTTCTTGCATTTCAGTTCTGGGGGATAATCAGCTAGTCGGTAAGCTAGGCGTAATACCTTGGAACCCAATCAGCTAAACCTATTTTTTGATTTACCCCTCACACCAGCACTTTTGACAGAGGCGCTGGTGATGGGTGCTGATGCCCTGCTGAAGTGGAAAGCGCAAATTTTGGACTATCAGCAACGGGTGAGGGAAACCAAGCCAGTGCAGCAGGCGACGTTATTCGACATTGCACCCAACCACTGCGACCCAGACCGGATTGATCCGCTCTTGCTGCGGCTTGTGCCAATGTCGTTTCATAGGATGCCAGCTTCTTGCCCCGGTGATGCGTGTCTGTACTTCAACATTGACTCTGCTGCTTCTCTTGTGCTGTATGTGGGTGAGACGTGCCGCTCTAACAAGCGCTGGAAGGGTAATCTCTCCTGGGGCGGGAGCAAATGCTAATAGCGCCAAGAAAAAGCCATCAAACAACTTTATTTTGAATGGGAGTATAGGGGAGTAAGGGGAAAAACTTATGTGCGATCGCATCTTAAAGAGCGGGTAATTGAACTGAATGAGGCAAAGGTTCCAGTTACGGAGATATTAAAATTGCTGACTTATAATCCAAAGGTGAAGCGTGCTTTAGGTCTGGATTAGTAGTAATAAATACGGCTCAACATTAGTGTTTTTTTAAGGAGTAAAATCTGTGGAATTCAGTGAAGAAATTAATAAGCCTTCTACTTTTACAGAAGACTGGAATAACCCTCTTACAGAAGAATGGGTAAATTCGGAATATGGTCAAAATCTTTTAACGCAACTTCAGGCAAAAATGATTGACCCAGAATCTGATGTATTTTGGACTTCTTGGCACAAGCTTGCGGCTGATGGTTTTCTCAATCCCTCAGGTAATGGATACTTAAATCTCAGTCAGCATTTGGATGTGCATCATGGCTACAAATCCTATTCAAAATGGAAAAGAGAAAACCCTGAACAAGAAAGCACTTTTTTTGGTTTTTTGTTATGGCATCTTATCAAAACCTTAAAAAGACCAGAGAGGGTATTTAAAGCTTTCCATTTTAGAAAAATTGCAACCAATTGGTACATTATTAACAATCCCACAATTATCATACCAGTTTTTCTGCTCAGTGGAGATGATATAAAAGATGCTATTATTCCCAATGTTTATCAAATAGAAACGTTATCACAATGGATGGATATTTATATACAAACAGTGAAACAGACTCGTTCCGGTTCAACACATCGCGTTTCACCATATATTTATAGCTTGTCCCATCTGTTTGGAAATTTACCAAACCAGCCCTTTGAATCCTTTCATTTGCATTGGTTTCCTGGGACTTGGGTAGGAAATATCTCTCTTTACTTTGGTAAAAGATATTTTCCTGGAACAAGGTTTTTTCCTGAACTTATTGAAACTGTTGAAACTATTGACGAAAATAAATATTCATTGAATAACCTACTTCTGAATTTATTGAAATCCGGTTTTATAAAAAAAAAATATGCGCTCAGAGATTTGCTACAAGGACGACTTCAGATTCCTTGCAGCATCAAATTTTTTCATGGGACTTTGAATCCAGGTGACATAGATTTCTTCTTAGAAGAATTTCTAAAAAGTTTAAATTGTCTTGAGTGATATGAGGGGGAAAAAATGTACTTTGAATCAAAACATGAGAAAAATATTGCACCCAACCACTGTGACCCTGACCGGATTGATCCGTTGCAATTGTCAGTGCGTAGGCGTAGCCCGCCGTAGGCATCGCTTTCGTTCTGGAGGATGCCAGCAGACAGCCCCGGCGATGCGTGTCTGTACTTTGTTGTTGACTCGGCGGCTGGCTTAATTTTGTATGTGGGGGAAACCTGCCGTAGTAACAAGCGGTGGCAGGGTATACACGGCTGCAAAGATTACATCGCCAGCTACCAGGATTTACATTATCGCTATGGGATGAAGACAGCAGTAAACGCCGCGTTTTGGTGGGATGCTCCGGTTGACCGACGCGCACGGCAAGAGTTGGAGTTGAGTTTAATTTTGAAGTGGCGATCGCCGTTCAATAAAGAAAACTGGGAGCGCTGGGGGTAACCATTTGGGTAGGACAAAGAGAACTTAAATATTGCTGTATTCTTAGC
Source organism: Nostoc mirabile CHAB5784 (assembly GCF_020829645.1). Taxonomy (GTDB): domain Bacteria; phylum Cyanobacteriota; class Cyanobacteriia; order Cyanobacteriales; family Nostocaceae; genus Nostoc; species Nostoc mirabile. The sequence continues at coordinate 30,928 of NZ_JAIVFS010000060.1, read as the reverse complement.
ATTTATAGGGTTTACCGAACCAATAATTTTGCAGTTTCCTACACCTGATAATCCCCCGAATGAATCTGGCGGTAATCATCAATACTAGGCTGTGAGGACTGATAGAGGTTGTTAAAAAACTCATCTGGTGAATTTGATAGGTTAACTTTGAATTCTTTACCGGCTTTTTTAACTAGAAAACATACGGTTTCAGGTTCTCTAAGGCTCACCAGTACGGCAGTTAAGAAAACGTTCGTTTTTTTTAACTTTATAGTTGCAGGTAATCCTGGCTCAAACCTATCATTGCAGGTTGGTTGCAAATAATCCTGGCTTTAAAATACCTTGATTGCAGGTTTGAGCGATTAGTATTGCAGGTCGCTACAATTACCCCTGTTCGTCATTGACAGATTAAAAGGTTAAAAGTTACAAATAGTTGAGTTATCAATCTTTTATCAGAAAACTTATGCCAATTGTGTTTGTACATGGAGTTGCCTCTCGCCTAGAAGGAGGCCATGATAAGGTTTGGGCAACTATTAAAGAAAAACTCAAAGAGCGTGTTGCTCCAGAGATAGCTAGCATTCATGATCAGGTATGGATTGAGGAAGCCTATTGGGGAGATGATGGTGTCCCTAGTATAAAACTTAGTATTCCCGATAACAAGCAAGTCGAAAAAATCTTTGAAATTAAGAAAAGTTGGATATTACGTAAGATAATAGCTAGGGAATTTGATGAAGATTTTTTACCAGATACTTTTGGGCGGTTAAAAGATGTAGTAGGTTACTTTCTTACAAGAGTAGTAGATTCACGTCGAGAGTCTTTAAATGCACAAGCAACTTTGTTTCTTGGTGATATATTCACCTATTTAGATAAAAGAGGAACGCCAGAAGAGCCTGGAGAAATCACTAAAAACCTTCTTAATGCTCTAAGTAAAGCACATAAAAATCAACAGGAAGGAAATAATCAACAGAAACTAATTGTAATCAGTCATAGTATGGGTGGTCAACTTGTTTATGATGTCGTTAGCTATTTTCTCCCCAAAATGTCCGAGATGCCGGAAAATACTGAATTTAAAACAAGCACAGGAGAAAGGTTTACCATTAAAGATATAAAAGATATACATATTGATTTTTGGTGTGCCGCTGCATCACAAGTTGGATTGTTTCAAGAGATGAAGCTTTTCCGTGCTAACAGCAATAACCCTGCTAAAACAAAAATCCCATTCCCTGATAAATATTTGAATATATGGTGGAATCTGTGGGATGATAATGATTACCTAAGTTTTACTGCTGAACCTTTTTTTGAAGAAGTATTTGATGATTTGTATGATAGCGGTAAATCTGTTAGTAAAGCTCATACCGCTCACTTTGAACAAACAGATTTTTACAAGGATCTTGTTTTTGTGCTAAAGCAAGTAAAAAAAGAGAAATGGAATAGGAAAAACTTTTTAAAAAAAATTAAAGGGGAACAGTAATAGAGAAGCATTGGTACTGCACATGTTAAAGAAAGTCTCACAAATATTGCAAACTAATGAAGAAAGTAGCAAATCTTATTGAGGAGTTGAGACTTTCTTAGCAGAATAATTAGTTGATTATTATTGGTCTTAATAGTTATTATTCTGGTTTACCGAACCGCAACATTAGAGTAAACCGTAATCTTTTTTTAGTTCTACTTTAGTGCGGTAATCATCATATTATTAGGTGATGAGAACCGAATTTACAGGAGTTTTAACCATACTTATTATGAATACATAAGCACAAAACCAAGTGCAAAAACAATTAAACAGAAGCTAATTAATCTGAGAAAGAGTTATGGCACTAGTTCGTTACAACCCCTGGCAAGAATTGAACGCTTTAGAACGTCACATCAACGGCTTACTTGGAGATACCAGAGTACCATCTGCACGGTTGGAAAAAGGCTTTATCAGAGTTCCGGCTGCTGAATTACAAGAAACTGATGACGCGATTCATCTAAAGCTTGAACTGCCAGGACTGTCAGCTAAAGACTTAGATATTCAAGTCACAGAAGATGCTGTTCACATTAGTGGTGAGCGCAAGTCTGAAACTAAAACTGAAAACAATGGCACTACCAAGAGCGAATTCTACTACGGTAAATTCCAACGTGTAATTCCTCTATCTGCTCGGATTCAAAATACTAATGTCACCGCAGATTATAAAGACGGCATATTGAATTTGACACTGCCAAAAACTGAGCAAGAAAAGAACAAAGTTGTCAAGGTGAATCTAGAACAACCTGCTGTATAGTCTGAAATTACTCTACCTCCAATGATTGATTGAGATAATGAAAGCCCAGTTATGAGATGACTGGGCTTTTTTGTATGCGATGTCTACGACGGGCTGCGCCTATGCTCTTTTTTCCTCTAAGAATTGGGTGGGGCGATCGCTCTTTTTTCCTCTAAGAATTGGGTGGGGCGATCGCTCTTTTTTCCTCTAAGAATTGGGGGAGCGAGCGCTCGACTATCAATTAAATTACTTTGGCTGCTACTTTACCTAATTCTGTAGTTACAGTAAACAAGAGGTTTCACATAAATTATGGATATAATTAAACTTATTATTGTGGCTTAAAAACATCAAGGTGTTGCAGCATGGTCACTTTTTTTGCAACTATTTGCACATCCGAGAATATCTTAAAATATTGACATATATCAAACATGGTGAATTGATCTTCATGAGTTGCACAAACTATTGGATCACTGAAATTATAAGTACCCTTAAGCCTATCCTCAAGATAATTTGATTTGATAAAATAAATAATCCAAGTAATTAAGTATCTGTTATTCATTTCATGCTGATTTAAATCTTGAAGAAATTCTTCAAGATGTTCAATTATTGAGTCTACATGCTTTGAACCAAAAGAAGACTTTAAAATAGCTTCTATAATCGCTAAAACTTTTGGAAATGACTTTGTTCGTAAATCTGCAAGCATAAGCAGTAGGCTGATAACTTTAGTTAGTGATTTAGTATCTAGTTTGTTAATACGAATTTTGTACTTTTTAGTTGTAATGTCTGCCAAAAACCTATCAATAACTCCACAGCCTATGTTATTTTTATCAATTTCAATAACTGATAAATATACTTCCTTGAAACGCTTAAATTCGTAATATTTTTTTGGCTGAGGATTCACAGCGTGATATTCTGATACCCAATTTCTAAATAGACCATTTGGTAGACGATGGATTTCAGTCTTTCCGTCATTAAGTTCAAGGCGATACTCCTTTAAGGTTGCTTGAAGAGATTTAATGAATGAACGACCATCAGCTTCCTTCTTTGCAAGAATACGGTAATCATCTTTAAACCTAACTACGACCACATCATTGTTGAGTAATTTTGATAGTTGTCTATCTACTCCTGACAGAACCAGTTCAGAGATTATATCCGACACTACAGGGCCAATTGGCACTCCATTAGTACATCCATCATTAGCATTTTGAAATAGTTTGTCTAAGCGATTTCCAATAAAATCGTAGTTTTGTCGATTACTTGGGTCTCTAATCAAACATTTACCGTGTAATGCCCACGGTATGCTGTGTGTGTAGATAGATGGATAAAAGTTTTTGATATCTGTTTTGATCAAATACTTGTATCGAAATGCAATGGATGCTACATCATTCTCTGCCATTTCAATAAACTCATAGATCATTCTCCCGCTTCTAAGTCCACCAATCATTCCTGGTTTTTTATCGTCTACAGGAATCGGAAAACTATAAGAGGAAACCTTATTGTCTTTATGGAAAATACAAGTTACTATATCATCCCAGTTGTCAGCAATCGTAAATGCAATATCTGAATGAATTTCTGGGTCTATGATTCCAAATGTTCTATCTGTTAGCTCAGTTTTCGGGAAGTGTACTTGTTGGAATTCAGAAATTTTTGGTTTAAATTTTTTCTCCGTATATGGAAAGTAAACCTTACCAAATGTGGGAGATTTAGTCACGGTAAAACACGGTGGTAGCACGTAAGATTCTGGAAAATAGCCTTTAGTTACTAACCAATTGTAGATATCTGATTTAGTAAGTGCTTGTGCAAGCTCTTTTGTGCGTTGAAAGTGTTCTTTAGGTGTACGGCTCATTTTTTTATATTATGTCAATTGTTATAAAGACTTTTTAAAAATTAGCTATAGCGGAGCAAAAGATTTGGTATGTCACTTATAAAACTACTAGTTTTTTTCTGAAAATCTCTTGTATCTCTTGAGTAAGCTGATATAAATAACTTTTGCTTTGCCCTCGTCATTGCGACATAAAATAACCGCCTTTCTTCCTCTAACTTATTGTCACGAACACTGAAAAAATTAGGGAATTCACCCTCGGTAGCACCTGCAATGAAAACACTGTCAAACTCCAGACCTTTGGACTGATGAACCGTAATCATAGGAACTTGGTTATCGTCCTGAGAAACTTGATCTAAATTTTTGGCCAGAGCAGTAAATTCAAGGATGCTACGTAAAGCCGTATCAGGGTGCAAATCTGGCTCATCCCGTTCCTGAAAAATCCGTACAAGATGGAGAAGGTTTTTGAGGTGTTTTTCTTCTACTTGGTAATAACTGTAGAGTCCAGATTCTACAAGCAATTTATCCAGTAGATATGAAGGTCGTAGCCTTTGGCTAGCATCCCGCCAGTTATCTATCTGTTCGGCGAATCCTTCAAACGCCTCTCCATAGCGATACACCAATGCCTGACGGTAATCGGCTTTATGCTCAATAAGTGGAATTAGTACTGCTAGCAAGTCAATTGTGGTTCGCACATCATCCATTGCCTTGTGACTAGGCAGGTGTGCAAGATTTAGATGCTTTGCCAATGCTTCTAGGTTGTAACGGTCAGATTCGATAAAGCGATTTGCTATATCTAGCGTGTCCTCCCATTGCAGTTTTGGAGCAGTGATACCAGCTTTTTGGGCTTGGGCAGTCACCATCTTGATGTCAAAGCCCACATTATGCCCAACCAGTATGGAACTCCCGACAAACTCGAAGAACTCACAGAAAACATCTTTAGCAGGTCTACCGTGTTCTGCTAGAAAGCGATCGCTATGTCCATGTATCTGCTCTGAGTCACCAACACTGACAGTATTAGCAATATAAGCATGAAACTCAGCTTGTGGTTTCCCTTCAAATAGACGGATTGCGGCAATTTCTACAACCTCATCCTTGCTGACCGAAAATCCTGTTGTCTCTACATCAAAAACAACTACTGTACTAGATGAATAGGTTGTCAAAAGTTCACTGAACGGATCACCGTTAATAAACGTCCGGCTCGATGCCATATCAGTCAAATTAAAGCCGCATTTCTTTCCTTCTTCAATTACTCCTGTTATGGTTGCGTCACCAATTCCACGACTGGGGCGAAGCAACATTCGACGCATCGAACCTGCATCAAAAGGGTTCAAGATAAGACGCAAATAAGCAAGTGCATCTTTAACTTCCTGCCGTATAAAAAATTGGAATCGCTCAACTGTGACGCAAGGAATACCCATGCGCTCCAACATCTGACTGACAACTTCTGTGCGTTTATGACTGCGGGCAAGAATTGCTACTCGGCTGTAGACAAAATCCTTCCCATTGGCTGCTAGTTGCTGGATTTGTCTACCAATCCACTCTGCCTCTGCTCGCTCATTGTTCGCTAAATGAACTTGAATCAGTTCTCCTACTTCACAATCAGGAGCAGGTGTAATCTTTGTTTTTCGGTGTTCAAATGAATCTGCAAACCCAGAAGCCGCGTTTAGCAGTGTTTTTGTTGCTCGATAGTTCCAGGTTAGGGAATACTCTGCGGGGTTAAAGTCACGCTTAAATTGCTCAATTACTTTATCCGGCTCAGATCCTCGCCATTCATAAATGGTCTGATCTAAATCTCCAATCATCGCCAGATTACCACTGTTAGCTGCTAGATGCTTAACGATGCCGTACTCCGAAAGATGAGTATCTTGAACTTCATCAACCTGGACAAAATCAAACTTATCTGCCCAACGTTGGCTAATCTCCGGTTCATGGTGTAACATCACCCGGACATAAAACACCAGATCAGCAAAGTCTAAAGCGTGACGTTTTTGTAGAACAGATTGATACTGAGCAGCACGTTTGGCATCATAGTTAGAGCCTAATGGGGCATACAGTTTTTCTAATGGATAATCCAGGGATAATTGGCGATCGCTAGCCACAGTTTTGCAGTTAGCCAAGTTAAAAAATAACTGTTGAGCATCTTTATCACTCGATAGATCGAAAACTTCCTTGACTAGTTCAATACAGTCGGCATCATCGTAGATTACAAAATCTGCTGGTAATCCAAGCTGACGAGCCTCGATCCGCAGCATAGAGGTACACAAACCGTGAAAAGTTTTAATTGTCAAATCACATAATTGATTTGGACAATACTGAGATAGCCGCTCACTCATTTCTTTAGCGGCTCGGTTCGTAAACGTTAGGCACAGAATCCTTTGAGGAGGTATGCCCCTATTTATTGCACATAGAACTCGCTCTGCCAAAACACGGGTTTTGCCTGTACCAACTGGAGCAAGTACTAAAATTGAGCCTTTGGTATGTTTGGCGATCGCACTTTGTTGAGAGTTAAGTTCATTGCTATACATAAAGAATTAAATTTAATTATTATTATCTGAGGAATTACTTGATTTAAGCCTTTTAATAATTGGTTTAATTTCATAACCAATAGCTTCTGAAATTAACTTGCACTCTTCTGGACTAACAAGCTTCCTGACATATTCAGGGAACTTTTCAGGTATGTAAGTTTCTTCTAACCATTCATGAAATTTTCCTAATAATTCATAGGGATAAATATTTGCAAGCTGCTCACCCCTGCTATCTGGGTAACAATGAATATATTGCTCAAAATCAGTGTCACTTCCGTTCTTTCTTAGCCAATGACACCACGTTCTACCTACTGAACCATCAACAGTAGCTCTATCGTGTAAAGGCGCTCCTTTAGCCTCTAATTTCCTCATTAGTTTGCCTATTTCTTCAAAAACGCACCATGTACCCTTTGGTAATGTTGTCTTTTGCTCAAACATCATTAAGCGTTCATACCAAACACGCTGGTAAGGATGTAAATTTACAGGTTCTTGAGTGGGAGTTTGACCAGTGAAAAGCCATTGCTCTACCCATTCAGATACCATCATTTCAAACTCAGGTGAGAGCCACATGGCAAAGGAAACAGCAAGCTTAGGATGAATCCAAACTTCCCTGCTCTTACCTTCTCCTTTCTTCTGCACAAGGTCATAAACCTCAATTCCAGTTTTACTAAATAAAAGTTCTAAATACTCAATAGTTCTATCTTTTTCAAACCATTGATTAGGGTTTCTATATTTGCCAACTTGTTGCTCATACGCTTTTGTTAATTTTGTTGCGCTAATATAACCATCTGATTTACGTTGGCTAACAACTAATTCGCCAACTTTGTGTTCAATATATTGCATAAGTCTTATCTTTTAATAATCTTCACTTCTTCAGCCGTCAGCTTATACAGATGAGCCGCCCTATCGTCAATCTCTGCTTCCTATTGCTCTACGGCCTGACCTTTGCTCACCAAAATACTTCTGCTTTAAATCCTGACCTGGTTCACCCAAATCCCGTAGCTTCTGCTCTATCAGCTTCATCGCCAAGGGCGATGGTTTAGCGCGTCCATTCTCCCAACGGTTGATTGTGGGATAAGTGACACCCAGAGCAGCTGCAAACTGTTCTTGCGTCAACCCAGTCAATAGCCTGAGTTCACGAATGAACTTGCCAACTTCTGACTGATTTATTTCCAAAGGTTTTTTTGTGGTCATTAAGCTTGTGAACCCAAAGAACAAACTTGACGTAGCAGATGATATATCATTTGACACATCTTAACTACACCCAGGCTTGTGCGCTCTCCGCAAAAACTCGTAAATTTTTTGGGTTAACAAAATTTAAAGCAATTTCGTCCAATCAAAAGGTATGGAATGCAACTTAACCCTATCACCCTTGCCAACAAAGCAAAATCCCCACACTTAATCGGTGGGGACTATAAGGTTTCTCTAAGCAGCTTTGCTGATACAACAGTACTATATAAAACAGTGGCAGGAGGCAAGCGATGCCGAAGGCGGGCTACGCCTACGCTGTTTGGTAAGAGAACTTATACAAGCAATAGCGATCGCCCCCTCGCCCCCTACAGTTGCTCCATCTTAATCCCCGCCACTTCCAGCATCACCGTAGTAATCGGCACAAGCCGCCCCACAGTCGTGTAGTGACTGCCCCCCACGGGCGTTGTAGTCGAGCGCTCCCGAAACCGCCGCATAGTAATCAAGAACCACTCCCGCGTTTTTGGCATCGGTAGCTTGTACAGTTGGCGAGTATTAACAAAGTAATAAAATAGCCAATCTGCTTCAGTGTACATAAAGCAGCCGGGGGTTCCTTTCTCTAAATTGCTGTGGGTTTCAAAGAACAGGTTACGAGTTTTATTCCACCTATCGCCCTTAATCTCAATCAAAATTTCGCTACTGTGCGTTGTCCAAATGAGGTCAATATCTCTGCGCTGGTAGTCTGGGTCATCTTCAACATTAACAACGCTCCTTGTTTCTGACTTTCCCCACAACCACGCCTCAACGTCAGTAGCCGCCTGATTGGCTACCTGCACCGCATCGTTCATACTGTAGGCGTAGGTCATGGTTCTAGTTCCACCACTAAAATTTGTTAGTACAATTGTATTATTAATTGATATAGAAAATTGAGTTATGCACCTTCTGTGGTTTCGTCGAGACTTACGTTTGACTGACAACGAAATTGTTGCTTTAGCGTCTGCTAATAATGCCGCAGTTTTACCATTCTTCATTATTGACCCTTGGTTTTATCAATGGGTTGATGTCGGTAAAGCACGGGTGCGGTTTTTGTTTGAGTCTTTAGAAAATCTAGATAGTAATTTACAAAAATTAGGCAGCAAACTAATATTATTTGAAGGTAATGCTGTAGAAACTTAAATTTATTTACTATTGGGTAAGCGAACTAAAAGGTTACAGTCTACCAGAAATTATTCAAGGTAAATATATTGGCACTAGTTCTTATCCACAAACTATTTTAGATTGGGCTAAAACTCGCAAAGTTAACGGTAAAATCATCTCTGACCTTCGGAAAAAAGTAAGAGAAAGATTAACTCTCCAAGGTGGAACAGAATATGAAAGTGCAGTTGCAGCTAAAGAAACAGTAAATAAATACTGGCAGCACAAAGATAAGCAGTACAAAGAATTCAAGGAATTAGAGGCAGAACTAGAGTAGAAAAGAAGAAGGATAGCGATCGCAGCTAGTTCTAGGGGAAAGTCAGTTAAGAGCGAAGCGATCGCCTCAACAAATGGGAACTCTGGTAATAGTTGCGTTTCTCACCCTCATGAAATTCTTAAACTTCCTCAAACCCAAACCAGCCCAGCCAACAATTGATAGCTACGGACAACAAAGCTGCGGCGTTAGCCAAGAGCAAATTCAATCGCTGATGGAATGGCTGTTTGCTAGTCTGCTAAATGCGGGTTACTTGGGAAAAGCGCATATTATTTGGTACAACAGCGATCGCCCAGACCCCAGTTTAGAGCAAGTGATGAAAAAAGCTATGCACCGGGGTGAGCCAATCTTTTTGTACCGTTGCGGTGGTAGGGTGTCGTCGCTGCCTACTGGGTATTACTGGCGGATGATGAACGAATACCCATCGATGCGGATTTATCAGTTAGAGGTTAAGGATGGGGAATAATAGGGCGTAGTTTACCTCTGGAAATCAAGCGAGTCAAAATTGCCTTTGGTGCGTAGTTTACCGCCTTTTGCATCGCCCCCGCAATTCCCCCAGAACCGAGGAGCGATAGCGTACCCGCCCGCCGGAGGCATCGCCCTATTGCCCCGGTGAGAAGAATTAAAGAACCAACTGTCCTGTCTGCAACCATTTCAAGATTCCACTCCTTGGATACTAGGCGATCGCAGCCAAAATAGAATAACGGCGGATATCTTCTAGTGGCGCAGCTATTAATCCTTCTAGCTTGGCTATTGCTGAAGAGCAGATGGGGTGACGCTAAATGAGTATCCAGTGCTGCCGCTCCTTCCCACTCTTCTACAAAAGTAAAATCTGTTGGATCTGATTGATTTTGTAAAAGTTCATATTTAATCACACCTGCTTCAAGTAAAGTTTCTTCAATCAGTCCCAATAATATTGCTTTGAGTTGTTCTACTTTATTAGGTATTGCCACATTCAGGAGCTACAACATGAATTGAGCGGTTAGTCATTGGTCACATGGTAATTAGTCCTGCCGTCATTAGTCCATAGTCAACAGTCCATAGTCAATAGTTACTGCGGATTGCCAAGGCATCAGTTAGTCATAAGGCTCCAGCCCACACAAAATTCAAGCGAGGAAAAATATGCGATCGCTACTTGTACTGGATAAACTGGTGATATGCCGAAACATATATTAAATAATTATTTGTCACTGTTAACAAATTGATGTCATGTTTAACAAATTGATGTCACTGTTAACAGATTACGTGTCACAACTGTAAGGTGTAGGCGCAGTCCACCTTTTGCATCGCTCCCGCCCGTTCTTAGAGTCAAAGTTGCACACGAGCGATCGCTTGCCCCTTCTTCAGTACACTGGTACTATGAAAATTCCAGACTGCGACGCCGAATAGCCCGCCATAGGCATCGCTGCCTCCTCTACACTCACAACCCGCACATTGTCTGTCTTGTCCATCCTGGTGGGGTAGATGGTAACAGTTGCCTAGACTTTCGAGAAGACCCAAACGCCCAAGCAGAGAAACTGTGGGAGCCAGAAGGCGCAACCTACTATAACGGCGAACTGATTGCCCAACCACAACAGCGCCGGACGCAACAGCAACAGCTAGAACTGCTAGATACCCATCCTATGTTTACTGGCAAGTGTCCCCAGTGCGGGTATGAGTTTGACCGCGACTACACAGCCCGGAGTGCGGCTTTCTGGATGACTCGGTGTAGGGCGAACCAATAACGCGAAGCGCTCACCCCTTCAGGACCGAAAATAAGGGAAGTGCTATCGCCCTGCCTGCTCCCGCTAGCTGCGCTTACCACATTCGGTGTGCTTTGCACTTGGCCTATTGCTTTGGAATCAAAAATGTGCCAGTCGGCAAATACAGCATTTTGCGGCCATTCTGCTCAAACGCCACTTCGTCAACCAAGGAAAGTAGCCGCTGATTCAACTCCCAAGAAGCGTTACGTAAGTTAGCCTGAAAGAGGAAATCCATCAACACTCTACCTTCAGAGGAATTCTGCTCAAAGCAAGCAGAAACATCCAAATATTCGGGATAACTTTCAAATTTATACGACAGACCGATGTCATCTATGATTTTACGTAACTTCTTTGCTTCTATGTATGAATCCCCTTGCCAGTATTCCTGATTACCAACTACTTCGGCGTATTGTGCAATCAATTTGAATATCACTGCTTCTTCTGTGTCTAGAGTGATGACAAGAACTCCTCTGTCTTTGAGCATATTAAGCGACTCAAGGATTAATTGCCTCTCGAACCCAGGCATATGGTAAAGAGAATGCGTGTAATGAATACAGTCAAACTGCTCCAAAGTATGAAAATCCTCAATAGTAACTGGATGCATTTCTAAGTCCACTTCACCAAGACCAGCAGATTGCATCGTTGCTTCAAATATCTGCCGATGAACATGATTAGGCTCTACTGTTACATATTTTAAAGTTTGCCCTTTAGGGATATATTGCTGAAGGAAGTGGATAAGTTGCTTATCGAACTCTCCAGGGCCAGGGCCAACACTTAGCACCGATGAAACTTCAGTTTGCTTAGAAAGGTTGCTTTTAAAATGCTTCTCAAGCATATCTAAAGCTGCTTGTCGCTGGGTTTGCCAATTTTTTAAAAAAATGGCATATGACGAAGCATAAGCCTCATACATCTGCTGCTGTGCATCACTAGATGTTGACATTGTGGACTTCCTAATAACTTGAGTACAGGAAAAACTTGGGAAAGTATAGCAGGATTGCAGTAAAAGATTTGTAACCGTTCACAGGATTTAAAACGTTACCGAAAAATTTAGGTACATAGAGATGGTAGATTAAGAGGCATGGATAAAAACTGCCTTATGATGGCACGTATTCCGTAGAGTTTTATTTACCTCCCAATGAGTCAGTAATTCATCTGTAAATCTGCCAAGCAGCGATCGCCTCGGTTAAATGCGGCTTACGGGTGTGGTGGATGCACGGCGAGATGGATACTATTTTATGTGCGATGCCTGCGGCGGTAAACTATGCTCTATTAAGTGCTTATGACTAAAACTAATTCAGAAATCTTAGACCAGCTTCGTACAGCAGCGAATGGTTTACTTATGATGAGTGAGTCGGAGTACCCCTTAGAAGCATTCTTATGGTCAGCTACACCGCCTGCTACACCAGAGAAAGTTGCACAACAGACAAATCACCCTGAAGATACACCCATTAAAATTGTGGGGGTTGACGATTTTTTTAAAGTGGTGACAACTCCTGAAGAATGGCACGGCGAAGAAGAAAAAGCAACCGTCAACAAATTTCAAGCTCTTGTGCAGACACTTAAGGAAAACCTGACTAATTTGCAGGTGTATCGCCTCGGCAACAAAGAGATTGATGTTTATGTAGTTGGCCAAACCCCGACAGGAAATTTAGCAGGAATTTCTACACAAATTGTAGAAACTTGAGTTGTTTACGAATCTACCTTGCTTTCAATAACTTCCTGAATATTTGGGGAAATATTAGAGATAAAATCATAGCCTGTGAGTTTTTCTAATTCATCAACACTTACTTTGTAAGCTCTCCAATCATTATTTAATTCTTCCTGGTTAGGGATGTTAACCGCGATGACACGAGTATTAGCAGTAATGCCGTTAAGCCCAAAGCCTGGGGTGTCTAATACAACAATGACTTTCCAAGTAGTTTGAGGAACCGTCACTTTACCTTTGAGGGGTTCACCTTGACTTCCCGCAGGCCCAGCTACAATATAAAGTTCTTTTCCAAGACTTACCAGTTCTCGACAATAGTCTTCTAAATTCCCCCAAGTGTTTCGGTTGTTGTCCGGTGTCTGCGGCATCATGTTGGTCATCAGGAAAGTTGAGGAATTATCCTCTACCGTTTTGGTGCGATCGCCCGATGGTGCAATGTGACCCCGGTCATATCCAGAAGCAGAGTACATAGAAGGAGTTATCCGCACCCAACCCGCAGGCAAAGTATTATCAGGACGAAAGTTATTTTGGCGCTCTGCATCACCCAGCCATGACTTATTTAACTGCCAAGCCACCCAGTTGGCAGTTCCCTTACTGTTGTTGTAAGAGAGCGCATATTGATTTTTTACCATGAGGTAATTATCAGGCGTAAGCTTTGTGGGAGTTGCACTGCTGGGATTTCCCAACAGCAGGTGAGGGCTTATTGAGGATTTAGTAGGTACAATCGGCGTTGGCTGTAATGGTTTTTCTGTTGTCGGTGTTGGCGACTGAGTTAATGTTGGTGGCTGGCTTGGTGCTGGCGAACACCCCAACAGAGCAACTAGCCCAGTGGCAACAGCCAAAGCCCAAAAATGATTGATTAAACGCATAAATTTTAGCTACTATCGCAGATTAAATTAATCATCACCATTTTGGAGGGGATGTCCAGTTTTTCAATACAAGAGCGATCGCTCCCCCTATTGCTCAAATTTCCTCTAAGAAAATAGCGTCACCGAGCAGCCCCTTAAAGTAGACATCGCTTTGGCTCTACAATTATTTCATTGCTATCAAATTTGATATCAAATGGCTGACGACAAGACCCCACCAAGCGAAATGATTCGCGTCCCTACTGCCCTAATTCCAGTAGTCAAAGAACTATCGCGGCTGCATCGCCAAGGGTATACAATTGCCTTGCTGCAAGGTTTAGAAGAATTAATATCAAAATTTGATAGCAATATTGATATCGATGTTGCCCCAAGCAGTAAATCGGTTTTGCAGCTGGAGAAGAAGCTAGAAACCAAATTAGAGGTGATTACTAAGAAGCTCGAACAAATGGAACGGGCGATAGCTTCTGGTAGATATAACAGCGCCAGACCGAAGAGACAAGCTTTATTTAACCAACAGCCCAAAGTTGAACTACAACCCAGGACAAGCTCAAGTCTTGCCCCAAGACTTGCTGTTAGTCCCCAAAGCCTGATTGTAGAAACAGAAAAATTAAGCCCCAAAGAATTTATCAGCTGGTCGCGTAACCGTGACCCGATGAGTGTGGGGTGGGAATGGGATGCTAGAACTGAACTTTACCATCCGGTAAAATAACATTTTGTACTGAATAAATCGGCGATACCTACGGCGGTAAACTGCGCCTTTTTCCTCTAAGAAACTGCCCTTACCCGCTCTAAAATCTGCAATACAGCACCTGCACGGCGCTTTCTTTCCTCTCCCCGACGGTCATATCGTGCAGCCTGGGCTGGGGTAGCATGACCAAGCATCATTTGAACAGTAGCAAGATCCACTCCAGCATCTAGTAAATCTGATGCAAATGTGCGCCGTAAATCGTGGGGCGAGAATGCCTCTACACCAGCTTCTTCACCCCGCTTTTGCAAGATGAATAACACCGCCTGGGGCGTGAGTCGTTGCTGAACAACACGACCAGATTTATTAACCTGACACAGCAGTGGGCCAGCTGCCTTATTTCTAATTTCAATCCAATCATCAACTGATGCAGCCGCGCTTGGGGATAAATAAAGCGTCCGGTCAACCTTTCCCTTACCAGACCTAACCTTTATTTCCCCATCATCAGATTTGAAATCCTTTAAATCCAGCTTGACCACCTCAGACCGACGCAGACCAGCACCGCGCAGAATGGCAATCAGGGCAGCGTCACGGAATCCGGCAGGGGTGCGATCGCCAAAGCAAACCGTCATCAAAGAATCAATCTCGTCCTGGCTTAATGCCCGTCCCCTTAACTCCTTTCTAGCCTTCACACTCTGGATGTCTACCGCCCTGGCGTAATCGACGGGTGACATTAACTCTAATCTCAACGCTTCTTTGAGAACTCGCCGCAGCGCACAAAGCACCCTGTTAACCGTTGCGGGTTCATAGTTTTTGATAAGTGCTGCACGAATGGCGGCGGTGTGTTTGTAGCGTAATTCTGCCCAGTCGAGAGTTAGGTAATCAGCCTCACCATTAGTCAAGAGTTGAGCAATTAGGGAGAGTGATCGCTTCATCGTCGGTTCCGACCCCGGCGAAAGTGAAGAAAGGTAAACGCCCGCTGGGTGTTCCGTCAGTGGTGGCGGAATCCTCAAAACCAATGGTGCAACGGTACTAGTAGACATCACTTATCAAAATAGGCATTCTAGGAAACCATGTTTCGCACAGTAATATTTTGATAAGTAATCCACAATCGTACTGCTGACGGGATGATTCGCACTCAGTATTTTTCCTCGCTTGTAAATCGGGGGAGCGATGCCTACGGCGGGCTGCGCCTACGCTCTCCATCCTCTAAGAATGAGAAGCGATATCTTCGATGGGCTACGCCTACGCGCTTGCATCTTGATGATTACGTCATCCTACTTCTGTGGCTGATTTGAGGGAAGCTGACAAGTCCCCTTTTGGAACTGGTACTCAATTCCCAGCCCTTTTAAATAAAAGCTCACTTTCCTTGCAACCGGATAGCAGGGCAGCAAAGATAGGAGCGATCGCTTGTGTAGACCATAACCAATGCTATCAGGCTTTTTCATGCCAAGATTCTTAGAGGAAAGGAGGAGCGATACCTACGGTGGTAAACTACGCATTATGGAACACCTAGAGCTACGGCAAGAAAGCGGTGGAAGCCGCCTTTATTTGATGGATAAACCTATCCATGCAGGTGATTGTCTGGAAGTTTTGATATCAGAAAAATGGTTTCCTGCTCGTTGTGAGTGCTACAGAGAGAAGGGAAACTTTAACTGGTATCTAATTGTCTTCAAGCCAGAAGGCGAAGATGTTATAGAAGATTGTAATAGTGTGCTGTGTCGTTTTTCTTAGAGGATGAGTAACGAACGCTTTGGTAGAGCGATCGCACTACAACTAGTCATTAACTAAAAATGTATTATCATCCTTTGAAAATAATACTTCATATCCAAATTCAACTACAAAAACCTTTGTCAGTTCATACTTTTCATTTCTGTCAGTAAATAAGCAGTTAACTGTTTTAATTTCTTGAGTACCTGAATTGCAGTATTTAAATGTTGCTGTTATCGTTCGTGCTTTCATATTTTCTTAGAGGAAAAGTGAGGAGTAGCGTAGGCGCAGCCCGCCGTAGACATCGCTAATTGCTTCTTAGTTTTGCCGACATATCTTGTTCCATCATATAAGCATGGGCTTTCTTCTTTATATTGATATGGATATTTATATGTGGTGCAAATTGCGATCACTTCTCTATCCTTAGCGACTGGGCTGGTTGCGAGAATTGTTAAGGCGTCAGATAATTCGATCATATATTTCCAAAAGCGCACAGTGCAATTTGAAGATTAACAATTCTTTCTGTCGTGAGCGTTTTTAGCCTTGTCATCATATTTTCAAAGTCAGGTCTATCAAAAGGTTTTTCTTCACTATTTTCATAATGTTCTGCAACTTTTTCAAGAAAGTAGGCTGGATGCCAATCATCCTGCATATCTACAATTATCAAAAATTCAAGTTGTTTTTCATTTAGTATTAACAAGTTATTTACCTTTCCTTTGGAATAAAGAAATTAGAAATTAGTTAAAAACATATCTTGGCTTCATTATCTTCATCACCTGGATACCATGCCTTAAAATCGTACCCGTCGATAGTTTTTTGATAATCATATTCCATATCTAAAGCTTGGGCAGCTTCGATAAACTCTTCTAATGTGCCGTCACAGTAATTAACATATTCACTACCTATCGCCTCAATAATTGCTTTAGCTGCATAAAGAAAGTTGAATAGATATCAATTGACTCTGATGTTGCCAAGTTTGGCAAATGCGACAGCTGTAGCCCCAATCATATTTTAAATCCTTGTAATGATGGGTTTTCATTTCGCAATTGCGGCAGTATAATAATTTTGAAAGGTCTAATGCAGTTGTCATAGTATTAATAACTAATTGTTTATAAGCTTAGTTTTCCCGATAGAAAATAGATTGCGATCGCAACTACTAAAATAATTATTCCTGCAATTAACAATGCTCCTCCAATCTCCGGCACTTCAAACCCTAGCCCCACTTCATTGAGGAAAATAACCTCTACACCCATACGTCGGAAATCTCGCGCCACCCGTGAGGCTTGCTCATACTCTGACTCGTCTGTTGGTGCAAGACCTACAACTACGCGGCGTTTAGGAAATACCCACATCAGTTTAGGCCCGTAGAAAGTGTAAAGCTCAGTTTGAGCTACAGCATGAAAAATATTGTCACGGGTCAACCACTTCTTAATTTCATAGACCGTTAACCAAGTGCTGATGTCAATTCGCCTTGTTGATGCAGGAGTTTTGACCCTCACCTCATCAGGGGCAGCGAGAAACCACCAACGCTGTAGCCGTTTTTGAATAAGCAGCTGTAAATCTCGTTCTGCCCAGTAATCAGGGAGATAGCGATCGCAAAAATCTAAACTATTCATTAATAATCCTCCTGTCTCGTGTCTTTGGTTGAATACCTGCATCTCTCAAAATCTGGTGCAGCCGCGCCCGCGCCGATTGGAAGCCATCACCATCGCCCGACTTATAACCCCAAGTCCTGAAGATAATTTCCTTTTGGTTTCTGATAACTGGGTCGTGGAAACACCACAAATAACCGACCCAATCACGCTCTATTTGCCTGATTGCTCCATAGGGGGGAAGCTTCGCCTTTGGTTCTACGAACCCCATCAGCCTTTCATCGAACTCTTTATTGGGTTGGGGCGAACTTTGTGTAAATGTTTGCTGCATAGGACTTTGAGCAAAATTATCATAAGATTCAGTCTTTATTACTCGAAGGTTTGGGGGATTCGGTGGAGGGTTCGGCGAAGGGTTTGGGGGTTCTCCGTCGAAGGGTAAAGATGGTAGCCTGACCATTTCTTGCGGTTTTAGCCATATCTGCACTGCCCCACGCAGAGTTGCAAACTTGGGAGCTTCGGCGAGTTCCATTTCAATATGCAAATAATTAGCCCATTTCTCAATTGCTTTCTGTCCCCCATCCTGGGGCTTAAGCCGTGCCACTACATAGCCATCAGGGTCAAGGGATACCCCCTTAAATTCACAAACCACCCGCTTATTAAGTAATAGTTCCATACAGTGACGGACAAGAATCATTTCAAAGCTGGAACCTTCTGGCAGCGCTGGGGCCTCATACTGTGCAAGAAGCGATCGCAGTTCATCAATTTCAGATTCCAAGAGGTCAATTTTAGATTGACCCAAAGCGATCGCAACATCCGTTTCCTCTAAGAATCTTTGCTTATCCTTTTCAAATTCAGAATTAGTAACCTCAATACTTTCTAATAATTCTTGTTCACGTTTAGCTAATGCTCTGTTAGCTGCCTCTATTGATGAGTGTAACTGTTCTTCACGAGCAATAATAGCAGCTTGCTTATTATCTAATTCTTGCTGTTTTATACGTGCTAAATCATCAAGCTTTCGAGGTAATATCTCTAGTTCTGAATTAAGCCGTTTAATATCTTTCTTGAGGTTAGAATGATGATTGTTAAGATTATTAATAATTTCAAATATATTGGGTGAAGTTTTCCAATACAACAACCCACACAATACTCCTAAACCACGAGTATATATACTGTACTCCTCATTCAAAATAGGATGAGCAACAGCAGCAGCAATATTGATTGAGGCTAGGAAGTACTGTAATAGTCGCTTTATAGTCATTTCTTAAGCGATATAATCAAGCCTAAAACTATAAGAATTGTGCTAGGAATCAGGGAGATAAGCAGCATTCTGTTAGTTAGTGATACCCAAGTAAATAAATCAAATATTAAGGATGCAAGCATTAAGAAAGTGGTGGTTAGTACCACCACATATAAAGTAGGATTCATTTCATTACAGAAGATTTGTCTTGAAAAGTTCTCCGGGGGGAGTATCCCCCCGGCAGACTTTTCGCTATTTAACTTCTTCTTTAACCTTGGTTTTACTTGTTACAGTTCCTACTAAATCAATCACCTCAGCAGTAGTAGGAGCGATCGCTTTCGCCATAGAGCAGGGATTTATCCCAACTGCATAGGATTTCTTAACTAATCTTTGTCGCCATCCAATCTCGTTGAGTACACCCGCAGCCTGAGTACCTTTGAGATTAGTTTGAGCGATCGCTAATTTTTCCTTATCAGTTTGCAGTTTAGTTTGCTCAGTTTTAAGTTGAGTTTCCTGGCGTTCAGTTTTCACTTCCTGCTTATCTGCCCAAACTTGAGTTGTACGAGTTTTGGCACGTTCTCCACGAAGAGTATTAGAGCGCTGTTTCCCCTTTTCAATATGTACACCAGCTTGATAAGTCATTTCATCAATCCATTCAGTTTGAGTTGATTGAGTCTGAGTTTTTGCTGTAGCCATGTTCGTAACTCCTATAAAGTGATTGACCCCAGGCGTGTAAGTAACCTGAGATGGTGAATTGACAGAACCAAATAAGACCAAGTGCGATCGCAAGCACAAAGTCGTGAGCAGAGCGCAAAGTGGGTGTGTCACGGTTTCCGTGCGCCCAACTTTGTAAGAAAAACCACTTTAAGATTTGCGGCGGGAGCGTGGGTTTAAAGCCTTTCCCAAAGTATTCAACCCGTTTCTAATAGTTTCATCTGCGGACTTCGCAGTTTCCTCTAAGAAAATTGCCCCGATCTCATTGCCTAAAGCCCTGCCGGATTGCATGCAATTTGAGAGGTTTAAGTCAAGAAAGTTACCTAAACTGTCAATATTAGTAAGTGCTGTTTCTTCACGCTCTATGATGTCAGCATCAAGCACTTCTACAGGTACAATTTCAGCCGGAGCGTCCACCCGTTTTTCAGGTCGGCGGTTGTATCGTTCCCAAATCTGCTGTTTATATGCCTCAATGCCAATGCGGTCAGAGTTAGACTTCATTAGAGGTTTTCCACTATCATCACGGAGGATAATGGAGTCAGGCGATCGCATAGGAACTTTAGGACTAATAGCAGCCTGAAGATTGAAGAATTCTTCTCTAGCCCAGGCAGTAAACCTGTCACTATCTTTTAAGTCTGCGACCTTCCACCAGAAAACCTCTTCAAGTTTGGGAAGCCAGTTAGTTCTAATATTTGTGTCACTTGTTCCCAATTCTTTCGCCAAGTCTACAGCTGTGTAAGTTAACTTCTCTTGAAAAATCGCTCCACTTGGGGAAACCCCAAGACCGCGTTTTTCGCTTATTTGATTAAGCTTTGTATCTGCCATTGCTGCGCCTCCTGCGGCTTGGTCATGATGTAATTTACAAGAATAATTGAGAGAGCGATCGCACCACTAATAACTAGAAATTCCATCAAGCCGCCTCCTGAATATCTATCCCTGCCTCTATCAGTTGAGGCTGATTTACTGATGGTAGAAAGCCTTTGTTTCTTAGCCTGTTTCTGAAGCTCATCAAAAAAGTAGGATTAATTTCTTGCATAGCTTCTAAGGTGGAAATTGTCGCACCTTTATAAGCTGCTTTAATATCTGGATCGTTTAGGATCTCTGGGCTTCTCACAGCGTCGCCCCACATCTGAAAGTAGAGCATATAAAAGCTTTTAGCATCTCGCCGTAAAGCATCCTCCACACCACTTGCAAGAAATTCTTGTCTCAAAGTGTTGAGCATTTCATTGACAGCAGGTACATTATTTTGAGGTGTTTCATTGTATGAGTTAAGCGCATCTTGTACAGTGACACCCTGCAAAGTTTTGGGGTAGATTGCCCTCAACATCTCAAAATCTTCTGTAGAAATTGGCTCAGTAGTTGGTCTACCAACTTGTTCTAAAATTGCGCGGAGTTCTCCAACATTATTAGCCTCTAATTGGGCTTTTGCCTCTCTGAATGTTAATGACATAAGCAATTCTATTTCTAGACTGCTTTAACAATAAAAAAGCTGTCTTATGACAGCAATGTACAATGTACAATTTTTGATTTAATCCTCTAAGAAACTGTACAAGGTACAGATTTAATAAACTTTTCTCTCATCAATGGATTTTCTATAAATCGTTCATCCAGTGTTGCTAAATGCGTCAAAATTTGAGGTCGTGGAGTTCTTCTACCACATGACCAGGAGTTGACTGCATCAACACATACGCCTAACAACCTTGCCAAATCCTCATGCTTCATTGGGTGCTTAATGAGGAAATCTTGCAATGATAAGGCTTTTACAATAAAGTCGCTATTTTGTTCCATAATAAAACTGCCTCCAAGTGCTTTTGGGGGAACTGCTTACGAGCGGGAGCGATCGCAGTCTTGTCAGGGGTGCGATCGCTTTAACTTTTGTGGACTATCTTAGCACTGTACTGCTAATCTGAGGCACAATTAATCATATTGAAGCATATAAGCTGTAGAATGACGGTAGATTAAAATAATAATGGCAAAAATCGATGTAACCATATCGGACGACTTGAAAAAATTGCTGGAAGAATTAGCCTCTGATAGTGGGCAGTCGCTTTCGTCTATGGCTGCTGATTGCTTAAAGGCTGGAGCTTATGCAGAAGCAGAAAGCCGGAACAAAGTAGAAATTTACCGCCGGACAAGAAAGCAACGCATAGAGAATGAGTCTAAAAATAATGAGTAAGTTGCCAACAAGGAAATATCGCAAGGAATAACACAATGCCTGTACCCAGAACTATTGAGCAACTACAACATTTTCTAGAAACTCACGAGGATTTCGGAAAAATTAATGGAGAAGAAGTAGTTTCTGTCAGAGAGAACACAATAGAGCTTTCTAATATTTTTGTTCCTAAAGATACTTACTATAAAGCAGTTCTTAGAGGAACAGTCTTAACCTATTCCAAATCCCAAATAGCGGAATCTGCGCTAACTCTGTTTTTGACAGACGAATCGATTTATAGTAGGCAGATTATCCCTAAGCCAGCAGACCCAGGATGGTATACCACTGAGTTTCCTTGCTTTGTGCCAGGGAACAATTATGATTTAGCTTTGCAAAAAGCTAAAGAGATAGGCTTTACTGAATCAGATTTGCTGACTTATGCTTTGAATTTATTTGCAAATAATCCTGGAATAAATCAAATTTACGACGCTTACATTGAAAACTTATGTAAACAGCACAACGTCGAAGCCAACTACGTTGAATTAAAAATTTTGGGCTGGTTAAAGTATCAAGCTCGGAAAAAAAGGCTTGAACTTTCGTTGGCTGCTGGTGAGTTTGTTGATCGCGGCAAGTTACCATGAGCAACAGTTATGCGATCGCAGCTGCACTCAACTAAAATGTACACTTCAGAACAACGTCACCAACTAGAGCATGTATTTGTTGTTAAACTTGCAGCCTATGAGAATTGGGAAGTTGACCCCTCCACAATTTACTCAGCAGTCGAAACAAATCCAAGGGTAAAGCGTTGGTTAGAGCTATCAAGAAAGTTACTTGATGTAGTAGAACAGGCAATTTCTTAGAGGAAAATGGCGATCGCACCCTAAAACGCGATCGCCATCAAACTAATTACAATATTAAAAAAATGCCAGAACAAGAGACTCAGCCTCACTGACTTTCCACATCCCGTGAAAAGTCAGACCACGACAATATCTAAAATCACAAGTCATTTTTCTCTCTTGTTGGTTCGCGGATAATATCCGCGAACCAATTCTCCTTTTCCACATCCCGTGAAAAGTCAGACCCAGGCTACGGTATTGAAAAAGGAATTTTCCAATACCACACACATTATCTAGCACAGGGGGCCTGGATATTGGGGTTTTGCTCCTGTTGCGGCCGAATTGTCTACACTCGCTTCTATACCCTCGGTTGATAAATTGTTGCTATCAGTGTGTGATATCAACTGTAGACAACAGCTTCCACCGCTAATTATGCAGTTTTCTGCAATCAGGCGATCACTTTTGTGCATTCTTCAGGTATGAAAACTGCACGCAAATATGCAGAAAATGTGGATGTGTAACATTAACTTCTAATTTAATGTATAACTCATATTCAACAGTAAGATTACTGACCGCGTACCAATGAGTGATGGAAGATTTATCCAAATACTTTTGCCTTAATTATATTTAAAGCAAGGTAAAAAATCTGTTTTTGCTGCAACAGGCTAAATCTCAAACACAAAACCACAATGTCGGTTATTTCGACGGTAAAACTACGAGTGTTACTTTAGAAATAATGAATAATCACCTCAAGTTACTTAAAAGATTAGGATAGGGGTTTTGTAACTTTAGCAATTTTCGATTACGCAGTTTATTAAACTAGTATTTTACTATTAATTCTCCCTAAAAATAACCTAAAAACCTTAAAAGTTAAGTGCTAATAAGTATATGATAACCAATCAATTGACTTTAGATTTGAACCAAACCTTTCCTATTCCAAGCGATATTACGCATCATTTTATTGATAATCGACATTTATTTATCGCTACCACAGTACCGACTTGGATCGTTTTAGATGATGTATTTACTGAAGTAATTACACGTATGCACAGGGGAGCAAATCTAAAAGATTCGCTTTATGTTCTTCAATCTTATGGTTTCGAGAATGAGGCAGCTACGAAGAAGTTAAAGTCACTCCTGCGATTATTAGTTGCTTTTGACTTCACTCAAGATGCATCGCAAAAAGAGCAGACAGAATATGGAGTTGTACAACTTCATTTAACGAACCAATGCAATCTAAGTTGTCCACACTGCTACGTATCTTCAGGTAAACCATTCTCTTATGAAATAGGTTTACAAGAGTGCAAAGACATTCTCAATGTCATGCGTGAAAAATTTGAGAAAGTACACGTAACGATAAGCGGTGGTGAACCATTAACTGTTCCTTGGTTAAATGAATTGCTAGTCTTTGCTAAACAAAAGCACAATTTTGAAACAGCAATCATTACTAACGGTTTATTGTGGACGAAACAAAAAGCTGAGGCTTTGGCTCCATATCTAGATTTTGCTGCTGTTAGTTTAGATGGGGCGAGTGCCACAATACACGACGCGATTAGAGGACGTGGCACTTTTGAGCAGACTATTAGAAATATAGAAGTGATGAATTCCTTTGGAATAAGGATTGCTCTCAATATTACTGTAATGCAACGTAATAAAGAAGATCTAGTACAACATTTGCACAGTCTAGTATCCTCATTCAATTTTGAAGTAGATGTTAACTTAGGAGACTATGTAGCTGAGGGGCGTGGAGAAGATAATCCTGACGAAAAATTATCTTCATCTGAATTCAGAGAAATTTTAAGTCATCTTGTAGAGCCTTTTCTACGTAATAAATGGAAGCCTTTCCCGACACCCAAACGCTCAAATTGTGGATACGGAAAATCTTTTGCCGTGTATGCCAATGGGGATGTTTCCCCCTGTCTTTCACCACGGTTTATAAGGGGAAATATTCTAAGAAATGGAGTTAGAGAACTATTTGAGGCAATCGCACAGGAAGCTGATGATGCATCAGTCGAGCGATTGCCACTATGTAGAACTTGCGATTTGAAATATCTTTGTGGCGGCAAATGTCATCTCAATCATTTTATACATACAAGAATAATGCAACAAAATGATTGTCCTAGCAGTTACCGTGAAGATTTTTATAGGAGCTTAATAAAACGCTTTGATTCTACTCTCAACTCCTATAAGTTTTTATTAGATACAGCAGAGGAGGTGATTGGCGACAGAAAAAATTAGAAATTCACGAAAATTGCCAGGAAATTATTCCTTTACATACAGCATAGAAAGGAGCTAAATATGTCAGAAATTACAAAGACCGTATCTACATCTGAAACAATCTCAGAAACTTATCAACAGGAAGTCATAGTAGTTGAGATACCTATGGCAGCTACTTCAGAGGATAAGTACATCAATACGAAATCCGCTAACCTCAACTATGTTTCTCCTCCTCTCCTTCATAAAGCTTACTGTGCAGATAAAGAATCTCTCTAGGAAAGCTAATATCGGCAGATAAAATGCGAGCCAGGAGAATAATATTTCTCCTGGCTTTTCTATATTTTTTAAGGAAAGAGACAATGATAGGTTTATTTAAATCTCTTAAACATAAAGAATTCTTTCGTTTCTGGCTCTCACAACTAGTCTCAGATATTGGTAGTTTTTCATATAGCACTGCTCTTATCTGGTATATTTTAGAATCAAACAATAATAGTGCATATATTAGTATCGTTCTTCTAATATCATCATTACCCAAAGCTATTTTTGGAATCATCGGCGGAGTTTTATCTGATAGATATAGCCGAAAAAAAATGTTGATTATATGTGATTTTATTTCCAGTCTAATATTCTTCCTGTTATGGTTATTTTCTACATTTAATCTGCTCTCATATTCAGGACTACTGATTTTTGTTTTTATTGCAGGTATTTCTACTTCTTTATTTGAATCTAGTTCTACTTCAATAATACCGTCAATAGTTGATAAGGATGACTTACAACAAGCCAATATTCTGCGCTTCTCAAGTAGTCAGTTTATAAAGATAGTATCTCCAATGCTAGCTGGTGTTGTTATCCCTTGGATAGGTGCGAAAAGCTTTTTTATTTTAAATTGTCTATCCTTTTTATTTGCTGCTTTATTTTTTCTGCCTGCCAAAGTAGATCATCTCGCAAACATATACTCTAAAACTTCATTTACTCTTGAAATAGTAGAGGGTTTTAAAGTAATTAGTAGCAAGAGTTGGCTGTTTGCAGGAATTATAGTCGTGACGCTAGTAAATTTACTGGTAGTTGCCCCTCAGTCTGTACTCGTTCCTGTTCTTATCAGTAATAGTAATTTAGGTTCAGAAACTCTTGGTGCATATTTTTCACTATTCTCTTGTGGTATTTTAATAGGTGCCAGTGTTCTCACTAATTATGTATCTTGGAAACTAACAGGATTTACTGTATTTATAAGCCTGATATTTTTGTGTGTTTTTTCTCTTTTTTATACTCTTCAATTGAATATTTTTTTAATAGCTATAGTTGCTTTTTTTCAAGGCATTTTTGTAGGAATATTTGAGGTTATTTGGACTTTTATTTTACAAAAAAAAGTACCCAATGAATTTTTATCACGTGTATTCGCAATCCAATCAAGTCTGTCATTCACTTTTCGCTCTTTGGGTTTAGCCTTAGCGGGATACATTAGCTTTCTCTTAGGTGCAAACACCACAATCACTATTTTGTCTTTTATGATGATTGGGATCTTGATGATTTTTGGAGTAAAAATGTTAAAAATTGATAACTGATAAGAGGTTATTTATTGACTGATTTATTATTGGTGTCTAGCAAACACGTATCAGACACGAAGTGTCTCGGTGGTATCTGGGATTGTGTCTGCTGATGTCTATACTATATAAGGGTTTGGAGCTTTAGTGTCTGTGGTGTCTCATGTCCGGTGTCCGCGAAAAAGGGAGTGTGAAAAGTATTGATTTTTACTCCGTTTTTCATTATCCCACTTTGTTTATATTAAGGATATGTCTATTTAATTACAGAATTTTTAAGGAGAAATGGCAGACTTTTACCTACATTGTGAACTCTGTCTATTGCCGCTTACTTACTACCCCAACAATAGTACCCTTGAGGGTACTATTAAATATACTTTTAAACAAATACAAATAAGTAATAACTTCTACACGGTGAAACACCGATTGGAATTCTCTGCAATGCAGTGAATCAGGCTTTGGATGAGGCGCAGTGTAGCAAAGACGATATCGATCTCCTCGTCTATGTCGGAGTCGGGCGCGGTGAACTTGCGTGCGCCTTGCTTCAATATATTCATCCCGGTTTTCATCCAGGGCAAACGCATCTAAAGTATAAGAATCCTTTAATAGCAAGGGTTTGGGCGTTCCAGAATTTAGGCTATTTTTTCATCAATATCCTTGTCCAGCAATGGTTTCAGAAATTAGGTGCGTTTGCCCTGAGTATTTGAGGGACTTTCTTATTAATCAGTTGAATCGTTAGATATTAACCCACTCGAAATAAAAGGTTACATATGCAACAAAAAAAAATATCCACAATATCTGAATTCAAAGAGAGTGCCATAAAACTCCTAGATAGTCCCTTAGAATTGTGGAAATATCTTCGCGATTTCATACCTTTTGTACTCGGACCATCCATTACCGATTTTTCGCCAATGGCAGGCTTACCGGGCACTATGCTAGAAATCAATGGAACCAACTTTTCCACCACCCGCTGGGAAAATGAAGTTACGGTCGGCGGTGAAGCGGCAGTTGTTGTTCAGGCTGAGTCCAATCGGCTAATGGTGATTACAAGTTCGCAAACCAAAACAGGACTTGTCAGTGCCAAAGTTGGGACACGAACAGCAACCAGTACAAACCCATTTACCATTCTGCCCTATCCAGAAGCAAGTGCAGGGCAAGATGGACCTCCGATTAGCTTTGAGGGAACAGGACTACCCTCCCAAGGTGATCAACCCTCGACAGGTACGCTTAGAGTTCTAGTCGCTTTAGTGACTCCATCGGATGTCACACCAAGCGCAACCGCACGGCAGAATTTGTTGAATAGATGGAGCAGCGTCAGCACCTTTTATCAACAGACTAGTTACAACCGCCTGAATGTGCAGGTGGATGTCACGGCAAACTGGAATCCGCTGCTAGGTAACAAAGCTACATACATTGACGCTTCTATCGACAACATTGCCGCCGATAAGCGCGATCGTCTTGCCGCAGAAGCCGCTCAAGGAGCTGTGAATGAGGGCTTCAATCTCAATAACTACGGCATTATGTGTGTGGTGATTTGCCTCAATGGTGATTTTATTCGAGCTTGGGGCGGTGGGGCATCGCAAAACTTCCGCTTTGATGATGATGCTACCAATACCCACATCAACATCACAACAACGAATGAAGTCAACTTGGTCTGGATTCAAGAGTCGGCAGATTGGGGACGCTTTGCCCATGAAACGGGGCACAATCTGGTGCGATCGCCCAACTTCACTGCTATCGGAAATGCTGCTGCCACTCTAGGCGAGGATGTCTATGCTTCCGATCTCGTAGACCCCGCTGCCGCCAGTGCCCAAAAATTTGAAATAATGGGCGACCACGACTCTCATCCCTGCTTTTCGGCGTACCACTTAGACAAACTTGGCTGGTACAACAGTTCAAACATTTTGGACTTACAGTGGGATCGCAATTCCTTCAGTCGAGAATACGAATTGGTCGCGCATGGAACGAGTGAAAATACAGCAGGCGCTCGCTACCATATGCTTCGTATTCGAGTATCCAATGGGCTTTACTACTACATCGAAGTGCGCCAGCGCCCTGGTAGTACTAGTCAAGTGTTTGATCCGAATATTCCAGTTGGTACTGCACCAAACCAAGGTGGAATTGTGGTTTATAAAATCATTTCGGATACCATCAACAACAATCAACAAATGCGGTTTATCAGCTTGCTGCATGACTCGGTGGTGTTGAAACAGGGAGACGTAGCGACCGACCCAGCCCGTACTCTCAATATCTCTGTGGTGAATGACAATGTCCAAGCCAGTCCTCTGGTGTGTAGAGTGCGTGTAGAGTGGGCACAAAATCTCAGCCCAGATCCAAGTGGTCGGTTTGATTTGAGAATTGATCCGTGGGATGCCAGCTACCAAACCCCTGATCTCTGGATTGATCGGATTCCATTTGGTAATTTCGATCAGCCGTTAGATAGCCAAGGTCGTCCACAGGGCAATGGCGACCGCCCCAAAGTAAAGGCGATTAATCACTTGATCGGACGGGTTCACAATGACGGGAGTGACGATGCTCAAAATGTTCGAGTCACCTTCTACACAGTGACACCTCCTGGAGTTGGGGATAACGGCAACTGGACACCACTGCAAACCAAGGTTGTTTCCTCCATTACTCACGGCAACTTCGCCGATGTAATGGTCAATTGGGTACCCATTTTAGGGCAACATACCTGCTTGAAGCTCTACGCTGAAGCTCAACTCGGCGAGATTTCTTTTGGCAACAACATCGCCCAAGAAAACGTCTTTGACTTCCAAGCTGCGTCCGGTAGCCCTGCTGACCCGATTATCCTCCCCGTAACCGTTCGTAATCCGCACAAAGAAGAAAGACTGATCTGGCTCCGTGTTCGTAATGTGCCCAAAGGATTTCTAGTGCATTTTCCACACCGATGGGTCATCTTACCTGGTTTGGGTGAGAAGCATTTACAACTCACTATCGTGCCAACTGAAGATTATGCCTATTATGATCGCGTCTACCGCGATCATAAACAGGAGAATAAGTGGATCAAACCGCACGCCCAAATTGGTGTTGTTGGTGACATCCCTCGGCAGTATACCGATTTATTAGCTAACAAAAACCCTGTAGCATCAACTAGTTTGCCCATTGGTGGTGTTTCAGCTCGTGTGACGGTGATGAAACGGGTTGAAGTCCAGCTTAGGCTACGAGAAGCCTCTAAAGAGACTGTTGTCTTGGTTGGTTCAATTAAGCCAGCCCTAGCCAACCAGAGGGTAAGTGTAGACCTGTGGAATCTTCTTGACCAACGTTGGGTGCATGAAACCTACACAGATAGCGAGGGGTTCTTTAATACCAGGTTTAGCTTGCACACAAAGCCCGATTTAGACCCAGACGAAAGTGGCAAGCAAAGCAAAGGCATAAGTAAGGAGGCAATGAAACACTTTAAGGCGCAGGCATTTACGATGGATGCGGAGGTTGCCGCCGATGCATCCTCAAATGTCGTCATGATTGATCTTTAGGGACTTCCAAGCAATAAAATCACCATTTACAAGAATGACAATCATTTGTAGGGGAGGAGAAGAAAACTTCTATAGGCCCAGTGGGTGATATAGATATGGACATAACTTTTTTTGGTTGCACCTGATTATATAAATTGACAAAGTTTTCTTACTCAACTGGTTTTAGTAGCAAGACAATCAATTCGGTACTAGCTTCTTAGCTCTTTGTCTTCCCAGTTGGGGAACACTCGTTGCTTTCGAGCCATTGCTCGATTAGCTCAATTACTACTTGGCTCATTTTCTTATCCCGCATGACACAGGTGGCATGGAACCGCTTCTTCAAGTCATCCGTGATGCTAATGTGCATTTTTTACATTGATATTTTTGTAGGTAATTCTCACACAAATCTACAAATGTAAAAAAGGCGATTCCGAAAAAATACTAGTTAAAAAGTAAAAGCACTCTACTAGAGGTTGAGCCGAGATATGTGTAATTTTAAGCAAGATAATCTGAAAAAGCCTGCCCTGTATAGTTTTCAGCCTTTTTGGTAGTTTCGCCTGATTTGAGCCAAAACATAGTTGCAATGAAGCGGGTCAATATTTGCTTTTCGCCTAACACAGAGTATGTACTGTACGGTCTTTAATGTTCCAAGCCTCCCAGCAAGCAGGTATCTCCCCTCTGCGCTTGGGTTTTACTGGTACTCTCAAGGTCATTCGTGCTGCAATTCCTGAGTTTCAGCATCTCTCCAGCGAACAACTCCCTTTTTTTGGTCATGGTTGATCGTGGAGATAAAGGATTGAGAAGATTCCGCCTCGACAAGATAGAAGCAATCCTCGACTAGTCAAAAAAACTCGTTCCAAGTTTCCATCCAAAAAGCCTATTCATCGTGGCACTGGTACTCAACGCCAGCCACTCAATTTTGCCATTATTAATACTGCTTAATTCTTAACCGAAAAGTATTGAACGTAGAATTCGCTACCCCATAGTTAAAAAAACTACAACCAAGCCTCGCAAAGAGCAATCAGAATCTGCTTAGTGCTGTAGATTTTCATATCTGAAGTCTGTTTCTTTTCAACTCAGCGTTGCTGAGTCTTTTCTTGTTGCCTAGTCTAGTTCGCGGTGCGAAACTGTTGAACAAATCAAATATAAAACTTTGTTAATAATCAATAGTTACATGTGCCAAGTATTGATTATTAACAAAGCTAATTTTAACTATCCCCCCACTACTTTTGATAC
>NZ_JAIVFS010000005.1 GCF_020829645.1 Nostoc mirabile CHAB5784 | reverse complement strand
CTGAAGCCAGATTCTCACGCGTTACTCACCCGTCCGCCACTAAATCCCGAAAGATTTCGTTCGACTTGCATGTGTTAAGCATACCGCCAGCGTTCATCCTGAGCCAGGATCAAACTCTCCGTTTTGTTGTGTTTCGAGTTTGTGGCTCCGAAAAAAATATTTCCCGGAATCCTAGTTATTAATTTTGACTATTCTTTTGGGAAAACCAAAAGTAAAATCTTTTGACGAGGATTGGTTTTTTCTTAAGCTTTCAAAGTATTATGTTTTTCAGGTTCAGAGGTGGTTGGCTTCTTTTGCTTTCCCACTTAACTAGAGTAACTAGTTATCCCCTAGTTTGTCAAGGGGTAAATTTATTTTTTTTCTAAAAGGGCAAATCGCTTGACTGCACTTGCTTTCAGGTGAATGGGTTAAGCAACAGGAGAGAGGCGAGAACGAAGTGGCTAAACCGGACTGTGTGAATAATGCAGGTTGCTTGTCTCTAAATGGGATCTAATGCAGGTTGAGTGATTATAGTAATGATTATCGAAAATGGCAGGAGGTAGTCTTGGTGGAGGGATTTATCCTGAATCCAAATGCTCAAACTAACTATATATTAAGATATAAGAGCATAATTGTTGCGGAGCTTGCGGTTTAAGACTCCCATCATACAGGTGACGCTTGTATCGGCATTTACACGATCGCCATCACTACGTTCGCGGATCGTTTGGAAGAGAAGATAGGCGTTACAGTGAGTCTAGCGCTGTAGAGGGACTTCAAAATTTATAATGAGTTTTTTAGAAAAAGCTAAAAACTAGACTAGGCAAGAAATACAGATGATCCGACCGCGTAAGGTCTTTGCTCAACATTGGCTCAAAAGTGAAAAGGCACTCGACGCAATTATTAAAGCAGCAGAGTGTACAGAAAGCGATGGCTTTGCCAACGGCAAGGGCGATCGCGTGCTGGAAATTGGCCCCGGAACCGGCATTCTGACTCGTCGTTTATTACCTTTAGTGCAATCTCTGGTTGCAGTTGAAATAGACCGAGACTTATGCCAACTTTTGTCAAAGCAGCTTGGTAAGACTGAAAATTTTTTACTGCTACAAGGCGATTTTCTCACTATAGATTTACCATCTTATCTGGCAGCCTTTCCCAATTTCCAACAGCCAAATAAGGTAGTAGCCAATATTCCCTACAACATTACAGGGCCAATCATTGAGAAACTACTGGGTACGATCGCTAACCCCAACTCCGAACCATTTGACTCTATAGTGTTGCTGGTACAAAAAGAAGTCGCAGAAAGGTTGTATGCTAAACCAGGATCAAAAGCCTTTGGGGCGTTGAGCGTGCGGGTACAGTATTTGGCTGAGTGTGAGTTAATCTGCACAGTTCCAGCGGCCGCATTCCATCCACCGCCAAAAGTCGATTCAGCAGTGGTGCGATTGCGCCCCCGAAAAATAGAAATACCAGCGCTTAATCCTCGACAGTTAGAGAATTTCTTAAAGTTGGGGTTTGGTGCCAAGCGCAAAATGTTACGAAATAATTTGCAATCAGTTATAGAACGCGATCGCTTGAGCCACTTACTGGAACAATTAAAAATAAATCCCCAAGCTAGAGCCGAAGACCTCGGCGTTCAGCAATGGGTAATTTTAGCAAATGAGTTGGGAGTGGGGAGTGGGGAGTAGGGAGTAGGGAGTAGGGGACAAGGGGATAAGGCAAATTTTTTCCCATTCTCCATTCTCCATTCTCCATTCTCCATCCTCCATTCTCCATTCTCCATTCCCCATTCCCAGAAAATGCGTTCTTACAGCCTAATTGCCCCTGCCAAAATCAACTTGTATCTGGAAATCATTGGCGTTCGCCCCGATGGTTATCATGAATTAGCCATGATACTTCAAAGTATTGGACTAGCAGACCAAATTGATGTGCATTCGATCAGCACTGACAGCATTCGCGTTCACTGCAACCACCCACAAGTCCCGACAGATAAAAGTAATCTGGCTTACCGCGCAGCAGAATTAATGGCAATGCAATTTCCCGAAGCCTTCGCTCAATATGGGGGTGTGGAGATTAGCATAAACAAGCAAATTCCTGTAGCTGCTGGGTTGGCTGGAGGTTCGACAAATGCAGCAGCTGTGTTAGTAGGGATAGATTTATTATGGAAATTGGGATTAACTCAGCCAGAATTAGAGGAGTTGGGACGTACACTCGGTTCAGATGTACCATTCTGTGTAGCGGGTGGAACTGCGATCGCAACAGGTAGGGGCGATCAACTTTCTCCCCTGCCGAGTTTAGATAACATATACATAGTATTGGGGAAATACCGCAGTCTGGAAGTTTCCACGCCTTGGGCATACAAAACTTATCGACAGCAGTTTGGTGATTCTTATAGAGATAGCAACAACTTGGCAGCGCGTGCTAATGCAGTTCATTCAGGAGCAATAGTAAAAGCTGTCCTGGATAAAGATGCGGGAGAAATTGCCCAAAAACTGCACAATGATTTGGAGCGCGTGGTATTGCCAGCCTATCCCCAAGTTTTACAACTGCGAGAAGTTTTTGCAAATCAAGAAGGCGTTTTAGGAACAATGATGTCTGGCTCTGGGCCAACAGTATTTGCTCTTTTTGAGTCTCAACAGCAGGCAGAACTAGTTTTGCTGCAAGTGAGAGAAGCAATTATTGATGAGGACTTAGAATTGTTTGTAACTCGGATAATCACACATGGGATTAAAGTAGTATCGTCTGTTTAAATAATTTTTTTCGTTAATGAAGCATAGGGGATAGACAAGAATTATTCCTAATGACGCAATCCAAAATCTAAAATCTAAAATCGTATGAGTGATCAAAATTTAACGCCACAAACAGATACTAAAATACAGGCGAGTGCGAGTCCTTTACGCTGTTTAACTGGGGCGGTTATTTCTGGAGGAATGGGATATGCAATGTATTCGCTGATGATTGCGATCGCTACAAATTTTGCGACTAAACCTCTTCATTCAATTAATCCATTGGTAATTAGGATTTCTTCTGCTGTTAGGACTCTGGTTGTTGGTGTAGTTGCTTTAGGAAGCGGGATATTTGGTATAGTAGCAATTGGTTTGTTGGCTTTGGGAGTGCAATTATTAGTACAGGAGTTGACCAAGCAAAAAAGTAGTGAAAATTAGTAATTTACTTTTAATCAGCAACGTAAAAACACAAGTTTTCCTAACGAACCACGATTTTTGATCACTTGTAGCTTCGCGCTTCTGGAAGGCTGAAGTACAAAACCGTTTGTAGTTGGGTAACAGATGGGAAAATGGATTTAGAGTTAAACGATGAAGGTAGTGATTGGACAGCTTGATGAGAGTTAGTAGCGTACCAGTGCCTCAATAAAGCTTGCTTTTTTAATCGGACAGCGATCGCTCTGAGCAAATCCTTTATAGTAGAGGGTTTAGGTAATATAATCATCTTCTTAAACTTACAGCTATTTTTAGAGAAATAGACCACATTGATTTAAGTAAGGTCACTATATTTTTGTTTGCTGCACCTCTGCTTCTTCTGGTTAAGCTTTTTGGAATTGGCGTAGACGCAAAGCGGCTTGAACAGCAGATGTTGTAATTTTGGTATATAGTATAGCCCTCGACTTTATCGGGTTGACACTTTATAAACTGGCTCAATATTCACAAATATATGTGGAATTGATACCAGCTACACTGAAGTTGATAGCAGTAACATGACTTATGAGCAAAATTATGAGCACAACCAAGAGATATTTTTTACCCCTTATTTTTGTGACAATTGTTGTCAGCTTGAGCAGTTGTAGTTCTAACCCCACCACTCGTAATATTGACAGTGGAACGCCATCCCCTACTACAACACGGACGAATAGGGCATCGTCTCAGACTCCCAGCCAAATTCCTAGCGTAGCTCAATTAAGAGAAAAATCTCCTAATCAAGAATTTCCTAAGGAAAATACGCCTTCCTCATCAACTCCTAAAGCTGCCACTAGTAAAACTACCAATGTCACGATGTATACAAGTGATACCCAATGTCAAGAACTCATTCCAGAAAAGGTTTCAGTACCAGCTGAGGAACCAGTGACAAATGTAGTGAGTAAAATTTTAGAAAAACGAGATACAAGCGACTTTAGCTTGTCTGGGTATCGTGTCAACATCAAAAATGGCGTTGCTACAGTTGATTTGCGAATATCTCCTGAGTCAAAGCGACAAATAGCTTCTCTTTCTAGTTGTGAACAGTTTGCTCTGTTTGGCAGTCTCCGCAAAACCCTAACAAGTAATGCCCAATGGAATATTAAAGAGGTTCGCTTCACCGAGCGAGGTGAAGACATTGTTCTTTAGTTAAATATGGTAGTCAGTGCCGTCATTAGCTAAAAAGATTTTCCAATTTGAACAGCCACAGGACTCATGCATCAGTAGTTGCCAAAACAGTGTATGTTCTAGTCAATTTAAAACAGCTGTAAATAGTGGTATTATTGATCTTAGCCCTAAGTTTATGGCAGCAATTCGCGGGTGTAATTCAGTGGTAGAATGTCACCTTCCCATGGTGAACGTCGTGGGTTCGAGTCCCATCACCCGCTTTAAAATCAGAACCTAAGCTACCTATGTGATTGCTTCTGTTGGTACACTTGCCTATGAATTTGTTGAGCCAGACTTTACTAGGCATCTAGAGCCTGCGGGCGTTGTTATTACACTGCACATACTACAGGTTGCCGATAAAGGACTGACGTTAGACTGATATTTCTATTGGGAATTTTTCAGCAGGTTTTTAGAAATTTACGCAGAAATGTCTACGCACTCGCTAATGGATGACAGCTAATGGTAAAAAACAATTAGCGATTCGCAATTAGCACTATGGCAAATTTTCTCCAACCACCAAGATTACGCATTGGTGAAGACACTGAAGAAGAACGACGCGCCACTTGGCTGGAACTGTTTTATGATTTGGTTTTTGTAGTTGCAGTTTCTCAACTCGCCCACAATCTCAACGAGGATATCTCTCTATCAGGATTATTTGGGTTTGTAGTTTTATTTATACCAGTTTGGTGGTCATGGATTGGCACCACATTCTACGCCAACCGCTTTGACAGCGATGATGTGGGACATCGACTGTTGATTGGTATACAAATGCTGACAGCAGCAGCAATGGCTATTAACATCCACCACGGTTTGGGTGAGAGTTCCCCTGGTTTTGCAATTTCCTATGCTCTCGGTCGGGCTGTGCTGGTAATAGAGTATGTCCGGGCTGGAAGACATATCCCTTCAGCACGTCCTTTGACTACTCGCTACGCTATTGGTTTTGCGATCGCAGCCTTCCTCTGGTTAATATCAGCATTTGTACCCATTCCTTGGCGATTTGGATTCTGGGCACTGGGAATCATTATTGACTTTGCTACACCCCTAATAGCACGCAGGTTTCAACTAGGGTTACTCCCCCACGCCTCGCACTTACCGGAACGTTTCGGGTTATTTACCATGATTGTTTTGGGCGAAGCAATTATCGCGGTGGTCAACGGTGTTTCTGAGCAGAAATGGGATACTTTAACTGTAATTTCGGGCGTGTTTGGTCTAATTATCGCCTTTAGCTGGTGGTGGGTCTATTTTGATAATCTAGGTGGCACACCTATTGAGAAGGCGCGGACACATGGAAAAGTTAGTGTTGTCA
Organism: Nostoc mirabile CHAB5784; assembly: GCF_020829645.1. Taxonomy (GTDB): domain Bacteria; phylum Cyanobacteriota; class Cyanobacteriia; order Cyanobacteriales; family Nostocaceae; genus Nostoc; species Nostoc mirabile. The sequence continues at coordinate 187,084 of NZ_JAIVFS010000005.1, read as the reverse complement.
ATCTCTGGCTCTACACCCATTTACCGCTAGTGATTGGGATTGCTGCTGCTGGAGTCGGCGTAGAACAAATTTTGTTGAGTAAGCCAACTTTAACACTACCTGATTCCCAGCGATGGCTCATCTGTGGTTCAGTAGCATTATGCTCTCTAGCTGTCAGTATTCTCCACAGATTTGGGGTGATCCGTTATTGCAAAATTCGTTCCCAGTATCGACTTGGAGGTGCAGTCGTGCTGCTAGCGATCGCTATCTTTGGCAAAGGTTTGTTACCTGTTGCAGTCATTGCCCTTGTAGCTGTAGTTTCTGCTGTCCAAGTCGTTCAAGATTTATATCAGAGTCGTCCCACTACCCGCTTGGTTGACCCTGAAATCTAGCTCATAGCGTAGTAGTAGCACATATCTGTGCGCTACTACTATGTATCCACGCAATTTAAATCTGAGGATTTATCTGTAAGGTATCTATCCTACGAAAGATTTTAAATAAAATATAAATAAATATTTATATAGTTATTTAAAGATTATGTAATCTTAGTATTCAAACATGACGTTGTAAAGCTGATAACTCAACACATTGCCGTCTATCGGAGGTTACAGAACCAAAGGAGGAATGTCATCATTAGGTGATGTACCTTTGGGCAGGTAAGTCAAGTAGGTGAAATATTTATTAATATTATTAATAGGAAGTGTAAATTCAGCGTCAGGAGTCAGAAAAAATTCTTAATGGCAGGTATTTCGCATCAATCATCAAGTTTTTCACCAATAGAAGAGAAGATCATGAAAGACAAAGAACCATCAGACTCTAAAGAATTCGTCGGAAATCTCAAGAATGGAATCTGGCTGTTTGGCTTGTCATCTTGGGTATTCGGCATTACCGATCGCAGCATTGCTTCATTTGCGGACGGCTATCTATCTGCTTTGGATTTAACGCAACTATTCACAGCCGCTACGTTCTTTGTGGCGTGGCTATTTTTGAAACCAACATCTAGAGTTTAAGATCGGCGACTGGTTGAGTATCGAGTCACTTTTGATGCTAATCATGTCAAGATTCGGAAACTTATCTCCAGTAACAATATGGGGAATTTTTCTTCTTCCCAAATTTCATAACAGAGGCAGAGGTTTTCACCAAAAAATTGCTTGATATCATGTCCGGCAAATTGCTTATGATATGTCATTGCGAACGAAGTGAAGCAATCACAAGGACTCTGCGATTGCTTCACTTCGTTCGCAATGACAAGTGTTCAACCGGACATGATATGACTTCCAGACTTAAAAATGCACCTGGCACGATCGCTGGTATATTCGGGTCATACTAAACTGCCATATTAGCCCCGAAAACCAGTCGATTCGATCTGCTCATGACATAGCTAGTAAGGCTTTAAGTAAACTAGGGTGATTTTTTTTGCCATCCAGACTTTTTAAATTGTAGCTAGATTGTATCTTTTTCCTTTTGAAGTCAGAGTTCTAGCTTTTTTATTTTGGTGTATCTAAAAAAATTTTTCTAATTTTCCGGAATTGATTGTGCTCAGGTGGTAGTCTCTATCAGACAAGCGATTTATACTGAAACTCTATAACGAAACCTTCGGGGTATATAACCCCATATTAAAAGCCCGGTCTTCATGACCGGGCTTTTTTGACAATTACGAGTTAGAAATTATTCTTAACTCCTAACGATTCATTAAATTAGGCAAAGGCAGCAGTTGTCACATCGTTATTCGACAGAATTTCTTGCAACTCTTCAGCGTCTACCGTTTCTTTATCAACCAACATTTGGGCTATCTGATCTAAAATGTGGCGGTTGCCCACTAACACTTCTTTAGCGCGTGTATAGGCTACATCCACAAGTTTACGGACTTCTTCATCAATGGCGGCGGCGGTTTCTTCAGAGAAATCACGCTCTGACATGATATCTCGTCCGAGGAACATGTTACCTTGCTGACGACCAAGGGCGACTGGGCCTAAGCGATCGCTCATGCCAAATCTGGTGATCATCTGACGTGCAACCCGTGCTACTTGTTGGAGGTCATTAGAAGCACCAGTGGTAACTTCTTCTTCACCAAAGATTAATTCTTCAGCAATCCGACCACCCAAAGCCACAGCCATTTGATTTTCCAGATAAGCGCGGCTGTATAAACCTGTGTCCATCCGGTCTTCGCTGGGGGTAAACCAAGTTAAACCACCTGCGCGACCGCGAGGGATGATGCTAATCTTCTGTACAGGATCGTAGTCTGGCATTAAAGCACCAACTAAGGCGTGACCAGCTTCGTGATATGCTACCAAGGTTTTGCGCTTTTCGCTCATTACCCGGTCTTTCTTCTCTGGGCCAGCTAAGACCCGATCAATTGCATCGTTGATTTCATCCATCGAAATCTCAGTCAAATTCCGGCGGGCTGCCAGAATTGCGGCTTCATTCAACAGGTTGGATAAATCTGCGCCAGTAAATCCAGGGGTACGACGGGCAATTTTATCCAAATCCACATCTTTCGCCAAGGTCTTGCCACGGGCGTGAACCTTGAGAATTTCGCTGCGTCCGGCATAGTCGGGACGGTCTACCACAACTTGACGGTCAAAGCGACCAGGACGCAATAGGGCTGCATCTAGGACATCAGGACGGTTGGTAGCGGCAATAATGATAATGCCAGTATTACCTTCAAAGCCGTCCATTTCTGTGAGCAACTGGTTGAGGGTTTGTTCCCGCTCATCGTTACCACCACCTAAACCTGCACCCCGTTGACGACCTACGGCGTCAATTTCATCGATGAAGACGATACAAGGAGCATTGGTTTTAGCTTGCTCAAATAAATCGCGGACGCGGGATGCACCCACACCTACGAACATTTCTACAAATTCAGAACCGGAGATTGAGAAGAAGGGTACACCTGCTTCACCAGCTACGGCACGAGCTAGGAGGGTTTTACCTGTACCAGGAGGGCCAACTAACAGTACACCTTTAGGAATTTTTGCACCAACGGCGGTAAAGCGATCGGCGTTTTTCAGAAAGTCTACAACTTCGTTTAATTCCAACTTGGCTTGGTCAATACCAGCAACATCGCCAAATGTTACCTGAGTTTGTGGTTCCATTTGCACTCTGGCTTTAGATTTGCCAAAGTTCATCGCTTGGCTGCCTGGGCCACTTTGAGCGCGACGTAGCAAGAAGAATAAGCCAACCAAAAGCAATACAGGAAAAAATAAGCTGCTCAGTGCCTTAAACCAAAATCCTTCATCGGTTTGGGGCAAAACAGAAATATCAACGCCTTTAGAAGTCAAAGTATTGATCAAGTCTGGATCGTTGACTAAGGTCACAATCCGTTTAGCCGGGTCATATTTGGGTGTAACCAGTGCTGTGGAGCGATCTGCACTCAAACTGACTTTTTCTACTCTACCTTGTTGAACTTCTTGAATAAAGCGACTATATCGCCATGTCTCTCTGCTTTGGGGTTGTTTGTCAAAAAATGCTGTTCCCAGCGCAATAACGACAATAAACAGCAGTGCGTACAGCCCTGCATTTCTCCATCTTTTATTCACTAAGGTCTATCCTCCTGTATTTTTCGCGCCATCGCGTAGCATCTCTGTTCGGAGAGGTCATTATTAAGAATTATGTTAACTTATCTTAAGTGTAACAAAGTGGCGTAGCTTTCATGCTGCAAAAAGCTCCCTTATTTGCTGAAAACTAGGATGGTAGGGATTATATTGTAGCGATCCTGCGGGCTGATGAACGGTATGAATGGGAATAATTTCTACCACACTATTAGTGTAGGCGATCGCTTCAAATTTCTGGACTAGCTCCACCGTCCAAATTTCTTCCCGCACTGGCATCTGGTGGTTTTGCAACCAGTTTAGAAGTTGCGATCGCAAAATTCCCGGTAAAATTCTGGCTGTCAAAGGCGGCGTGTACCAATTGCGATCGCACCATCCCCAAAGGTTGCCTGTGCTGGTTTCTAGCCAATTTCCTTGAGGATCAACTAATATTGCTTCTTCGGCATCTAAACTACTTTTTGCCAACCAAGCACTCAAATAGTTTCCAGTTTTATGAGAGGGGAGAGAGCGATAAAATTCCGAACTTGCAACAGCGCACAAAATACCATTATTTTGTTTTTCTGTCAAATCTTGTGGTAATAATCTGCCAGTTATCCACTCCCGTCCATCGGGAAAGAGGGTAATTCTGAGAACGGGGAAGTATGCGAGGAGAATTTGAGCGCCTTGACGTAGACGGTTCCAATCTGGTTGCTGCCAACTAAAAGATTGTACTGAGAAGAGTAAGCGATCGCAATGTGCTTGCCAATTAGTTAAATTACTATCTAGCGAGTTCTGATAAACCCGCAATGTTGTAAAAACAGTTGCCCCATAAAGTAAACCCGGATCATTAATATCTAATTCTAGGGTTTGGGAGTGAATTAATTTACCGTCATACCAAAAAATATTATTTGTCACAACTAGATTGCTTGTCGGTACAACTCAATTGAAAAGTGATGACTTGTAATGCTCATACGCTGCATGAGATAAAACCTATGAGCAGCAAATCGCTGAACACCAGAATCAAGACTCAGGTGTTCACAGCTATGATTTTTTGCATATTCAATCAGCCACTGAAATAACTGTTGTCCATAGCTATTTGACCGTTTAAACTCATCAACAACTAAATCATCAATGTATAAAAACTTTCCCGAAGCTAAACAAGTAGAAATGCGAAATCCAGCGACTGCTACAGCTTGCTTTTCTACTTCTAAGAATGCAAGTTGATATCCTTCTTTTATTTGATATCGAACTTGTTCTACAAACTTAGCCTGCTCAAGGTGAGGGCGCAACTGGGAGATAACAGGAAAACACCCTAATATTTGAAAGTCAGATTCTGCCAATTGTATTGACATCAATGTTAACCTACTGAATTATGTGTGAGAAATTTGGAACCGATTGGGCGAATATAATTTGCTACTACACTTGCAGCAATCCGTTATAACTAATAATTTAATCTTTGGGGGGAAATATAATTTTTTTAGTACCTTCAGGAGTTGTAATTACTTTTCCTCCCAAAGCTTCTATTTCCCTAATTGCGCGTTTTTGAGTTCTCTCATCAACTTGATTATTTAAAACTATTGTCCAGGTTGCGATTTGAGCATATTTGCTGTTGGGGTTTCGACTCAGAAATTCAGCAGTTTTTTGGGAAGTATGAGCGATCATCTGACTCTCTGCATCTGAAAAGTTACTAGCCCAGTTTGCCGCAGTTGCAAAAGATTGTTGGGCAGTTTTAGCGTTGCCTAAAAATAATAATTCATCAACTCCTTTATAACGCCATACGTAATAAGACTTTTCGGGAACTGAAGCAGAGAGTGATTTTAAGCCTTTCTCTGATAATGCGATCGCACGTTCTGGCATAGCAGCATACAATGAAGTACTGATAGAAAGACTGCGATACGCTGCTAAAAATCGCGGGTCACGTTCTAGAATTACTTCAAAATACTCTGGACTTAAACTGTAACCTGTTTTATCTCGAACTTCATCATCTCCGAAATACTGTAAAAAATTGAGATATACCAAATCTGCAATAAAATTATCATAACCAAAACTAGGCATTTTTTCGAGAAAATTAAGACGGATGCTTTCTGATTTTATTTCTTTCTTTAAAGCTTCTAAAGAGGCAGATTTTTTGCTATTTATCAGTTTTTGTAATTGGGGGAATTGAATTAAGGCAACTCCTAAAATACACACACAAATTATAAAAGGTGTAGCAATGGCTTTACGCGACAACAACATATTTTCCTTGTTTTCCCAGACATAAGCAACTCATTGTATATAATATACTTCTTGTAAAATTACTCAGCTATATAATTACATTAGCTTACACAGGAGAGCATCCATCAAGGCGCTACCCTACTAGCAACGACTAATCAGTAAACGAGCCTATCTTTCCTCAAAAGAAACCGAAAACAGGTAAATTGGCAAACTAGGCATCAATTTTTAAGTGCTATATTATACATTAATAGTTGATATAACGTGAAACCCTTGTAAAAACGTGATATTAAGTTCACTCAGTTACCATCATGATCCGCGTTACCCCACCCCGGTTTTGTCTAAAGCCAAAACCGCCCCTCCCCTTATCAAGGGGAGGGGTTGGGGGTGGGGTAAAACGCCTGTGGGATAAGCCTTTGAGCTTAAGTTGACACCAATGAGCAATGCTGTGCCCCTACAGCATGGTCTATTTACGATCGCAGGATAATTAAAAAAAGCCTGAAAACTTCCTATTTTAGGTAATGCACATCACGATGCATTTGTACAGTGCGTAAGTCCTATTAATGTCGCCGTAGCCAAACTATTTGTAGGTCAATAGCTCTTTTTTAATAACTGCCAACATTGCCCGGCGATCGCCCAATCTTCTTGAGTATGAATAACTAATACACGCACTGCTGAATCGGGTGTCGCAATATCCTCATCAACAGGCTGTTGCTGATTTTTTTCAAGGTCTATTTTCAATCCCAAAAAACCAAAGGTTTCACAGGCGGCTTGGCGAATATCCGGGGAATGTTCACCCACGCCTGCTGTGAATACCAAAGTATCTAATCCGCCCAAACTAGTAAGCATTGCACCGATACCAGAACGCAGACGATGCACGTAGATATCCAATGCCAGTTGAGCGCGGGAATTACCTTGAGCGTAGGCGTAGCCCGTCGTAGACATCGCTTCTCTTACCTCACGCATATCGCTAGATATACCCGAAATTCCCTTTAACCCAGAAGCTTTATTTAATATATGATCCAACTTTTCGACGGAGTAATTGCAGTAACGCAACAGATAAATCAGAATTCCTGGATCAACTGAACCAGAACGACTACCCATCATCAATCCTTCTAGGGGCGTGAATCCCATTGTGGTATCAATGCTGCGACCGTTTTTTATCGCTGCCAAAGAACAGCCATTACCCAGATGACAGGTAATTAAGCGCTCAGGGGGAACATCTTGACCGAGAATTTGGGCAGCACGTTGAGAACAGTATTGGTGACTGATACCATGAAACCCATAGCGACGGATACCTTGTTCTACCCACTCATAAGGGCCGGGATAGATTGCTGCTGCATCGGGTAGAGTGGCATGAAAACCAGTATCAAATACTGCTATCTGGGTGACATCTTTTAAGATTTTTTCAATTGCTTCTATGCCTGACAAAGCGGCTGGATTATGTTCGGGAGCAAGGTTAGACAGACGAGCGATCGCCTTTTTGACATCCTCCGTAATTACCACACTATCTCGATAATCCTGTCCACCATGCACTATCCGATGCCCCACCACATCGATTTCTGACAACTGATCAATTACCTTGGTAGCACCATAACTAAGTGTATGGAGCATATAGGTGACGTGTGCCTGTGGGGAATCACCAGAGATTGATTCTTGCAGCGTTGCACCCGTAGCAGTTTTCACCTCAATTTCTGCCACGCCCCGATCTTGAGTCCAGTTGATTTTACCTTCCCAAAGGGGTTGGGGTGCTTGGGTGGGGAGAACCTCATCTGCAATCTCATATAGACAACTCTTTTGGCTGCTCGAACCGGCATTTAGCACCAATATCTTCATATGACAACATAAAAACATGACCTGCTTTGATCATGTCATTAAGTACAGCATTTCATTAATTCGTAGCAAATTAAATTTGGCAATACCCTGCAATGCCAATGCGTCGGCTTACAATGCCAATGCGTCGGCTTACAATGCCAATGTGTCAGCTTACAATGCCAATGTGTCAGCTTACAATGCCAATGCGTCAGCTTACAATGCCAATGCATTCCCCTGCATTAAAAACGCTACGCTTTTACGCAAAACTGTACTAAGTTTAGCCCCATGCTTCTAGAACACCGATTCAGTATTCAAAATTTCTACACTCCGCCCAAATGCCTCAAATTCTCGCAAAGCGCCACTAGGGGCAATTACTCGTAGCAAGTCACCGGGTTTCAGGAGCGATGGTAAGATTTTGGATGGCATGAAAAAAGTTAGGAGTCAAGATAAAGACTATAACTCCCATAAAATTTTGTTGAATCATTTTTCAAAGCGATCGCTGTTTAGATGCCCTTTTGCTGAAAAATATTCTAAGTGTGAGTAGTTTATATAAAAAACCTCGTTTACAGCCAGAGGCTGGAAATGCTGCTCAAGAAGGCTCTGCCGCCAGCAAGGGAGGCGGAGCCTCAACGACGGGCATTAAGAGTCTCTGACTCTTAACGAGATAACTTTGACATTACCCGGAAACTATTCAAGTAAGTCCCCTTAACAATCCGGCTCCAGCCCGACCTGCTGTCCCTCCTATTTCTTGAACCTGATCTATTACACGACTTGTATTCCGACCTATTTCACTTGCACTGTCCGTAGTTTCTTCTACTACGACATCTACTGTACCTCCTGTTCCCCCTACCACTGCCTGTAAATCCGCATCCGTGAGTTCCTCTTGCCATTCCATATCTTCTATGACTAGGCTATGACGTTGTAAATTCATTTGTTTGCCTCTCGAAACATGTGTAAAGGTGATAAGCTGTCGCGCTTTTAACTTGCATTGTTTGGACGGGCTGTCCGGCCCATCCCACAAGAACTTTGTTACCTGCCAGAGCAACTTGTAGACGGGACAGCTTACTACGCGTCTAAATGCTATTAGACTTTATAACTTGCTAATTTCCAATAACAACTATCATTAGCAGGTAGACAAATGTCAAAGATGTTGTTGATTGCTTTTTTTAACTGTTTTTAACGTCAAGGGCATTGGGCATGGGGCATTGGGCATGGGGCATTGGGCATTGGGTATTGGGCATGGGGCATGGGGCATTGGGCATTGGGCTTTGAACTCCGTTAACGAGTCTTTGAACTGCGTTAACGAGTCTTTGAACTCCGTTAACGAGGCTTTGAACTCCACTCAAGTGCTCCTCATCCCCCACTCCCCACAACCCGCATCAAATCCAATTCGCGTTCAAATATTTCATCAATTGGCAACATTTGACCATCAACAGTCATAAATTTATGGTCTTTTGTTGCCCGAATTATTGAACCATCTTCCAAGCAATACTCAAACACCTCTTGTTGCCCGCGATCGTGCCACTGTGCTACAGGTTGCGTGTAAATATTTCCATTACTATCAACGCTGTACACACTACATTCAATGCCTTTTTCTACAATTTCTCCAATCGGCATTAATCCATATTCTACTGTCAATATTTCCGTGTCATAACTTAAACAATATTCAGCAAACTTTAACATTTGCTCAAATAATTCATCCGCAACTTTTTTCTGAACACCGTTTTTCGCTGCGCCATCCACGAATTTTTCTCGCTGCTTTTGCATCTCAGAAACTTTCTTTTTACCCATCGCCCGACGCAGCAAGTCAGCTTGTCCTAAAGAATATCCAGCCATATCCTGAGCAATTTTCATGATTTGCTCTTGATAGACCATAATTCCATAGGTTTCGTCTAATATTGGTTCCAGAATGGTGTGTTGATAATCAATATTTTCTCGACCATGTTTGCGGTTAATAAATTTAGGAATCAGTCCTGCATCTAATGGCCCCGGTCGATACAGTGCCAAAATTGAAGAAATATCTTCTATATTAGAAGGCTTCAAATCTCGCACTATCTGACGCATTCCAGAGGATTCTAATTGAAATATTCCTTCTAACTCACCTGCTTCTAGTAGCTCATAAGTTTTTTGTACATCTTTTGGCAGAGTACTATGTTCACCTTTAGCTAATATCTTCTGCGCTTTTCTTTCCTGGCGAGGAATTTCATCAGGATCAACCCGATATCCTCTGGTTTCTTGAATCAAATCAACGGTCTTTTGAATCAGCGTCAGGTTCCGTAAACCCAGAAAATCCATTTTCAATAAACCCATTGATTCCAGGTCTTCCATGAAATATTGGGTAATCACCGAACCGTCATTATTCATTTGTAGCGGGACAATCTCATCAAGTGGATCGGCAGAAATTACGACACCTGCTGCATGAACACCAAAAGTTTTGTTAGTTCCTTCAATTCGCATCGCCATATCAAGCCAATGGCGAACATGGGGTTCTTTATCATATTTCTCTTTAAACTCTGGTTCTGGGGTTTGATCAGAAATCATCACCTTGAGTTTCGTTGGTTTACCGCGCACTACAGGAATTAATTTCGCCATTTTGTCAGCTTCACCATAGGGTATATTTAATACTCTGGCGACATCTTTCAAAACGGCTTTAGAAGTTAGGCGGTTAAAAGTAATAATTTGGGCAACTCTATCTGCACCATATTTATCAGTTACATATTCAATTACTTTATCTCTTTGTTCAATACAGAAATCCGTATCAATATCAGGCATGGATTTCCGTTCTGGGTTCAAAAAACGCTCAAATAGTAGCCCATGATGCACAGGGTCAATATTAGTAATTCGCATCGAGTATGCAACTAATGAACCAGCCGCCGAACCACGACCAGGCCCCACAGGAATGTTATTATCTCTAGCAAATTTAATGTAGTCCCATACAACTAAAAAATATTTGGAAAAACCCATCTGCTGAATCATTTTCAGTTCGTATTCCAATCTTTCTTTATAGACGGAATCGACTTCATTGCGAGATTTGCGATTTAACCGTTCTAAAAGTCCGCTCCATGCAACATCTTCGGCGTAAGTGTCAGCAGTATGACCAGAGGGAATTGGGGGTGTAGGGATCTGAGGCTCACCCATAATATAGTAAGGCTCAACTTTATCGGCAACCTCTTCAGTAGTGGCGATCGCTTCGGCAATTACATCATCCGGCAAATGGTCACGAAATAGCTGCTGCATCTCCTCGCCAGATTTGAGATACTCTGTGCCGCTATAACGCATCCGCTTATCTTCAATAATTAGCTTGCCAGTTTGAATACATAGCAAGGCATCATGGGCTTCAACGTCAAAACAAGAAATAAAATGCGAATCATTGGTAGCAACAATTTTAATCCCTAGTTCCCGCGCAATTTTGACGATTTCAACATTCACAATCCGGTCTTCTTGGGAGCCGTGGTCTTGAATTTCTAGATAATAATCATCACCAAATACATCTTTATACCACTGAGCAACTTTTCGGGCTGCATCTGGTCTATTACTGAGAATCGCTTGGGGAATTTCTCCACCCAAACAAGCACTAGTGACAATCAAGCCTTCATGATATTGTTTGAGTAAATCTTTATTAATACAAGGACGAGAAAAAATTCCTTTGCCTTGAACACCTTTGAGGTGAGAAATTGTGGTTAATTTGACTAAATTTTTGTAACCTTTGGTATTTTTAGCTAAAACGACTTGATGATATTTTGGACGGCGTTCTTGTTTTTCAATATCGCCGTTAATTATATACATTTCATTGCCGATAATCGGCTTAATATTATGACTACGGCAGATTTTGATCAGTTCAACGGCTCCATACATGACACCATGATCAGTAAGAGCGATCGCTTTCATTCCCAGTGCGATCGCTTGATCCACCAACTCTGGAAGCTGACTTGCCCCATCGAGTAAACTGTAGTCACTATGAATATGTAAAGGGACAAAGGACATAAGCATTTCCAACCACAAGCCAAGATATCTCTAGGGGCCTACCTTGTGGTCTACCCTTTCGAGCTAGATTTTGCAAAGCAACGGAATCTTAGATTAACAGTTTTTACCTAAAATTAAAGCTGTTCTTTTTCCGAAATTTTCACGGTCATAAGTGTTGTTTTAATAGTTACAGCAGTTCATCAGCATCTAACTAATGAGTCAAAAAGAGAGTACTACTTCGCCTGAAACCAAAGCTAGCCCTTGGTGGCAGCGTATCCCTCTCACATTGCAAATTCTCATCGCCCTAGTAGCTGCAGTCAGCGTTGGAATTGCCCTTGGTGCGGGGAATCCCAATCCAAGCAATGCCACCTTAATCAATAATTTAGCAATTCCGGCTGAATTGGTGCTAAAGGCTCTTTGCGCCCTAGCTACGCCCCTGATTTTGGTAGCGGTGCTGCACACCTTAATGACTACGAATATCCCCGGTACAGCCGGACGGCGGCTGGCAGTGCTACTTTTAACTAACACTACCGTAGCTATTTTAGTCGGGCTTCTCGTAGCAAATGTGCTTCGTCCGGGGACTTGGGGCAATGTAGCCACCTCAACAAGTACAGACATAACTACTCAGAGTCTTGATCCTTGGGGAATACTCAAAGATGCTGTACCGGAAGCTATTCTAAAACCATTAGTTGATAATAATGTTATCCAACTAATTGTGATTGCCCTGAGTTTTGGCATCGTTCTGCGGGGATTAAAATCTGAACAAATTGCCCAAGGGAAAACAGGATACCAACCGATAGAGGATGTTATTGGGATTTTGTTTGAAGCGGTAGTCCGTGTCCTCAACTGGGTAATTGCCTTAGTGCCGTTCGCAGTCTTTGGTATTGTTGCTAAAACCGTTGCTATGCAAGGATTTGCACCGTTTAAATCTTTGGGTGCATTTATCGTAGCGGTGCTGTTAGCACTAGCATTGCAGGCGTGCTACTACCTCACCAGAGTAAAATTTGGTTCTTGGGTAGATCCGCTAAAATTCCTAGGTGGCGGTTCTGATGCCTTTTTGACAGCTTTCTCAACTTCTTCCTCTGCGGCGGCAATGCCCATAACCTTTGAAGTTTTGCAAACAAAAGTCGGTTTAAGAGAATCTTCCGCCGCCTTGGGCGCATTAGTAGGGGCAAATTTCAATAATGATGGCACTGCCCTCTATGAAGCAATGTCTGCGTTGTATATTTCCCAACTGATTGGGCAACATCTGAGTCTGGGACAGCAGTTACAGCATTTTTCAGGTATTTAGACCACAGATGAGACGGGGAGTGGGGAGTGGGGAGTAGGGAGTGGTGTAGTTCAATTACTTGAAAAGCGCTGTAATTGTCATCCTTACCTTGATTTTTGCATCCGTAGGTGCGGCAAATATTCCCAATGCTGGACTGGTAACGATGACACTGGTGTTTACTTCTGTAGGCTTACCTACTCAATACATTGCTTTGCTAGTTACTATAGACTGGTTTCTGGATCGCTGCCGCACGGCGATTAATGTTATGGGAGATATGACTGTCAGTGCTTTACTTGACGGGCTTTAAGCCTCGTTCTGTAGACGAGGCTTAGTTTTACGGCTTTTGAGGTATCTAATGCTGTTGAGGCCCTTTGGCATCACATTCTTTAGCCCAGCAGCGTTCTAGAAGTCGAAGACGCCAGATCAATGCAAAGCGTTGGGGATTCAATACTAATTTAGTATCGTCACTAAATAAAGGCTGATTCAGATACTGCCAAAGGGGAAATTGAATTTTGGTGTGTTTTGGAGTCATAAGAACAACAAATATTAAAAAAGTTTAGTGGTGATAGTTGGCATTTTGTTTAACAATTGCCTGATGCTGTTTTTCTAGTTAAAGGCTACACTGCGTTTTTGCAGTTGTCCTGGTGGCAATTGCGGAATTTCAGTAAGTGAATTTATGTTATTTCCGCTTTAATACTGAAATTACACACACCATTTTTCTGATTCCCTATCCTGTAACAAAAAAGGCAGGGGAGCAGGGAGCGCTTTGCTAGGGGCAAGATTTTAAAATTTTTCAGCAATAGAGGGTTTCACAGCAAATAAATTGATTTATAGGGTTCTCCCCCCGTGCCCCCTTTCCTTTTCTTTGACAAGTCATACCATTTCACAACATTTCTAATACAACGTTGTTAAAAGCGTACAAATCTACGTTCCTACAGTCAATTCATCTGTTACAAAGATTTTTAGAAGCGATGGCATTGCTATCTAAAATCTTAACTCGGTAGATTATTAGTAAATCGGGTAGTGTGGCGTTGAGGTGTCGAATTATAGCTTAAAAAAGACTTGTAATTTCTGTTACTAACTGTGAATTTCTAGTCAATTTGATTATAAGGCTGGTTCTATAGTAATTATTGGTTTTTAAGAGGAGCAAGGTCTTGCTCCCCTTAATATTTAGACAATAATGAAATTAGCGGCAGTCAGTGTTGTGGTACTAATGCCAGTCAGCGTTGCCAAGATTTCATCAGTAGTAGTAACTATGATGTTGTTACCAGTGAAACTTAGTTGATTGAAAGTCAGACTACCGGACAAGCCAATCAAATCGTTGCCGTTGCAGAAGTCGGTAATAATATCAGTACCTTCTCCATCAGTGAAGACAAATTTATCCTTGCCATTACCACCTGTGAGGATATCGCTACCAAGACCACCCCACAAGAGATCGTTACCATTGCCACCATTGAGGGTGTCTTTGCCATTACCACCGTAAAGGTTGTCTTTGCCATTGCCGCCATTGAGGTAGTCATTACCAGGAGTGCCGTGGAGAACATCATTGCCGTTGCCACCTAAAAGGCGATCGCCCACTTGGATAGTAACTTTAGCAGTGCTGGTGAGTTGACCATCAGTGATGGTGTAGTTGAAACTGGCCGCACCACTAAACCCGTTATTTGGGGTAAACACAATAAAATCATCTGCCGAGTTGCTGGGAGTGCCGTTATTTTTCAGCAGCGCAGTACCCTTGGTCGCACCACTGATATCAGTTATGCTGAGGTTGGTGCTATCGATGTCGTGATCATTAGCCAGCAGGGTATTAGCTTGAATGTTCACAGCAGTATTTTTGGCAGCCGTAACAGTATCATTGACTGCAATTGGTGCGTCATTGACTGGCTTAACGTTCAAGTTAAAAGTAGCAGTAATGTTGCCGCCATTACCGTCAATGACAGTGTAGGTAAAGCTATCAGCGCCGTTGTAATTGGGCTTGGGTGTATAAATAAAGTAGTCGTCGCTGGCATCCCCTAGAGTGCCGCTGTCGTTTAAAGTCAGTGTGCCGTTGGCAGGATTGGTAAAATTACTAATGCTTAAGATATCGCCATCAACGTCTGTATATCTGCTCAAAATCGTCCTAGCAACGATCTTAAGAGCGGTATCTTCTTCAGCTACGGTCGTAGTCGTAAAGCCAAAGATGACGTAGCTTTCCCCAGCATTAGACTGTTCGTTAGGGGAGGCAAGGAATGCCCCGATAATCAAGTCATCCAAGCCGTCGCCGTTGATGTCTCCAGCACTACTAACAGAAGAGCCTGAGTAGTCATCCATATCAATGCCGTTGATTACGAAGCCGTTGCTGCCATTGAGGGACGAGAGGTTGAGGCTAGCTCCATAGCCATTACTGCTGCCAAACACTACGTAGCTCTTCCCAGCACGTTGCTTACCGTTGGGGTCGGCACCTCTTGCCCCGATAATCAGATCATCGAAGCCGTCACCGTTGAAGTCTCCGGCACTGCTGACTGATTCGCCTGAGCGGTCAAACAGATCGCCTTTGATTACGAAGCCGTTGCTGCCATTGAGGGACGAGAGGTTGAGACTAGCTCCATAGCCATTACTGCTGCCAAACACTACGTAGCTCTCCCCAGCAAATGACTCGGCATATGGTGTCCCAATAATCAGGTCGTCGAAGCCGTCGCCGTTGAAGTCTCCGGCACTGCTAACGGAGAAGCCTGAGCGGTCAAACGGATCAATGCCGTTGATTACGAAGCCATTGCTGCCATCCAGTGACGAGAGGTTGAGGCTAGCTCCAAAGCCGCTGCTGCTGCCAAACACTACGTAGCTCTCCCCAGCGTTTAACTTGCCGTTGGGGTTGGCATTTATTGCCCCAATAATCAGGTCATCGAAGCCGTCACTGTTGAAGTCTCCGGCACCGCTAACGGAGCCGCCTGAGAAGTCATAGTTATCAATGCCGTTGATTACGAAGCCGTTGCTGCCATCCAGGGACGAGAGGTTGAGGCTAGCTCCAAAGCCGCCGCTGCTGCCAAACACTACGTAGCTCTCCCCAGCGATTGGGTAGTTCAAAGCAAAAGGTCTCCCAATAATCAGGTCATCGAAGCCGTCACCGTTGATGTCTCCGGCACTGCTGACTGATCTGCCTGAGTACTCACGCTCATCAATGCCGTTGATTACGAAGCCGTTGCTGCCGTTTAGGGACGAGAGGTCAAAACTGGCTGCAAGGCCACTGCTGCTGCCAAACACTACGTAGTTCTCCCCAGCACGGTCTTTACCGTTGGGGTCGCCACCTTTCGCCCCGATAATTAGGTCATCAAAGCCGTCACCGTTGAAGTCTCCGGCACTGCTCACGGATAAGCCTGAGTAGTCATCGATATCAATGCCGTTGATTACGAAGCCGTTGCTGCCATTGAGGGACGAGAGATTGAGGCTAGCTCCAAAGCTGCTGCTACTGCCAAACACTACGTAGCTCTCCCCAGCACGGTCTTTGCCGTTGGGGTCGGCACTATATGCCCCGATAATTAGGTCGTCGAAGCCGTCACCGTTGATGTCTCCAGCACTGCTAACGGAGAAGCCTGAGTTGTCATTTGCGTTAATGCCGTTGATTACGAAGCCGTTGCTGCCGTTGAGGTCAGATAGGTTGAAAGCAGAAATTAAGGCGGGTGCGTCATTCACGCCGTTGATGGTCAGGTTGACGCTAGCTGTACTGGTAAAGCTGCGATCGCTAATAGTATAGGTGAAGCGATCGCTGTCGGTTTCACCTACACCCAAAGTTTCAAATCGACCATTGGGGTTGTAAGTAAAAGTGCCATCAGCATTGAGAGTCAGTAAAGCACCAGAACTTAGGGTAATAGGAGTGCCAACAGTCACCGTACTACCATTGACATTTGTCACCGTTAAGGGATTGCTATCCGGGTCGCTGTCGTTGGCTAAGACTGAAATGTTAAGGGCAGTATCTTCGTTAGTAGTAGCTGTGTCGGCAACTGCGACTGGAGGTTGATTAGGAGTTGTAGTAGTGGCAAAGCCAAAAATGACGTATCTCTTTCCATTACCTGCATAGTAGATTCGATCAAAACCTTGCCCGATACTCACGTCATCAAAGCCATCGCCGTTGAAATCTCCGGCACTGCTGACGGAGTAGCGTGAGTAGCTATCTACGTTAATGGCTTTAATCCCCAAGCCGTTGCTGCCGTTGATATCCGAGAGATTGAGCACTGCTCCAAAGCCACCGCTGCTGCCAAACACTACGTAGTTCTGCTCAGAATATTTTGCGCCGATAATTAGGTCATCAAAGCCGTCACCGTTGAAATCTCCGGCACTGCTGACCCAGGAGCCTAAACCCTGACCTGGAATAATGGGGTTGATTACGAAGCTGTTGCTGCTGTTGAGGTCTGAGAGACTGAGGACTGCTCCAAAGCCGCTGCTGTTGCCAAACACTACGTAGCTCTCCCCAACAGTCTCCGGTCCGCGGATGTTATTTGTTGTCCAGATAATTAGGTCATCAAAACCGTCACCGTTGAAGTCTCCGGCGCTGCTGAGTGTTCCATCAATGTCGTTGATAAAGCCGTTGCTGCCGTTCAGAGATGAGAGGTTAAAGACCGATTCAAAGCCACTGCTGCTGCCAAAGACCACATAGCTCTCCCCAGCAAATGACTCGGCACCTGGCGCTCCAATAATCAGGTCATCGAAGCCGTCGCCGTTGAAGTCTCCGGCACTGTTAACAGAGGAGCCTGAGTAGTCACGCTCATCAATGCCGTTGATCACGAAGCCGTTGCTGCCATTGAGGTCGGAAAGGTTGACAACTGCTCCAAAGCCGTTGCTGCTGCCAAACACTACGTAGCTCTCCCCAGCACGTTCTTTACCGTTGGGGTCGGCACCTGTCGCCCCGATAATCAAGTCGTTGATGCCGTCACCATTGAAGTCTCCGGCACTGCTAACGGAGCCGCCTGAGAAGTCATAGTTATCAATGCCGTTGATTACGAAGCCGTTGCTGCCGTTGAGGTCGGAAAGATTGAGAACTGCTCCAAAACCGTTGCTGCTGCCAAACACTACGTAGGTCTCCCCAGCAGATAACTGTCCGTTGGGGTTGGCACCTCCCGCCCCGATAATCAGGTCGTCGATGCCGTCGCCGTTGATGTCTGCGGCACTGGTAACAGAGGAGCCTAAATCTTTACTTACATTGATAACGAAGCCGTTGTTGCCATCCAGGGACGAGAGGTTGAAAACTGCTCCAAAGCCGTTGCTGCTGCCAAATACTACGTAGTTATCTGCTCCCGACTTAAGAATCAGGTCATCGAAGCCGTCGCCGTTAATATCTCCGGCACTGCTGTCGGTGCCGGCTGGGCTAGAGCCATCGATCGCAAAACCATTGTTGCCATCGAGGTCAGAAAGGTCGAAAACTGCTGGATTAGGTGCCATTATTGTTGATTCCTCTGAATTATAAATTTTGATCCGATCCCACCGTCACTACCCGCCGAATTTCGTCGCTGCGAAATCCGATCGCCATTGGACGACGTACCCCCAAAAGTGCTACCACGTCGTACAATTCCAGTACCACTCCCTCCATTCGCAGGGAATGGACAATATCGCCGCTTCTCAGGTCAATCACCAGTAACCCACAGCGAGGCTCAACGTTTTTCTGTTGCAATTTCTCGTCTAGGGGCAAGCCGCTAAAGGTCTTGTTATGCCTGGGTTGGGAAATCCCCACTACCGCAAAGTCGCCATGAAAAACACAACCGCGCAGATATCCCGGACAGAAGGCGACTGGTTCAAACACTCCCCGGTTTAAGTCGGCAAAGCCAAACTCTCCCGCGCCTGAGTTGAGCAGCCAGAGTTTTTCCTGATGCCATCGGGGGGAGTGGGGCATAGACAGTCCGCGCAACACGATTTCATTGCTTTCTACGTCAATGACACAGCCGCCATTTGCCCGATGCTCCCGCCAGCCTTCTCCCACGTCTGACTGGCTCACAGCAGTGACGTATTTAGGTTTTTCTGACTGCATTGCCAACCCATTCAGGTGACATCTATCTTCCGCCGCCAGCTTGCTGATAAAGGTTGGCTGCCATAAGGGAACGAAACTGTGGGTTTCGCTGACTGTTCCTAAACAACTAAATAAAGTATTGACAAATACTAATTTTTGTGGTTTAGAACACTTTTTTTCTGCTCTACTCAAAGCGATGTCGTGAATATCCAAATCTCCCGTCACATAACTCATCTGGGGCAAATAAAGAGCATCGTAGCCTTGGTGGTTTTGTCCGGGTTGGATGATATTTTCAAATCGCCACAGTTGGTACAGGGAACTCATGTAGAGGCTGTTGCCATTGGCATACAACCCCATGCATCGCTCAAAGCTACGTTCAAATACAGATAATTTGCCGTTTGGTTGCAAGCCGATGAAGAATAACTTCCCCGCTTGATAGGTAGTGAAGGACAAACTGAGGTTTTGCTCATACAGCCAAGCAGTAAACTGACGAGAAGCATTGATTTCTAAAGATGGTTTGTTAATGGTGCTGTCATTGGGATTCACTTGGTTTTGACTCCTTAATAACTCTGGTGTTCGGTCGGTGATAATTTCGCCGCAGGGCACGATGCTCCTACTCTTGGACTAAGCTACGCAATATACCAGCAACAGAGGTTCCGTCATCTGGTTTGAGCGATCGCACTCCACACATTTCGTAGCCAGTGGTTGCTCATTTCAGGAATCTACCAGAGTATTCTCGGAGTCCTTTTAAAACAATAGATGTTTTTGTAACATAAAAGTATATTCTATGTAATCTAAAACTTAAAACTTCCAATATCTGTCTAAAGATAGATAGCTTAGTACAGCTTTGCGTAAAATCGTAGCGTTTTTAATGCAAGGGGACGTATTGGCATTGTCAGCCGATGCATTGGCATTGTCAGCCGATGCATTGGCATTGTCAGTCGATGCATTGGCATTGTCAGTCGATGCATTGGCATTGTCAGTCGATGCATTGGCATTGTCAGCCGATGCATTGGCATTGCAGGGTATTGCCAAATTTAATTCGCTACGAATTAATAAAATGCTCTACTTAGTCAATAACTAAAATTCTCTTGGGCGGACTCTGCATCTTGACAAAAAAATGAGATGGACATCTTGTCCATCCCACAATAAAAAAGAGAATTTTTGTCATAAAACGCTTTGCCTTGCTTATATTTAAGCTAAAGCGCTTCCCCTAAGTTAAATGTCTCACTATTTAATAGTGAGTGCCGGTTTTGCGATGATTAATGGCAGTCACAGCATCAGGCTTGAGTAATTTACCTTCATCCACAGTTGCATACACAACCCAGTGATCGCCACATTCCAGACGTTGGTTGACTGAACATTCCAAATATGCTAAAGCGTCGGTGAGAACGGTACAGCCGTTATCTGCAACTGCTGTACTAAAGTTGGCAAATCGGTTTTCTCCAGGCGCAAAAGATTTACGGAAATGCTTCATGTAATCTTGATGATTGCCTTCAGGTAGAATATTTAAGGCAAACTTACCGCCTGGATACATCAAAGATTCGATCGCTCGGTCTTTGGCGATCGCAACAGTTAATCCAGGTGGGTTGAAGGTGGCTTGAGAAACCCAAGCGCCTAACATTGCGGTAGACACTTCGCCTTGTTTAGCTGTCACCACGCAGACGGAACCAACGATCCGCCCAACAGCCTGTTCTACTGGAGTAGCCGCTTGTTGTGGTACGCGTACCTTTTTAGCCTTTTTCAGTGCTTGGGCAAAGTCTGTACCTAGTTCTTCACAGAACTTGAGAGTGACATCATCAGGTTTAAACTTGACCTTCAGGGTGTCAAAGCCAAAGCGATATCCAGCATCCCGGAGTTTACCTTCAATTAAGTCAAAGGCTTCACCACTCCAGCCGTAAGAACCAAAAACCCCAGCGAGTTTACTGTTGTCACCGCTTGATAGCACAATACCTAAAGCAGTATGAATGGGAGTTGGCGCATGACCACCGATAGTAGGAGAACCAATGATAAAACCCTCTGACTGTGCTAGGTTGATGCGAACTTCATCAGGGGTAGCAAATTCGCAGTTAATCGATTTGACTGCAACTCCACCTTTAGTTAATCCCAGAGCGATCGCTTGTGCTAAAGTCGCCGTATTCCCGTAAGCTGAAGCATAAAGTAGGGCAACAGAAATCTCGCGATCGTTGTGAGAACGGCTCCACTCTGCATAAGCTTTGGTGAGTTCGATTAAGCTGGTGCGTACCAATGGGCCGTGACCCACAGCATACATTCTCACCTGCAAATCTGATATTTTCTCCAAAGCTGCTTGCACATGAGGAATTTGGGGAGCCATCAGGCAGTTAAAGTAGTAACGCTGGTCTTCTTTAAGCGCTTCCCAGTTATCATCAAATGCTTCATCACCACAGAGATGAGTTGCAAATAACTTATCTGTGTAGAGAATTTGGGTTTGCTGATCATAGGTACAAAGTCCTTCCGGCCAACGTGGACTGGGAGTGGGTAAGAATTTCAAAACATGACCCTTGCCTAAATTCAGAGTTTCTTTCCCCCGCATCACCAAGACTTTCAAATCATGATCTAGGAAAGCAGCACGCAAATTGTTCGCACCGGGAAGAGAACAGACAAAAGTTACCTGTGGTGCTAGTTCTAAAATTGCTTTGAGGGTTGCAACTCGATTGGGACTAAAATGACCCAGGATTATATAATCCAAACTTTGCAAATCTAAAGTCTGCCGCAATGCCTCTAAATAAATTTCGGTAAAGCTTTCTGGCGGTGGATCAATAAGTGCGGTTTTATCAGCTTCAATTAAATAGCAATTGGAGGTAGTACCTCTTTCAAGTGCGTATTCAATTTCAAACCGCAGACGTGACCAACTACGTGCTCTGATCGCCTTAGTATTTGTAGCAATTGGTAGAACTTGTACGTCGCGTGGCTTGGAATTGGTCATAGCTGTTGAAGAATGGGGAGTAGGGAGTGGGGAGTGGGGAATGGGGAATAGGGAAATGGGAAATAGGGAAATGGGGAACGGGGAAAGACTTATACAAGTTCTCCTCTGCTCATAAGCTCCCCCGCGTCTTTATTCCCTACTCCCTACTCCCTACTCCCCATTCCCTCTTTCTTAGTAGTAATTACCTACTTTGCGATGGCGAACGGCTGTCAGTCCATCGTTTTTGGAGACACGACCTTCTTGGACGGTGCAGTATAAAATCCAGTGATCGCTGCATTCCATGCTGCTCTGTATTTCACATTCCATGTATGCCAGAGCATCAGTTAAAATTGGGGAACCGTTTTTCGCGGTTTGAGTTTTTACCCCAGCAAAGCGGTCAGCACCAGGATGCAAGCGCTTGAGAAAGTGTTTTTTGAGTTCTTGATAATTGCCTTCTTCCAAAACGTTGAGGACGAAGCGATCGCCTATTTGCATTAAGGAATCAATGGCGCGGTCTTTCGCAACGGCAATTGTCAATCCTAAGGGTTGCAAACTTGCTTGCGTTACCCAAGATGCCAGCATTGCACTTGAGGCATTATCTTTTTTAGTGGTGACTATATACAGTCCACTGCTAATGCGGCCCAGCGCCTTTTCCATGTTGACATCAAGGGACTTGATTTGCTTGATGTTGCGATCGCGCACCAGCAATTGTCCCAAGTCTTTACCCGCTTCTTCACATAACTGGAATGTAGATGCGGTAGGAGCCTCTTTAATCCGAATGGCTGGGAAGGCTTCTTTGATGCCAGAGTTGAGAAATTGTCTGCGGAGTGTATCAATGGGTTCATCATCCCCACCGTAACATTCAAACAGCCCAATCACTTGCTTGTTCTTGGCGACAGCTAGCACCGAACTGATACTAGCTTGGGCGGCGGCAGAAGTAGTCGGGGGCATACCAATAATGATGCCAGCTGCTCTCCCGGCTAGTTCTTGAATTTCTTGGCTCTGGGCAGTACTCAGATCCAGTACTTCTACCCCAATGCCAGTTTTCAGTATACCTTCGGCAATTGCGTGACCAAGGCGTTCGCCATAGCCGTAATCTGAGACAAAAAACAAGCCGACGGTTGTTTCTGCTTTAGCTTGTTTTTGGCTCCAATTTTCGTAGCACCCGGTTAGAACATCTAAATGGTGGTATAATAACGGGCCGTGACCGTTGGCGATAATATTAATCTTCCCAAGATCACCCATCCGCTTCATGGCATTCAGCAGCGAACGAGCGTTAGGGCCCATCAAGCAGTCGTAGTAAAATCTAAAGTCAGCTTCGATCGCTTCTAAATCTTCATCGAAGGTGCGATCGTCACAAAAATGCATCCCAAAAGCATCACAGGTGTAGAGAATTTGGGTTTTGCGGTCAAAGCTAAAGATTGTATCCGGCCAGTGCAGGTTAGGCGCACTCACGAATTCCATTTCGTGACCTTTGCCGATATCTATGCGATCGCCGGTTTTTACAACCCTCTTTGAGAAAGGATCGTGAACTAAGCCTTCTAAAAACTGAAGCGCAACTTTTGATGCTAAAACGGTAGCTCTAGGAGCTAACTGAAGAACATCTTCTACTAAGCCGCTATGGTCTGGCTCTGTGTGGCTGACAATTATGTAATCAATTGTTTTGGGGTTGACAAGACCTTTTAGAGTCTCTAAATACAGATCGCGAAACTTCTGGTGAGAAGTATCAATCAAAACTGTTTGTTCACCCCTAATTAGATATGAATTGTAGGTTGTGCCGTTTTGCAGTCCGAATTCGATATCGAAGCGATCGCGGTCCCAATCAAGAGAGCGAATCGCCGTTGTGTTAGGGGCAATTTCTACAGTTTGTATAGTTAACCGATGTTGAACGTTCTCTGCGTGGGCGTAGCCGGTCGTAGACATCGCTACCATTATTCGTCTCCAAGCGCAAATTAACAGGTTTTTCTTCTGCCCCCATTGTCCCTATTATTTTTTTTTTAAGTTGTAATGAATATCAGTTTTTGAAAAATTTAACTTGTATCAATTATTGCTGTTTTTTAGCAAAAATTATGACTCAAAAAATATACAAAATATTAATTTATTCCTCAGAATTTACTGAGTATTTGATTTTATCCTAATTCAAAAAGACCATGTTTATTATCTTAAAAATTTAAATAACATATCCAGAACTTTTATTGTAACCTTTTTTTTGAAATCAGGTATGAATGCTAAGGAAATAACAGGGTTCACAAACATATTTTATAATTTTGGTATAAAATATTGACATGTCGCAAAATCGAGGTATTAATAGAATAGATTTAGATATCAATCATCAAAAGTTACTTTTTTATAAAACCCTTTCTTATTAAGTAGGAAAGGTGGGAAAAGTAGGAAAGGTAGGAAAAGTAGGAAAGGTAGGAAAAGTAAGATAAACTTTATCTCCGTTTTAATCGCGCATCAAATAACCTGTTAGCACTGTTTTTTCTAATGGATATATAATATATTTTTGTCTCAACCCAGAATATTGTCATGTAAAATGTAAACTTTATGTAAAGCCGAGAAAACAAATATTTGTAGAGAGATAATGAAGAGAAATTTCCAGAGACGACGAGATAAAAAGGAACTAGGGTTGTATATCTTTTCCTGGCTATTCAAATGTAAACTAGCTTAAAAATCATTTTTAAAGTTTCGATAAATCTCCGTAAGCATACGAATAATCTAATAATTTTAATGATACAGTCCTTTATTATGGGCTTTAAACATTAATCAGGACAACGCCAATAAATTCTTATTGTCATAGCTGAAAGCTACAGCTTCTGACTATCTAAGAAATTTGCCTATACATGTTAATGGTGTCATTTATGATGTACTTAACTTTTTATAAAAATCCATTCTCGATGATCAATTGCAAACTTTGATAGTGTTTTCAAGCCAATACTTCTCGCGTAGCAGCCTTTTAGACGCCGACATCCTTAATGCTTATAGTTCAGCTTTTAGAACGTGCTATTAAATACGTAAGCAATTAAGTATATAGGCGTGAATAGACATAAAAAAATGGCAAAAATTGACTGACTGTGTAAAAGGTTATTGTTTATGGGATGCCGATTAAAAGTCTTTCTAACTGACGAACAAAAGCTGACTTTAGAAGAGTTAAGAAAAGCCAAAGATGTTCCTCAACGTACCAAGGATCGTGCTCAAGTTTTACTGCTGAATACTCGTGGCTTAAAAAATGAGCAAATTGCTAAAGGCTTGAACTGGGCGATTTCAACAGTACGTCAAACCCTTCATCGCTGGGAAAAGATGGGTTTAGCAGGTCTTTGGGATGCTCCTGGTCGAGGAGGAAAACCCCGATATTCGGAATCAGACTTGGCTTATCTAGAAAATTGTTTAGCTCAAGAGTCACAGACTTATAACTCTAAACAATTAGCAAAAAAACTAGCATCTGAGCGTCAAGTCAACTTAAGTGCAGATCGATTACGACGGCTACTTAAAAAAAGGGGAAGGAGGTTTGGAAGCGCACGCAAACAACCCCAGAAACAGAATAATTAACAGTGAACAGTGAATATTTTTCAGTTATCAGTTAAATCCTTGACGAAACACCACACAAATGTTGGTGGTATGCGTTGGTGGTCGGTAACAGCCCCTCACCATACGCTTTGTGTTTACTGATAATTGATAACTGATAACTGATTTAAAGCCCACATATAAGATCCTAAAATTTATCCCACCTATACGAATGTTAGGGTGGGATAAATTTTGTAGACACGGCATACCGTTATAGTAGAGCGCTTACGGGGAAAAAGTTAAAACAAATTTCTGACTTATAACTGAGTTATTACTGAGTTGTCTGGGAAAGCAGGGAACAAACTGTATAATCTGAGCATCTTGCTGCTCAAAATCTAGCTATGTTACGTTCAGTTCGTTCAGGTATAGTTCGCAAAGATTGTATTCAAAAAGTCAAGTTGGCTGTCAAACGTTGTGGTTATCCACGCCAAAAAGATTTGGCTGACGAGTTAGGATATTCTCTCGCCACTGTTAGTAACTTTCTCAACGGTAAACCTGTTGATTTTTGGTATTTTCAAGAAATTTGTCAAAAGTTGGGACAGGACTGGCAAGCGATCGCAGATATTGACTACAACCACAGCAACAGTAAAACTGAAGAGGCAATCGCTTTGGCTTTTCCCGATAAGTCAGAGACAGACTTCATTTATGTGGAACGCCCTCCTATTGAATCTCTTTGTTATGAGATACTTTTGCGGCCAGGTGCTTTATTACGGATTAAAGCCCCCAGCTTGATGGGTAAAACATCTTTAATGGCTAAGGTTTTGCAGCAATTAGCAAAACGGGGATGTAGAACTGTTCCTTTGAACCTTCATTATGCAGACCCAGAAGATTTTAGCAACCTGGATAAATTTTTGAAATGGTTCTGTATTGGTGTTGGTCAAACTCTAGAAATGCCGAATAAACTTGCTGATTACTGGGATGAGCAATTTTCTACCAGCAAAGTAAACTGCAAGATATATTTTGAACAGTATTTGTTGGCTAAAGTAGAAAGTCCTCTGGTGCTATGGTTAGATGAAGTGGATCGGGTTTTTCCACATCAAATAGTGGCTACGGAATTTTTAGGACTTTTGCGAGCTTGGCACGAAGAAGCAGCTGTTCGCCCCATTTGGCAAAGACTACGATTGGTAGTTGCTCACTCTACAGAAGTCTACGTTCCGCTGAAAATTAATGAGTCACCATTTAATGTCGGTGAATCAATAGAGTTACCAAAATTGAGTCCTGAACAGGTACAAAATTTAGCTCAACAGCAGAGACTTTCTTGGAATTTGGCTCAAGTTGAACTTCTGATGGATATGGTGGGTGGACATCCATATTTAGTGCAGCAGGCTTTCTCTCATCTGAAAAATAATCAGAGTATTACCCTAGAACAAATTTTGCAAACTGCTCCCACAGAAGCCGGAATTTATGGCTCTCATCTGCGGCGACATTGGTACGTGATTCAACAGCATCCAGAATTAGCGGCGGCACTGAAAAAAGTTGTCACGACAACTGCGAGTATGCGCCTAGAACCAATGCAGGCATATAAATTGCATAGTATGGGACTAATAAATTTATCGGGAAATGCGGTAACAATTAGCTGCAAATTATATCTTATCTATTTTTGCGATCGCTTCATCTCATTAGACTGAAATCAGCAATGAAACAAATAAAGTCAACCGATAATAGGCTTTCCTTATTACTTCCTTTTCTTTATCTAGACGAGCAAATAAAATGTTTAGCAGTTTATGAATAGAGAATCCAATTTAGTTTATCAAGTTGGGGGCAGTTTACCAGCTGATGCCCCTAGTTACGTGCGTCGTCAAGCAGATGATGAACTTTATAAAGCCCTGAAAGCAGGAGAGTTTTGTTATATATTAAACTCCCGACAGATGGGCAAGTCTAGTTTGCGGGTGCAAATAATGCAAAGGCTGCTCAAAGAAGGTATTGCCTGTGCTGCTATCGATATTACTGCGATCGGTACCCAAGAAGTAACTCCACAACAGTGGTATGGAGGCTTAATTAGAATTCTCGTCAATAGTTTTGAAATATCAGAAAATTTTAACTTACGAACTTGGTGGCAGAAGCGTGAATTACTCTCTCCTGTACAGTGTTGGACGGAATTTATCGAACAAGTACTGCTGAAGGAAATTTCCCATAATATAATTATTTTTTTTGATGAAATTGATAGCCTTCTCAGCTTAAATTTCAAGGATGATTTTTTTGCTGTTATCAGAGCTTTTTATAACAAACGCACGGAAAAACCAGATTACAAACGTCTGACATTTGTGTTGTTGGGAGTTGGGACGCCCTCAGATTTAATTAGTGACAAAAATCGGACACCATTTAATATTGGTCAAGGCATTGAACTTACTGGTTTTGAGTTAGATGAAGTAGCAAATTTAGCCAAAGGTTTAGCTCAGGTAGGTAATTCTCAAGCTTTATTAAAAGAGGTTTTGATTTGGACGGGTGGTCAACCTCTTCTCACGCAAAAATTGTGTAAACTAATCGTGCAAAAATCAGCAGAATTTTTAGCTCATCCAGAATCAACTGAAGCGGAGTGGGTAGCAAGCCTTGTAAGAAGCCAGATTATAGAAAACTGGGAAGCTCATGATGAACCAGAACATTTAAGGACGATACGCAATCGCATTTTCAGTAATGAGCAACATATTGGACAGCTACTAGGGCTGTATCAGCAAATTTTGCAGCAGGGTGAATTAGCAGCAGACAAAAGTTCTGAACAAATGAAATTACGGCTGTCGGGGTTAGTAGTTAAACGTCAGGGAAAAGTAAGAGTTTATAACCGCATTTATCAAGCAGTTTTTGACCAAAGTTGGGTTGAGCAGACATTAAGGAATCTGCGACCATATGCAGAGGCGATAACCACTTGGTTAAATTCTAATTATCAGGATAATTCGCAACTATTGCGCGGTAAGGCATTACAGTATGCATGGCAATGGGCAAAAGATAAAAGTTTGAGCGTTCAGGATTATCAGTTTTTAACTGCTAGTCAAGAATTCAGCAAACGCTCTCAACAGCGATTTGCCATAGGATTAGTAGCTAGCGTCATATTTGCAATTATTATACTTGTAGGATTCAGTAAAGAGATTAGTGGGTTAGCTTTCTATTATTATTATAATTCAATAGCCCTAGCAGAGCCGGAAAGATTAAGTACAGGTGAACGTACTTTTTTACGTGATATTATAGATACAAATTCTGATATAGTAAGTGGGAATGAGGCTTTCAAGAAAAAAGAGTATTTAACAGCTATTAATTCGTTCTACAAAGCTATAAAAGCTAATCACAACGATCCAGAAGTGTGGATTTACTATAATAATGCACGCGCAAATCAACAAGGAAATCCTCTAACTCTAGCAGTTGTAATACCTGTAAATGCCAGAAAAACAGTTGCTCAAGAAATATTACGAGGAGTAGCACAAGCACAGAATAGTTTCAATGAGGAGCGTGTAAAAACAAATGCTCGGTTATTGCAGATTGTAATTGCCAATGATGATACCGAGCGAATCCAAGCTGCCAAAGTTGCCCGAAGCCTAATTAGAGATTCAAATGTTTTGGGGGTAATTGGACATTATAGTAGTAGTGCTAGTTTATCAGCGCTACCAGAGTATAAAAAAGTTGGTTTAGCTATGATATCTCCCACTAGCAGTAGTAGCGATTTAAAAGGTAAAGTTTTTTTCAGGACATCTACTATCAATAACCTACTTGCTGAACAGCTAGCAAAATATGCCTTGGAGAAGAACGTGAAACGAGTTATGATTTTCTATCTACCTGGGGAAATATATAGTAGCGATCTAACAAATGCATTGGAAAGTCTTCTGAAGGATAAAAAAGTAATTGTCCAAAAAGTAGATTTGACCGTTCCTGAACTAGATGTAAATAATCAAGTTTTACTCAGTGAATTAAAGGAAGCCGATGCAGTTATCTTGTTACCCAATGTAGATATGATTTCTGTGGCCATTCAAATTGCCCGTTTACGAAACACTCAAACAAATCTCCAAAAAAAGCTGCTGCTGGGATCACCTACTTTGTATAGTTCAGATAGTTTAAAAGCAGGTGGAGCAGCTTTAGAAAACATGGTTGTACCTGTCCCTTGGTTTGCAGGTACACCAAATGCAAAAGAATTTGCAGATAAAGCTAGGGATATGTGGGGAGGGCAGGTTAGTTGGCGCACCGCTAGCAGTTATGATGCGACTCAGGCTTTCATTGAAGCTCTATCTGCATCTGACACACCTTCTCGTTCAACCGTGCTGGAAAAACTTCAATCTATGAATATTAAAGGTAAGGAATCGGTTCTTGTGAAAGTAGTTAAAAATAAAAGTTGTTCTACAGGGATGGAATTTTGTTTTGAACTGGTTGATTCAGAGAAATAAGCGATCGCAGTCAGTGAGTAAACTCAGAATGCGATCGCTTAACATCTTCACTTTAATATTCTTTAGTTGGTGTAGGTGCTAATAGTCCTGCCAAGCCACCTAAAGCACCCGTCCCAAGTCCAATCAGGATTTCGGGAATTTTCTTATCATTGGCTTGCAGCCAGACTGTACCGCCAATACAAGATACTAAAGTTAATGCTAGTGCGCCTACAACAATCCGGTAAATCCAGCGATCTGTTTGCAGGGGAGTTCCCACATAAGAGACTTGCTCTGCTAGTTCAGTAATTAATGGTACTGCTGCGGTTTCTGGAAGTTTAGTTGTGCCTATAATGCTATCTGATTCAATGCTGATAAGAATATTCTGTCTCATGACTCCAGGTTCCTCTAATTTGGGATTTTGGGTTTTAAATTCATTCCTTTCTTGCCTCAATTCCATTAAACCCTAGTGCTGACTGAGATTAGAACTGAAAAACTTCAGCGACAAAAGACTTTTTACTAGCTTATAAATGACTTAAAATTTTTATATTTAACGCGGTGTGTAACTTTCTCTCAAACCTAACCCCCAACCCCTTACCTATGTTGCCGTAGCGGCACGAAGTCCGGGAAGGGGAGCAAGACTTAAAGCCTCTCTTCGCTTGCCTAACGGCAGGCTGACGCCAACAGGGAGAGGAATGGAAGCGGGGTTTTAAGAATAAGTCGCACATCGCGTTATTTAGTTGTGTTTACAGAGCAAAAAACAAAATCCACCTTGATATTAAATTATCAGGTGGATTTGTGACTTATTTTTAGTGGATCCGAGCAGAGTCGAACTGCTGTCCAAATTGGGTATTAACCCCCCGCTCATTCACAGGTTTAGCCTTTCTGACCCTCAAGGCGGGAATCGTTCATTATCCCGAACGTAGGATGCTCTGATTTAATCTTAGCTAGCAAGCCAACCAGAGAACGCTTACTAGAGCATCCGTTGGGGTTTGGTCTTCAGTCCTTAACGGAGTCAAACTAAAGACGCTCGAACCTGTAAGAGGCGTTTAGGCAGCTACTAGAGCTTCCCGACGAGCAAATTTAACGATGTTATTCGCATTTACTTTTTTTTCGAGCCTTTGATTTCCGAGAGGAGACTCACTCTCGACCTGAATCACAGAGCAGCGTTCGCCAACCTGTCGAAACCGTGACGGACCCATGCGCTTCATAATCTAATTATAATACGCAGTTTTGAAAATGTGTTACGAACCAAAAAATTTTGGTTCTTGCCAGTACTGCTGAGAAACACACGATAAACTGTTGCTTCAATAACTGTATTGAGAGGGTCTGTATGCAGTTAATATTATTTAGTCAAAAGTCCCAAATACTAAAAATAGCCAATTGCTAATCTTAAAATAATTAGCAATTGACTATATATTACAACGCACTACAAATAAATAATTACCTATACCCTAAGTTAGTGCTTCGGCACCACCAACAACCTCTAGGAGTTCCTGGGTAATTGCAGCTTGTCGGGCTTTGTTGTAAGACAGCGTGAGGGTGTTAATCAATTCACCGGCATTTTCACTGGCATTACTCATGGCTGTCATCCGGGCTGCTAGTTCACTAGCCGCAGATTCTTGCAGCGCCCGCAATAGTTGGTTACTCAGATACAGGGGCAACAGAGAATCGAGAATCTGCACTGGATCTTGCTCGAAAATCATGTCAGGAGCCAAGGCGCGGGCTTGGCTAGCCACTTTCTCGCGTTCGACTTCAAATTTACCGCCACGGGTTGTCAAGCGGAAAATTTCGTCATCGCCTGCTTCTAGTCCTTGCGGATCGAGAGGCAGTAAGGTTTGTATCACAGGACGGGAGCTAACCAAGGAAAGGAATCTGGTGTAGATTAATTCGATGCGGTCAACTTCTTCGGAAAGGAACAAGGAAAGTAGTTGGTCGGCAATCTGATTGGCTTCTGCTGCGGTGGGAATTTGCTCTAAGCCGCTATAGGTAGCATCAATAGGCTGATCTCGGCGTTGAAAGTACTGTGTAGCTTTGCGTCCGACTAACACAAATTGATAGTTTAAACCTTCTGCCTTGATTTCTTTGGCGCGGTTTTCTGCACGACGGATAACGTTATTATTGTAGCCGCCGCATAGACCGCGATCGCCTGAAATTACCAATAGCCCGACTGACTTAACTTCCCGTTTTCTCAGCAGTGGCAGGTTTGCTTCTTCAAAGCGCAGACGGCTTTGCAAACCATACAATACTTGTGCCAAGCGATCGGCAAAGGGGCGAGTCGCTAGCACTTGTTCTTGCGCTCGACGCACTCTAGCCGCAGCTACGAGGCGCATGGCTTCTGTGATTTTTTTGGTGTTTTTGACCGACTGAATGCGATCGCGTATTGCTTTTAGATTGGCCATATTCTTTTCCTTAGTCCTTAGTCATTTGTCATTTGTCCTTTGTCACTAGTCATTAGTTATTTACCAATGACTAATGACTAATGACTAATGACTAATTACGCTGCTGCTTTGAAGGTCTTTTTGTATTCGGTAAGTGCTTCCTTCAAGGCAGCTTCTTCTGCATCACCTAGTGCTTTGGAGGCTTGTACTCCTTGGGCATACTGGGTTTTACCAGTCTTTAAGTACTCCCGCAGACCTTGGGTAAAGGTTGTGACTTTATCTACAGGAACGTCATCTAAGTAACCATTGATACCAGCGTAAAGAATTGCCACTTGCTCGTATACTGAGAGTGGCGAATTTTGTGGCTGCTTGAGAAGTTCGCGTAACCGTTGACCCCGTGCTAACTGGTCTTGAGTGGCTTTATCTAAGTCGGAAGCAAATTGAGCGAAGGCTTGCAGGTCGTCAAATTGGGCTAGTTCCAATTTAATCTTACCGGCAACTTTTTTCATTGCCTTGGTTTGAGCCGCAGAACCTACGCGGGATACAGAAATACCTGGGTTCACAGCTGGACGGATACCAGCGTTGAACAAGTCAGAAGATAGGAATATCTGACCATCGGTAATGGAAATTACGTTGGTGGGGATGTATGCTGAAACGTCACCAGCTTGGGTTTCGATGATTGGTAGGGCGGTCATACTGCCTTTACCTAATTCGTCACTTAGCTTGGCGGCTCTTTCTAGCAAACGAGAGTGGATGTAGAATACATCTCCAGGGTAAGCTTCGCGTCCGGGTGGACGACGCAGCAGTAGTGACATTTGGCGATAAGCTTGGGCTTGCTTGGAGAGGTCATCATAAATTACCAGGGTAGCTTTGCCTTTGTACATAAAGTACTCAGCAATAGTTGCGCCTGTGTAAGGAGCTAGGTATTGTAGTGTTGCTGGTTCACTGGCACTAGCTGCGACGACAACGGTGTAATCCATCGCGCCTTTTTCTTGCAATGTTTGCACCACGTTAGCTACGGTGGAAGCCTTTTGACCGATCGCAACGTATACACAAATTACATCTTCTTCTTTTTGGTTGATGATTGTGTCGATCGCGATCGCAGTTTTACCGGTTTGGCGATCGCCGATAATCAATTCCCGTTGACCGCGACCAATAGGAATCATTGAGTCAATAGCTGTGATCCCCGTTTGCAGGGGTTCGTGTACTGACCGACGAGCAATGATACCGGGTGCTGGAGATTCAATCAAACGGCTGTCTGAAGTCTTGATGTCTCCCTTACCATCAATGGGACGACCCAATGCGTCTACAACTCGTCCAATTAAGGCTTCTCCTACGGGTACTTGGGCAATTCTACCAGTAGCAGTTACAGAACTACCTTCTTGAATTTCCAGCCCTTCACCCATTAGCACCGCGCCCACATTGTCTTCTTCTAAGTTTTGGGCGATGCCAATTGTACCATCTTCAAATTCCAAAAGTTCCCCAGACATAGCCTTTTCCAGACCATAAATCCGGGCAATACCATCACCAACTTGGAGAACAGTACCAACGTTAGCAACTTTGACCTCTTGATCGTATTGCTCGATTTGTTGTTGGATAATGCTGCTAATTTCGTCAGGTCTAATTGATATGCTCATGTGTCTATCTTGTTTGCTTTCGAGACGGAAAAATTCAAGAGTTAAGAGGGATGAGTTAAGAGGGATGAGTTAAAAAAGCAAAGCTTAAAAGTTAAAAGTCAAAATAAATTACTATTTACTTAACTCCTAACTCCTGTACGCGATTAATCGCGTCTCCTAACTCCTGTACGCGATTAATCGCGTCTCTACTCAATATTCCTGTACAGACGCGATTAATCGCGTCTCTACTCCTAACTTTCTAGCTATTAGTTAAGCGCAATGAAAGGCGACGCAACTGACCCCGGATACTGGCATCAATTACCTGTGAACCTACTTTAATGATCACACCACCAATTAACTCACTGTCTACCTTGGTTTCTAGTTCTACCTGGCGAGCATTACTGATGGCAATGACCTTTTGGATGATTGCCTGCTGTTGAGCTTCTGTGAGGGGAACGGCTGAAATTACTTCCGCTAATACGGTTTGATTCAGCTGCCGCAACAGCGCCAGATATTGTTGAAAAATCGATTCCAAGAATGCAATGCGGCGTTTGTCTACTAGTACCAACAAAAAGTTACGTAAGTAGGGGTTAGAGCCTTCACCGAGTATTTGTTTGATGAGAGCTTTTTTGTTCTCAGCCTGAATAAACGGGTTGCTGAAGAAATTGTGTAGCTGTTTGTCTCCTCTAAGCAGTCCCAGGAAAGTACGCGCATCTTCCCCGAACTCTTCTGTCAAATTTTTCGATTGCGCTATTGACAAAAGTGCCTGTGCATAGGGCTGGGCTACTTCGGCTGCCGCTACCTGACTTGTCATACATTGCCTCCCAATTGTGCGATGCTGCGGTCAATTAAACTTTGTTGAGCATCGTCGGCAATCCCGGTTTTGAGTTGCGATTCGACTTTTTGCAATGCTAGTGTAGCAACTCGTTGCCGCAGTTGAGCGATCGCTCGCTCTGTTTCGGTGTTTAAATCTGCTGCTGCTGTTTGTTTTAATCGTTCTACGTCTTGCACTGCCTTCGCCAACAAGGCTTCTTTCGCCTTTTGGGCGTTTTCTGTGGCAGATTGACGGATGCGTTCTGCCTCTGCCTGAGATTGCTTCAATTGCTCTTGCGCTTGGGAAAGGGCAGTTGAAGCCTCTTTTAAGCGCCCTTCTGCTTCCTGAATTGCGGTGGCAATATTGGATTGTCGCTCGTTCAGGATATTGCTTAAAACTTTACGTCCGAAGTAGAATAGTATGCCAACCAGAATCGCTAAATTAATCAGATTGGTTTCAAAAATGTCTAGGTTTAGACCGAAACCACCTTCTCCTGCGCCTTCTGCCAATTCAGAGTGAACAGCGTTCGCTTCTGCGGCAAGTAATAAGAATGTCCCCATGATACCCATTTACAAGTGCGCTGCTCGCTTGCTAATACGTTGTATTTTCCCGAAGGGAAATTAAGTATCTTTCCCCCGAAGGGAAATTAAGTATCTTTCCCCCGAAGGGAAATTAAGTATCTTTCCCCCGAAGGGAAAAAAGTGCCTTTTTTGACACTTAAATTTGGCGCTCTGGACTAGGGACCAGTTGCGCGTATGCTTTCACAGAACCAGTCCAGTTAACTTATCTAACTGGAGTTGGCCCCAATAGCGTATGCTTTCACAGAACCAGTCCAGTTAACTTATCTAACTGGAGTTGGCCCCAATAGTTTTTCTAGAATCTGCCTGCTTAGAGCATCAACTTGTTGCTCTAAGGTGCGAAAAGCTTCTTGCTTTTGTTGTTCTATTTCAACAGAAGCTTGTTCTCGTTGAGACTGAGCTTCCTTTTGGGCCTCGGCGATTTTCTCGGCAGTAATTTTCTTAGCTTCAAGTTGAGCCGCTTCTACGGTAGCTTGCGATTGTCTGCGAGCGTCTGCGAGTTGCTGCTCATATTCGGTAGCCAAGCGCTCGGCTTTAGCCAAGCTCTCTTGCGCCTCAAGGGTATTCGTTCGGATATAATTATCGCGATCGTCTAGTACCTTGGTCAGTGGCTTATAGAAAATTGCATTCAACAAAGCTGCCAGTAGCAAGAATTGCAATGCCATGAAGGGCAAGGTAGCATCGAAATCAAACATTTGTCTCCTCTTTGGCTGGAGTAGCAGTTTTCGTGGCTAGCAACATCATCCAACCTTTCATATTTTAGAGACCCATAGCCAAGAAGGGTCAACTGAACATTAAAACTATTAAGATACCCAAAACATTTCGATTGTAGAGGCGTGATGGTTCACGTCTCCACACTCACAAAAATTTTCAGGTATTAGCCGAAGGGGTTAGCAAACAGTAATACCAGGGCAATCACTAGACCATAGATAGTCAAGGATTCCATGAATGCCAAGGTTAATAGCAGAGTACCGCGAATTTTACCTTCTGCTTCAGGTTGACGGGCAATACCTTCTACTGCTTGTCCAGCAGCATTTCCTTGACCAATACCAGGGCCAATTGCAGCTAAACCAATCGCTAAAGCAGCAGCGAGAACTGAAGCAGCCTGCACTAATGGATCCATGTTGATTTTCCTTGCTTTGATTACAAAACTAACAGACATTACGTTAACAATTAGAAACGTGGTTTTCACGCTGCACATGAGTTCTTTAATCGCGCTTTGCGATGTTTTGAGCGAAAATGCTCTTGGAACTGTGCTATCAACTGAGAAGTTTAATGCTCCTCATGTTCATCTCCGCCATGCCCCTCCATTGCCTCATGAATGTATGCTCCGGCTAGGGTGGCAAAAACCAGGGCTTGAATGGCACTGGTAAATAAACCCAAGGCCATTACAGGCAGAGGTACAAATAGAGGAACTAACAGCACCAGCACTGCTACTACCAACTCATCCGCCAAAATATTACCAAATAGACGGAAGCTTAGGGAGAGGGGCTTGGTGAAATCTTCTAGAATTGCGATCGGCAACAAAACAGGTGTTGGCTCTATATATTTCTTAAAGTAGCCTAAACCCCGTTTGCTAAAACCTGCGTAAAAGTACGCTAAGGAGGTCAGCAGTGCTAATGCAACAGTCGTATTGATGTCATTGGTGGGAGCTGCCAATTCGCCCGAAGGTAGCTTGATGAGCTTCCAGGGAATTAGTGCGCCTGACCAGTTCGATACGAAAATAAACAAGAACAATGTGCCAATAAATGGCACCCAAGGGCGGTACTCTTTCTCACCAAGTTGGTTTTTTGCCAAATCACGAATAAATTCTAAGGCATATTCCATCAAATTCTGGATGCCCTTGGGAATTCTTTGTGCGTTGCGAGTAGCAGCTATTGAAGCCACTACTAGAATACTAATCACAAACCATGAGGTGAGAAAAACTTGCCCATGAATTTTAAGATTGCCCAACTGCCAGTAGAAATGATGACCTACTTCTAATGCGGCGAGGGGAAAAGAATTAAAGGCGTTTAAGACACTAAGCATTTGCATTCTTCAAGCATTTTCCCCAACGAGCGAGGATGGGATTACTATCTTTGTGAGCCTGACTTTTTAAGAATCAGGAATGAACGCAATTTGCACCATATAGACGAGGAGCGTGGCTTTGTAAGTTAGAAATCCCAAAAAAATGGGCAGAATCTGTAGCTCACGCCATTGACTTGCCACGATCATCACTCCAATAAACAGAGCAAAACGAGTTTTGCTCAGACTGGTTTTCTCACTACCGAGCTGCTCAACGTCTCTAGCCAACATTTTTAAGTAAACCACACCTGTACACGCCCCAATTAAATAATTTAGGGCAATGTTTAAGGAATAAAAAATCCACACAGAGATAAAAATAACCCCCGTCAAGACAAGCGTGATTACCAATAATCGCTGGAAGAGTTGATGGAACTCTTGCATGGAGTTACCTGATTCTGTGTCTCCAGAACCAGTTTTAGCATCTTGTTGCGTTGTCGGAGTGGGCGCAATTGATTCGTCTGACAAGCTCACGGGACTTGAAACCAGTACAGTTAAATATGATGACTGCACATTCAGTCAGCTGAATCATATCACGATCCGGTAACAATACTTTAGGAAAAAACAATTAACTTCTTGTCAACATCAGGCAGTCAGTAAAATCGCGCTCACAGAAGCGAGAGAGCGGCTGATCGTGTGAGGGAGTGTTTGGGCGAATAATCAATAAATGCTGCCTGAAAATTCAAAATTTCTTCCAATTCCAGTTTTTTTGAGTGAATTATTATCCTCCAAAGTTTGAAGTAAGTTGGTGTCAATAAAATCAACTGGTGCAAGAGTTATCGTATGAAAGTACCGCAAGTCAGAAATCGTAGAGTAGCGGCAAGTCATTAAAGATCGCACCACTGCTGAATTCCAGAAAGCTCCAACTTTTGGGATGTACAATACCCTGTTTCTTAGGCACTTTCCTAATTTACATTAATTTACCAAAAGTGGTGATGGGCGATCGCTCCTTACCACGAGTATAAATTGACAAATCTTAACTTAGTATCAAAATCCAGTGTAATTAAGCAGGTGTCAATAAAATCAGCTGCTGCTGGAGAAGCGTTCTTACCCCATCCAATCCCAGTTGCACACCTGCTAAAATATCTGCCACTGTTGAACTAGCATCACACTTTTGCATAAATTCAAACTCTGCTACAGATAAATTAACAATCTGGTAATCGTAATTAAAGAAACATTGGCTGGGAAATCCTTCAATACAAGGATTAAGTTCGGGAATCGCTGCCAATAGGGCGTTATCGTCTGACCAGTTGGACTTGATTAAAGGAGGACGACCGAGGAAAAACTCGTAATGAGTTACTTCTGGATCTAGTAATTCTATCAAACGGTAAACCTGGCGATCGCTCAATTCTTTTGTCCGTTCTACTAACTCTGGTGCTTTGCCTAAAAGTCTCTCCAAATCCCAGAAACTCGGATTCGAGAAACCAATAAACTCCAATCCCGAAGCATCTATTAATTCAAACAGCGTCTCAATGTTGTAGTCAATTTCCTGGGGATGAACGTACATATCCGCAAAGTTTTCATCCTTGTGGTTTTCTAATGACCAACGCTGTTTATCAGATTTGACAATTCGGTTGTTTTCTGGTAAAGAGGCAAATATTTGTCGTCCGACATGAACACCATCGCGGTAGTCGCCTTTTTTGTCACCTTGAAGAAGTGCGATCGCTTTTTGCATGAGTTGAATTTCCCAGCGTCCCAACTCCCCGTACACAAAAATGTGCATTAAGCCGCCTGGGGCTAACTTCTTCGCCAAGGCTTGAATACCACGAATGGGATCGGAGGTATGATGCAAAACACCAACACAGTTGATTAAATCAAACTCACCCGGTAACTGTTCCACATCAAACAAGCTGAGGTGATGAAATTCAACGCGGGTAGCCCCTGAACGCTGACAACGCTCTTTTGCTACAGCTAAAGCGCCAGTACTGAGGTCAATTCCCACAACAGAAGCCTGAGGATTGAGATGAACCAAGTACTCTGTACTCACACCAGTACCGCAACCTGCATCTAAAATCCGAATATCTTGCCTTTGGCGTTTTTGACCTGTGCAAAAGTTATGAGCGGCTAGCCAATTCCAGCGCCAGTTGTAGCCTGGGGGTGGTTCATCCAACAGGGCTTCTGGCGGAAAGGGGTAGGTATTGTAGAGTTTGGCAACAGCAGCACTAACAGTTTGGGAATCGGACATGATGAGGAATAACG
Source organism: Nostoc mirabile CHAB5784 (assembly GCF_020829645.1). GTDB lineage: Bacteria > Cyanobacteriota > Cyanobacteriia > Cyanobacteriales > Nostocaceae > Nostoc > Nostoc mirabile. Next base: position 147,863 of record NZ_JAIVFS010000005.1, on the reverse strand, counting down.
CAGCATTTCTGAGTTTAGCGGATAGTGGATGATTAGAGCAAAGATACTACTTTAGGACTTACGCTAAGGTACACGCAGTAGGGGCAATTCATGAATTGCCCCTACCTAAAAATCATTCTTTCCGGCTATTGTTTCGAGGACTTGCTGCTTTCAAACAAGATGTACTAAAAGATTCCCAAGCATCGCTGAGTGTGGAAGTGGCTAGGATTACATTTGGCCCTATAGTTAAATTGATACAAGATTTTGTGACGATTGATCAATTTACACCGCCTATATTGGAAGTAGGTGGTTTAACCCCAATGGGTACGGCGATTGAGTATGCTTTGGATTTTTTAGAAAATCGGAAACAGACTTATAAAGACATTAAAACTTGACGTTGATTGGCGTTTTCTACACACAACAGCACTGAATATATCCTCAATTCTTGAAGCAATTCACATTTCTGGCTATGTTTTGGGTGACATCAAGCCGCAAAATATTCTTGTAAACGATCGCGCCTTACCTTCAATTATTGATACTGATTCTTTTCAGGTTCGGAATCCGAAAAATAATAAGGTTTATCGTTGTCTAGTTGGTTCAAAGGGCTAAGTGCTAACTAAAAGGATAAGTGATCTGTATCTAAATATCCACACAATACTCACTTTGTCTCATTCTCTAAATTAAGTTCACGGCGATCAGCTTCTATATATCCTTCAGCTAGTGGTTGAGAAAATCAAAGAAAGTATTTATAATGAGTGTAATACCACAAGTTGACATTAGTAAATTACCTTCAGAAGTTCAAGCTACTATCAATCTTATTTCCGTAGGCGGTTCTTACCCTCATAGCAAAGATGGCATTGTGTTCAAAAACCTTGAAGGATTACTGCCACCACAACCGCGAGGATATTACAGAGAGTACACAGTACCAACTCCCGGAGCAACAGATAGAGGTAGTCGCCGTCTGATTACTGGGCAAAATGCCGAACTTTATTATACTGCTGATCACTACAATAGCTTTCAAGAAGTCATCTACTAGTCGTGATAAGTAAGGAGGAATATATGAGTGAATTTCTAAATATTTCGTCAATAGATATAAAACAAGGCATACGTGAAGCAGTGGAACAAATAGCCGCAGAACCAGGAACTAAAGTTTTTTATCTTGATGGTAAAAAAATTAATAGCAAAGAAACATTTTTAAGTAAAGCTGCTGAAGCAATGCAATTTCCTACATACTTTGGTGCTAATTGGGATGCTTTTGATGAATGTATCACCGATTTAACATGGTGTCCGGCTGAGAGATACGTCATATTGTATGACCATGCTCATATCTTTGCTCAAGCTGACCCTACACAGTACCAAATAGCGTTGGATATTTTAAATTCAGCCAAAGAATACTGGGAAGATAATAATATAACTCTGAATTTTTTAACTATAAACAAATAGGTCAATTTAGCCTTAAGACAAATTAAGATATAGTCCAATCTTCTAAACGCAAATTAGGAACTTTCTCAAAATCCTTGCGGTTGCGAGTTACTAAAACCCCATTCCCTGACAACATAATTGCCGCAATGCGTAAATCTTGAGTACCAACGCGAATTTTCTGCTTAACTAATTCAGCATAAATATTGCCAGCATCTTCGCTAAATTCCAGGACATTAATACTATTTAAATCATCTAATGTATCTTGTAATCTAGCATAAGCTAAGACTAATTCACCTGATGAATCAGCCCTATTAATAGTATTCATTCTTCCCCGTATTTGTTCAGTAGCCGTCACAATAGTTATTGCAATATCTTGAGGATTAAATGTATTTAATCGCTTTCTAATAGATGGATTACCCCTTTGGATCAAAGATAGGTGATCCGTATCTAATATTCTTAAATTATTCACATCTAAATTTACCTTAACTCCCTTCTTTCATCTAATTCGCGCCGATATTCTTCTATATATTCCAGCATCTCATCAAATTGCGAATCATCTTTATATTTACCAGCTATTTTCAACCAAGGGTTTTCTACTACTTGGGGTACTTCAATTGCTAAAGTGACTATTTTGGCAGATTCTAAACGATGTTGCAAACTTTGACTAAGTTTTTCTATCGCTTCCGTTTCTGTATTTCCTAAACCTTGACAGTCTGGTAAACCTAGCAATGTTGCTTTAACTGTACCATCTGCTTGATTTTCAATCAGCACATCATAAGTTAACTTAGGTGCAGTTGTTAGAGGGGTAGTTTTTACAGCTAAATTCATAATATTTTGATTTTTCAAGTTTTGTATTTATTATAACATCTAGGTCAATTTAGCCTTGAAAAAAATTAACACATAGCCCAATCTTCTAAACGCAAATTAGGAAGTTTCTCAAAATCATTGCGGTTGCAGGTTACTAAAATAACATTCATCGACAACGTAATTGCCGCAATTCGTAAATCTTGTGTACCAATGCGGATTCTTTGACAAATCAAGTCTTCGTAACAATTAATAGCATACTGGTCAAATGCTAGCGATCGCACGTTTTTGAAAAACTCTAAAGTAGCCTGTAACTTGGCGTAAGCTAATAGCAATGCATCAGATGAGGAAGCCTTTCTAATTACATTAAACCTCCCACGCAGTTGTTCTTCAACTGTAATTATTGTTATGGCAATGTTTTCAGGACTGACTGCATTGAGACGCTGCGTGACAACTGGATGCCTCTGTTGAAAAAGCCCGAAAATCTAGGGTTTCGTTCCTCAAATCAACCTACACAGTCTAAGGTTTTTAGGTCTAACCCAAGCGTATTGAGCTATAAATAGATAAGTCAATTTACCTTGAGAATTAGAATACTAATCAATAGAAATAGCGAATATGGAGTAAAACATTATTAATAATCAACGTCAACTTATTCCCAGAGAGGGCAGTATAGGTACTTATGGGGACTTACTCAAACTAGGAAGTAGAGGCGATAACCTTACACCTCATCATATACCTGCGGATGCTTTTATGAAAGCTAAAGTTCCTGGTTATACTACAGATAAAGGAATTGCCATTATGATGGAACACTTATCACCAGGAAAAGGAGGTCGTCATCGGCAAACAATTTCTTACGGTAAATCTCCTAATTTAAGCTTATCAGCAAGAGAAACATTGGCCCAAGAAGTTTGGGATGTGCATTCTATTTATCTTCGTCAAGGTTTGTACAATAGAGAAATCAGGAAAAGTTTGCAAGGTTTAATTAACCTGAATAGACTAACTTGGCAAGGTATTTTTGATAAAGTAGGTTAAAACCCATGAATCAAAACAATCTATTGGCAATTTTAAGAGAAAATCGCTTGATGCAAACTCAACAGCAAGTTACCGACTTTGAAAATGCTTTAGCTGAAATAGCTGATAATCCTGATGAGGAAAATTTATCTGCATATCATCTTGTTTTAGATGATCAATGTCAACAGCCAGAAGTGATGTTCAGCTTAATTCATTTTCTCGAATCTTTTGATATAGAAAAACAAATTGCGGCTTTTATTAAAGTTGTACCCCAATTAATGATCAATGCACCTGAATGGACAAGAATCATTCATGACAGGATTTTAAATGATGGTTCAGCTTGCCAAGTTTATCAAAAACTTTTACACTCAGCTAATTTAAATACACCTCATTTTCTATATCATCTTTTGGAAGAAAGTATTGTAAATAAACTAAAAATTAAAGAAATGTCCAGTATAACTCAATAAATATTAAACTACTTTAGCGATCAAACTCAGATTAAATTGTGAGGAGTAGTAGATTACGCAGTTTTTTAGTTTATAGATTTTAAGATATAGTCCAATCTTCTAAACGCAAATTAGGAACTTTCTCAAAATCCTTGCGGTTGCGGGTTACTAAAGTCCCATTCACTGAAAGCGTAATTGCCGTAATGCGTAAATCTTGAGTACCAATGCGGATTCTTTGACGAATCAAGTCTTAGTAACAATTAATAGCATACTGATCAAATCCTAGCGATCGCACATTTTTGAAAAACTCTAAAGTAGCCTGTAGCTTTTCGTAAGCTAATACCAATGCATCAGATGAGGAAGCCTTTCTGATTACATTAAACCTCCCACGCAGTTGTTCTTCAACTGTAATTATCGTTATTGAAATGTCTTCATAATTGACTGCATTAATACGCTGTGTAACAACTGGATGCAGTTGTTGAAAAAGTGAGACGTGATCCGTATCAAGTATCCATAAAGTCACTTAGTTTCATTCTCCGCATCAAGTTGCCGATAATATTCCTCCATTTGTGCGTCAAGTTCACGACGATCAGCTTCTATATGTGCCAGCATCTCGTCAAATTGCGGATCATCCTTGAACATACCCGCAAATTTCATCCAAGGGTTTTCGGCTTTGGGTGCTTCAATTTCTAAAGTCACAATCTTGGCAGATTCTAAACGATTTTGCAAACTTTGACTAAGTTTTTCTATCGCTTCCGTTTCTGTATTTCCTAAACCTTGACAGTCTGGTAAACCTAGCAATGTTGCTTTAACTGTACCATCTGCTTGATTTTCAATAAGCACATCATAATTTAACTTTGGTGCAATTGTCTGAGAGATAGTTTTTACAGCTAAATTCATAATATTTTTATATTCCAAGTTTTATATTTTTTATAACATCTAGGTCAATTTAGGCTTGAAACAAATTAAGATATAGTCCAATCTTCTAAACGCAAATTAGCAACTTTCTCAAAATCCTTCCGGTTGCGGGTTACTAAAATACCATTCACCGACAACGTAATTGCCGCAATGCGTAAATCTTGAGTACCAACGCGAATTTTCTGCTTAACTAACTCAGCATAAACATTACAAGCTTTAGTATCAAATTCAAGTAATTTTATATTTTTTAAATATTCTATTTCACCCCATAATCCCTTGTATCCCCATATTAATTTGTCATACTTAGACGGTTGATTATTATATTTGTTGATAACATTCAGCCATCCTTTAACTTTCTCCTCTAATGTAATCACTGTTATGGCTAAATTTTCAGGGTTCTGCTGTCTTATGCGTTGTGTGACTAGTGGATAACTATTTTGAAATAACGACAGATGGTCTGTATCTAATATCCACATGATACTTACTTTGTCTCATTCTCCAAATCAATTTGACTCCGTTCAGCTTCTATGTATTCCAGCACCTCAGGAAAAAGAGGGTTATCTTTGTGCATTCCTGCAAATTTCATCCAAGGATGTTCAGTTTGGGGAAGCTGAATTTCCACAGTCAGTATTTCTGGTTCTCGTTCTTGTAAAAGTTGAATTAATTTCTCTATTGCTTCTTCTTTAGTCACACCAGAGGCTTTAAAATCTGGCAATCCTAGCACTGTCGCACTAACTCCGCCATCTTGTTGATTTTCAATCAGCACATCATAATTTAACTTGGGTACAGTATTCTTAGGATAAGTTTTTACACTTAAATTCATAATATTTTCAACCTGAAAGTTTTATATTGATTATAACTGCTGACCTACTTACTGCTAACCTTTAGTTTGTACGTGTTAGCGTAGCGTTTCGTAGAGAGGCTCAAACTCTCAAAGTAGCACGTTTTGTGCTGACTACAAAGCTTTAATAATTTACACTGTCTTACTTATCTATGGTTTGATTTTTATAATATTGTCTTTTGCGATCGCTCCAATGATTTACAACCAATCAGAGTTTAATTTACGCTGTGAGTGGGGGCCACAAGGAGTTGCTCAACTCGCTCCCATCAGTGATGTAGTTGTGATAGTTGACGTTCTCTCTTTTTCTACCTGCGTGGAAATTGCCACCAACAACGGCGCGACAATTTTTCCCTACGCAATGAGAGATGAATCTGTCATAGATTATGCCAAGTCAGTACAAGCAGAATTAGCAAGTCATAGACAACGTTGGACTACAACTGGATATTCCCTCTCGCCAAAATCGGTGACTCAGATTCCTGCTGGAACTAGACTAGTTTTACCGTCACCTAATGGTTCTTTTCTGACTTTACATACAGGGAATACACCAACTTTGGCTGGCTGCTTGCGAAATTGCCAAGCTGTAGCGCAGTTTGCTCAAAAGTATGGTGATAAAATCGCTGTGATTCCTGCTGGTGAAAGGTGGAAAGAAGATAGTAGCCTCCGCCCTGCATTTGAAGATTTAATTGGTGCAGGGGCAATTCTCAGTTATTTAAATGGCAGCTTATCACCAGAAGCCGAAGTTGCTGTGACAACATTTCAGGCTTTCCAGCAAGACTTATTGGGGTACTTGAAAAAATGCAGTTCGGGTAAAGAGTTGATTGAAAAAGGTTTTGAATCAGATGTTGAACTGTCCGCCGCCTACAACGTAAGTGATTGCGTGCCTTTCTTTACTGATAATGCTTATGTAAATTATACGCTACAGGCTTAATCAAACTCAAAAATTACGAATTACGAATTACAAATTACGAATTAGTTAAACGTCGCACTGATTGGTTTGGCAATATTTGGCATTATCTATAAACTCTTGCAACTTATTCAAGGGAATTATCTGCAATGATGACCCACCTTGTACTTCAGCAGCGATGTAAGCAAACTTTTGTCCGCGATAATACTGATCATGTCCAACTTTGGTGATATATCGGGATTTCTGGAAGTCATTAGCAATATTAGAATTATAAATATTTTGTAACAGTTTCACTGCATTGGCATTTTTTGTGGTGAATTTGAGGCGATCGCTACCACTAACGGTTATACCTTCTTTAGTCACTATCCCATTTTGAGAAGTGACATCCGCATAAAAGTATAAATTTCCCTTTGTACCCTCATAGCCGTGGGCTTCGCTGTTGTATCTCAGAGTTGGTAGTTGAGGTCTGGTCTTTGCCCACTTCACAACGGTGCTGATATTTTGCTCTGGAAGCGCATTTGCAGGAGTGACAGCCAAAATAACTGCGATCGCACACAGGGTAGCATTAAATAAGTAGTTAAATTTAGAACTTTTGTGCATCGTATTTTCCGGTTAAAGAATGCTGATAGCAAATGCTCAAACCATCACAAATTAATAATTATTTCCAGAGTGACGTTAATTTATTAATATTCATTTGCCAGTAGCAAAAACAACTTAACATCGACTAATGACTACTGTCCACCGACATTGCTGTAAGCAATTTGCTTTCAACTAAAATTTTGTATAAGTTGTAATAATCGTCGGGTGGACACTGCCACAAACATCAAAATAGAGGTTTTCGGCATCAGTAGACCATGCCTACCCTGTTACTTAGTTACAAAACTTAGATTTTGTCTCAGCCAAATAGGAGTATGTACTCTTAAGACTGGATGCGTCTAAACTACAGGTTCTACATACTTCTTAATAAACGAGCCTTGAGAACGCAAAACGTTCTAATCTAAAAGCTAACCGGGTTAATTTACTGGCAGTTTTGCAGGCACTACTCTCAAGCTTATAAAGCACAGACACACCGATGTGTCAAGCCTCAAAGCGACCCAGACTTAACACATAAATGATTATGATGGGAGTTTTACAAATCCGATGAGTGTTAAGGCAAGTGGTGGAAGCTCAGTTGCGCGTCCGCAACTATATCAAACCCTAGCTGTAGCGACAATTACCCAAGCCGAGCAGCAAGACCGCTTTTTGGGAAGTGGTGAATTAAATGAACTGGCAAGCTATTTTGCCTCTGGTGCAAAGCGTCTAGAAATTTCCCAGACGCTGACGGATAATGCCGAGATTATTGTATCTCGCGCTGCCAACCGGATTTTTGTTGGTGGTTCGCCAATGGCTTTTTTAGAAAAGCCCAGAGAAATAGAAATAGTACCTGTTAGTGCTGGTGCTAATGTTCAGCAAGGGATGCAACTGGGAACTGTAACCTACGTTGAAAGTCGTGGTGGGTTCCTAGAAAATTTACGATCAATATTTAACTCATCCCCCAGTGGCCCGACACCTCCAGGTTTCAGACCAATTAACATTGCTCGATATGGCCCAAGCAACATGGCCAAGAGCTTGCGGGATTTATCCTGGTTCTTGCGCTACGCTACTTATGCGATCGTTGCTGGCGACCCCAACATCATAGCGGTGAACACACGGGGTTTGCGGGAAATAATTGAAAATGCCTGCTCTGGTGAAGCAACGCTGGTAGCTTTGCAAGAAATCAAAGCCGGTTCGCTTTCCTTTTTCCGCAAGGATGCCGAGGCTACAGAGATTGTGTCTCAGTACATGGATGTTTTGCTAACAGAATTCAAAGCAGCCACACCTTCAAATAAACTCCGCCAACGCCCCTCTAGCGACCAGCAAGGGTTGGAACTGCCGCAAATTTACTTTAATGCGTCAGAACGGCGTCCCAAGTTTGTGATGAAAACTGGGTTGTCAAGTAGCGAAAAAAATGAGGTTGTCAAAGCGACCTATCGGCAAATCTTTGAGCGCGATATTACCCGTGCTTATAGCTTGTCGATATCTGACCTAGAATCCAAGGTGAAAAATGGCGACATCTCCGTAAAGGAATTTGTCCGTCGTCTAGCTAAATCTCCCCTTTACCAAAAACAGTTTTACCAGCCTTTTATTAACAGCCGAGTCATCGAACTGGCTTTCCGTCACATTCTAGGACGGGGCCCAAGTAGCCGAGAAGAAGTACAAAAATACTTCTCGATTATTTCTACTGGTGGTCTGCCAGCCTTAGTAGATGCCTTAGTAGATTCTGCTGAATACGGCGACTATTTTGGCGAAGAGACAGTACCCTACCTCCGGGGTCTTGGTCAAGAAGCACAAGAATGTCGCAACTGGGGGCCGCAGCAAGACCTGTTCAACTACAGTGCGCCTTTCCGCAAGATACCTCAGTTCATCACCACATTTGCTGCTTACGAACAACCACTACCAGACCAACATCCCTATGGTTCCGGTAATGACCCCTTAGAAATTCAATTTGGGGCGATTTTCCCGAAAGAAACTCGCAACCCCAGCACCCGTCCGGCTCCTTTTGGCAAGGATACCAAGCGCATCCTAATTCACCAAGGGGCAGGGATTAATAACCAAAATAGCAATCCCAACGCGCGGGGTGAAGCTCCTGGTACCCTTGGGCCCAAGGTGTTCAAGTTAGATCAGCTACCTGGTACTATTGGTAGAAAGGCTGACAAAGGTTCTAGCGTCAGATTCTCCGAAAGCTCGACGCAAGCACTGATTAAAGCTGCTTACCTGCAAGTTTTCGGTCGTGATCTTTACGAAGGTCAGCGCCCAAAGGTATTGGAAATCAAGCTGGAAAACGGCGACATCTCTGTACGAGAGTTTATCCGTGCTTTGGCTAAGTCGGATGTATTCCGCAATCTGTACTGGTCATCGCTCTATGTTTGTAAAGCGATCGAGTATATTCACCGCCGCTTGTTGGGTCGTCCGACTTATGGTCGTCAAGAAATCAACAAGTACTTTGACATAGCTGCTAAACAGGGCTTTTACGCGGTGGTTGATGCCATTATTAACAGCGTAGAATACAGCGAAGCATTTGGTGAAGATACAATTCCTTACGAACGGTATCTGACTCCTGGTGGTGTATCAGGGCGACAATTGCGCGTTGGTAGTATTCGTGAAGATGTTGCGTCGAAAGTTCAAAAGGAAGTAACACCGAGCTTTGTGACATTGGGTACAGTGACAGAAAATCGGTCAGAACCAGATATTCAGTTCCGCATTAACCAAGGCGTCAGCAAGCAACGCGAACAAACCAAAATCTTCAAGTTGGTGGCGAATACCAGTGACAAAGTTGCTGTAAAAACTTTGATCAGTGCAGCCTATCGTCAGATTTTTGAGCGGGATATTGCACCCTATATCGCCAAAAACGAATTTACAAAATGGGAAAGCAAGCTGGGGAATGGCGAAATTAGTGTGAAGGAGTTTATTGAAGGTTTGGGTTACTCGAACCTCTACCTGAAAGAATTCTACACACCTTACCCCAACACCAAGGTGATTGAGTTGGGAACCAAACACTTCTTGGGACGTGCGCCATTAGACCAGGCAGAAATCCGCAAGTATAACCAGATTTTGGCTACTCAAGGTATTCGTGCCTTTATCGGCGCATTGGTAGATAGTGTGGAATATAACCAGGTTTTCGGTGAAGATACGGTGCCTTACCGTCGCTTCCCGACCCTACCTGCGGCAAACTTCCCGAATACAGAGAAGCTGTACAACCAGCTTACCAAGCAAAACGATGACGTAGTTGTACCGAGCTTTAAGCCAGTAGAAGCCCGCGTCGGAGCTAGCGATACGCCGCTTTTGACGCAGGCGATCGCAGATATAGCAACGCAAACAAATGGTCAGTTCTCATTTGCTGAACTGGGTCGTTCCTACAACGATGGGAACAGACAATCTGTGGAAGTAGCTGTGCCTAAACATGCACGTATTTACCGTCTAACTGAAACCACAAACCAAGTCGAAAGACAACAGGCAATTAACGCTATTTACCGTCAAGTGTTAGATGTATTTAGCAGTGAAGTACCTGATAATTTCCGCCGTACTCACCTAGAGGGCAAACTCCAGAATGGTGAAATTTCCGTGCGGGAGTTTGTGCGTCAACTAGCTAGTTCCGAAATCTATCGCCAGCGCTTCTTATCACCTTATCCTCATGCCAAGGTGATAGAGTTCCTCTTCCGTCACCTGTTGGGGCGTACACCCGCAGATCAGGAAGAAATTCGCCAGTATCACAATCTGCTAGCTAATAGTGGTTTGTCTGCTGCTGTAGAAGCAATAATCGATAGCCAAGAATATAGCCGCTACTTCGGTGAAGATGTTGTACCTTACAACCGCTTTCCAATAGGGAATAGGGAGTAGGGAATAGGGAATAGGGAATAGGGAATAGGGAATAGGGAATAGGGTACAGATTATTTACTGTCGCCTGTACCCTGTCCCCTTCGTAACCTTTCGTAATATTGCTCTCAGATTACAGCTAAAATCGGAAATTCTGAAAAGCAATATTACAAAGTATTAAGAGCAGTCATAAATGCTCAACAGAATGCCGGAAAATGTTTTGCGGAAGGTAACTGAGTTTAAAAACTTATTTACTTGTGTTGACTCAAGAAAACTCGTAATTTGTTAGCCGTAACAGTTATTAAACTGTTGTATCTAAAAGAACGAGAAAACGAACTCAGTGAACCGAATTTAAAGTCGCACTAGTTTAATCAAATCCTGGTTTCATTCGTATTTGGAGGAATCCATTAATGAGTATCGTCACGAAAGCTATCGTGAATGCTGACGCAGAAGCTCGCTACCTCAGCCCTGGTGAATTGGATCGGATCAAATCCTTTGTTGCTAGTGGTGAGCGCCGTGTGCGGATTGCTCAAGTTTTGACAGAAAATCGTGAACGCCTGGTTAAACAAGCTGGCGATCAACTGTTCCAAAAGCGTCCTGATGTTGTGTCTCCTGGTGGTAACGCTTACGGTCAAGAATTGACTGCTACTTGTCTGCGTGACCTAGATTATTACCTCCGCCTCGTTACCTACGGTATCGTTGCTGGTGATGTTACCCCCATCGAAGAAATTGGTGTTATCGGTGCCCGTGAACTGTACAAGTCCTTGGGAACTCCTATCGATGGTGTTGCTGAAGGTATCCGTGGACTGAAGAATGTAGCTAGTACATTGCTGTCTGGTGATGATGCTGCTGAAGCTGGTACTTACTTCGACTACTTAGTTGGTGCCTTGCTATAAGGTGATGCTGTTTCTCTGCCGAAACAGAAGTATTGCAATACGGTTGGAAATAAGGAATTAACAACATGGCTCAAGACGCAATTACCGCTGTCATTAACTCCGCAGACGTTCAAGGTAAATACTTAGACTCTGCTGCTTTACAAAAGTTAAAAGTTTACTTCTCCACTGGCGAACTACGGGTACGTGCTGCTAGCACCATCAGCGCTAACGCTGCTGCGATCGTCAAAGAAGCTGTAGCAAAATCTTTGCTGTACTCTGACATCACCCGTCCCGGTGGCAACATGTACACCACCCGCCGCTATGCTGCTTGCATCCGTGATTTGGACTACTACCTCCGCTATGCTACCTATGCTTTGTTGGCTGGAGATCCTTCCATCCTAGATGAGCGTGTATTAAATGGCTTGAAAGAAACCTATAACTCTTTAGGAGTTCCCGTTGGTGCTACCGTGCAAGCTATCCAAGCAATCAAGGAAGTAGCCGCTAGTTTGGTTGGTTCTGATGCTGGTAAGGAAGTCGGTGTTTACTTAGACTATATCTCTTCTGGCTTAAGCTAAGAACTAGTTTGCGCTTAAGAATTTAGGTGCGACTTTATTAAGGTCTGGAAATCAGCCGTGAGTGCTAGAACGTTATATTGCTTATCTTGGTAAATTATCACTGATGAGTGTTGGTGGTCTAGTATTGATGTTTGATTTCCAGCCTTTGAATGATTAAAAGATTTGCACTCAAGATTTTGAGATAAAAAAAGTTTTCACAAAATTTACAGGAGATTTTCAAAACATGGCCCGTTTGTTTAAAATTACTGCTCTAGTTCCCAGCCAAACCAGAATTCGTACTCAACGCGAACTCCAAAATACTTACTTCACTAAGCTAGTTCCTTATGAAAACTGGTTCCGTGAACAGCAACGCATTCAAAAAGCAGGTGGCACAATCATCAAGGTTGAACTAGCAACTGGTAAGCAAGGCGCTAATACTGGCTTGATTTAATTGCTGTAGATAAAACATTATTTTAGAGAATTGGTAAGAGGTCAGTAAAGACCTCTTTTTTGTGGCTAGGATTTTTGAAAATCAAAAGTTAAACATGCTCAACAAGCAAATGCGTACGCTCAACAAGTAAATGCTGTCGCTCAACAAGTAAATGCTGTCGCTCAACAAGCAAATGCTGTCGCTCAACAAGCAAATGCTGTCGCTCAACAAGTAAATGCTGTCGCTCAACAAGCAAATGCTGTCGCTCAACAAGCAAATGCTGTCGCTCAACAAGCAAATGCTGTCGCTCAACAAGCAAATGCTGTCGCTCAACAAGCAAATGCTGTTGCTCAACAAGCAAATGCTGTCGCTCAACCTGACTTTTGACGGGATGTGGAAAAGGGGATAGACTTTTGCAAGAGGTCTAATAGCCGAAACCCTTATTTTCACCTAGGGGCAATTCATGAATTACCCCTACCGCGTGTACTTTGATAGTAAACGTGCGATCGCAAAAATTCATGCTAATCCTAATAAAATTACAATTACTACGGAAGTCAAAAATATTGAGCGAGCGGTGTATTGAAGTTAACAAGTGTAAGATTTATGGTTGTAAAGTCTACTTATGAGTTATAAGTTATGATTTATGAGTTTTATTTCTAACTCCTAATTTCTAACTTTTTACCTGTACTGCTCGTGAATCTACGCCGCCTGATTCCAATTTTTGATAGTTCAGTCTCCAACTGGGCATTAGAAGCGCGGCTGTTGCGCTGGTTAACGTTGATTTGGCTGTTCGTCGGCTTGATCATGCTATTTTCAGCATCCTATCCTGTCGCTGATGGCAATCATCATGATGGGTTGTACTACTTTAAGCGTCAACTGCTTTGGGTCTTAGTTTCCTTAATCGGATTCAATATTATTGTTAATTTGCCATTGCAGAAAATTTTGGGACTATCCCATTGGTTTTTATTACTGTTTTTGGCGTTAATTTTCGTCACACTGATCCCAGGATTAGGAAAAAAAGCTTTCGATGCAGCGCGTTGGATTGCGATCGGGCCAATTCCGATTCAACCATCAGAATTAATTAAACCCTTTTTGGTGCTGCAAAGTGCGCGGCTTTTTGGTCAGTGGGAACGAATCAGTTGGCGGGTTCGCTTGTCTTGGTTGGGTATTTTCGGTCTGGTACTTTTAGGAATTCTTGCTCAACCTAACTTGAGTACAACAGCACTTTGCGGTATGACTATTTGGCTAATTGCTTTGGCAGCTGGCTTACCTTACAACTACCTGGGAGGGACAGCAATTGGCGGAGTGATGTTGGCACTACTGAGTATTAGTATTAAAGAATATCAGCGTAGGCGGGTAATGTCATTCCTCGATCCGTGGGCGGATGCTACAGGAGATGGCTACCAGTTGGTGCAAAGTCTACTAGCTGTGGGTTCTGGTAAAACTTGGGGAGCTGGATTTGGGCTTTCTCAACAAAAGCTGTTTTATTTACCCATTCAGGATACTGATTTTATTTTTGCGGTGTTCGCCGAAGAATTTGGCTTTGTCGGCAGTATGGTATTGTTGGGACTTTTAGCTACATTCGCCACTCTTGGATTAATGGTGGCACTGAAGGCTAAAAATATAGTACATCGATTGGTAGCGATCGGTGTGACGATTTTGATGGTAGGACAATCATTGCTTCATATTGGTGTTGCTACAGGTTCTCTACCGACTACTGGCTTACCTTTGCCCATGTTTAGTTATGGTGGTAATTCCATGATTGCTAGCTTAATAGCTGCTGGGTTACTGATTCGGGTAGCACGCGAGAGTAGCGAAGCTGAGGTAGTACCGTTGCGAAAACCCTTGTTGGAAAATGGCCGCAGACGCCGGGATTTTCAAAAAAATAGGAATTGAGCTAACAAAAGCTTTTTGCAGGAATTAAATAGATTATGGAAGACCTAAAACAAACAATAATCAGCTACTCCAGCACAGACCTCGAACAGCGCAAAAATTGGTATTCTCCGGCAGCAGAAGCTTACAACAAGGCAAGACCCCGCTATCCTCAAGATTTGATTGAGCAAGTTGTGGAAGTTGCTCAACTCTCCACTGACTCAAAAATTCTGGAAGTGGGATGTGGGCCTGGAACTGCAACGGTAGGCATCGCTCCGTTGGGTTGCTCTATAATCTGCTTAGAACCCAATCCAGATTTTTTCCAGTTAGCTCAACACAATTGTCAACCGTATTCTAATGTAGAGATTCAGAACACATCTTTTGAAGAGTGGGAACTCAAGCCATTGGAATTTGATGCCGTTTTAGCAGCGAGTTCTTTTCATTGGATATCACCAGAAGTTGGATATCCAAAAGCAGCAAATGCCCTAAAAGAGAATGGCTACCTGATTTTATTGTGGAACAAGGAACTTCAACCCAGTTATGAGGTATATCAAAGTTTATCGCAAGTCTATCAAGTACATACTCCATCTCTTGACCGATATGAAGACCAAAAAACACAAGAAGACATCTTGAGACAATTAGGAAATATGGCCATTGATTCGGGGCAATTCAAAGACTTGATATCTGGACAAGTTATATCAGAAGTAACCTATACTGTCGAGGAATATTTAACACTTTTGAATACTTACTCGCCATACATAAAATTAGATCCAGAAAATAAAGAGTCTTTGTTTTTGGCATTAAGACATCGCATAGAAGATAATTTTGCAGGCAGTCTTCAACTTTCATATATCTCTGCTTTTCACATTGCTCAAAAAGTCAACTCAGAGGTAAGGGAGTCTTAAATAGGCTATTGCTAAGTGGCAGATTAGGTGGAATTAAGTTAAATATTGTGTAATAAATTTGTCGGTTCTTCATTACATATTATGCTGATATTGCTTTGAAAAATCCTAAAAGCCTTACTCTACAATAAATATACAAATTTTTTGCTAAAATCTTAGGGTTTTGGCAATAATTTGGGCTTTTGACTTTTATTTTTAAGCCAATTTTTGATGTTTAACTAATACAGCATAATTCAGAATACAGAATCCAGGAGTAAAACACGCTTTATACCTGGGGTAACAGACGAATCGTTGTGTACCTCAGCAACTTTAAATCTGCTGTAATTTCGCATAAAAAATACTGAAAAAGCAGATATTTTAAAAAATCCGAAAAGCAGCAACTTCTGTTTGAAGCTTAAGTATATACCTACCAAAATGAGATGCACTCGTTTGAGTTTTCCTCATTACCTTAGCTAGAAGTAAAAAAATGGCAACACTACATACCTCACATTTCCAAGTAAATCCTACAACTTCCACCTCTTATGCCCATAGTTTAGTCTTTATCGACATGGCGGTTGAAGACTATAGCGATTTAGTAAATGGCGTGCTTGATAATGCCCAAGTGTTCGTGCTTGAATCGACACAAGATGGTGTTGAACAAATTACAGAAATTCTAGCGAGTTGCAATCGTCCGAATTTGACTAATATTCATATTGTGTGCCACGGTGCCCCAGGTTACTTACAATTGGGCAACACCCATTTAGGACTGGATACCCTCGACGAATACAGCCAGCAACTGCAACTATGGCAAAAGATATTTTCAATCTCTGCCAAAAGCGATAACCTTTGGAACTTACTCATCTATGGTTGCAATGTAGCTTTGGGTGATGCGGGGACAGAATTTGTAGACAAACTGCACCAACTCACCAAAGCAAATATTGCCGCTTCTCGTGGGCGAATTGGCAATGCAGCATTAGGTGGTAACTGGGAGTTAGAAGTCCGCACCACTGATATGGAAGCGAGTTTCGCATTTGCAGAAACGACGCGACAAACTTACGCAGGGGTACTGGCGACGTTCACGGTGAATAATACTGGGGACACAGATGATGGTGATGCGAACAACGGCATCACAACACTCCGGGAGGCAATTAACTTAGCCAATGCTACTGCTGGGGATGATGCGATCGCTTTTGGGGGAATATTCAACGATACCACCCCAGATACCATCACCCTCACATCTGGGCAACTGACGATTACCGATGATGTTAGTATCTTTGGGACTGGAACATCTAAGCTTACTGTGAGTGGAAAGAATGCCTCTACAGTATTCGAGATATCAGGACTAGCAACAGGTGTCAATATTAATGGACTGGCGATCGCTAGCGGCAATATTAAGGTTAATAGAACTTCCATCCTCAACCTAGCAAAAAGCAGTGTATCTGGTAATACAGTAGGAAATGGCATCTCTAATAGCGGCATCCTCAGTCTTGCTAACACCAGCGTCTTTGGCAATACGCAAGGCGGTATCTATAACGCTGGTACTCTCAGCCTAACGGGAAGCAGTGTTTATGCCAATACCGGGGGAAGCAAGATTTTTAATAGCAATACTGCCGGAGGCGGCATTTTTAATGACGCTTCCTCTGGTAAAACTGGTATTCTCAGCCTAATTAACAGCAGTGTCTCTGGCAATACGGCAAACTCCGGTGGTGGTATCTATAATCAAGGCGGTACTCTCAGCCTGACCAATAGCACTGTCTCTGGCAATACTGCAACCTCTGGCGGTGGCATTTTTAACGGAGATGATGGTGGTTATAGTTTCGGTTCAGCTACTCTAACTAATAGCACCATCTCTGGCAATACAGCGTTAGAGGATGGCGGTGGCATATACAATGGCAGCGCCTACGTGGGTGGCAACAGCCTCACCCTAATCAGCACTACAATTAATAACAACACAGCCGACTCAGATGGTGATGGTACTGGCAATGGCGGGGGTGTTTTTAGTGACTCTGATGAGAGCAAGGTTAGTAACACCATTATTGCAGGCAACTTCGACAAGTCCACCTCCGGTGATATACACCCCGACGTGAGTGGTGGGCTGATTGACTCCGGCAATAACCTGATTGGCAATAATACTGGTAGCACTGCCTTTACCACCAGCACCCTCGTCGGCACAAGTGCTAGCCCCATTGACCCCAAACTCGGACTGCTGCAAAATAACGGTGGTGCAACCTTTACCCAGGCGTTGCTTGCGAATAGCCCCGCTATTGATGCTGGCAATAATTCCCTAGTTCCTACTGGTGTCACCACTGACCAACGCGGCACTCAATTTAACCGGATATTCAACGGTGTTGTTGATATTGGTGCTTACGAAGTCCAGTCCCCCATCACTTTGCCACCTGTTAATACTGGCACAGTGGTGACTAATACCAACGATTCTGGATCGGGGTCGTTACGGCAGGCTATCCTCAATGCCAATGCGACCGTTGGGGCAGATACGATTACCTTTGCGGGCGTGTTCACCGATGCCACCCCAGATATCATCACCCTGACCTCTGGCAAATTAACCATTACCAATGATATTACCATTTTGGGGACTGGGGCATCTAACCTCATTGTGAGTGGGAATAATTCATCAGGCGTGTTTGAGATATCGGGTTCTGGGACAGATGCCAGCATTGATGGCTTGAAGATTGCTAATGCTAATGATCCCTTAGGCAGTATTTTGCTCAATAGCAATACCAGCCTCAGCCTGACGGGAAGCACTGTCTCTGACAATAGAGGGGAAGTAGGCGGCATATTTAATAGAGGCACTCTCAGCCTGACGGGAAGCACTGTCTCTGGCAATAGGGGGTCGTCCTTAGGCGGCGGCATCTTTAACAAAGGCAACCTGAGCCTAACTAGCAGCACTGTCTCTAATAATTACGCATACGTCGGTTACAATACAGCCTATGGCGGCGGTATATTCAACATAGGCAAACTCAGTATAAATAACAGCACTGTCTCTAATAATAGCGCGGACGCCAGCGGTCTTAATCGGGGAGGCCCTGACCCTTACCCATCCTATGGTGGTGGCATTTATAACTCCGGTACTGTTGATATCACTAACAGCACTGTCTCTGGTAATAGGGCGGCAGACGGCGGTGGCATCTCTAACTCAGGTACTTTTAGGCTGATTAACAGCACTGTCTCTGATAATACTGTATATTACACTGGCGGCGGCATCTTGAACAGCGGCACTCTCACCCTCACCAATGACACCATTACCAATAACACAGCAGAGGGCTTTTATGGTGTTCTTGGCAACGGTGGGGGTGTTGTCAGTAATGGCGGCACTGTTATCGTTGGCGATACCATCATTGCAGGCAACTTCTACACAGTCTATTCTGACGATATCCGCGATTCCAGTTATTCCCGCGACGTTTCCGGCAACTTCACCGACGCTGGTAATAACCTAATTGGCGACAACACAGGTAGCACTGGCTTTACCACCAGCACCCTCGTCGGCACCAGAACCAACCCCATTGATCCAAAACTCAGCCCCCTCCAAAATAATGGTGGTGCAACCTTTACTAATGCCTTACTTGCGGATAGTCCCGCCATTAACGCTGGCAATAATGCTCTGATTCCAGCAGGTATCACCACCGACCAACGCGGCGCTGGATTTGACAGAATATCCAAGGGTACAGTTGATATTGGTGCATTAGAGTTTAATGGGCTGAATGGAACCAATGGCGCTGATAATTTAGTAGGCAAGAACTACAGTGACATAATTAACGCTCAAGCCGGGAACGATACCATCACAGGTAATCAAGGCAACGACATCCTAACTGGTGGCGGCGGCAAAGATAAATTTATTTACAACTTAGGTGACGGTGTTGATACCATTACCGATTTCGGTGGGTTAGGTAAAGCCTCAAATCCATCAGCAGCAATCATTGCCGAAGTGGATACCCTGAAATTTCAAGGTGCTGGATTGACAGCCCGAAATCTACTACTCACCCAGAATAGTAACAATCTGGAAGTTACCTTTGAAGGGGTGGCTGATGATAAAGTTATCCTGCAAAACTTTCCCCTGGAAAACCTAGAGAACGTAGCGGCAGTGGGCAATATCCTGTTTAATGGGCAAACCAGCATTAGTGAAAGCTTTGATGTCTTCGATGCCAACTCCACCCAAAACGCTATCTTCAACAAGAACTCAGTCACCTTTCTCAATGACCTGAACAACAATCTCAATGGGTTTGACAACTCAGCAGATGTTATTAATGGTCAAGCGGGCGATGACCGCATCGATGGCAAGAGTGGTAACGACCTGCTGCGCGGTGGTGCTGGTAAGGATACCCTGACTGGTGGTGCTGGTAATGATACCCTGCTCGGTGGTACAGGTAATAATAGCCTCATCGGAGATGCTGGTAATGACATCCTCATTGGCGGTGATTTTAGTGATACGCTGACTGGCGGTAGCGGTAATGACCAGTTCATCTACCAAACCCTTAGCAATAGTGATACAATCACTGACTTTAATAAAAGCGAGGATAAGTTAATCCTTACTGACTTGTTTAAGAGTAGAGGCTACAGTGGCAGCAATCCCATCTCAGATGGTTATCTACAGTTTGTGCAATCGGGTACTTCTACACAAGTTCAGTTTGCCTACTTTGGTGACAATTTTTATACCTTTGCAACTTTGAATAATTTCACCGCTACAAATCTGGTAGTTGGTAGTAACGTCATCGTCTAGCTCTGAATTCTAGTCTGTAGGGACTGTCTTAAAAGTCAAGCGATCTGCCCACCTTTCTCTAAGAGAATAAGACGCACACTAGGCCACTTACAAGTAATAAAATGGCCAGTTGGCGCTTTTGCCAACAATAAGTAGGCAGGCATAATTAAACATAAAATAAAATCCTAGTTCGTAGTGAGCGATTCATCGCTCAAAACAAGGATTATCAGGACTAAAGTCCTTACTACAAACTTTAATTTATTTACGCCGAGCTACTTATCATTGAAACGACTGGACGTTTTATTTTTTGCATGTCTCCAAACCACGCCAGCTAAAATTAGATTCATTAACGCAGAGTTAGGCGAAAAGGGCGATTTAATAATTATTGAGCAAGATGGGGGCAAAGCTGCGATGCCTACGGCGGTAAACTACGCACATTGGGGCGATGCAGACTATTAATTTTGGGTTACTGTAGCGAAAGAAGTTTTGGATTTTAGATTTCACAGACATCTAAAATCCAAAATATATAACTCTTAGAGTTGCCGCACTAATGGCTGACCATCTTTGACTTCACCAATCAAAACTAAATCGACACAGTTAACGAAAATACCATTTTCCAGAACACCGGGAATGTTATTCAATGTCTTTTCTAGGCTGACTGGATCTTCAATAGAGTCAAATCGGACATCTAAAACAAAATTGCCTTGATCAGTAATCACTGGGCCAGCTTTTTTTACACCCATGCGGAGTTCTGGTTTGCCACCAAGTTTTTTGATGGCATTAGTCACAGGAGTAATTGCCATTGGAATCACTTCCACAGGCACAGCGAAAGTAGAACCCAAACGGTCTACTAACTTACCACTATCTACCACAACGATAAACTGTTCTGCCAGGTAATCTACGACTTTTTCGCGGGTATGTGCTGCACCACCGCCTTTAATCAAATTCTTCTGCGGATCGACTTCATCTGCGCCATCAATGGCAATATCGATGTGGTCAATAGCATCCAAAGTGGCGAGAGGTACACCATATTGCTTCGCCAGTACTTCTGACTGAAATGATGTAGGTATACCAATGATATCTTGAAGTTCACCAGACTTGAGGCGATCGCCCAAAAACTGAATCGTATATGCTGTAGTTGACCCCGTACCCAACCCCACAATAGAACCCGACTTTACTAAGGCGGCGGCGGCTTTGCCAACTTCTTGCTTCATCAACTTTACGGGATCTGCTGCTGCGGTCATTGCCAAAACTCCTGAAAAACTGACTATAGTCCATAGTAGTGGGCAGATAACCTCAAAAGATGAAAGGTAAAAAACAAGTTTTTGCTAGTTTCTACTTCCTTGATTAGGGAATTCTAAAAAATAAAACATCCTAGTGTCCGGAACAAAGGAGATGATTGATGTAAAAATAATGTATATTAGTATACGAAAATAATGAAAAAACCCCAGTACACTGATCCTACTTTTAAGCAACTTTTCGCTGAGATTGACCCAGAAATAGCAAATACCTTCACGGTGGAGCAATTAGAAGCGATAAAAAAGGGTTTGGCCTCTCGTCCTAGGACAGGTCATTCTTTAGACATAAGAGTTTCAGTACCAATTCCCGGAATCAGGTTTTATTTGGTGTTGCTAGCAGGTTCAGAACGTCGCTCTAAAGTCCGTTTACGCTCTGAAAAAGGTTTATATCCTTTTTGGACTCCTGCTAATATCTTGTTCGTCATAGGATTTCTAATCATTCTATCGATTTGTAGCTACACTATATTTTCTTTTGCATTGTCTTCACTTACTCCCACATCTAGCTCCTATTACCCTACTTCAATTCCTTGGATTGAGAATAAATCAGAATGTGAACACACTGGTAGAATCTGGAATGATGGGAAGTGCTGGGATCGTGAACACAGTCCTAATTTTTAAAATTTATAGCCACACCCTATGTAGCTAGAGCAACATTGCCCAACCTAAATTCGTCACTAGCTGAGTTACAGGTTATTAAAAACACCAAATTTTGCGTTAACCTCAGTAACGTAGTTTTTTAAATTCACGTTAGCAGCTAAAAGTGGTTATCATGATGCGTCAGCTTTCAATTACTCTATCTTTAGTGGCACTACTACAAAACTTACCAGCAATTGCTCAGGCCCCAGTGCCAGAAAATACTTCTGGAGTCCCATCTGATTCCATTCAACAGGTAACTGCTGTAAAATGGATGACAAACTATTCTGATGGCAAGTTTTATCCAGAAAAGTTACTCAGTAGGGCCGAATTAGCCTCAATTATGGTAAAAGCATTTGGGCTAAATAAAAGACAAGCTGTTAGCAAAGAAAATTTAGCTATTCCAGATGTTCCTCGTTCTCATTGGGCATTTAATGATATACAGACAGTCTTAAAAACTGACATCATGAAAGGCTATCGGGGCAATGAATTCTTCCCTAACCAAAAGGTGACAAGGGCTGAAGCTCTTGCTATTTTCGCCCAGGCTTATGGTGTATTTCAGTTTCCCGATGACGCTGTGAATGATATTCTGGCTTCATATCCAGATGAAAAGTCTATCCCAACTTGGGCTAGAAAAGCGATCGCTACAGTAGCTACTGAAGGATTTCTCAATACAGATGCTCAAGGCAATATTTCTCCATTAAAACCCGTTACCCGTGGAGATATGGCTTATGTCTTGAGTAAATATTTACAACGACAACAGCAACAACCCGAAACACCAGAAGTTCCGATTATTCCAAATAGCCCACAAACACCTTAGCTAGACTTTATCCAGCCAAGGTGCTTAAAATCACCTTTGGTTTGAACCTCTATACCTGTCTCGAATCTGGCGAAGATATAAGGAATTAGACTGTGTTGGTTGCTGCAACACATAATTAGATTGTGGTGGTTGCGTCGGTTGCTGCAACCCATAATTTCCATAATTAGATTGTGATGGTTGCGTTGGTTGCTGCAACCCATAATTCCCATATCCCGCAGGGTTTGTGGGGGTGACAACGCCTTGACTTGGAATCTGACTAGAGTAAGGTGCAATATTATATGGTGCGGCAGAGGTGGCTGGAGGCGTCACTGGTGCTAAATTAGGCACTACCTGACCACTATTTAAATTACTGTAGGGACTTTGCTGCAAGTTCGTACCCGTTGATGTGTAGCCTGTCCCAGTATTTAACCCATTACTAGGCACTACCTGACCGTTATTACCGTTATTTAAATTATTGTAGGGACTTTGCTGCAAGTTCGTACCCGTTGACGTGTAGCCTGTCCCAGTAGTTAACCCAGCACTTGGTAGAGAATTCTGAGTGGGTAAGCTGTTAATGGGTGGCATTAACGTTGTTCCTGGCTCAGAGGCTCGGTCTAAAGCATTTGTCTGAGTTGCAGCCCCATTGAAGCTAGAAAATTTCTGGTTTGTCGATTGGTTGAGTGCTGCTTGCAGAGGGTTGATGGAGACAGAATTTTGATTCTTGTTGGTTTGATTCGTGAATCCAATTCCCCGGCTAGAAGATGTTTCCCCCTGTGTTGGTTCAGACGCCGTAGTTAAGGTCTTAAGACCTAAAAACTGGTTATTATTATCAACCGTCCCAGTCCGCAATAAATTTTCTGTTTGTACAACAAAGGGATTTTTCACCCCTAGGGAGGTGTCGCCATTAACGCCTAAACCAGGATTTAATTTGGTATCAGTAGCAGACTTTTGTTTGTTAATTACATCTTCTAAGAAGTTCTTGCTATTTTTTCCCTCAGTATTTTCCTTGGGGTTATTTGGCGTTACTGAAAGAGTTGCTTGGTCAAAGTCATTAAATAAAACTGGCAGGTTATCAATATCGGCTGCAATGGCTCTGTTTTCTTCTGACAGCGAGGAATCAGCAGGCTCTTGTGAAGCGACTTGGCTTTTTTGCTTATAAACGAAAATATCTGGGTTTGACCAGTATTCCCAAGTTACTAGCCCGACTACAGATAAAAAAATTGCAGTGCCCCAAAAACCAGGTCGCCCTAGATTCCATAACCTGGCTTTGAGATAGCGTAAGTAGGCGGGAGGATAATGACGATTTGGCATGGGATTGTTAATTGAAATTTACTCGAAATCGGTAAAACTTGACGGAAACTGAAGGCGTTGCTGTTTAATGCTTTTGCTTTCCTCAACAGGAAATATGTCAACTGAAGTTGGATAGTAATTTCATCCTAACTTCTCCATCAATTATTAGTCATTACCAATAGACGTGTAATAGTCAAAAATTTACTTTTTAGCGGCTGGAGTCCTTTGACGAAATTTTCTAGAAATTTATGGCAATTTATGCTTATTTTTGGGTATCGGTCACATTGGATAACATCAGGAGTTGACAACTGGTCTAATTTATTGTTGTAGCTGGACAAAAGTTCAACTTTTTTATTTTCTAGTTAGCAAACTAAACTGTGTGCTGCAATGCTTCAATACGCCTCTGAGGGCACTGGGCTGCACCGTACTATTAACCAGGAGACTACAGCAATGATGAAAGCTGAAGATATCATGACCAAAGATGTAGTTACCATTCGCGGTTCGGCGACTGTTGCTGAAGCAGTGGGGCTGATGAAGGAAAAAAAATTGCGGGCGCTGGTTGTGGATCATCGCCATGAAAATGATGCTTATGGCATTGTCACAGAAACGGATATTGTTTATAAGGTAACAGCCTACGGTAAAGACCCAAAGCAAGTGCGGGTTTACGAAATTATGAGCAAGCCTTGCATTGTAGTCAATCCTGATTTGGGTGTGGAATATGTAGCACGGCTATTTGCTAACACTGGTATTCATCGAGCGCCTGTGATTCAAGGCAAGCTATTGGGTATCATTTCGATTACCGACATTTTGACCAAAAGCGACTTTGTGGAAGCGCCAAAAGCCCTATTGCTGGAGGAGAGAATTCAAAAAGCCATTGAGCAGTCTCGGGCTATTTGTACTGAACAAGGTGCTTATTCTAAAGCCTGTGCAGCCGCTTGGGATGAGGTAGAAGAACTTCAAGCAGAAGCGGCTCATCAGAAAGCTGAGGGTATGGTATCAGCCAAAGTCTCTTTTGAAGAATACTGTAAGGAAAACCCAAATGCACCAGAATGTCGAAATTATCATCCGTAATTGAAGTGTAGGGATGAGGGAGCAGGGGGAGATAGGGGAGTAAGCGAATAATTATTATTCTTCCTCATCTTCCTCATCTTCCTCATCCCCTTCATCCCCCTCATCGTTTGGCAACTCGCATCAATAAAAATAGACCTATTCCCAAAAAAATAAAGTTGGGCAACCAAGCCCCTATAAAGGGAGAAAGGGCACCTGCTTGCGCGATCGCACCACTAATAAAGAAAATTAAGTAGTACGAAAAAATAACTACGACACTAATCCCAAAGCTGGTACCTCTGCCAGTTCGCTGCGGTATGCTTCCCATTGCTGCACCTACCAAGCCAAAAACTACACATACAAAAGGTAAGGAGATTTTTTGTTGAATCCGCACTTCGAGTTTACGAATTTTTTGGCGATCGCCACCGAGAAGTTCTACTTGTAGTTGATCTAGTGCTTCAGAAATATTCATCTCACCGTAGTCTCGGCTTTTTTCTGCCAGACTTAATGGCGTGCGCGGTAGTTGCAGTTGTTGGTGTTCAAATTTAACGATGTTGCGATAGGAGCGATCGGCAGCGACAAAATAGATAGTACCGTTGTAAAAATCCCAGACATTTTGAGAAGGATTCCACTGGGCAGATTCTGATACCACAATTTGATTCAGATTTTTTGTTGAACGGTCTATAATCGTCAAACCTGACATCCGCTTACCATCAAATTGGTCGGCGTAAAACAAGCGGATCAAAATCCTATTCTTAGAGCCATCCGGCTGTGTAACATCCTGGTATTCAGGATAAAAAATATTTTGCTGTTTAAAAGTTGGCTTATCTGATTTGAGGGCTTTATCCAGAGTCATCCCCGCTTGGTAATTTGCTGCTGGTGCAATTTGTTCGTTAAACACAAATGTCATTCCTGTAACCACAAGACTCAACATCACAGCAGTTAGCACTATGCGATAGACACTCACCCCACAACCACGCAGGGCAATTAGTTCGCTCTCGCTAGAAAGACGACTGTAAGTCATTAAAGTAGCCAGCAGCGTAGACATGGGGAAAGCTAAAACGATAAAGTTGGGAAACTTTAACAAAAAAACCTGAATGGCAATGTCTATGGGTAGCCCAGATTCTACAATTTTTCTGACTAAATCAAATACAGCATCGATGGTAACACCAATTGATGAAAAAGCTCCGACACCAAAGAAAAACGGCGCTAACAATTCGCTAGTAAGGTAACGATCCATGATCGTAAACGGCAGCAGCGAATAGAGTTTATAGAAAAACGTAAACTTCTTTGATATCATGACTAACTTGAAAAGTTAAATATTGGCAACCCTGGCGAAATAAAGGATATCTACATTTAGTATTAAAATTTAATTTTAAATACCTGAAAATTAACTAATAAATTCATGTTTAAAATTTAAAAATAGCCTTTTAAATTATTAACTAAATAACTATTAATCTAGACTTGAAAATTATTACCTAAATAATATTGCCGCACCAGGGGGTTGCCGTAGAGTTCGTCAGCAGCGCCAAAAGCGAGAATTTGTCCCTCGCGCATTATATAGGCGCGATCGGTGATAGCCAGTGTTTCGCGGACATTATGATCTGTAATTAAGATTCCCATGCCGCGATCGCGCAATTGTGCAACAATTTGCTGAATCTCTGAGACTGCTATAGGATCAACTCCCGCAAATGGTTCATCCAAAAGTAAAAATTTTGGCCCTTCTTGTCCAGCAGCTAAAGACCTTGCTAATTCCGTCCGCCGTCGCTCACCACCAGAAAGTTGAATTCCTTTGCTCTTGGCTAATTTTTCCAACCGAAACTCCCGCAGTAAAGTTGTGAGTCGTCTTGCCCACTCCCATCGTGGCACATTCGTTTGCTCCAGCACCAACAGAATATTATCCTCTACCGAGAGTTGGCGAAAAACACTTGGTTCTTGTGCTAAATAGCCAATACCCAGTCGCGCCCTTTTGTGCATTGGCATTTCTGTAACGTCTAGATTACCCAGCCAGACTTTTCCTTGATTGGGTTTTTCTAAACCTGTGGCAATGTAAAATGTCGTCGTTTTACCAGCCCCATTGGGGCCTAGTAAACCAACGATTTCGCCCTGAGCAACAGAAAGATTGACACGATTGACAATTACTCGCTTGCCGTAAGATTTGTGAATATTCTCTAAAACAATTTTCATTGTTCGTGCCTTTTCTTGATGGAAGATGCTAATTAGAACGCTTGAATGCTGGTGTCTGTGGAGCAGGTGTTGCAGTTTGCCCAGCATTATCTGATTCCTCAATCATGTAGATAGACTCTACCTGACGGTTGGATTGGGGTAAGGCAACAAATCGCCCTTCGTCAATTAAATAGGTTACCTTCTCCGCCCGGATACTGTTACCGCCCTGTTGCAAAATATAGACGTTCCCACTGAAATCAATTCGGCGTTCCTTGCTAAAGTACTGTGCTTGGGCAGATGTTGCCTGAATCTGGCGAGAAGGATACAACATTTGCACATTACCGCGAGCAGTGATTACTTGGTTTTTCGCGTCATATTCTTGCACATCAGCGCGGATAGTCAGGGGGCGATTTCCTCCAGATGTTTGTGCAGTAGCGGTTTGCACTTGGGTAGGGAAAGCAAAAGCGCCCAGGAGCGCAGCTGGGAGCATTAAAGCTAATCCAAAGCGACGCATCTGGGATATGGGCAATTGATAGCAGGGCATCATAGCAATTGGGGATTCAGGATTTGGGCTTGCATTCTAATTATCTCAAGTACTTTATCCAGATATGAAATATACAATCTGGAGTGATTTCCGATAACTACTGGCTGAAATAGTGACGCTACCCCCAACCTGAAGGTTTCAAGTAATTGGCATCTGAGTGAAAATGACGTAGGCACAATATCCTGCCTTAAGCCGCAACTCTTGGAACGCGAACAGCGTGTCGCAGACAAACGCTTTGCGTAGCTTGCTTCGACCTAGGAGTATGCGTCTACATGAATTGTCCCTACCGAGGATTTCGGGCAACGCATAATTAATTTACCAGATGTTTAATCAGTAGACAGCACAATTTTAGGCAAAGATAAGACTTGATTTTCACCCAAATCACCAGTTGTAATCTTATCTGGCCCTATTTGTTGTAATGTCGTCAACAACACTGTGCTCTGACTCAATAGCTCATCTACGTCAACGCCGCCGTAACTAGATGGGTAACGGCGTAGGCGATTGCTGCCTTCCCCCAGTAAAATTACTGCACCTCGCCAGTTGCGATTATCTAAATGATACAGCGCCACAGAAATTTGGAGAATGCCTTGATAAAAGGTTTTTTCCGGTTCGCCAGCTTCAATCCACAAAGCCTCTAAAGTGTCATGACAGGCGTAAAACTGTTCAGAATTGAACTGTTCTACGCCTTGCCAAAACTCTTGGGGGATGGTTTCGCTCATCCCATGCTGTCTCGTACTTCTTTAATTGTTTCGAGAGAGATGTCTTGTTTTTCTCCAGCAAACTCGTTGTCAGGAGTGAGGAACAACATGCAATGGCACTCTTTGCGTTCTCTCATTGGCACACAGGGACAGTTCCAATATGTGGCGTGAACTTCAGCCTCTTTATCTTCGTAATGGCGACAGGGACATAAAGGCGCACCTAGATCATCTTTATGTTTCGCTAGTCCTTCAATCACAACTGCGGTAACAGAAGGTTCAGAACAGAAGTATGTTCCAGTACGCTTGGCGTATTGTTCGGAAAAATGCCGCATTGCCTCTAGGCTTTTATCGCTGGATTTTGTGTTATGTTCTGATGTGATCATGTCGCTCATAATTTAAATATTTCTTTGCATTGTACCTCAGCCTCACTAGGGGATTACTGGGTGTATTTCCCCAACCTTACCCGTTCAAGTTGTTTTACCTTTGCTCAAAGGTATGTATGACACAAAAAAGCTGCTATCTAGAGTTATCCAACAACTTAACCAGTTGAATTTACTAGATAATTACTAGATGCAATCAAAACGTCCAAAGAACAAGACTTCTGGCCAATTAGCTGACATCAGAGTAGGAACCGACAAGGGTAGTTTACGGTTGCAGTTCTCTACTAAGGTGAGTCAACAATTCTATGGTAAGCGTCAAGCGGGTATTTCAGGCTACCAGTGTCCGTGTATCGGTTGCAGTGATTGAGAAGAGACGGTTTCTAGAGTTGTCTACCAGAACAGTTAACCAATAGAGCCTATGGGAAGAGTCAAAATCCGTGTGACAGCATCACCTAAAGACATGACGAAATTCCTGACAGCCTTACATAAAGCTGAGGAGAGTCTACGCGCACTGTCGCTTGTGGGCGAAAGTCAAGATTTCAACTTTCGAGATAGTACAGATGTACGCCGTTATCTAGAGTTTGATTTTGATTCGGAGGGAATAGGGGAAGAAGAACTATTGATTATTGACCAATGCCCAATCCTCCAGCAGTTATTGAAATTTATAAATGTAATGTTTTTTGCAGCTGGGGTTGTAGAGCGCGATCGCTTTGCAAAACTATACCAGGGTGTTCCCAATTGATTACCTCTTGTTCTCCTGGTGAAGAAATATTTGGCCACAAAACCCAGCGACTGCCTTGAGGAAGAGTAGCAAGACTCAGGGGGTTTTGAGTTAGCCAAATCAAAGCATGGCTTTTAGGAACTACTGAACTGGCATCTTCTAGGGTTGTGGTTGCTGCTAAGGTTTCTAGAACATAGGCATCGCCTTTAATTAAATCTGTCGATGCTGTCCATAGTTGCACCTGTAATTGCTGTTGATGTGCATAAAAATACAGTGATGCTGCGGCAATTACTGCTTGTTCAAAGTTTTCTTCTTCCCAATTGCTAGCACTGTCAAGGGCAATAACTATTTCTTGTCCACCTGTCACCATTTCTAACTCCCGCACCCTTAATTCCCCATAGCGGGCACTAGTTCGCCAGTGAATTAGACGGGTGGGATCTCCGATGCGGTAAGGGCGGAGCGATCGCACCAGCCCTGTTGTCGCTGTCTGCAAGGGCTTACCACGAGGATCGCCCCTTTTGCTCTCTTCTTGCCCCATTTCGTCTACTAGGGGGCAGGTAGCCAAGGGTAACACTGTGGGATAGACGATCGCTGTGGCAGCACAATCACGCTGACGACGACACCAAAACAACCCCAAAGGCGCACCAGAACCCAGTTCGACTGTGTGCCAGCGATAAACGCCCCGGCGCTGGGTAGGGTGGTAATATACCCAACGGTAACTACCTTGGCGAGGAATTGTTTCGATGGCCTTTTGTACTGGTTTCCCTAAAACGAAGGGCAACATATCCTCAACTTGCAATAAGCTTACAGGCTGCTGTGTCTGATTGCGGATTTCTAATTCCACAGTCAGATCATCGCCTGCTGACACAGGTTGAATAGGACGGCGGGTGATGGATAGATTTGTGAGCGATCGCGGCGGTAAGATGGCTGCTACACCCAAAAGGGCAAAACTGATGCCGCTAATGGCGTACAGCCAACCAGCCATCGTATTAATACCTGCGCCAAAAAAACAAATAGCCGTTGCTGCTAGTACCCAACCGCCATAAGCAGGGGCACTGGCGCGGGTTTCTAACCAATTGGTGATGGGTTTGATGATTTTCATGTTTCTTTTTTAACCCAACACCACCTGAAATTCACAGTATTCTAGGGATTTGCCAAAGACAAGCGCAGGCTGTTGAGTTCTATTAGTTACTAAAACTTGTCACAGTGCTTTCTCGTAGCGTGGTAATCGCTTTTTAAACGAATTATCTAAGTATATATTCGTCTTCTTTATTTTTTCTTAACTTAATTAACACACAAAATTTACAAAGCCTCAGTATTTTATACTATATATTATTTTTAATATAGTTGTTTAAATTACCAAGTAAGCAGACATCATTGCTCCCATTGTGACCGTTAAGAAAGGTTAACAAGGAAGTAATAGTTGCTTAAAAGAATAAGCTGTTTAGCGATCGCACTTATGTATGTATATGTAAGTTAGTATCAAGGATTGAAATCATAAGATAAAAACCATAGAATTGAAAATATTCAAACATATCTAAAGTGAGGGCATTTTAAAATTATCTGCTATGCCAGCAAAGCAGGTAAAATAGAATTAGTGCTAGTTTTTGAAGAGAAATAATGTGTTTGGGTTGTTTAACCGGAGATTCGGCAATGTCCACTTTACCAGCAAATTACGTTCGGTTACAACGATTATTAAAATTATCGTCCGATTGCTGGTAAGTATGACCTGTCACTGGCATCTGTTTATGCGGCAATGGCTTATTATTTTGATCACCGAGACGAGATTGATCGCCGCACAGCAGAAGAGGATGAGTTAGTTGAGGTACTGAAGCAAAATTATCCCTCGCGTCTTCAAGATAAACTCAGACAGTTGAGGAATGAGTGAACGAATTCGCTTTCATCTAGATGAAAATGTCGATCCTGCTATTGCGCTTGGCTTGCGCCGTTATGGAATTGATGTCACAACAACCAATGATGTGGAATTACGTACTCAAAGCGATGAAGTCCAGTTAGCGTTTATTCAGGAAGCACAGCGAGTACTATTCACCCAAGATGCAGATTTTTTGATTATTGCAAGTTCTAGGCTTGATCATCCTGGTATTACCTACTGCAAGAAAGGAACTCGTTCAATTGGTGAAATCATTGAAAATTTGGTTTTGATGTATGAGGTGATGACACCTGAAGAGATGTGGGACGTGTCGAGTTTGTGTGAAATTAAAGCACCATTGAAAGACTTGCATCTTCAAAAGCATTTCGGGGAGTCAGTTAGGAATTGTATGCACAATCTAACCAGTTCTCTGTATTTTGGTCGTTTGCATCTATAAATTTATAATTGTATATGATTAAATTATGGAATGTAGGTAGAAGGTAAAAATATGACAATTACTACCAACTTAAAACAACTCTATGAAACCGATGAGAATTTATGGTTAGAAGAAACTATTAAATTATTAAAAGAAAAGCAGTTTAACCAACTTGATTTAGAACACTTGGTTGAGGAATTAATCAATTTGGATAAAAGAGATTTAGCTAAAGCAAAAAGTCTTTTAAGGCAAATTATTATTCATATATTATTACTCCAATATTGGCAGGTTGAAAATGAAAGAAACTCTCGTCATTGGATTGGAGAAATAAAAACCTTTAGATATGATTTAAATAATCATTTAACGACGAATTTAATAAACAAGTTACAGGATGATTTAGAGAATATTTATCAAAGCGCGGTTGATTTTGTAAAAATTAAAACAGATTTAACTATTTTTCTAGAAAAGTGTCCTTACACTCTTGTTCAATTATTAGATGAAAATTATTTACCTTAAATATATCAGTCTTATCTGATTTTTGGGAAATGAAAGCAGCACCGAGAGGCGATGTCTACGACGGGCTATGACGCTCGTTCGC
The DNA here is from genome assembly GCF_020829645.1 of Nostoc mirabile CHAB5784. Taxonomy (GTDB): domain Bacteria; phylum Cyanobacteriota; class Cyanobacteriia; order Cyanobacteriales; family Nostocaceae; genus Nostoc; species Nostoc mirabile. Next base: position 115,340 of record NZ_JAIVFS010000005.1, on the reverse strand, counting down.
CCTTGGCGTCTCCCCTTGGGAGAAGACTCGCTAACGCTTCTCTACGAGACGCTACGCGAACGCTATCGGCGTCGCATTGTAAATCTCTGCTGCTAATTGGCGATCGCTTTCTGTAAAAATCTCTGCTGGAAGGGATCAGGCAGGTTTCTTAAGCAGGTTGATCTGGTTGCATCTGTAACTTTGTTAGAGCCAGAACTGCTAATGTATTATTAAACTATGGAATAGAGGTAGAAGATTCATTGATTCAGTTAGAGTTGAAAAAACATGGTGGCAATAGTTGATATTGGAACCCTAATTGTGAGGACACCTCAAATTTCTGGAGGACGCCCTTGCATTGTTGGTACGCGCATGACGGTTCAAAACATTGTAATGGATTCTCAAGCAGGCTTATCTCCTCAAGATATTGTGACAGAGTATCCACACTTATCCCTAGCACAAGTTTATGCAGCGCTTGCCTATTACTATGCTAATCAGGAAGCAATGGATAGAGAAATTGCTTTATATCAAGCAGAATGTAACACGCTGGAAACGAAGTGGATGTCAGGTAATTTTGCATGAGTCAAATTCGTTTCTATTTAGATGAAGATGCTGGCAAGAAATCTTTAGCTAATGGCTTACGCAATGCAGAGATTGATGTAATGACAACGGCTGAAGCAGATAGATTAGGAGCATCTGATGATAACCAATTAATCTGGGCAATGGAACAGAGGCGCGTTATTTATAGTTTCAATGTTGGTGATTTTTGTCGATTGCATAAAGCTTATCTCGAACAGCAACAAAAGCATTCAGGTATTGTACTTGCTGCCAAGCAGAGCTATTCAATTGGAGGACAGTTGCGAGGATTGTTGAAGTTGGTAGAAAGTATGGAAGCCGAGGATATGGCAAATCAATTAGTGTTTCTAAAAAAATATATTGAAAATTTTTAACCTGCTAACTTTTAACTGCATCGCACAGGATCATAGCTCTAGCCATTGTTGCCGATACTTGTTGAGTAGGAGTTGCTGATAGTTGCTGACTGGTTCAGGTGGAGATACGTCTAGGCAATCCACAGCCTCAAACCATTGTGACCATTTTCCCACAAGCGTTTCATCAGGCTAACTGTCAGCAATTTTAACTTGATGTTTCTGGATAACAAAATCAATGAAATCGGTCACTTCTTGCAGAAGTGGTTCGGAAAGTTGCTGCAATTTTGCGTTAGCGAAGCTCGCCGTTGGCGAAGCCTCTCGTAGAGAAGGCATCGTAGTTTCACGAATAGTCATGATAATTGCCTTTTTCCGTCCTCTTCATTTTTACTCAAAAATGTAAGAATGCCTGCTGGTTAGCGATCTGTCTTTACTAATGACTTGAGGATCTAACGTTACGCGGCGTTGATTATGCTGATTCTAGATGAGTGACCGGAATTTGTTCGGTTCTTTCAGGGGGTTTCGCTCCAGTTGCAACAGCATGAACCGCATGAAGAATATCGGCAGAATAGTACCGATTGCCACAGGTATCACAAACACCTATCGTCACATCTTCGAGGATGACAAATCCATCTCTATGTTTAAATGCCTCGCGCTTTACAATTCGAGGTTGAACAGTTCCTTCGCAATACTCACATCTATATCCATACATAATGCTAGCCTTGAGCTTCAGTGACTTCATAAACAGTGATAATCAAATAACGTCCGTTGCTTGCAAAACGCCCAACAATCCCAACAGGCGTTTGTTGATCTAATGCAGTTCCTACTACTATATATTTTGTTCCTCTTGGGTCATCTTTTTCAACTCGGATGACTTGACCTCTCAGAACCGCCTCTTCCACATCTAAAATCGTTAGCATATCCTCAGCCATTTCTTCCATTGCATGGGCTGACATATCATATTGGCGGAGTCTAATCTTTTCTCTTATGCGGTCAATATCACTGCGAGGCACTTGTTTGTTCAGATAACATTCAGCTAATCATACCAAGTCTTAAGTACAAAAAATTATACCTTGGTTAAGAGATAAACTAAATCAATTTGATAATAAAGATTAAGGTATTGCACTGTTAAGGATTGTATTAGTCATTTCTATAAAAATATATAAATTGTAGATTGTCAATACTTCCGTAACATACCAATTCTTGTCCAGCCAACCACTATTTTTTTTCCTGATGTAAAGTTTTCCTGCTGAAATATCTATACTTTTAATGTCTAACCAAGGTAGAGTAGCATTTTTAACTTTAATTCCCTTTTTGCTAATTGTTATTTCTCCAAAAACAACCTCTTTTCCTAGAGCATAATTAAACTTTAGGCTAGGCATCAGGTGTTTAAAAAGCTCATAATTTAAATATTTACCTAATTCATCGTTAGCAATTATTTCATCAATAATTGTTATTTTTTTATCTTTAGTTTCAATAATATATTCATAAGTTGTTCGACCATTAGGAATTACGTAGTATAAATAATACTTAGCAGCATACTGCCATAGTGCAACAATATCACTAAAATTTATAACTATTATTTTATTGCTGGACTGATACACTAATCCACTGTAATATATGAATAAACGGTATTTTAATATATTTATAACTCTGTATGCCAAAACACCAGACACTATGAGACATCCTAACGCTATAATGAGGCTGAAACTTCCTTGCGGCAACCCAACTATAAATAATGGAAAGACACCGAATACAAAACCAAACCAAATAAAACATAAGGTAATATTAATAGTCGTACTAAGTTTTCTAGAAAATTTTGGTCTAAATTCTTTGACCAACTTTCCTAATATAGGATGATTTAAGTGTTGCTTACTCTGGCTCATGTTTAATATACATCAAATATTATTAGACTTGTATTTATTGTTATACCCATTTTAAAAATGATTATTACAGACCTAGCAAACAAAAAAGCCCACATCAGTGGGCTTTCTAAATCAATTAGATTATAGCTTTACTTACCGTTTCGCCAACTTCTTCGACATCTTCCGCAGACGAATCGATTGGGGTGTAACTTCCACCAATTCATCGGGGCCGATATATTCCAAAGCACGCTCTAAGCTCATGTCTATCGGTGCTTGCAGTTGCACCAATTCATCGCCACCAGCCGCCCGGTGGTTGGTCAACTGCTTGGTCTTACAGATATTTAGTTCCAAATCTTGGGAACGATTGTGTTCTCCCACAATCATACCTCTGTAAACCTTTGTACCTGGAACAATAAAGAATGCTCCTCTATCTTCGGCATTCCTCATAGCGTAGAAGGTAGAAACACCTTCTTCAAAGGAGATTAAAACGCCTTTGTTACGGGCTTCAATATCACCACTGATTTGACGGTAGTCTAAGAAGCTGTGGTTCATGATGCCTTCGCCACGAGTCATCCGCATGAATTCACCCCGGAAACCAATCAATCCACGGGCGGGAATGACAAACTCTAGCTGGGTGCGATCGCCACTACCTGGTTGCATATCTTGCATTTCGCCTTTGCGTTGTCCCAGGCGTTCAATACAGCTACCCACTCCATCAGCAGGAATGTCTAACACCAAGAGTTCGTAAGGTTCGCAAGGTTGACCGTTGATTTCGCGGTAAATTACCTGTGGCTGAGATACCTGAAACTCGAAGCCTTCCCGACGCATGGTTTCAATTAAGATACCCAAGTGGAGTTCTCCACGACCGGAAACGAGGAATTTATCAGGAGAATCGGTTTCTTCGACACGCAAAGCAACGTTGGTTTCGAGTTCGCGGAATAGGCGATCGCGTATTTGTCTTGATGTCACCAATTTGCCTTCTTGACCAGCAAAGGGCGAATCATTCACCCAGAAGGCCATTTGCAACGTTGGTTCATCCACTTTAATTAGTGGTAAAGCTTGCGGTTCATTGGGGTCAGTAATCGTTTCGCCAATATAAGCATCAGCGAAACCAGCCACCGCAACAATATAACCTGCGGTTGCTTCTTCCATCTCTACGCGCTTCAGTCCATCAAAGCCCATCAACTTGGTAATTTTCCCCTTGACAATAGTGCCATTTTCTGTTACTAAAGCAGCTTGTTGTCCTGAGCGGATAGTACCGTTGTGAATTCTGCCAATCACAATCCGTCCCAGATATTCAGAATAATCTAGGGTTGTAACTTGCAATTGCAGAGGCTTATTGCTGTCGCCTACTGGTGGTGGAACGTGTTGCAGAATCGCGTTAAACAGGGGTTGCATATCTACCGATTCTGCTTCCAAGCTTTCCTTAGCGAAACCTCCCATACCGGAGGCAAACAGATAGGTAAAATCACACTGGTCTTCATCTGCTCCTAATTCCAAGAACAGATCCAAAACTTTATCGACAGCAACGTGGGGGTCAGTTTGACCACGATCAATTTTGTTGATTACAACGATGGGGCGCAGCCCTTTTTCTAAAGCTTTTTTGAGTACAAAGCGTGTTTGGGGCATGGGGCCTTCATTGGCATCGACAATCAGAAGACATCCGTCAACCATGCCGAGTACGCGTTCAACTTCGCCACCAAAGTCAGCGTGTCCAGGAGTATCAACAATATTGATTAGTGTTTCTTTGTAGCGAACTGCTGTATTTTTGGACAGGATAGTAATACCCCGTTCCCGTTCTAGGGCGTTGGAGTCCATAACGCAATCCGGAACGTCTTCGCCTTCGCGGAAAATGCCGGATTGTTTGAGGAGTGCATCAACCAGGGTGGTTTTGCCGTGGTCAACGTGGGCGATAATGGCGACGTTGCGAATTGGGAGCGTCATAGAAGCTTTTGGTGAACTTTAGAGGGGGTTTATAAGATTTACATTTGAATGCTAGGCTGTTTTAACAGAATTGGAAATGATCGGCAAATTCTGTAAAGAACCTTTAACAATTCTAGCGTAATCGTCACAATTGCGGTGAGGTTTGTAAACCCGGCATAAGACAGAAAGTTAGGCAGGCTGAATCATGTGCTTAATGTTGAATTATTTACCCGAGCTACTTAGAAAAGTTAACTCAGGTAGTTGAAGAGTGGGTAAATGTATGGTTAAAACTTCTAAGATATCTTTTCTTGCGTAAATTGCTCTAATTTAACCGATAATTGACACCAGTATTTTGGAACTTTGAATAATCGCTTAAGCATTAGGACAGCAATTTCAAGGTGGTAAATACAGGTCTTAAAAATTGCATTTTCCATCCCGATTTTTAACTATATTTTAAGCTTGATTTATTTCTTAACCGGATAAAAACTTACATAGATATTTGTGTGGCAGTGGATTTCGGTATTCCCCCAAAAACCTTGATTTTATAAGCATTACAGCCTTTTGCTCTTTCCTCTTTGTTTGAGAGGGCTAGTATGATAAGATACTTACGTCTAATATCAAACGAAGAGGATGCTTATATGTTTGGTAATTGGTCTTGGCGTAGAGTCTTAAAAACTTTTGGTGGGTTGGCTGTTGGCATTGCAAGTATTAGTACAGTTAACTACTTAACCACTAACCATCTAGCTTTAGCGACATCAAATTCTTCTAAACTCCAGAACAGCAATCAGTTAAGTATTAGCAAAGCCAAAAGTAGCCCAGAAAATATACTAGTTGCTCAAAATCCAGTTCTCTCAAGTCCTATTACTCGAACAATTAATGGTGCAGAAGTTACGGCATATGCGTTTTACCGTTACTATAATCCATCAATTGTTGACCATTTCTATACAGTTAATTTTGCTGAACTAGGAAATGGTAATGGCGGATATATCTCCGAAGGAATTGCCGCCTATATTTCTACACAACAATACCCTGGAACTATTCCTCTATATCGAGCTTATAGTGGATCAGCTACTGATCATTTTTATACCACGAGTCTTAGTGAATTGGTTGCTGCTGGTGGCTTAGGCTATGTCTATGAAGGTGTTGCAGGTTATATCTATTCTATACCTGTTACAGGTACTATTCCTCTATATAGATATTATAGTTCAGCAGGTACAGACCACTTCTACACTACTAATTTTGGTGAGTTGGGTGGTGGTAGAAATGGGTATGTGTTTGAAGGTATTGCTGGTTACGTTATTCCTAGCTAAGGCGTGACTGTGCCAATTATTATATGTTGAATTAAGATTTTGGCTTCAAAATTTTAATTCAACAAATACTAGTTTATAGTTTCGAGCCTTGAAAAAGGAATCAGACAGAAAAATATAATATAAAACTAGCATTTAAACTTTATCTATCGGGGGATGGAATACAGATTTAAATATTATCTATCTAAAAGTAGAAGAGCAGAAATTGTAACGAAAATTTATGTTTATCTATCTTGAGTTGTGAAGGCGATCGCTCAAAAGAAAGATGAAATATCGCCAACCCCTATGTCAAGGTTATATCAAGTAATAATGATGAACACTTTGCCGAGGAGAACACGGATGGTAGCTACTTTAGATGATACGAAACGCAATGCTATTGCTGTAAAACTTGCAAGTCTTAAAGCCCTCCAACAGTTGGTCATCGAAAATGAGCAATCACTTTTGACGCAAGGACTAGATGCAGAAATTGCTGATCGCATCCGAAATTTCATAAATGATGATCAAAAAAACCTTGGTATTCTTGAAACTGTAATTGGTCAGTATGGGATTCAGGCTGAACCCAAAAAAAATGTTACAGAATTCATCGAAAAAGCTGGCGAATTGTTCAAAGGTTCTGAATTGAGCCTATATGAAAAAGTATCTCAGCATGAATTGCTGAAACATCAACTAGTAACGAGTGGGTTGATAATTCACAAGGCTGCTCAAAAAGTTGGTGCTGATGTTTTGTTAGCGATCGCACCTTTGAATACCATTAACTTTGAGAACCGCGCTCACCAAGAACAACTCAAAGGCATTCTGGAAATTCTGGGTGTCCGTGAACTAACTGGACAAGATGCAGATCAAGGAATTTGGGCACGTGTTCAAGACGCTTTGGCTGCGGTAAGTGGTGTAGTAGGTAGCGCTGTCACCCAAACCAGTGACAAAAAGGATCTAAATATCCAAGATGTTATCCGCCTCGATCACAACAAGGTAAATACCTTGTTCACCGAACTGCTGCAAAGCAACGATCCGCAGAAGATCCAAGAGTACTTCGGTCAAATTTATAAGGATTTAACTGCCCATTCTGAAGCTGAAGAGGAAGTAGTCTATCCAAGAGTGCGTGCTTTCTATGGTCAAGATAATACCCAAGAACTGTATGACGAACAAGCTCATGCAAAGCAGGCATTAGAGGAAATCAAGGCCATTAGCCCATCTTCACCCCAATTCAAAGAGAAAGTTAAACAGCTATTGAATGAACTTGGCGATCATATTCGTCAAGAAGAAAGCACACTATTCGCTGCCATTCGCAATAACTTGACTACTGAGCAAACTGAGCAATGGGCTACCGAATTCAAAGCCGCTAAGACCCGAATTCAAGAGAAATTGGGCGTTGTTACTGAATCGAATGTGTAGGATGCTTTCGAGCATTTCTATATCCACTAAAAAAGGTTAGTTAAACAAAAACTCCCAGCGCTGATGTGCTGGGAGTTTTTGTTTAAAAATTTTGCTGACAGTATTTATAAGCTGTGTATGCCATAGTTACAACGCCGGTGATAATGGCAGATTCATCAACTTCAAACTGGGGATGGTGTAAGGGGTGGTTAATCATTCTTTCTTTATAGCCGACACCCAAGCGAAACATGGAACCAGGGACGTGTTGCAAATACATAGAAAAATCTTCAGCACCAAGAGAAGGTTCGGGTAAGACTTGAACGCGATCGCTACTCCAAGCTTCTTCTGCGGCTGATTGTAACAATTGCGTTAGGGTATAATCATTTTGGACACCGGGTACACCCTGGCGATAATTGACTTGATATTTTGCCCCATAGGTATGGCAAACATTAGCTACAATGTTTTCAATCCAGTTTGGGAGATGGGCACGGGTTTCGGGATGGAGCGATCGCACCGTTCCCAATAACTGCACTTTATCAGCAATTATATTCGGCGCTCTACCACCATTAATCTTCCCTATGCTCAATACGACAGGACGCAAGGGATTTTGTGTCCGGCTGATGGCTTGTTGCAGTGCAGTAATGACTTGGCAAGCAATCCAAATTGCATCAATCGCCTCATGGGGACGCGCCCCGTGCCCAGATTCTCCCATAATCAGAATTTCTAAATCATCAGCTGCGGCTGTCAATGCCCCGTAACGCACACCAATAGATCCTGCGGGTATAGAAGGAAAAACATGAACCCCTAATACAGCCGAGACATTTTCCAGCGCCCCATCTTTCACCATCCAGCTTGCCCCTTGGGCAATTTCCTCGGCTGGCTGAAATAAAAACCGCACTTTTCCACCCAACTCCTGTGCCAATTGGGACAGCACCATTGCCGTTCCTAACCCCACTGTGGTATGGACATCGTGACCACAAGCGTGCATAACACCCTCTGCGCGAGAGGCATATTCTAAATTAGTGTTCTCCTGAATTGGCAAGGCATCCATATCGGTGCGAATTGCCAATAAACGGCCATTTTGGCTAGTGCCTTGGAGTTCTCCAATTACGCCCGTTTTGCCAACTCCTTCTTGTACGTGCAAACCACTGGAAGACAAAACACCAGCGACAAATGCTGCTGTTTGGTACTCCTGACCGCTCAGTTCTGGGTGAGAGTGAATGTGGCGGCGAATTTCAATTAAGCGGGGCGCTAGTTTTGTTGCTAAGTCTTTAATATGGGTAAGCATGGATTTAATTAATCTATAGGCTTTTTTCCCATGATAAAGAACTGTTAACAAACAAAATGCTTTTGCTATACAAGGATAAGTCAAGCAAGAAGCAAAGGGGCAGGGGAGGATAAGGGAGATGAGGGAGAAATAATCAATGCCCCATTCCCTACTCCCCATTCCCTACTCCCCAATTTATTTTGAGTAGCAGGTTGTGCCTAGAGTATTTTCGGGTTTAAACTCATTACATTCTCTAGGATTTTGACGCTCTAACGACCAGCCATAGGGCTTGTCGGAGGTGACGACACCATTAGCTAGAGTTGTTAGTCGGAAGTTAGCCCCCCGAAAATTGGTAAACAGCAATTTGGCGTCTTTTAAGTTTGCTGCTTCCAAATTGGCGCTGATGAAACCGGCATTAGACAGATCGGCATTTTCCAGAGATGCTGATTTCAAATTGGCTCCTGTTAAGGAAGCACCACTGAGATTGACCCAATTTAGAATCGCACCTTCTAAATTTGCACCAGTGAGATCGGCATTCGTGAGATTAGCTTGAGATAATGTAGCACCACTCAAGTCAGCCCCTCGCAAATTTGCTCCAGTTAGATTAAATTTAGTTAGGTCAGCACCACTCAAATTACACCTGGGACAGGTACTTGTTGCCTTCAACTGATCCAAATCTAGCTGATTTGATGCCACGGCTTGCTCTGCAAACCCAAAACAAGCTAACAGAGCAACGGTAGCGACAATCTTGAGTTTCATATTTTTTACAGATATCCACAAAAATGACAAGTGACGCATACTGCGTACTGTCATACTTACATATACCGCCTCTCTAAGGAACAACAAGGATGAAGCATTGATTAAGAAGCTGTAAAAATACTATAAATTCTAATGGTAAGACTATTCAAATCGAAATATAGGCTATAAAATCGATTCGTAAGCAACTATACCGAACCTCTTATAGACTACCACATATGTGATCCCCCTAGCTCGATGAAAAACACGACTAGGGGGATCTTGTTTTTGGATATTGGGAGAAGAGAAGGCTTTAGGCTGCGCTGTGGCTATCGCTACGCTAACGCCAGTTCCTTTATACCCAGGAATCCATCCACTGGACTAGCTCACCGCTTTGCGTCTACGTTAAAAAAATTGACTTTGACAAAGATTTTAGCTTTTATCTGAGCCTCTGAAGTTTATTTATGGGCGGGCGATGATGCTAATCGAGAATGCTGCAAGATATCAGTTTTTGTGGACTTTGATATTATTCTTTATTCTAGTTGCAAATGGCTGTTTAGCAGGACAATAAAATGTTACATTTTCATTGCATTTACAGACAATTGATTTTTTGGAGAAATAGTTATCTTGGTAAAAGAGTATCATATTGTACAAAAATTATTGATATTGCCTAGAAGTATTAACTTGCCTGAAAAAGTTTAGACAAAATGCCAGCATTCCAGAAATTTGATTGCTATATTAGATTAGATCACTATTCTGGCAAGGATTGAAAAGCTGTGCGGGATGATTTACAGGGCTTGGAAATTAGTCAGTATGAACTGCAAAATCTGACTAATTTACCTGTCAATGATCAACTCTTAATCATTACAAATTCCCTGAAAAAATTAGCAGTTTTATACATTCAAAAACTTAAAAGCTCGGAAGGAGCAACTGTAATTTTTATTGGGTTTGCTACATTTGTTTTTGGCTATCTTTTATTTGATATATTTATAAAAATATTTGTAGCATGGATATCAATTCCATCCTGGCTATTATTAATAATATTAGTCCTATGGATTGGCGGTTTTACACAAACTATCTTATATTTAATATGGAAAAGTAGAATTAAAATTGTCAAAATTAACATGACAAATTCTCTGCAAATCCTGTTAGCCGATGTTGAAAGATATAATATTGTTATTAAAGCAATAGATATCAATGACCAAATAGAAGAAGCTGGTAATCCAGAAGTGCTTATAAAGGAAAGAGCAAGTGTTATCGAAGCTCTAAAACTGACCAAATCAGATTTAGTTCGCGCTTTAAAGACAGAAAGAATTTTGAGAGAAAATAAGAGCTTTATCCTTAGTAATACAGAATTATTCGTCAACAATTTAGCAACTTTAACAGCCATGCAAGTAAATGAACAGGCTACTGAGCATGGAAGGTTACTTAATGAAGCATTACAGATTGCATTAGATGTGCAACACGAAATGAAAAGATTACAGACTCAGCGTTAAGGTAATTCGTAATTCGTAATTCGTAATTCGTAATGAGGCTCTCTACGAGACGCTGCGCTCAGGTAATTAAGTTTTGTAATGGAGATTTAGAAAGCACTCCTGAATTCACTCAGTACTCAGTAAGAGTTGGAAAAAGCGTAGATGCTGCCTATAAGTCCATAGACGCTGCTGGGTGGGTTGACTTCCAACCTACTCGCCAGATATCCTCAATGGCTTTTTCCATAATCCTTCCCACGGTTGCGATCGCCGGTCTAACATAAAGAATATACAAAAAAGCGATCGCTTATCGGCATGGATTGGAAAGAAGTCAGAGGCAACTGGGTAATCATTCCCCGAAATCCCATAGGTATCATCCATTTTTTAGGAGGTGCATTTGTCGCCACTGCACCGCACATCACTTATCGCTGGTTACTCGAACAATTGGCAAGTAAAGGTTATGTTGTAATTGCTACGCCTTTCGTTAACACCTTGGATCATACTGCGATCGCAAAATCTGTGCTGCTAAACTTTGACCGTACCCTCGAACGTCTACAAGATTCTGGGGCATTACGCAAGCTTTACTACCCCATCTACGGCATTGGGCACAGTATGGGCTGTAAACTTCACTTGCTGATTGGTAGCCTCTTTAAAGTAGAACGCGCAGGCAATATTTTAATATCCTTCAACAACTACGCCGCTAAAGAAGCTATCCCCTTAGTAGAACAATTCAATTCTACTTTGAAAATCGAGTTTACCCCCTCACCATTGGAAACCAACCAGCTTGTCCAAGAGCGTTACGACATCAGGCGCAATTTATTAATAAAATTTAGCAATGATACCATTGACCAATCCGCAGCTTTAACCAAAATCTTACAACAACGCTTTGATGAGATGGTGACAACACAAACGTTACCAGGAACTCATACAACACCTCTAGGTCAAGACATTAAATGGCAAACTGGAACATCTTTCACCCCCTTTGATGCCTTAGGGCAATGGTTCAAACAAGAAGCATACCGCGACTTGAACCAGCTAAAAAATACCATCCTCTTGTGGGTGAACCCTCTTGCACCCCCATAATGTTTTATGACTATTAAAAATTCATCAATTCGACGGCAAAATAGAAATGAGTTAGTAGGATCTCTTTATTAGAACTACTAACTCATTAGCCCAGATCCTATTTTATTATCTATTTTTACAAAGAAAGGCAGGGGGCAGAAGGCAGGAGGCTCAGTTGGAAGAAAACACTCATTTGCTGGGTTATTGCCCAGTCAAAAAAAAGAATTGCATCGATAGCGCAGCGTAAAGCCAACTCTTAGAGAGGCTCCGCCAACGGCATGGCAACGCTATGAGCGAGTCATCCAGCGTCGCAGAAAGTGCCGTAAGATACAAAGTGCCCAGGCGAGTGTCTCCGCCTCCGCTCCTTGTTACAATCCTATGTTTTTAAACATGGGTTCCTCCTGCCTACTAAAAGCAATTTATTAATTAGTATTTACTACATTTTTTATGTTTCAAATATTAGTAATTGATGATGATTATTCAATAAAAATACTTCTGAAAAGGATGTTGGAAAAACAGGGTTATGAGGTAGTGACTGCCAGTAGCGGTGAGGAAGGGATAGAAAAAGCAGTGGCTTACCGTCCAGCACTAATTATTTGTGATTGGATCATGCCAGGGTTAACTGGTTTGGAAGTCTGCCACCACATTAAGAAAGATCCCAAATTTTCCACCACATTCTTTATTTTATTAACATCTTTAGATTCGGTTGCCGATTGTGTTAAAGGTCTAGATGCTGGTGCTGATGATTTTATTTCTAAACCTATCGAGCATAATGAATTACAAGCACGGGTAAGAGCGGGATTACGTCTGCATCAGTTGAGTAGAGATTTGCAGGCTCAAAAGTTGCTTTTAGAATCAGAAATGTCAGAAGCCGCAGAATATGTGCGATCGCTCCTGCCTCTTCCCATGACTGAACCCTTCAATATAAATTTCCGATTCATTCCCTCGCGGCAACTCGGCGGTGACTGCTTCGACTACTATTGGCTTGATGACGATTGTCTGGCAATTTACTTACTCGATACCGCCGGACATGGACTCAAAGCTACTCTTCCCTCTGTTTCAGTGCTAAATCTGCTGCGTTCCCGTGCGCTCAAAAGCCTAAATTATTATCAACCTAGCGATGTGTTGAAGGCTTTGAATGATACCTTTCAGATGAATTATCAAAATGACAAATACTTTACGATTTGGTATGGAGTTTACAACCGAACCAACGGCCAGTTAATTTATGCTAGTGCAGGTCATCCACCATCTGTTTTAGTAACTGGCACATCTCCAAGAAAGTCTGAAGTTCAACTCTTGAAAACCCCCGGTATGCCAGTTGGGATGTTTCCAGAAGCAAAATATGTTGATGGGTTTTACAATATTGAAAAATTCAGTACCCTTTACATTTTTAGTGATGGTGCTTATGAAATCACTAAATCAGATGGCACACTTTGGAGTTTGGATGCTTTTATTCAGCTATTAGTTAGCTTACAAAATCCGGTTGATTGCCAACTCGATCAGGTACTGAGTTATTTAATCGCTCTGAACTCCAAAGATGCTTTTGATGATGATTTATCTATCTTGCAAATTAAGTTTGATTAATTAAGTCTTTGAGACTAAAACTTGGTTAAATGCGTCTTGGCTAGGAAATATTTCAAACACTTTATCCATATTAGTCAGTTCAAATAATATCCGGACTTGCTCATTAATTGAGCATAGAACAAGCTTACTATCCGCTGCCCGCAAGGTTTTAAAAGCTAACACTAAAGCTCCCAAACCGGAACTATCCATAAATGTTACATCTTGAAAATCAACTAACACAATTTTTGTACCCAATTTTAAACTTTCAGTAATATTTTGTCGAAAATCTTGTGAAGTTGTAGCGTTTAAATTCCCGGTGAGCTTAATAATTTTCACTTGTTCTATCATAATTATGTCATGCTGATTTTTGTAAATGATGCTCTGATTTTGCTATTATATACCCATCATAGAAAATTTAAAAAGGCTTACAAAAAAATAATACTTTACTGCTGAATATTTATTGATAAGTAATACCAGAATAAGGGAAGATAAACTATAAATATTTTTATTTGATTATTTATCAAAAACTAATCTTTATTTAACTAAATATTGCCTGATTACTAGCAAATGACCAAGTAAAAGGAAACGAAATACATCTTATGTTTGGAGTCCAATATTGAACTACAAGCAAAATTTCTAGCTTTTCGGATAATTTGCCAAAAATTTTTTAAAACCTGAAATTTGTCCAATAAACATTATCAAAATAGTCGTCATTGCTGGGTAAAAACTTTTAATATCAATATAATGGTAATTTGCATTTTCATTTATTTATGTCCGATTACTTACATAATTGCAATAATTCCTATCTAGATTAAGAATCTCTACCAAAAAAATTTGCTTTCAGCAGCGCCAGGGTCAGCCCCAACTCTTGGAGACGCTATTCCCGTTCGCCTGTGTAGTAGCGAATTATATTCGCCTAATACTTTTCAAACAACCTCTAAGATACGGCATTCCTCCGTGAAGTTAGAGAAAGACGAAAATTTGCCTTCTAACTCTCTCTAAGAGGACTTACTTTAGCTCGATAAAGCAGCTTCTCACCTTGAAGGTAGCCAGTGTAGCGCACCTTGACTATTTCTCCAGGTTGTGCAGTTGCCTCCATTAATTGGTGCAGTTGGGGGTCATAAGGTAATTCTGCTCCTACGGGTGCGATCGCTTCCACTCCCCACGCCTGTAAAAGCTTTTCTAGAGGTTTTTGCACCAATGGTACTATTTTGACTGCTGCTAGCTGGGGATTTTCCTGCGCTTTCTGTGCTGCTGTTGGCCATTGCAATAATAAAGACTCCAGCAGTTGCAAACTTGACTGCTGGAGTTCTTGTAGTAATATCTCTCGCTGTTGTTCTATTTGTTGCTGCGATCGCTGGTACTCTTTTCTTAAATCTGCAATTTCTTCTAATAATTCCTGAGTAGGCGCTGCTTTCTCTGGTAACAACTCTACGGTTGAAAAAGTTGCGATTAATTCATTCAATGAAATTTGTAGCACTGGCGACAGCTTAAGCAGTATATCTACCCGCATCTGCTCAAGCTTTCCTTGGCGTAACCGCAAAAGCTGACGCTCTGAGACGCCAGCAGCGCGACTCAGCGCTTTGAAACTAGGAATCCCCGCCTGTTGCATTAAATCTTGCAACTTTTGGGAATTGGGCATTGAGAATTGGGAATTGGGCATTGGTATTGGGAATTGGGTATTGGGAATTGGGGATTGGGCACTTGTACTGAGCGACTTGTGCCGAGCGAACGCGAATAGCGTCTCCAAGAGTTGCCGAGGTAAGCCGAAGTATTGGGCATTGATTATTCTCTTATGCTCCCCCTGCCTCCCCTGCTCCCTACTCCCCATTCCCCATTCCCCAATACTATTCTTCCAGTAAACTTCTCAACATCCAAGCTGTCTTTTCGTGTACTTGCATCCGTTGAGTTAATAAATCGGCGGTAGGTTCGTCGTTAACTTCCTCTACCACGGGGAAAATAGAGCGTGCAGTTCGGACTACGGCTTCTTGTCCTTCCACTAGTAAACCGATCATTTCCACAGCTTTAGGAACGCCGGGAGTTTCTGGAATCGAACTCAGTTTGGCATATTCGCTGTAGGTTCCTGGCGCAGGATAGCCAAGCGCTCTAATCCTCTCGGCAATTAAATCAACTGCTAAAGCTAATTCTGTATACTGGGTCTCAAACATCAAATGCAATGTTTGGAACATCGGCCCCGTTACATTCCAATGGAAGTTATGAGTTTTCAGATAAAGTGTATAAGTGTCAGCCAACAGGCGAGATAAACCCTCGGCAATTTTAGCCCTACTCGCCTCGTCAATGCCTATATTTACATTTTTGACTGTTACTTTCGATGACATAATTTTCTCCTAATTAGGTTATATGTAATTGGGGATTGGGAATTGGGCATGGGGCATTGGAGAAGAGGAGGCAGGAGTTCTTCAATTTTGAATTTTGTTAGCGTAGCGTAAAGCCTTCTCTTCTTAGGCTGCGCCAACGGCATGGCAACGCTATGAGCGAGTCCGCGTACCCCTGCGGGGAAGCAAGCTAGCAAGAGCGTCTCGTAGAGAGCGTCATTTTGAATTTTGAATTGATTTCTCCCCACTCCCATTCTCTATGCCAAGTGCATCTTTAAAACGCTGCGGGGTGCTTTACGGACTCTGGCTAAAACGGTTTGTTTGCCTAAACGCTGGCAAGCCTCATACCGATGGCAACCAGAAAAGCCATAATATTGTCCATCTACTTCTAGGACATCTATAGGTTCTTGCTGCCCAATTTCCGCAATCGATTCCATTAAGGCTTGCACTTTATTTGGATCGTTTGCACGGGGTAAGGGCCGTTTTATCTGATTTAATGGAATTTCTTGGACTCTAACCATAAGGAGTTTATCCAACTAGTTCTGTTTTGTGTCTCTAAATAAATCATAGTCATTATGACTACGTTTTGCAACTACTTTGGGCAAAACTGCTAATGGTATCATTGGAGCACTCATGCGACAAAAAAACCGCACTACAAAGCAATTAAAAAATCAGCTCCAACACTGCATTAAGGGGCAGAAGACGCTCTCTATGAGACGCTGCACTTCGACAAAGCTCAGTGACCACGCAACGAACGATTACTCGCGATCGCAACTCTTAGAGACGCTGCGTGTAGCTTGCTTAAGAGTAGGGGTACGTTATCAGATAGCCATGAAATTTTCGCTTTGGCGTTTTTCCCACACTCTACTGGCCACATTTTGTCTATTGGGACTAACTGCTGCATCAGGGCCTGAAAGTAACATCCAGGGTATGGAACTGAAAATTGGGATTGTGCAGCGATTTGGCTCACAACCCACAGCCAAGCTGCAACTAGAACCCACAAAAGGCGATCGCTTAAAGCTAAAATTTCTTACGGGCAACAAGCAGCAAACCCTGGTTACCAAGAACCCTGTGAAGCTGGAAACAGTCATGCAGGCTTTACCCCAGCCAGCAGTCGAAGAAGTGATAGTTTTAGGCACATACCGCACCTTTGAAACTGCAGAAGACAGTGCTAATAAATGGCGTTCTCAAGGAATGGAAGTGGAAATAGCCCAGCCAGAACGTTGGCAGGTTTGGGCAAAACGAGATGTTTATAGCACTCCTTTACTGCGACGCTTGCTATTGCAAAACATCCAAGCTTCTACCAAAGAAAAAGTATATCTTGATACTAAGATTTTAAAACAAGTGCCGCGAGTTAGTTGGGTGGTGGATGGTAACCGCTATAGCCCGAATGATTTGGAAATTAGCACTGAGAAAAACTTGATTCGGGTGAATAAAAGCGAAAAACAAGAGTTTGCTCGTCTTTATGCCGGACGACTGAATTTGCAGCCTAATGCTTATGGCACATACACTCTAGTTAACCAAGTACCTTTAGAAACTTATTTGCGTGGGGTTGTGCCTTATGAAATAGGCACAAATGCACCAACAGCAGCGCTGGAAGCCCAAGCAATTCTCGCTCGGACTTATGCTTTAAGAAATTTACGCAGGTTTGCCGCAGATAACTATCAGTTGTGTGCTGATACTCACTGCCAAGTTTATTATGGGCTGAATGGAGCGGCGGCCAAAACAGACCGAGCGATCGCCTCAACCAGGGGTAAGGTAGTAACCTATAAAAACGAACTAGTAGACGCCCTTTATTCTTCCACGACTGGCGGCGTTACTGCCTCCTTCAGCGATGTCTGGAATGGCGATGATCGTCCCTATCTGCGCCCTGTACTGGATGCCGCGACTAATTTTTGGAACTTATCTAAGCAGAGTTTAGCAGATGAAAAGAACTTCCAAAAATTTATTAATACGCAACAAGGATTTAATGAAAGCAAGTGGGATATGTTTCGTTGGCACAAGGAAACCTCTTTAGAGGATATTACCAAGGACTTGCAGAAATTTTTGCAGGTAAAAAACAGTCCCTATGCCAAATTTAAGACAATTCAGGCTATGGCAGTAGTGAAGCGAAGCCAGAGTGGGCGTATCCTTGAACTTGCCGTTAAAACTGATAACAGCACCTTTGTTCTCCACAAAGACGAAGTTCGTAGTGCCTTTGCTGCTCCTAGAAGTACGCTATTTTACATAGAACCTTTAAACAAAGGAAAATCCGAACTGTGGGGATACGCCTTTATTGGTGGTGGATTAGGACATGGAGTCGGCTTGAGTCAAACTGGCGCTCAAAATTTAGCTAAATTAGGTTGGTCGAGTCAGAAAATTCTGCAATTTTACTATCCTGGTACTCAGATTCAGATTTTCAGCAAAGAGACTAAACTTTAAGCTAATCGGAAAATTCCATACTTAAAAAATCAAGCAGGAACACAGTAAATTTTGTGTTCCTGCTCAACACTAAATTAGGCTTTTTGTCAAAGTCGCTTTATAGACACGGCATTGAAAGGGCGTTGACAATAGATGCGATGCTTCTATTGTTTCAACATCACTAACTCTTGCAAGAGGTTTATTGTTGAGGGGCCTAACTCTTAGTAGAGTTCTTCTTCTTTGTGAGTTTGGATTGTCAGATCAGAAGTTGGGTAAGCGACACAGGTCAGTACATATCCAGCTTCTATTTGATCGTCATCTAAGAATGACTGGTCACTCTGATCAACAGTACCCGATACGAGTTTACCTGCACAGGTCGAGCAAGCACCAGCGCGGCAAGAGTAAGGCAGGTCAATACCTTGTTCTTCAGCAGCGTCTAGAATATATTCATCATCAGGAACTTCAATTGTTGTGTTAAGTCCTTCAGCCTCGTTGACTAGTGTCACTTTATAGGTTGGCATTGACTAATCCTCTCTTTTGCAAACGGTAGTATAAGTTATGTTTAGGCAAAGGTCACGGCTGTTCTGTGGGATTAGCCGTTGGTTCAAATTTGCTTCAATTCTGATACTACGAGAAAAATTAAACTATGTAACTGGAAATTGAACCCGATTAGTAATGAAATTTAGTTGCTTAATCCTGATAAGTTTTATTTATATTATTTCCTGCCCTAGTCAGGCTGTAATTAGAAAAAGTTATCTGAATCGATAAGAAATATGAATAGGATTAATGCCACTTGTATTTTGTAGGACTTACGCAGAAGAAATCCCCACTTCCCTTAAAAAGTAGGGCTGTTTCATTCGATCAGGTAGAGATTTTCTCAATTAGGACTTACGCAAAAAGTTCTAAAAAGCTTAATTGATCGAACCGCCATCTCTACGAGAGGCTTCCCAATACGGTTCGGATAAGACTCGATCCCCCCAACCCACGCCAGTCGCTCCACTTGGGGAGACCCCAAGACCGCGCTGGCTCCCCTTAAAAAAGGCTTGCTCAGAATGGCTCTATTTCCCCCAATTTATCGGGGGACTAAGGGGGATCTTTAAGGACTATGCACCTTAACCGAACCGTATTGAGAGGCTTCCGCCAACGCGCAGCGTCTCGTAGAGAAAAATCGTAGAGTTTGCGTAAGTCCTATCAATATCATGAGCAAGAAATAAGCATTGAGTTGGTAATTAAAAAAATACCGTAGCAACTCCGTAAATTTAAGTGTGTTGGCGTAGCCTCTGGTAGAAAAGCCTTGCTGTATCCCTACTCTTAAGCAAGCTACGCATAGCAAAGGCGCAACAGAAGGCGATGGCTGCGCCAACGTCTTCATTCTTTTGTAGTTATAGTTTTGAAAACCCGCCCTAGTACCAATGTTGTAGAGTCTAGACTGGTGAAGTTATTCGATTTTCCATGAAGAGAGAATCTCACCACTAGAAGCGTGAAAGAATCAAAAACAGAACTAGTGAGGATCATGTATAATTCAGAAGCAGCTTTGGAAAAAGCAAAAGTGCGTGTAGGTTTGGTGGGTACTGGGTATGCGGCAAAGTTTAGAACTGAGGCATTGCTCCATAATGAGGGAATGCGATCGCAGTTAATCGCAGCTGTTGGTCATACCGCAGAAACAACAGAAACCTTTGCCAAACAATACCAGATTGAAGCGTTGAGTTCTTGGCAAAAGCTAGTAGAGCGTGAAGATATAGACCTGGTGGTGATTTCTACTATCAATCGAGATCATGGTGTGATCGCTCGTGCAGCACTTACCAACGGCAAACATGTAATTGTAGAGTATCCTCTTTCGTTGGATGTAGTCGAAGCTGAAGAACTGATTGCCTTAGCCAAAGCACAACAAAAACTCCTGCACGTTGAACATCTGGAACTTTTGGGTGGTTTGCATCAAGCTTTGAAGCAAAACTTAGCCAAAATTGGTGAAGTGTTTTATGTTCGCTACAGCACCATCAATCCCCAGAATCCTGCACCCCGCAAATGGACTTATAACCATGAGCTTTTCGGCTTCCCTTTAATTGGTGCGCTGTCCCGCTTACATCGTCTCACCGATTTATTTGGTAAAGTATTGACTGTTAACTGTCACCAGCGATATTGGGAAATAGAACCAGAATATTACCAAACTTGTTTTTGCATTAGTCAACTGTACTTTACTAGCGGACTTTTAGCCCAAGTAGTCTATGGTAAAGGCGAAACTATTTGGCAATCAGAACGCAAGTTTGAAGTTCACGGTGAAAAAGGTGGTTTAATTTTTGATGGTGACACAGGAATGTTCATCCAGCCAGGGGAAACAACACCTATAGAGGTTGGCCCTCGCCGGGGTTTGTTCGCCAAAGACACGAGTATGGTGTTAGACCATCTTTTTGATGGCACTCCTTTGTACGTTACCCCAGAAGAGAGCTTGTATACCCTAAAGGTTGCTGATGCTGCACAAAGAGCTGCACAGACAGGGTTAACTATTTTTATGAAAGATACTTTAGATAAAAGTTAATGAAAACCGAACTAATTGTTATTTTATCGCAACGAGAATTAGACAAAATGCGTCAAGCTGGGCGTTTAGCTGCTAAACTTCTCCAGCATCTCGAACCGTTTGTGAAGCCAGGGGTTAGCACTCTTGAACTGAATGATGAAGCCGAACGCTGGACGCAAGCGCATGGAGCAAAAAGCGCACCCCTTGGTTATAAGGGCTATCCTAAGTCAATTTGCACTAGTGTAAATGAGGTAATTTGTCACGGCATTCCCAATGCCAAGCAAATTCTCAAGGATGGTGACATTATTAATATTGATGTAACGCCGATTGTTGAAGGTTATCACGGCGATACATCCAAGACATTCTTTGTCGGTACTCCTTCCCCAAAAACGAGAAAGCTGGTAGAGGTGACAGAAGAGTGTTTGCGCTTGGGTATTGCTGAAGTTAAACCTGGGGCACGTATTGGAGACATTGGTGCAGCTATTCAAGAGTATGCTGAAGGACAAGGCTTTTCTGTAGTGCGAGATTTCGTTGGACACGGCATCAGTAACATTTTTCACACTGCGCCGGATGTTCCCCATTATGGCACACGGGGTAAGGGTAAGCGCCTCAGACCAGGGATGGTTTTTACTATTGAGCCAATGATTAACGAAGGTACTTACGAAGTCGAGGTTCTGGGCGATAAATGGACTGCGGTAACGCGCGATCGCAAGCTTTCTGCTCAATGTGAGCATACCTTAGCTGTAACGGAAGATGGCGTTGAAATTCTCACCTTACCTGAAGGCGAGAATTACTAAACTGGTAGGGCTATTTCATTCTCATCTAGCCCGCCTCAGAATGAATTCTGAGGCTAATAGCAAAAGTTCACTAAAGTGGACTAAGAAAGGCTTTTAGTCCACTTTAGTGGACTTGGACTATTAGCGCGGAACTTCAGTTCTGGGCGGTTTATGTCTAGAACGAAATAGCCCTGCTAAACTGGTAGATTTTTCTACTACTTGATTAACATAATGGTTGAAACTCTTGCTGCCGAAAACTTCACACTTGAGCAACTAATATTGCTCTATGGATTAGAGTTAGTTGATTCGGAAGAATTCTTTCGAGAGTGGCAAGATGACCTACCAGAAGTGACAAACTTAAGAATTGCAGCTATTGGATCAAATAAAGGCAGGTTACATAAATTTACGAAACTATCCGCCTTTATTAGAAAATACAGTTAACACGATTGTTTTATCGCCACTGCTATTCATTGGCAAGTTTTATTTACCTCCTTTTCACCTCAAATTAGAGAAATCTATCGAGATTGAAACACCAGACAAGCAAACTATCATCAAAGGACGAATTGAGTTCTTACTTCTAAATCAAAAATTCTGGGTAACAGTTATTGAGTCTAAACAGGTTGCTTATTCAGTAGAAGCAGGACTTGACCAAATTCTGGCATATATGCTGGCTGCTCCTCAGTCACAAGATGTAGTATTTGGCATGATTACTTCTGGTGGCAGTTTTATGTTCATTAAACTGCTCAAAGGATCTCCTCCTCGCTATGCCACTTCGGATATTTTTGATGTCCGTAATCGTGGTAATGAGTTATATAATGTACTCCAGATTTTGAAGCGTATTAGTCAATTGACTTTTGCTTGATTGATTAGAATTAATTAAGAAGTTGTTTGAAAAGTCCTCTTCTGGGTAGCTAAACGTTTTAGATCCCCCTAAATCCCCCGATAAATTGGGGGACTTTGATTCCGGTTCCCCCCTTTTTAAGGGGGGTTAGGGGGGATCAATAAGTGCCTAAAATCACAGCCAAACACTTTTCAAACATCCTCTAAGAGCAGCAATATCTGCTCTAGTTCTGAACCTAGAAGGACAAATCTTGATGGTTTCAGCCACTATTAATATAAGCAATCTTAGCTCTGAGGCATTCGTTGCTGGCTATCTGGATGATGTACGCTACGAGTTAATTGACGGAGAACTAATCGACTTAAAATCTACTGGACTTCATGAACAAGTAGCAGGGTTAATTAATCGTAAACTCAATCTAGCAATTGATCTGCTCAACTTGCCTTGGTTTATTCCCATGAAATGCCTGATTAAACCATTAGGTCAAAATTCAGCTTTTAGACCTGATGTTGTGATTCTTGATCAGACGGCTTTGGCGAATGAGCCATTATGGAAAACTGAGCCAGTGATTACACTAGGCAAATCTGTGAAATTGGTCGTGGAGGTCGTTAGTACGAATTGGCAGAATGACTATGCCCGGAAAGTGGAAGACTACGAAGCTTTAGGGATTGGGGAGTATTGGATCGCAGATTATTTAGGGCTAGGAGGCAAACGCTACATTGGGTTATCCAAACAACCTGCGATCGCAATTTATCAGTTAGTCGATGGAATTTATCAAGGACAACAATTTAGGGGAACAGAACGCCTCATATCCCAAACATTTCCAGACCTGAATTTGACCGCAGAACAGATATTTGTTGCAGGTCGCTATAGTTAGGATTGGGGAATACGTGGCGCTCTCTGGGGAGAAGTATTTGAACTACTTAATAATTCGTCAGTGGCGGTTATGTTGGAAAAGCGCAAAAACGATATAACATGACTCTTGGCACTATTTTGATGTCAACATCATCAATAAATCCAGTGCTTCTTAAATCTTCAGAGTTAATAGCAAAGACCTGTTCAAATCGGGTGTAGTTCTGTTATCTCTTCGCACTCGTTATTTTTCCACCTTATTTTCTCGGTGTTGCTGAATGAAAGTGTGAAACTCCAGGATATGACGACAACGATACCCTCTTTGGCCTTGGTGGCAACGATACCCTCATAGGGGGTGGTTGCACTGATATTCTCTATGGAGGCGATGGCAACGATGTTTTCCAGTTCGACTCAGTTTCAGATAGTCAACCTGGTTTGTTACGGGATATTATCAAAGATTTTGTTGGAAACGGTAACTTACCAGGAGATCGAATCGATCTATCTCGCATAGACGCTAACACCAATATAACGGGCGACCAAGCCTTCACTTACATAGGAAGTGGCGCATTCACCGCACCCGGCCAGATCCGTTATTCAGGAGATATTCTCCAAGGTAATACTGATAGTAATCTATCGGCTAATTTCGAGATTCAGCTTGAAGGATCATCACTACTAGTGGCAAGCGATATTATCGTTTAATAGACTTCTTGCAAAAGTCCTTAATACCCCACCCCCAACCCCTCCCCTTGGTAAGGGGAGGGGAGCGTTTGCGTTAGAAATACTAACTGTAGGTTGGGTTAAGCGGAGCGAAACCCAACGTTTCCGCGCTTGTTGGGTTTCGTTCCTCAACCCAACCTACAAAAAATTAAATTTCGACCCTTTTTTAGGGTGACGTGTACTAAGTTCCTATATTGAATTCGGGCAGTCGTTGATTGAATTCGGACAGTCGTTTATTGAATTCGGGCAGTCGTTTATTGAATTCGGGCAGTCGTTTATTGAATTCGGGCGGTCGTTTATTGAATTTGGGTAGTCGTTTATTGAATTCGGGCAGTCGTTTATTGAATTCGGACAGTCGTTTATTGAATTCGGGCAGTCGTTTATTGAATTCGGACAGTCGTTTATTGAATTCGGACAGTCGTTGATTGAATTCGGGCAGTCGTTGATTGAATTTAGGCAACCCCCAAGAATTTACATAAAGCCATTTAATATATTTGTAATCCTAATCAACATTTATTGCATGATAAAGTAAAACATATATGGAGGTAAGATTATGACCCAAGCGTTGCCCAAATTACTAACCTTTAATGAATTTATCGAATGGTATCCCAACGATGGAAAACGCTATGAGTTGCACAAAGGAGTAATTATTGAAATGCCGCCTCCAACCGGAACACATGAAAAAGTTATTGCATTTTTGTCGCGGAAATTAACTGTGGAGTTCGATCGTCTCAATTTACCCTACGGAATTCCCAAAACTGCATTGGTCAAAACTCCTTCTGCCGAATCCGCTTATTCGCCTGATGTGTTGCTGCTAAATCTTGATAATCTCGACAATGAACCGCTTTTTCAAAAACAGTCAACAGTAAGCCAAGCAGCATCGGTTCCAATAGTCATCGAAGTTGTTTCAACCAACTGGCGAGATGATTACTACAATAAACTTAGGGATTATGAAGAAATGGGCATTCCCGAATATTGGATTGCTGATTATGCTGCATTGGGTGCAAGAAAGTTCATCGGCAATCCCAAACAACCCACTATTTTTGTATGCGAATTAGTTGATGGTGAATATCAAATGACAGCGTTTCAAGGTAACACCGCGATTTCATCACCTACCTTTCCCCAATTAAATTTAACTGCACAGCAGATTTTTAATGCGGCTAACTAATTTTTTATCTAGTCTTATAATTATCTTCCCAACTTATTAGGAATACCTTCACAACCACCAGGAATAGTACCTCTAGTTTTTTCACCACCCCAAGCGCAACAGTAGTTACGTGTAGACTCAGACATGCGCTGTACATTGGTGAAATCGGCATTTTCCACCACAGCGCCAGTGTGTTCGCCGGTTTGATAATTTGGTGGTTGAGTGCGACTACGGGGTGATGCTTTATCCACTACACCGTAAAATAGGCGAATCCCGTTGATGTCGGCACCACTGAGATTAGCACTATATAAAATAGTGCGGGAAAGGTTGGCTTTTACTAAATCACAATCGGCTAGGTTAGCGCGGACAAGATTAGCTTCGCTGAGATCAGTCCAACGTAAATCAGTACCAGAAAGGTCTGCTGCGGCTAGCGTTACGCCTAAATCGATGACACGCACACCTTCCAGGCGGTCTTCTGCATATCCGCCACTGCCGTCGAGAATGGCTCGACCTAATAGCCGATCGCGTTTTAGGGGTGAGAGCAACTTGGAACGTGAGAGAAAGCGGAGAATTTTCGCTTTACCACTGCCATCTACACTACTTAAAATTGCCGCAGTGCGTCCTTCGGCGATCGCTCTTTCTTGGGGCCAATCTTCTAACAATCCTTCTTGATCTAATACTAAGTCTGAAACGCCTTGGAAATAGGAATCAATTGTCTGCTGCTGGGTGATGATGTTTTGCTGAACTGTCAGCAGGTTTTGCTGAATTGTCAAGTCTTTGGAAATAACATATTGTCGCCACGCCACGTAAACGGCGATGACGGCGATCAGAATTTGCCCCAAAGCGCCAAACCATTCTGCTAGGGTTCCAGCAATGTCCCAGTTAATCTGGCGTCCCCAAACAAGCAAGCGATCGCCCACACCTGTAAACTTGATCAAACCGATGATCGCTACTATTAGTCCCAAAACAGCAACAAACAGGGTGCGTTCTTGGGGTGAAAACCACTCGTATAAGGCTTTTTGCAACCAAGGCAATAATATCGCTAGGGATAACAGCAAAGTTATCAGCGTTCCAATAATGCCGACGATCCAGTTATTGAGGATAACTCCAATGAAGGTGATGGCGATCGCTACGAGGATGAGCAGCAATGCCCTCGGCTTAACTATGAATTGGTTGGTAGTGGGTTGCTGAAAGTCAGAACGGGCAAGTTTTAGAGCAGTTGTATGTTGCGGAGATTGCAAAGATGCGTAGACGCGTAGCGACTTGTCGTTAGACATCGCCGCTAGTGCTTGTTGTGTCGCTAGTGCTTCTGAGCTTAGGTTCTTCTCACTTGCACTCCCGTCAAAGTCATCTGGTTGCAAGTCGTTTTCAGGGACTGGTTCTGGGGTTGGTAGATTAGAGGAATCGGATTCAATTGTCATGTTTTCTATTTTGACCCAGCAGATTCAGAACAACATCTGTTTTATTAGAAATTGCACTAAATGCAGAAACTGTGCTGGCAACATCAGTGGTTCCCGTTAAATCTGAAGTGG
Source organism: Nostoc mirabile CHAB5784 (assembly GCF_020829645.1). Taxonomy (GTDB): domain Bacteria; phylum Cyanobacteriota; class Cyanobacteriia; order Cyanobacteriales; family Nostocaceae; genus Nostoc; species Nostoc mirabile. The sequence continues at coordinate 88,760 of NZ_JAIVFS010000005.1, read as the reverse complement.
TTCCCGTTAAATCTGAAGTGGTTCCCGTTAAATCTGAAGTGGTTCCCGTTAAATCTGAAGTGGTTCCCGTTAAGTCTGAAGTGGTTCCCGTTAAGTCTGAAGTGGTTCCCGTTAAGTCTGAAGTGGTTCCCATTAAGTCTGAAGTGGTTCCCATTAAGTCTGAAGTGGTTCCCGTCACGACTGATATCATGTCCGCTTGATTACTTAACGCCGTGTGCAACTTTTACTCAAACCTAACCCCCCAACCCCCTTCCCTATGAGGGAAGGGGGAAAATTCAAAGCCTCTCTCCTTTTAGGAGAGAGGTTTGGAGAGAGGTCAAAATATTAAGTTGCACATCGCGTTACTTACTAAACCACAAGAACCCCAAAGAACCAAAGCTACGCTTCGTCTCCCCTAAGAGCAAGCCTACGGTGTACACACAAGTCGAATTACCCCCCTTAATGCCCCCGATATTTTGGGGGGAAACAGGAAATTTAGTTCCCTCCCCTTTATAAGGTCCGGGTTAGGGAGGGGTAAAACCTTGGTTAATCAGCTATTTCAGACTTGTGTGTACACCGTAGCCCAAAAAGCTCTTAGGGGTTAGGAGTGGGGTGTTAGAGACTTTTGCAAGAGGTCTACTATAACCGTATTGGCTAATTTATTTGTTGCAACTTCCAATATTCCGCACTCAATTAAGGTGCAAGCGCATTACCCCGAATTAGACTACCAATGGTTTTGGCAGTAATTTTCAGTTGGGTGATGGGATTCGCTGGGACAACCGTCTTATACAGATAGCTATCGAATGTTAGCCGTTGTACATCGAGGTCATCACACATTTCCACAAACGCCTCGCGGGTGGCGTTGGAACGATAGAACACGGTTTGCAGAATGTCCAGCACCTTGTAAGTGAGTCCATATCTTTTATCCCAACGCTTCAGGTAAACCTTAAGATCGCCTTCTGTAGGAATACGGCTACCACTGTTAGATGCTTCCACAATGGTTTCGGCACACATCCGCCCAGATTTAGCGGCAAAATAAATACCTTCGCCAGAAGACTTGGTAACGTAACCAGCAGCATCTCCCACCAAAGCGATGCGACCGACAACACGACGGGGACGGGGATGTTCAGGAATGGGGTGGGCTTCTACTTTGATAATTTTACCGCCTGCCAACTTCTCCGAAGCACGAGCGCGGATACCCGCTTGTAACTGTTTGATGCTGGCTTTATTGATCTGCATTGTACCAGTACCAACCGCTACGTGGTCATATTTGGGGAAAACCCAAGCGTAGAAATCGGTAGAAACGTCATCACCGACATACATTTCGGCGAGGTCGTTATAGTAGGCCATTTTGTCTTCGGGTAAGCGAATTCGCTCTTGGAAAGCGATCGCATAATTGTAATCCCCAGCGTCCATTTCTTTAGCAACGCGAGAATTAGCCCCATCTGCCCCAATAATTAGATCCACTTTCAGAGTTTTGGCAATACCCTGTGATATCCCTTCTGTATGGTCAACGTAATGGATGGTATAGGGATCAGTATTGTTTCCTGGTATATCAAGTTTATGAACAGTGGCATTAATTAAATTTGCGCCGATTTTTGCCGCGCGATCGCGCAAAAAGCCATCTAGTACTTCCCGGCGGCACATTCCTATATATTCTTCTTCATTTACCAGATTGATATCAACCTCCCGATTAGAAGGCGAAATCATTTTCATCTTCCGTACCCGGCGATCGATAATCTCTGGTGGCAAGTCAAACTCACTCACCATACATAGAGGAATTGCACCCCCACAAGGCTTTGCATTGTCTAGCTTCCGCTCAAACAAGTAGGTTTCAATCCCAGAGGCTGCCAGTGTTTCTGCGGCAGATGAACCAGCAGGGCCTGACCCAATAACAGCAACCCGTAGTGTCAAAGGTCTTTCTCCCAATCTTCACATTTACCGAGAGCATACTACCACGGTCTTTTGGGTGATTTGGCGCTTTACCTTCAGGTTTCTACTGAAATGCAATATTCCTTAATGTTTCGATACGAAAAGCGAGATGGAGAATTTGGTTAGTGACAACTCTCCCGCTAACCGCAGGCGGTGTAGCGGGAGCATCTCAGATTCACATAAGAGACTTGCTGCTTCACAGGACTTGTATCCAAGTATCCTCCACAGCCAGAAATCGGTAGTCCAACCGACCCATGCTTTAACACGGCAGTCGCTCCACTTGGGGAAACCCCAAGACCGCGCTGCCTCAGATTTAATGCACTGTTCCAGTCCCGATCTATAACTAGTCCACAAGAACAGCTATGAACACGAATTGCAAGGGTTTTCTCAACTCTTGCACCACACCTTGAACAGTTGATACTAGTTCCTCTAGGGTCAACGCCTCGTGTATGCTTGCCGCGTCTTACCGCTACTGCTTGCATGATTTGAAGGAATGCCGACCATGCAACATCTAGTATCGACTTAGCTAATCGCGTTCTAGCTAGGTAGGGTCGAGGTGTGCATTACAAATAATTAAGTCATAAGAATTAACCAACCAATGAGCAACAGACAAGTGAAACTCTTTTCTCTGCCTTGCAACGTGAAGATGAAGTCGAGTGGTAAGTGAGTAACATATAGTCATAATACCATTTGGTGGCATGACTTACAACGTAAGGCACACAGCGGTTTACAGTTTAAATATTCATTTAGTGCTAGTGACTAAATATCGCAGAAAAGTAATTAATCAGTCCATGCTATTAAGACTGCAAGAGATATTTGAAAACACCTGTACATTGAATCTTTTCTAACTGCGATCGCTAGTGGTGACGTAAAACTTACAGGTATAATTTTTGTAACCCAACCTAATTACTACCCTTAGTATTAATCGTTGTAAGGTTGTGGATCGAGAATCTCTACATCACTAGGTGATACTTCCCTCAGTCCACCAGTTGGATATAAGTCTTCTGAATTGAGAACTTCAACAATTATTTTAGAACCCTGACTACCCAATTGATATCCACCAAAAACTGCATATTCACCTGTACTCTTGATTCTTAAAATTAACTTGTAAATTTGCCCGGAAGTTCTAACAGCTTTGTACTCTTTACCTAACATCTGTTTCTCCTTATTCAAAAGCTCTTTCAGTAATTTTGCAGCTTGCTCATTACCTTTTGGTAGAAATTTGGGTAGCCAGTATGAAGCCTTACGTACTTCTTGAGGCTGTTCTGATAATTTGCCAGATAGGATGGCTATAACACGTCGAAAGCCAAGACGCGGGAGTAAATACTTTAGCCATAGTTCTATTTCACTAGCATTTGCTTCTGCGACTCCTCGCTCAAGCAGAATCTCAAAGTATCTTTTATTCTTCAATATGGCATTAGCTAACTTTAGACCGATGACAGAATTTCGATCTAAGATAGCGCTGATCTCATCGAACTGAGCTTCTTCGGGTAAACTCATCAGCCTCTGTTGTAAAGCTTTATGGTTTTCAAAATTTTTATCGGTAATAAATCGGCTAATCATATTATTTGTAACTATTAATCTCTGATAACATTTATCATCCGATTTAATTACACTCCAATGCGATCAAATGTCTTAATAATTACCAGGCATTCAATTGAGACTAATTAGACTTTTGAATTGACCTGGCTCAAAAAGTTCTTGAGGTAGTAAATCTGCGTTGCTCATCGATTCAGCAGCAGGTCGATAATGTCCAGATTCATTAGTCCATTTGCGAAGGATGCCTCTATTATTGCGTCCTGAAAAGTAGAGCCGACCAGCGTATTTTACATCCTCTCCCTTTGCTAAATCTATATGACCAATTGCTCTATCTGCAACCCTCGCACTGGCTCTACGAATAAACACTATTCCCTCTAGAGTGACAATAAAATTATAAACTCCTGATGCGGTGCGTTCTTCGCGTTTGTATGTAACCTCTCGCCATTTTCCTTCTTTGAGAACAAGCCGCGATTTTTGAATGATTCTTGGCGAGTCTTTGGGAAACAGGTTAGGGAATTTCTTTAACCCCAAGGCTCCTCACACTTTGTCCCTCATTGTAGCTTCCTCGATTGCAACAGTTGTGGTAGCTAAATCTTATTCATCCATAAATAAAGATGTATGGTATATATAAGACACAGTAATTCTATCAAGGATCTGTAGATTTAGTTGCAGAGGTATAGCGGCAGTGGGTATAGTAGTTGAGAATGTCTCCAAACAATTTGGGAGTTTCAAGGCAGTTGATCAGGTCAGCCTGGAAATTAAGAGTGGTTCGCTAGTTGCGTTGCTTGGCCCATCGGGATCAGGTAAATCTACGCTACTACGGTTAATTTCAGGTTTAGAAATGCCAGATAGCGGTAAAATCCTACTTACCGGTAAAGACACTACATACCAAAGTGTGCAACAACGAAATATTGGCTTTGTGTTTCAGCACTATGCCCTATTTAAGCATCTGACTGTCAGGCAGAATATTGCCTTTGGCTTAGAAATTCGTAAGGCACAGCCAAAGAAGATTAAGGGGCGGGTAGAACAGTTAATCGAATTGGTGCAATTGAGTGGACTAGGCGATCGCTATCCATCACAACTTTCTGGTGGCCAAAGACAACGGGTAGCATTAGCAAGGGCACTGGCAGTAGAACCTGAAGTATTACTGCTAGATGAACCCTTTGGCGCACTTGATGCTAAAGTCCGCAAAGACTTACGGGCATGGTTACGCCGCCTCCATGATGAGGTTCATGTTACCACAGTTTTTGTCACCCACGACCAGGAAGAAGCAATGGAAGTCTCCGATGAAGTTGTGGTCATGAATAAAGGGCGTGTGGAACAGGTGGGGACACCATCTGAAATTTACGATAATCCTGCCACCGCATTTGTAATGAGCTTCATTGGCCCGGTGAATGTGTTACCCAGCAACTCAAAGATTTTTCAAAGTAGCGGATTTGATGCGCCACACCCACAAGTATTTTTGCGTCCACAAGATGTGATTTTGGAAAAGGTTGCTAACGGTTCTACTACACCTGCGACAGTGAGCCGTTTGATACATTTGGGTTGGGAAATTCAGGTAGAATTAACTTTTGATGATGGGCAAGTGGTGATGGCGCATTTAACACGCGATCGCTTTAACCAATTAGAGTTAGAACCGAAACAGCGGGTGTATGTGAAGCCAAAGGATGCCAAGTCCTTCCCGCTGTCTTATTCAATTTAGTTGTCAATGTGGAAGTATTTATGCCTGCTGCTTTAGGTCGTAGCAGAAAAGCATTGCCAGAATATTTGCCAAATCCCCCAGTAGCCTGTGTAATAGCAGATGCTGATCAGATAAGGATATACAGAAGCACCAGTCCAGTATCATACTGAGGCTGGTGCGCTGGCTTTTCACACATTTATTGTGAGGATTAATTTAATGGGTCTTGCCCCTACTAGTCTGTCAAGTTTAAATTGATGGGTACGCAAGTTCGTAGCAAGGACTAAAGTCCTTATTTTCTAAGCACTAAAGTCCTTACTAAAAACCATCAAAACTAGCTTCACAGACTACTACTAACAAGGAGTCACATTAAACCGAATTCTATAACTCCCATTCAATCTAATTACAGTTCGCTGCCCCGCAGCTACATTTGTGGCACGCGCTATCAAAGTTGTGTTGATGCCGAAAACCGAATTCACTGGGTTAGCACATGCGTCTATTGTATCTGGTGTAATAGTTACATCTTTTAGCCATCCTCCTGAAAAGCCAGCCGGGAAGTTTGCGTTTGGATCATTACTAGAAATTGGAACTTGTCTCCCTTGAAACACTGCTCTAACCCTTAGGGCAGCACTGCCCCCCTGAGGCACATTTGCAAAACCAAAATACCTGAGGTTAATGGGCTGAACTCTATAGCCTCTAGGCACATTAAGCCCAATTCTGAGATTGCAAGATTGTGCTACCACTCTAGGAGATACAGCTACAGCCTGAAATCGAGGAAAAGTTACAGACAGAGTATTTCCTACCAAACTTGTTTGGGCACTTGCCGAGGGGCAACCATTTCCGAAAACAGTTACTGGAACACTTTCAAACTGAAATCCTTGTGTTTGAGGCTGTACTGTTTGAGCCTGTACTTCAGATAAACCCACAACATTTAAACTCAGTAGCGTCAAACTGGAAATAAGAGCAGTTAAAACTTTCATATCTTTCATCTCAAATAAGGAGAGCTTCTCAGGTTTGTTGTCAATACTATGTCTCAAGACACAGAGTCAAAAATTTCTTCAGAGCGATTGGAAGAAATATTTCGATAAGTTGGTAAAGCAGCTTTTGAGAGATCAGCTTTTGGGAAAAATTAAATGCAAAAGTAACTACGCATTTAAAAAACCTAACAAGGATTAAAAGCAAACTTTATTTGGAACAATACAGGGCCGATTTCTGTATCGATTTTATCAATTCGGATTTTGGTTTCTTGATTTGCAGGTATATCTCTAGCTCTTGCCGTCAGAGTTGAATTGATACCAAAAATCGAACTTACTGGGTTTTTACATGCATTTATTGTGCCTAATACAATACCTACATCTTTGCTCCAAGTAGCTGAAAAGCCAGGCCCAAACGTTGTGTTTGGATCATCGATAGTTGGAAGTTCTTGACCTTCAAAAAGTATTTTCACATTCAGGTCAGCACTGCCTGCTTGAGGCACATCTGCAAAGCCAACATACTTGAGGTTAATCGGCTGAACGCTCACTCCAGAAGGTACATTAAGACCGATCCGCAGATTGCAGGATTTTGATACAACCTTAGGAGGTGAAGCTAAAGCTTCAAACTCAGAAAATGTTATTGAAAGACTATCTGCATTCAAAATTCCCTTTGCTGTTCCGTTTGGGCAACCATTTCCGAAAAGAGTTACTGGAACTTCTTGAAGCTCAAATCCTTGTGTTTGAGCCTCTACCTGAGATAAACCCACAAGATTTAAACTCAGTAGCGTCAAACTGGAAATGATACCAGTTAAAACTTTCATCTAGTAACTCCCCGAAAATGTTTAATCTCCTATGAATATTACATGCAATATCAAACTCCTAAGATACTTTTAGACAAAGAAATTTTACCTTGCAGCCTCTTTGGGTTTTGGGGATTTCTAGCAGTTCTTAAATGTGTGCAATACGCTGTGGTTAAGGGAGACAGAGATAGGATAAAACAATCAATTTCTGACTCGGAAATTATTTATCAGCGTATTTCACTTCTCAGAAAATAATTCAGGAGTCAATATTTAGAATTCAGAATCGAATTCTGTACGATGGTTACTGAGCCTGCCGAAGTACTGGCGGATAGCGTAGCGGTAGCAAGTCTATCAGGGGATGAATAAATGGGTATTAAGGCCCCCACTAAATCTTCTCCTTTGGAAACGCACTCGGGTTCGATTTAATGTTCTGCAATAAAATAGCGAGGATTGAACCCCCCACTAATTGATTCTGACTCCTGAATTCTTACTTCTGAATTCTTCTTTAATTAAGAACTGCCCTCATGAGAAGTTTTGATAATATTGTACATCACAGACAAATATATTTTTCCTATCCAAAGACAGATATTTTGTAAATTTTGATTTCGTTAGATTTATCCGCTACTTTGGCTTGACCTAACTATTTATCAAGACAGAGAGTTAAAGACTTCTTCAGACCGATTGGAAGAAATCTTTCAAAAAGTTGGTAAAGCAGCTTTATAGCGAGTAGCTTTTGAGAAAAATTAAATACAAAACTAACTATGCATTTAAAAAACCTAACAAGAATTAAAAGCAAACTTGATGTCGATTGTATTAATTCGGATTTGGGCTTCTTGACCTCTAGGTAGATTTGTAGCTCTTAGCGTCAGAGTTGAATTGATACCAATAATCGAACTCCTAAAATCACAGCCAAATACTTTTCAAACAACCTCTTAGAGGGAGCAGGTTTTGGGAAAAATTAAATGCAAAACTGACTATGCATTTAAAAAACCTAACAAGGATTAAACTTAAACTTAATTTGGAACAATACAGGACCGATTGTTGTGTCGATTGTATTAATTCGGATTTGTGTTTCTTGATTTGCAGGTATACCTCTAGCTCTTGCCGTCAGAGTTGAATTGATACCAAAAACTGAACTCACTGGGTTACTACATGCATTTATTGTGTTTGCTATAACATTTATATTTTTGCTCCAAGTATCTGAAAAGCCAGCCGGAAACGTTTGGTTTGGATTATTGATAGTTGCAATACTTGCACCTTGAAATAATATTTCAACCCTCAGATCAGCACTGCCTCCTGTAGGCACATCTGCAAAACCAAGATACTTAACGCTAATCGGCTGAACGTTAAATCCAGAAGGTACATTAAGAGGGAACCGCAGATTGCAGGATACTGATACAACCCTAGAAGGTAAAGCTTTAGCTTCAAACGCAGAAAATGATACTGAAGCAGTATCTCCATTCAAAACTAGCTGTGCTGTTCCGTTTGGGCAACCATTTCCGAAAAAAGTTGCTGTATCTCTTATAAACGTAAATCCTGGTGTTTGAGCCTGTACCTGAGATAAACCCGCAACATTTAAACTCAGTAGCGTCAAACTGGAAATAAGACCAGTTAAAACTTTCATCTAATAACTCCGCGAAAATGTGTAATTTCCTATGGATATTAGCTGCAATGTCAAATTCCTAAAATACTTCTACAATAATAAATTTTACCCAGTAGCCTTTTCCAGGTTTGAGGATTTCTAGCAGTTCTTAATTGTCTGCAATACGCTCTGCTTAAGGGAGACAGAAATAGGATAAAACAATCAATTTCTGACTCGAAAATTATTTATCAGCGTATTTCACTTCTCAGAAAATAATTCAGGAGTCGAGACTTAGAATTCAGAATTGAATTCTGTATAAGTGGCGGATAGCGCAGCAGTAGCTAGTTTACCAGCAGAATGAATAAATGGGTTTAATACCCCCACGAAATCTTCTCTTTTGGAGACGCTACGCGAAGGATTTAGTGTTCAACAATAAAATGGTGGGTCTGACCCCCCCACTAAATTGATTCTGACCGGAGGCGGAGCGTCTCCGGCTCCGCTCCTGAATTCTTACTTCTGAATTATTCTCCAATTCAGAATTGCCATTACCATAATCCTTGAAAAAATTCAAAATCACAGAGAAATAATATATTTTACCTATCCAAAGACGTATGTTTGGCAAATTCTGATTTTGATAGATTTATCAACTACTTTGACTTGACCTAACTATTTATCAACACAGAGAGTCCAAGATTTATTCAAAGCGATTGGAAGAAATCTTTCGATAAGTTGGTAAAGCAGCTTTTGAGAGTTCAGCTTTTGGGAAAAATTAAATGCAAAACTAACTATGCATTTAAAAAACCTAACAAGGATTAAACTCAAACTTGATTTGGAACAATACAGGGCCGATTGTTGTGTCGATTGTATCAATTCGAATTTGGGTTTCTTGGCCTCTAGGTATACTTGTAGCTCTTGCTATCAGAGTTGAATTGATACCAAAAACCGAACTCACTGAGTTCCTACATGCATTTATTGTGCCTAATACAATACCTACATCTTTGCTCCAAACATCTGAGAAGCCAGCCGGAAACGTTCGGTTTGGATTATCGATAGTTTCAACTTGTTGACCTTGAAAAAGTATTTTCACGTTCAGGTCAGCACTGCCTCTTGTAGGCACATCTGCAAAGCCAAGATACTTGACGTTAACCGGCTGAACGTTAAATCCAGAAGGTACATTCAGGCCGATCCGCAGATTACAGGATGCTGATACAACCCTAGAACGTGGAGCTTTCGCTTCAAATTCACTAAATGTTATTGAAAGGGTATCTCCATTCAAAACTCCTTGTGCTGTTCCGTCCGGGCAACCATTTCCCGTAAGAGTCACTGGAACATCTTGAAACGAAAATCCTTCTGTTTGAGCTTGTACCTGAGATAAACCGACAACATTTAAACTCAGTAGCGTCAAGCTGGAAATAATGCCAGTTAAAACTTTCATACTTTTAGACTCCGCGAAAACGTGTAATTTCCTGTACAAATTAGCTGCAACTTAAAATTCCCTTAGATCCTTCTACACAAACTAATTTTATCCAACAGCCTGTTGGGGACTTATAGCAGTTCTTAATTGTCTGTAATACGCTTTGGTTAAAGCAGAGAGAAATAGGATAAAATAATCAATTTCTAGTTCTGAAATTATATTATCAGCTATTTCATTTATTTAAGAATTGCCATTTTGTTGCCAATACTATTTTTAACAACAGATAGCCAAAGATTTCTTCAGAGCGATTGGAAGAAATCTTTGGATAACTTTGGTCAAGCAACTTTAGAGGATGTTTTAAAAGGGTATTTTGCTCTCATGATAAATCACGGCGAACCATCTCAGTACATGGCTGAAATCGTATTTTTTTCGTCGCAGTTGACCTGAGCTAGAAAGGTAAAGTTATACCTTCCTGGACTTTTAAAACATCCTTTTAGAGGCATCAGCTGTTGTGAAAAATTAAATGCAAAACTGAATTATGCATTTAAAAAATCTAACAAGGATTAAAAGCAAACTTGATTCTGAACAATACAGGGCCGATTGTTGTGTCGATTGTATCAATTCGGATTTGGGTTTCTAGACCTTCAGGTTTAGTTGATACATTTGTAGCTCTTGCGGTCAGATTTGTATTGATACCAAAAATCGAACTCACTGGGTTCTTACACGCATTTATTGTGCCTAATACAATACCTACATTTTTGCTCCAAACATCTGAAAAGCCAGGGTTAAACGTTGCGTTTGGATTATTGTTAGTTGGAACTATTTGACCTTGAAATAGTATTCTAACGTTCAGGTTAGCACTACCTCTTGCAGGCACATCTGCAAAGCCAAGATATTGGACGTTAATCGGCTGAACATTCAATCCAGAAGGTACATTAAGACCGATTCGTAGATTGCAGGATGCTGATACAACCCTAGGAGGTGAAGCTTTAGCTTCAAACTCAGAAAATGTTACTGAAAGAGTATCTCCATTCAAAATTCCCTCTGCTGTTCCCGCTGGGCAACCATTTCCGAAAAGAGTTACTGGAACTTTTTGAAAAGTAAATCCTTGTGGTGTTTGAGCCTGTACCTGAGATAAACCGACAACATTTAAACTCAGTAGTGTCAAGCTGGAAATCAGACCAGTTAAAATTTTCATAATTTTCGACTCCGCAAAAACGTGTAATTTCTGGACATTAGCTGCAACTTAAAATTCCTAAGATACTTCTACACGAAGGAATTTTACCCAGCAGCCTGTTTGGGGTTTGGGGACTTTTAGCCGTTATTAAATATGTTCAATACGCTCTGCTAAGGCAGACAGAAATAGGATAAAAAAATCAATTTCTGGCTGTGAAATTATTTCTCAGCGTATTTCACTTACCAGACAAGAATTCAGGAGTTAAAATTGAGAATTTAGAATCGAACTCTGTACAACTGCCGGATATCGCAGGGGTAGCAAGTCTACGAGCGAATGAATAAATGGGTTTAAGACGGCGACTAAATTATTCGCCTAGCGTCATCCAAGGGAGAAGATTTAGTGGTCAAAAACAAATGGGTGGGTCTCAATCCCCCACTAATTGATTTTGACTCCTGAATTCTGACTTCTGAATTTTTCTATTGAGAATTGCCTGTACAACAAGTCTCGAAAGAAATAGTAAGTCATTTGAGAAATATTTTATATCTATCTAAAGGAATAGATCAAGTAAATTTTAACAAATAATTACGGGAAAGTACGTAGATATGTAACGGTGAGACAGCCTTTTGGTAGGGTTTCCCTCGGCAGATCCCAAGGAAGTGCATTGCAGCAACTGCTGTGAAGTCGCGTCAGGCGACTGCGCGGTAGCGAGTCAGACGCTCCCTATGGACGCTCGTTCTTTGCTAGCGCAACATTTACGAGCATCAGTACTTGTCTTCAGACATCGCTTTTACCTAAGATCCTCTCAACGGTGGTAAAATTTCCAAAACCGTAATGCTCAAATCAGGAAACTCTAAAGGTGAAATAGTCGCATCTTGTGCCAAAATTACTTCACTTTGATAGCCATCCTGAGTTGGTTCTCGAAAGACGTGCAATTGACGACGAACCACATCTAACACCCAATAATCTCTAATCCCCGCTTGCGAGTAGGCTTTAGCTTTGATTTCGCAGTCTAGTTTCAGGCTGCTATCTGCTACTTCAATAATCAGATAAACTTCTTTGGGAGTAGGATGGTGGTCTGCGTAGTCCAGCGGATCTACTTTAACTACAGCAATATCCGGTTCTGGTTCAGACCATTCATTCAACTTTACTGGGTCTTGAACACATATCAAAGCCCGATTCCTTAAACTATTTTGCAGTAATCTATCTGTTCTCCCCACTGCTGATCTATGGGCTGTCCCTTTAGCAATCATCCAAATTATCTTTCCTTCTAGCAGTTCTACTCGTTCATCTGCACCAAAAATCCCAGCCTCAGCCATCCGGTGGTATTCTTTAACTGTCCACAGGCGAAGTTGTAACGTCGTTTCTGTGTTTTGCATCGCTTGTTTAGCAACTGTGAGGAGCAATTAATATCCTAGCAGTTTTAACTTGACACACCAAAAATAGTATGATATGCAAGGGCACACATATATCATTGGTGTCAACTTAACGTGAAACCCTTGTCAAGACGTGATATTCAGTTCTCTGGCTTCCCATCACGATCCGCGTCACCCCACCCTAACCCTCCCCTTAGAAAGGGGAGGGAACTAAATTTCCTGTTTCCCCCCAATATATCGGGGGGATTAAGGGGGGTAAAACGCCTGTGGGACATGCATTTGAGCTTAAGTTGACACGCATGCACATATATACGCCCCTACTTCACGCAATTGAAAACTGCTATAAATTAATCTAATCTTCTAAAATCTGGATTTCATCAAGTTGATTAATCACCACATCCGCACCTCGGACGTTATCCGACTTACCCATCCAAGTGATACCAATACAACCTGCGGCTTTAGCATCACGCGCCATTTGCATATCACCAACGGAATCACCCACCATCAATGTAGCGCCTGGTTCGACTCCCAAAGCTTGGCAAGCTTGCAAAAATAGTACCGGATCTGGTTTACTCGGCCCCTCATCTACTCCCATTTCCAACTCGATATAATCATTTAATTGGTGATTCTTTACAAAGTTATGTACTTCATCGCTTGTTGCAGCTGAGAGGATACCGAGTTTCAAACCCCCTTTGTGTAGGTATTTCAACAAGTCTAAGCTACCTACAAACAGGGGTGAAGGAGTTTTTTCAATGTATTTTTCCGCTTCATCCAAAGCTTGACGGGCTATTTTTAAAGACTCAAACCATCCTCTTCCTGTTTCGGCAATATATGCCGCAGCCGCAACTTCTGTTTCACGGCGACTCGCTACCGATATCAAACCTGCCGGATCTAGAAGATTGCCATTGATGCCAAATGCCATTAATAGCGGTTCCCCAATACCGGGAACTTGAGCGTCTATCAACCTTGCTGCTCTTTGTGCGAGCGATCGCAAATACGTTTCTGAATCTTCTAGGGTACCGTTTTTGTCAAACAAAATTGCCTGGATATTATCAAAAGTGATGTTTCTACATTTAATAGTTGCCACAATATTTCATTCCATTTATTTAGTTAAAAGTGAAGAGTTATGAGTTTTTATGCTTAACTCCTAACTGTCCCCAATTCTCCACATAAAAAAAGAGGGTTTTTCCCTCTTTATAGTATGATTTAATACTCTTACTTAAAAATAAGTAAAACTATAAATGTATTATTCTTCAATAGCTGCTGGAATTTCTTCTTCAGTTTCCGTCGCTGCTGGAATATCTTCTTCAATTTCCGCAACTGGTGGAATTACTTCGTCAAGTTCCACTGCTGGTGGAATATCTTCGTCAAGTTCCGTTGCTGGTGGAATATCTTCTTCTGCTACAACATCCGCAAGTGCAGCAGGGGCAGCAGTAGCACCTTGTTGCTTGGCTAATAGCTGTTCACGATACTTAGCAGCCATTTCTTCCGCCTTATCGTAGACCAAATCCCGGTTTTTAATCATGTCGCCGGGTTCGGGTTCTAGCTGCTTGGTAGATAGGGAAATCCGACCCCTTTCTGCATCCAAGTCAATGATCATAACTTTTACTTCATCATTGACATTGAACACGCTATGAGGTGTATCAATATGTTCGTGGGAAATCTCAGAAATGTGCAGTAGACCACTGACGCCGCCAATGTCGATGAAAGCACCGTAGGGTTTGATGCCACGAACTGTACCAATTACTACTTCGCCGACTTCTAGGCGGTTCATCTTACGTTCAACCAGCGCCCGACGGTGAGATAGAACTAATCGGTTACGTTCTTCATCCACCTCTAGGAATTTCAATGGCAAATCTTCGCCTACCAATTCTTCTTTAGGTTTGCGGGTACTGATATGGGAGCCGGGGATAAAGCCACGTAATCCCTCAATCCGTACTAATGCTCCACCGCGATTGGTTGCAAATACGCCAGAACGGACAGTAGCATCTTCTGCTTGCAGCTGTCGCACGCGCTCCCAAGCCCGCATATATTCAATACGGCGAATGGAAAGGGTTAATTGACCATCTTCGTTTTCATCGGTGAGGATGAAAAATTCTCGGGTTTCGTTTGACTGTAAGACTTCTTCCGGGCTATCTACCCGGTTAATAGACATTTCTTGTATAGGAATATATGCTGCGGTTTTAGCACCAATGTCAATCAGAGCGCCGCGCGGCTCTATACTGAAAACTGTTCCTGGTACAACATCACCAGGGCTAAAATGATAATCGTATTTGTCAAGTAGAGCAGCGAAATCTTCGTGAGTGAATCCAATTTCTGTAGCGGTTAAATTCTGATTGACCATGCTGATTTGTTCCTGGTTCTAGTCTCCGTAAAGGTTGTGTGACAAGCGCGATGTGTTATGCAAACAGTTTTATGGCAGCCTACATTAACATCCATTTTCATCCTAGCGCAGAAAAGCTAGTATTAACACATATCTACTCCCAAGATTGGAAATTATATCACAACAATTAGTCATTAGTCATTAGTCATTGGTCATTAGTCATTAGTCATTGGTCATTAGTGAGAAACAACATAAAAGACAAAGGACAAAGGACAAAGGACAAATACAATAATATCCGTTGCTACTAAGGATCGTAGCAACGGATACTAACATCAAATCCGCTTAAAGGTCTGGTATATAGGATCTACTTATCTTTTGGTTTCTCAAAGCGAGGGGGTTCGCGAAATGCGATCGCAAAAAAGAGAGTACCTATACACAGAGTAAAAATCAAGATGTACGCAACGCTTTCCATATTACGATTTCCTGCCTATAGAGCTAGTAATTAAACTTTTTAGTGCTGAGTCAGAGCCTTAACTCATAACTCAGCACTGAAATTATAGAGCTTCCTTCCGGCGGGTTGACTTGTCACCCACTTTCTGGAATAGACCCCACTCAACTTGCTCTTCTAGATCGGCATCAACACCAGCAAATACATCTCGGTAGATTGTCCGAGAGCCATGCCAGAGATGGCCAAAGAAGAACAAGAGAGCAAATACTGCATGTCCAAATGTAAACCAACCTCTAGGACTGGTGCGGAATACACCATCAGAGTTCAAGGTTTCCCGGTCAAATTCAAAGATTTCACCGCCTTGAGCTTTCCGGGCATACTTTTTCACATCAGCTGGTTCTGTAAAGGTCTTACCATTCAGATTGCCACCATAGAAGCTGACGGTGACACCAGATTGCTCGAAGCTATACTTAGATTCTGCCCGACGGAAGGGAATGTCAGCGCGGACAATTCCATCTGCGTCGGTCAAAATCACTGGAAAGGTTTCAAAGAAGTTGGGGAGACGACGCACGGTCAATTCCCGTCCTTCAGAATCTTTGAATACGGCGTGACCTTGCCAAGACTGAGCAATGCCATCACCCTTAACCATCGGCCCTGTACGGAATAGACCGCCTTTAGCGGGGCTATTACCGACGTAATCATAGAAAGCCAGCTTTTCGGGAATCTGCGACCAAGCTTGCTCAAGGGTTGCACCTTGGGCAACACTTGTTTGGACGCGCTGCTGAATTTCTTGACGGAAGTAGCTTTGATCCCATTGATAGCGGGTTGGGCCAAACAATTCGATGGGAGTGGCGGCGTTACCGTACCACATAGTACCAGCAACAACGAAAGCAGCAAAGAAAACTGCTGCAATACTGCTAGAAAGTACTGTTTCAATGTTCCCCATCCGTAGGGCTTTGTAGAGCCGTTCGGGGGGTCTGACTGTGAGGTGGAATAAGCCTGCAATAATACCAACAACACCAGCAGCAATGTGGTGAGCCACAATCCCACCAGGGTTGTATGGGTTAAAACCATCTGGGCCCCATTCTGGTGCTACTGCTTGCGCTGCTCCAGTTATACCGTAGGGGTCAGTAACCCACATGCCTGGGCCAAATAGTCCGGTGAGGTGAAAAGCACCAAATCCAAAACAAAGTAGACCAGATAAGAACAGGTGAATGCCAAACATTTTTGGCAAGTCTAGGGCAGGTTCACCAGTGCGGGGATCTCTAAAGAGTTCCAAATCCCAGTAAACCCAGTGCCAAACGGCGGCTAGGAACAAAAGACCGGAAAGAACAATGTGAGCCGCAGCAACGCCTTCAAATGACCAGAAGCCAGGATCAGTTGCTGGGCCACCAGTCACGTTCCAACCACCCCAAGATTGGGTAACGCCCAAACGTGACATGAAGGGTAGAACGAACATCCCTTGACGCCACATGGGATTGAGAACCGGATCGCTAGGGTCAAAAACAGCCAGTTCGTAGAGTGCCATCGAACCAGCCCAGCCTGCTACTAAGGCTGTGTGCATTAAGTGTACAGAAATCAGCCGCCCTGGATCATTCAGAACGACTGTATGTACTCGGTACCAGGGTAGTCCCATCGACTACGCTCCTCCTCGATGAGTTAGTTTACAAAGCAATTTTCTTACTGAGATTCTGAGAAACGAAAACCGCCACTCAGAAAACTCTCTCTTGTTTTTTGTTATTGCCAGAGCCGAAGCCTTACCACAGCTTAGTCTTATAAGTTAGACGGCATGGGTGCTTTGGCAATGCTTACTCGCTTCGGGAGGTTTACCTTGTAGGGTAGCCACCGCCAAGCAAAAATGAGAATGTTTTAAAAAGTGTAACTATTGATGGAATTGTTTGCAAGCGTGTAAATTGATGCGATCGCGTAGCATGTCCAAGTTTTTTCGCTACCAATCGCTGTCGGGGATTAAATTTGCTTATCTTTTCTTTATGAGGGGAGTGGGGGAACAAGAGGAGGGGACAAGAATAATTATGTTGTTATGTTACTTGGCCTACTCCCTACTCCCTACTCCCTATTCCCCACTCCCCACTATCTACTGAACCACCAATTGGATGTTTTGCAGTTGACATTTCGTCTCAGCCTTACCCAGCCGTTCAATTACCTGTTCAGCACTCATCAGACGCTTGAGTACAACTTGTCCTATGGTCTGACTGGCAATTACTGGTGTTGTTGGCTTCACTTCCACGGTTAAAACGGCTTCTTCAACTCGATAAAGCCATAGCAATTCGTTTTGTTCCACTAAACAAATATTCATTCGCTGAATATCTGGTTGGCGTCGCCATGCGGTTATTTGCCAGAGTCCATCAGATGCCCAGACTCTAGCAACTGCCCATCCCTCAGATAGAAAGAAATACTTCACGTTTTTAGTCTCACTGTTAGACTTTCAATCTGCTGTTTACGATATCGTATATTATTTGTTAATAATGTATCACTAATGATATTTTAAATTAAGTTAATTAAATGATTATTGCCCACTTTATTAATAGGGAAAATACTTATTTATTTCATTGAACTTCAGTACAACAAATAACAACATCACAATATCTGATTTTAAGCTACTAGTTTTATTTTCTTGCAAAGGTGACAACAAATGTTTATGTATACTATAGTTAGCAAATACCGAACATAATTTTATGAATACTTTAGGTAATTATGAACAAACCTATAAACTCACCATTTAGATATCCTGGTGGCAAATTTTATGCTCGTAATTTGATTCTTAATCAGATTCCTTTCCACTCCTGTTATGCTGAACCTTTTGCAGGGGGTGGATCTATCTTTTTTGTAAAAGATAAAGTAAATATTAATTGGCTCAATGATATTGATGAATTATTAATAAATACCTTGTTAATAATTCGAGATAAACCCGAAGAATTAATAAAATTTTTAGAAGGTGAATCTGCTACTAAAGAAAGACATACATATTACAAAAATGAATTCATACCACAAAATAAACTAGAACAAGCTGGTAGATGGTTTTACCTCAACAGAACCTCCTACTCTGGGATCATGAAGCATCAGAACTGTTATTGGGGATATGGTGAAAAATACAGTATGCGTCCAGAGAATTGGCCCAGAAATATCCGTCGAACTTCTGAGAAACTTCAAAACGTTAAAATTACTAATTTTGACTTTGAAGAAGTTATCAAATCTGTACCTGATGGATCTTTCTTATTTATTGATCCTCCTTATTTCAATGCAGATCAAGATAAATTTTATGTTCATTCATTTTCTAAAGACGATCATTTCAGGCTATGCCAAATATTAAACAGACATAAGCAGAGAATAAAATTTCTTATAACTTACGATAATAGCGAAGCAATTAGAAAATTATATGAATGGGCATTGGAAATACACGACAAAGAATGGAATTATACAATTAATAGAACCGACGATCAAAAAAATGGAAAAAGTAAACAAGATAACTTTAAAGGCGAACGATATAAGGGGAAAGAAATTTTTATATTAAACTACTATTCTCTTGACTCTACTTCTCAAAAATCTGAACAGTTAATTTTAAAATTTTGAATTATTATCTAGAAATAATTAATGTAAATGAGGTGAAAATCTAAACTTTTAGAAGTAATTCATCGAAGAAAGGTTCGCATTTTTCTATTTCTATCCATTTATTTTTTGGAGAAGGAACTTCTGTTAATTCTAAATTTTGAACCTTGCCAAAATTAATAACTGGGTTGTTCTTTAAGCATTTTTAATTAATATCTTTTAATAATTCATCTACAGCTATAGCCAGCGCCTTAGCTATTTTTCCAATATTTATAAGAGTGATGTTTTTTTCGCCTCTTTCAATCATTCCTATGTATGTGCGATGAAGTTCTGCTTTTTCGGCTAATTCCTCTTGGGATAGTCCTCTCTGCAATCTTTCATCTCTGACTCGTTTTCCAAATTTATCAAGTATCTCAGCTCTCATAGAATTTTGCTAAGACAACTAAAGATAGTAGTAAACTTATGCATACTAAAGTTCTACATACTATAGTTAGCATCAAAGTATTTTTACTTAATCATCCTGAATAAACATAATCTATCTATCCGAGCAAAGCCCTCTATAAAAAGTATGTAGATTAGTAAGCAATTGTAAAAATTGCTATAAAACTAGCGAATATATAGTAAAATCACTCACCGCTAATCAGATAAAATTTAACTGTATGACCTGGTTTTCCTTGTCCGTGAAACGGTGGGGTCGGATTACACAATTCCTATCTTTGTTCTGTCTATGTTTATTTTTAGTTGTTAGTTGCGCTCCTCGTCCACAGACTACTACGCCACCATCGGGTTCTGTGAATAGCCCTACAGGTGATGGTCGTATTACTATAGGTACAACAGCAAAGCCGAGAACCCTTGATCCGGCTGATACTTATGAGTTAGCATCCTTAGGTTTGGTGTTTAATATGAGCGATCGCCTCTACACCTACGAACCAGGAAGCACAGAAATTAAGCCCCAGCTAGCTACAGCATTACCCAAAGTCAGTCAAGATGCCTTAACTTATACCATTCCCTTACGTCAGGGAGTGGTTTTTCACGATGGGACTCCCTTCAATGCCCAAGCAATGGCGTTTACCATCAACCGCTTTATTCAAAATAAAGGAAAACCCTCATTTTTACTAGGTGATATAGTAGATTCGGTAAAAACTCCAAGCGAGTATGAATTAACTATTAAGCTGAAAAAGCCCTTTGCAGCGTTTCCTTCATTGCTGGCGTTTCCTGGGGTGTGTGCAGTTTCGCCAAAAGCTTACGAACTTGGTGCTGGTAAATTCAAACCGAATATTTTTGTGGGGACTGGCCCTTACAAATTAGGACAGTATGGTACTGATTCAATTCGATTTGATGTGTTTGATAAGTATTGGGGAGAAAAACCAGTTAACAAGGGTGTTAACCTGCAAATTCAAACTAGTCCGGTTAATCTGTTTAATGCTTTCCGTACAGGCGCAATCGATGTAGCTTATCTGTCGCTACAGCCAGATCAAAATCGTAGCTTAGAAGAAGGCGGTAAAAAAGGGGATTGGCAAGCGATCGCAGCTCAAGGTAGCGTAGTAAGTTATCTGGTATTAAACCGGAATCAGCAGCCTTTAGATAAATTAGAGGTAAGACAAGCGATCGCATCAATAATTGACCGTCCACTGTTAAATGAGCGGGCATTACTTGGTCAAGCAGATCCGCTTTATAGCATGATTCCCACAACGTTTAATGTTTCTGTGCCATTATTTAAAGATAAATATGGCGATGCTAACTTTGATCAAGCTAAAAAATTATTAACTACTGCTGGTTTTTCCAAAGAGAATCCTGCAAAAGTACAAATTTGGTATCCTTCTAGTTCACCTACTCGGAGTTTGGCAGCACAGACGCTCAAATCTCTTGTGGATGCGAAAATGGATGGAATACTGCAATTTGAAGTCACCCAAGCAGAAGGGCCTGCCTTTTTTAAAGACATTTCTAAAGGTTTATATCCAGGAGCTTTACTTGATTGGTATCCAGACTTTTTAGACCCAGATAATTACGTCCAGCCGTTTTTGTCTTGTGATAAAGGTTCAGTTGCTAAAGGATGCGAAGATGGAGGCAGTCAAACTCAGGGTTCGTTTTACTATAGCGAAGCCATCAATAAACTGATTGATCAGCAACGCAAAGAACTAAATCCCGAAGTGCGTCAGAAAATTTTTGCAGAAATTCAAACGCAAGTAGCTACTGATGTACCTTATGTTCCTTTATGGCAAAGCAAAGACTATGTATTTGCCCGAAATGGTGTGAACAGCGTACAACTTAACCCGACCCAAATTCTGGTTTACCAGACAATTAAAAAGTAGTCATTAGTCATTAGTCATTAGTCATAACTGTTGACCATTGACTTTTGACTATTAGAGGGTGTTTGAAAAGTCATGATTGATGTATCAAATATTTTTTTACCCCACCCTAACCCTCCCCGATATATTGGGGAGGGAACCGGATTTTCTTGTTTCCCCCCAATATATCGGGGGGACTAAGGGGGGTAATAATTCGATTAAAATCACAACATACCACTTTTCAAACATCCTCTTAAATAAAATATTTTTTGTTCAATATAGCAAACCTATCTGATTTGTGAAAAATAATTTTTTATAATGTAGACGCAGAGTGGCTTGGCGTAGGCTACCGCAGAGGCACAGAGAACGCAGAGAGAATAAAGAGAGATTTTCACGAATGATTTAGGATTGCTATATATATCTAGTTAATAGCTAAAATAGTTTCATTTCAAAACTGCATTTATAATTTTAAATTGCTTATGTCTCGCTCTAAAGCTTTACAATATTACATTGTTTCTCGGTTGCTTCTTGCGCCACTTCAGCTATTAACTATTATCACCATTGTATTTCTTTTACTAAGAGCAACACCAGGAGATCCAGCAGATGCAATTCTCGGCGGACGTGCGCCAGAAGCTGCTAAAGAAGAATTGCGAAAACAACTAGGTTTAAACCTTCCTTTGTGGCTACAGTACCTCAATTATTTGGGAAGCATACTACGTTTTGATTTGGGAACGTCTTTAATGAGTCGAGGACAAAATGTTTGGGACATAATTGGACAATATTTCCCAGCGACGGTGGAGTTAGCAGTATGTAGTATGGCGGTTGCACTCATCGTTGGAATTGCGGTTGGGACTCTTTCCGCTTCTCGTCCTGGGACATATTTTGATGTTGGTGGGCGCTTATTTGGTATCATCACCTACGCACTCCCCATGTTTTGGGCGGGAATGCTTTTGCAGTTGATTTTCTCAGTCCAACTGGGTTGGTTTCCCAATTCCAACCGCTTTCCGCCCAATCTTCCGGCTCCCACTACTGTCACTGGATTGTATACAATTGATAGCTTGCTCGGTGGAAATTTCACTCAGTTTTTCACATCTTTGCACCATCTTGCCTTACCGAGTCTCACACTAGGAATTTTGCTCAGTGGGATTTTTGAGCGAATTGTACGAGTGAATTTAAAGCAAACCTTACAAGCAGATTATGTAGAAGCCGCTAGAGCCAGAGGTATTGGTGAAAATAAGATTTTAGCCTCCCATGCCTTAAAAAATGCGTTAATTCCGGTAATTACAGTCTTGGGATTAACCTTTGCGTCTCTGTTAGGTGGAGCGATTTTGACGGAGGTAACATTTTCTTGGCCTGGGTTAGCTAATCGACTCTATCAAGCGATCGCCGATCGCGATTATCCCACAGTTCAGGGAGTGCTAGTATTTTTTGGTGCGATCGTTGTGAGTGCCAGCATTTTAATTGATATTTTAAATGCTTATGTAGATCCGCGAATTCGATATTAGCCAAGAATTATTCACTCTTGATAATTTGGGTGCGGCTCTTATCAAAAGACGATACCAAGTTAAACACAAAATGGATATCACTGGCGCGAGGTTGAGCCTAACAGGTGCAGAAGCTGCTCTCTTACTCCACCATCACTCCCAATGGTTGTCTAACTTCATTAGACCTCTTGCAAAAGTGGAACATCCGCCCGAAAATAAATTTTCGGGCTAATAGCTCAAGTCGGTTTAAACCGACTAATAACAATAATTTTAGTCCGTTTAAACGGACTTTTGCTATAAGAGAGGGACTTGAGTCCCTGGCGGATCAAGGATTTTCGCAAGAGGTTTATTGTTTCTCTTTTTAAAAGAGCCGCACCCTATTACTTTATAAATAACCTCTAATAATCTCTTGTTTATAACCCCCAACGTAATTTGAGGCTTTTTAATGCTTAAAAAGGAATTTTTAATTTTAATTTTATTGGGATGCTGCTAAAAAGGTTCAGCTTCTAAATGCAGCCTCAATCGTTTTCCCACGATTCGTCACTCAATAGGTCGATAATTCTATCTCTGAGCAGAAATTCGTTTTTTTCTAACTCAAGTTCAAAATTAAGCCAGTCACGATAAGGAATATATTTACACAGGGTATAAATTGACTGCTGACGGTTAACAAGTCTCTTTTTAACAAGTTTAAGTGCTTCTTCCTTGATAACCTCAATGTTGTATTTTACCGTAGTATCCATAGCTCGTTCCTTTGTTTTCAATTAAGGAATTAAAAATCAAAACAATAGTTGCTTTGGCTCTACCTTAAACTTATCAAATAAAATTGACGATAATTGTAAAGAATCAAGACATTAACCCTTGCAGGAAGTTAGATATAGCGATTCTCAATTGAATGAGGGCATGTGCCTACTAGTATCTGTGGTTAATGATTTTTTTGTACCTTACCCATACGGGAATCGCTATATGTCAGTAAGATCCTCTTTGAGTCCCCAAGTATACCCCCTCTAGAGAGATTCTTGCAGAGTAAGAAGGCTGGCATAACAAGCTGTAAACACCAAGAGAGGATATGATGCTCTCTGGGGGACTTGCCAAAAGGTAGGCTAGGGTAAAGAACATTCTCCAAAAAACTTATACTATGCTCCTGAATCTTGATAAAGTTCGGCAATATTTTCCCGCCCTAGCTGGTGAATGGACATTTTTTGATAATGCTGGCGGGTCACAAACCCTGAAAAAAGTAGTAGATAGAATTAGCGAATTTCTTCTGAGTTCTGATGTCCAGTTGGGAGCTTCTTATGCAGTTTCTCAACTTGCAGGAGAACGATTGGCTTTAGCAATTAGGGGAATGGCTACTTTGATTAACGCCAATTCTTATAAAGAAGTGGTTATGGGCCCATCTACTACAATGATGTTGAAAGTTCTTTCAATTTGTCTTGGTCAAACCTTTACACCTGGTGATGAAATTATTGTTACTAATTGTGACCATGAGGCCAATATTGGTGCTTGGGTTGCTCTCGAAAAACAAGGAATGAAGGTTAAAGTGTGGCAAATTCGCCCAGATAGCTTGGAACTTAATTTAGCAGATTTGGAACCATTGATGAGTCAGCGCACCAAACTAGTAGCCTTGACTCATGCTTCTAATGTTCTGGGAACCATCAATCCTATCAAAGAAATTGCTGCATTTGTACACGATCGCAACGCGATGATTTGTGTGGATGGTGTAGCTTATGCACCCCACAGATTAGTTGATGTCCAAGATTTAGATGTTGATTTCTATGCTTTGAGTTGTTATAAAGTTTACGGGCCACATCATGCTTTACTTTATGGCAAAGAAGAACATTTATTAAGATTACCTGGTCTTAATCATTATTTTATTGACCAGACAGATATACCTTATAAATTTCAGTTAGGGAATGTCAATTTTGAATTAAGTTATGGAATGTTGGGTTTATGTGATTATCTAAGTGAATTAGCACAATTGCACTACGGCAATCAAACTGCACCTGATTTGAGAAATCAAATGGTGCAGACGTTTGATTTAATTAGCATACATGAAGAACATATTAGCGATCGCCTTCTAAATTACCTCAACAGCAAGTCTAATGTGCGAGTGATTGGTCAATCAAAAGCTAACCGTAAATTCCGTGTGCCAACTATATCTTTTGTAGTAGATGGAATGAATAGCTCAACCATTCCGGCAAAAATTGACCAACATTATATTGCGATTCGCTACGGAGACTTTTATGCTAAACGGCTGATTGAATACCTGGGTTTAGCATCGCAAGGTGGAATAGTCCGGGTGAGTATGGTACATTACAACACCCTTGAGGAAGTTAACAGCTTGATTGAGGCTTTTGAGCAGGTATTTTAGACAGAGCTATTTCATTCTCATCTAGCCCGCCTCAGAATGAATTCTGAGTCTAATAGCGAAAGTCATCTAAAGATGACTGAGAAAAGGTTCTAGTCCGTTTTAACGGACTTTAGCTAAAAGCCAAAGAACTTTAGTTCTGGGCGGTTTATGTATAGAATGAAATAGCCCTATATTTTAGACTAGCCATTTGTAATTTGTCATTTGTCATTTGTCATTTGTAATAGGTTATTTTGCTTGTCCACATTCTCTATTACCCATTACTAAGCTGCAAAACTTGCACCTCTTCTTGTGGGTAAATTAATGTTTTACCCACCGGGAGAACAGCTAAAGCATTGGTTTGAGCTAAATTAATTAAATTGCCGGAACTTTGACTACCATTAGCTTGATGAAATTCGTAAACTCCATCAATTAAATGCAATTTACCCCAAAGGTAAGTTTCGCGCTTGCCGTTTGATCGCAACTCATGATGCGATCGCACTTTCAAAAACACTGGTTCCCAACCTTCAGTAATTCCCGAAAGTTTCTTGATTGCTGGTAGCACAAACCGCCAAAATGTCACCAACACAGCAGCAGGGTTTCCTGGTAAACCAAAGTAGAGTGGGGAGTGGGGAGTGGGGAGTGGGGAAGTAGGGGGAGATGAGGGAGATGAGGGAGTAGGGGGAGTGGGGAATGTGGCGACGGTGAGGGGTTTTCCTGGCCTCATTTCTACAGCCCGAATGTGGATTTTTGCTTTTAGTGACTCTAGAATTTTATCAACATAGTCATAATCTCCTACTGAGACACCACCAGAAGAGAGAACTATATCAGCGATCGCAACGGCGTGGGCAATAACTTTCTCCAAAGCAACTGGATCGTCTTTGACTATGCCTAAAAGTATTGGTTCTGCACCACTTTGTCTCACCAAAGCTGCTAGCGCATACTGATTAGAATCTACAATTTGCCCCGGTTGCAACGGTTGTTCAACTGTCATCAACTCATCACCAGTGGAAAAAATTGCCACACGCGGACGGCGGTAAACACTTAATTGCGGACATTGTGCTGCTGCCAATACGGCAATTTCTGGAGCATTTAACTTAATTGCTGCTGGTAATAGTTGTGTTCTGGCTTGGTAAAAAGATGCTTTTTGTCTGACAAATTCTTGCGGTTTTGGCGCATCCAGGATAAATACACGGTTTTCCTCGCGGCGTGTCTTTTCTTGCATGACTACAGTATCCGCACCTGCTGGGATCACCGCACCTGTGAAAATCCGCGCGGCTTGCCCTGGTTGAATGGTAGACTTGGGCTGATACCCAGCCGGAATATCTTCAACAATTTCTAAAACGGCTGGGTTTTCGCTGCTATGCTGTACATCTTCATAGCGAACTGCGTAGCCATCCATTGCCGAATTATCCCAATGGGGAAAATCTAGCGGACTGGTGACAGGCACTGCCAAAATCCGACTATCTGCTACTAATAAATCGACAACTTCTGTATCACGCTGGTGATCCAACGGTTGTACTAAATTTAAAATAATTGCTTGTGCATCGCTGACTGATACCATAGCGATCGCCTCCGACTTTTGTTTTTATCCCTTTGACACTGACCAGTTTTAGATTTTAAATTTTAAATTTTGGATTGAATTTCTGCTTGAGGCTAAATCCCAAACTACACACTGCTAGTAAACCTATAATTATGCTTCCTTCGGGGACTTTAGATACCTGAACCGAATTGTTACTTAAATCTAGTATTTGCTTTGTGCCTGCTGCATTTCTATTGTTGAAACCAAATTCTTTAGCTAGAACCTCATCACTCAAACCTTCGTCTATGAGTGCGAGATTATTATTGAGCCATGTGTCACCAGGAAGCTCATCATCCTTGCCAACATCAAAGGGGCCAAAGATTTCCTCTTTAGTGCTATCAAAGTTGAATCTCAAAAAGCTGTAGTTAGATACACCACTAAGCACTGGAGTGAAGCTATTTATTAAAGTACTCAATGGATCAAAGAAGGAAATTGAGAAGGACTGCAAGTTATTTGTAGCTCCCAAACCTGACTCAGAAATGACGCTTGGAGCAGCTGTTGTATCGTAATTAAATGAACCTTTAGCTGAATAACCAGTGTCTCCTTTCCAGTTAAAATTGAACTCAGCAGCATGAACTAGGTCGTTAGCGGTTATAGCGATCGCTAACCCTAAAGCAGTAATCGTCACCATACTAATAGCGGTTTTAGTAAACAGATGTGTCATGGATAAAACTTCCAAATTTATTAAAATTCAGTTTCTACAACAATACAATATTTCCCAAAAATACAATGAAAGCTCAAGTCATTAGATAGACCTCTTGCAAAAGTCCCTAACCCCCAACCCCTCCTCGCTTGCGGGGCTACGGTGTACACACAAGTCTTGTCGCAGCCTAATAAATCTCACACTGCGTTTCTATCCCGCCTCGGAATGAATTCCGAGTCTCATAGCTGAAGTCCACTTAAGTGGACTAAATTGATCGTTCAGTCCACTTAAGTGGACTTCAGCTATTAGCCCTGAACTTTAGTTCTGGGCGGGATGTCGCTGGGTGTGACAGTTTAACTCTGACAAAAATGTGGGTAAAAGAGTTGAAACGTATGTGGACAGAACTTGTGTGTACACCATAGGCTTGCGGGGCGGGGTGGGGTTCTTATTTTGGATTTATGCAAGTTCTGCCTCCTGCGTTCTTCAACAGTTATCAGTTATCAATTTTTAACTGATAACTGTTCACTGTTCACTGATTTAACGCCACCCTAAAAACCGCAATCCAGGGACAATTAGGTAGTAAGTCACTCCTAACCAGAAGCTGATAAAAAAGCCCACAGAACCAAAAAAAATCAGAGGTAACTGTAACTCTGACCAGCCTGGTTGACTAGAGAATTGGAAGATCGGAGGTGCTAACCTCAAAAGAATCAAAACTGCATAGGCGATCGCACTTCCAAAGGCCGCGAACACAGCATACACTATATGATGGCTGCGAAGCCCTAAACTTAGGGTAAGTAGGCAAACTGCCACTAAAATCACTGCCACTAAGCCCTCACCGCTATCTTTGGGTGTGATTAATTGCAAAATCAACCAACCGAAGCCATAGCTAATCATGCCCATCAGCGACGCTACTAAAAAGCGTCGCTGTTGACCAAAACACCCGGATACTGTCAGTCCCCAAGCGGTTCCCCAACCTGCGGCGATGAATACCAAAATATCTGCCCCCAAGACGGGTTGAGTATTTGGCACTAATTGGTTTTGCTGACTCCAAATAAATTCCACAACCTGACGACCCAAGCTTGTGTGATATGCCAAAATAAAACCAGCGATCACACCAAAACAAGCGCCAACATAAGCCAGGATCATTGCCCAAATCGTTGCCAAACAAGCTTGCAAAATTTTGATGATTGTCTGAGCGATAAAAATAACGGTTTTGTTGACAGCTTGGCTAAAGTTAGCTAGGGCTTGTTCAATAGCTTGTGTTAGCAGTGTAAATCTCTGGGAAACTTGCCTTGAGGCAAGCTTCCCGTTGTCTCGCAGTTGGGCAAATAATCCTGGCGGCGGTAATGTTTGAGAAATCTTCGCCAAACGTTTTTGAATTATAGCTGCATTTGCCGGACGCGATCGCACATCCTCCTGTACCATCTCGTCCAGCAAATCTGCTAATTGGGGGTTGACATTTACCGCAGTTCGCCAGCGCAATTTCCCCGTTTGCTGATCTTCCAACTCTAGCGGGTACTTGCCTGTTAGTAGTTCAATCACTGTTCGACCAAGGGCATAAAAATCGGCACTTGGCCCGACAATTCCGCCAGTCACTTGTTCTGGTGGACTGTAGCCTGAAGAAAATAATCGGGTGGAACTAGACTGAGAACGCAGCTTAGAGGGGCTAAATTGTTTTGCTCCTCCAAAATCAATTAGTACTAAGCGATCGCCCCCTGTTTGCCCTTGAGACGGGGTTAAAGATGGCGAAGAAGTGCCCAGCATTAAATTAGAAGGTTTGATATCCCGGTGAAGAATCTGACGTTTGTGTAATTCTTGTAAAATCTCTACAGCTTGGGCAAACCAGTTTAAAACCAAATCCTCTGGACATCCTTGGGGAAACTTTTTTAATATCTCCTCTAAAGTCCGCCCATTGATTTTTTCCATTACCAGACAAGGCAATTGGTGCGGTTTGGGGTTAAACAGTTGTAGCTGAAAATACCCTTCGGCATCGACTCTAGGGACACCCGGATGGTGCAAACTGGATAAAACCGCCGCTTCTTGGGTAAATAACTCCAGTGCCTTTGGTGAATCTTCTACCAACACCTTCAGCACTTTCTCTGTTTGAGTTTTTTCATCCCAAACCGTGTAAATTTGAGCAAATCCTCCCGACCCCAAAGGCTGAAGTGGAACATAGCGGTCTAACAGTTCTAGCGGTGTGCCACAACTGTTGCAAAATTTGTTTCCCCAAGGCTGAGGATAAGGACGTTGACAATCAGGATTTATGCAGTGAACCGCACTCTGAGTGATGTGGGACACAACCGCTACAATACAAAGGCTGACTTGATTTTAGCGTTTCTTTAGGTTTCCTGATTTTAAAATAGGCAAAAGGAAAACCCTCATAAAATCTATGAGGGCATTCGTTTATATCTGATATATCTGAATACGCTGCTTGGGTTAAGACTTGATCCTCCCTAACCCTCCTTAAAAAGGAGGGGATTAAGCCCCCCAATTTATCGGGGGGTTGGGGGGATCTTCCGAGACGAAATATCACTAAACCAAGTCTATTCGTTTATATCTATGTCAGCCCTTAGTTACGGAAACTTCTCTTACTCTGCCTGTGCTTGGCAACTTCTTTGCGCTTGCGTTTTTCTAGGGGCGTTTCAAAATGACGATGCTTTCTCATGTCTGGAAAAATTCCAGCCTTGGAAACTTCTCGCTTAAATCGCCGTAAGGCTGACTCAATGTGTTCATTGTCACCTACGATTACTTGGGTCATTATTTCTCCTACTAAGTTGACTTCATCAATGGCTATGGAAGCAGTAACATTGCAAAAAAAAGACAGACTCCTTGTCTGACCTTAAGACTCTAGGCAAATTTTTTTGTTTCCAAGGTTAGTAGCGGTTGCGTCCACCGCCGCCACCACCGCCGTATCCTCCTCGGTTACCACCGAAGGAACCTCTGTCACCTCTGTCACCTCTATCTTCTTTAGGTTTAGCCTTATTCACTTTCAGGTCACGACCCATCCACTCAGCACCATCAAGAGCTTCAATGGCAGCTGCTTCTTCAGCTTCGGTTCCCATTTCGACAAAAGCAAAGCCGCGTGGACGACCTGTTTCACGGTCAGTAGGTACTTGAACCCGCTTTACAGTACCATATTCTGCAAAAATACCACTTAAATCTTCTTGTGTAACGTCATAAGAGAGGTTACCTACATAAATTGACATCGATTCTCTCCAAAATCATCACTGTGTAGAGATTTTAATTTCTCTGAGTAGTCTGTAAATACTAAAAGGAAAAAGCCTTTCAATACTAAAACCAAAGACATCACCGAATTAACTCTCCTAATCTAGGATGACATACGAGCCAACTCTCTGCATCCAGTAGATCGTTAACAGATCATTAACTAGTGATGCGATCGCGTCGGTGCGATCGCCTGCCCCCACCTACCATAAGTACAGCCCACCGCAAAAAAGGGTTGGAAATGGAAGAAGATAAATCCTGTAGGGTGATCAAGGAAATCAGACATGCAGGGGCGTATCTTTAATATCCGAATTGAACGTTTGACTGTATTAACCATAAAGTATTACTCCCAAATTTTAATATGAAAGGCAAAGTCAGGCAACAAATAAAGGCTATGCCGACTTATACTCTTTTGGAGAACCCACTATGAAAGCAACTGCGATCGCCTACCCGCCTACCGTCATGGGTGTCATCGTCAACAAAATTGGAACTGAGTCTTTCTCACAAGTTTCACTTATGTGAGGCAAAATGTTTAAAACCCTTCTGCCTTCTGTCTTCTGGCTCAAAGCGCGTAACCTTCAATCATCACCAAAAGTTGCCAAGAACCGAATTTTCGTGCAATATTACTTGCCAAAATTGTTAAGCAATGTTTCGCAAACAGTGTCTACGCTATATTTACCCCTATTTGGGGAATTCGCCAACGGTATCCGGTATCCGGCCGGATCTCGGCTCAATACTAATTAAGGTTCTACTAACACTGGTGTACCAAGTTTGACCATTTCATACAGTTCAAGGACATTCTCGTTATACATCCGAACACAACCACCAGAAACTGCTTTTCCAATGGATGATCTATCAGGAGTGCCATGAAATCCGATGTACTCTCTACCAACATTCCAAAATGCAATCCAGCGTTCTCCCAATGGATTATTTGCACCCGGAGGAACTAATTTTCCAGTTTTAGGATTTGTCCAATCGGGGTTTTTCAACATCTCAATAACTTTAAACTTTCCTAATGGCGTTTCCAATCCTGATTTACCAACTGCCACTGGGTAGCTAGCTTGGAAATTATCTCCTTTATATACATACAACTGCCGTGTACTTCTTTTAAGCACTAGACGGATGTGTTGTTTAGAAGCTATTGGAGTAGTTAGTTTTACTTTAGGAGGTACTGGCTTCTCAATTGTCTTTCGGGAATCTGCACTTTGGACAACAGTTACTTTAGCTTTATGTTGTGATTGTATCCAGAAAAACAATCCGATTGCACCAAAAATAATACTTAAACCAGTAGGAAAATACAGGCTATTCTTTATTATCTTGATCTGCATAAACTATCTATCTTGATAATAGGCCTAGTAATTAGGGTTGCCTAAATAAATCACGGCTATCAGGTTCTAAGTAAACCTGATAGCCAATTTTTGATTTATTGTTGCACCTTCCCCTTTATTTTACCTTCCAGCTAAACCCCTATTGGATTAATAAAAAATACTTAGAATTCAAGAATCAACTACCTTCATTTCTGACTTTTGATTTTTGCCTTTTTAGTTTGGTCATTTTTATCAATTTTTCATAAATCTATTTTTACCCCCGCCTGATTGGGAAGTTTTGAGGTATTGAAGGTATTCTTGGAGATGATCTAACAGGTCTTCTTATCCTCCTTTGTTGAATACTTTCTCTCTTTGGTGTATATGTTACTGGCCGAACCCGTGGTTTATATTCTCGTCTTGTAATGACTCTCTCACGTCGTCTAGTCCGTGTTCTAGATTCTCCTCTACCAACTGATTTATCTTTAAAAGCGATTTGTCTAATTTTTGGTCGGCGTTTTGATTCCTGTATCGCACGTCCTGCAACAGGCAACTCACTTTCAGTAGATGTATTTTTATTTTGTTCTATTGCCCGACCTGCGACAGGAAGTGCCTCTTGCCCCAGTAACCTTTGTGCTGGAAGAAAACTCAAACTTACGAAAACAACTAGAGTAGTGGCAGACAGTATAAGTCTCTTATTCATTTAATAACCTTTGGTCTATTAGTTCATTTCAGTTTAACATTGTCAGAATGCCAAACTAAATCAATTAGATTTATGTCCGCACTATCGATAGTTGCTGTTGAACTCCTTACATGACAAATTCTCACTTCCTTCTAACTTATCTTCACGCCACGATCCGTCTTGCTCAGTCTTATCTTTAAACACATATACTCCTTTCCCTTGACATTTATTGTTAACAAAGTTTCCTCTATATTCATTTTGATTTTTCAATTTTAAACGTCCCAGCCCTTGGAATTTATCGTCTTTAAACTGACCTAAATAATAGTTAATATTACTTTCTACCGGATATGAGAATCTCCCACATCCATCACGCTTATTATTCTTCAAGTCTCCATAGTATTGAAAACCATTATTCTTAAAAACCATCAACCCTCTACCATTGGCTTCTTTTGTTTTTGGATTTATATCCCCATAGTATTTATAGGTGCTATTTTCCCACGTTGGCTTTCCTTTAGCTGTAGGGGGTGAGGATAGTTGTTCGTCGTTATCGCAAGGGAATTGAGAAAATTCTAAAGAAGTTGGTGTGGTTGTGGGTACTGGTGGGGTTGTTGGTGTTGTATCTGGTATGGTTGTGGGTACTGGTGGGGTTGTTGGTGTTGTATCTGGTATGGTTGTGGGTACTGGTACAGTATTTGATTCAGGAGTTGTTGGAGATGTTTGTTGCCCTAGTATTTTTTGTATTGGAAGAACAGTTAAACTCGTGGAAATCAATAAACAAGAAAAAGAAAGTATAGATTTTATTTTCATAAAGAACCTTTGTTTTTGTTATGTGTACACTACCTGAAATTTATTTACCATTATTAATTAGTGTAAACTTAGACTAAGTATAAGGTTACAAATCAGGACTTTAAGGAATTATATTACATAATAAGTGTCACTTGATTAAGATTTGGTATAATTATTTTTAATCTATCAAAGCAATTAGCTTTTAGTTTATAAAAAGTCCAATGTGTAGGGGTGATCATCACCTAAGTCAAGAAACTGAAATAGTTAAATAAATTTTTGGCTAAAAAAGCTGCTTTTGAAATAACAGGCGCTGAAGACGATTTACATGACATCTCACTTCCTTCTAACTTATCTTCACGCCACGATCCGTCTTGCTCAGTCTTATCTTTAAACACATATACTCCTTTCCCTTGACATTTATTGTTAACAAAGTTTCCTCTATATTCATTTTGATTTTTCAATTTTAAACGTCCCAGCCCTTGGAATTTATCGTCTTTAAACTGACCTAAATAATAGTTAATATTACTTTTTACCGGATATGAGAATCTCCCACATCCATCACGCTTATTATTCTTCAAGTCTCCATAGTATTGAAAACCATTATTCTTAAAAACCATCAACCCTCTACCATTGGCTTCTTTTGTTTTTGGGTTTATATCCCCATAGTATTTATAGATGCTAGTTTCCCATGTTGGCTTTTCTGTAGCTGTAGGGGGTGAGGATAGTTGTTCGTCGTTATCGCAAGGTAGTTGAGAAAATTTTTCGATTTTAGGAGGAGATGCTGTAATTACTGTAGGAGGAGATTCTGTAATTACTGGTTGTGGATTTAGAGTATCTCGCTTTTGGGTATAAACAGACACTATATATATAGACGAAACAAACATAATTAAAACTGCTCCACCTGTTAGTATCACTTTCCTATTAGAGAGGAATCGCCAGGTTGCTGGCTTGAGTTTTGGTAATGGTAGAGGGGGTGGTAATGAAGTAAGTGCTTGTAATGCTTCTGTTGCTGTTTGGTATCGCTGACTAAAGTTGTAACGTACCATTTTGGTTAAAACATCAGCTAGTTTCTTGCTGACATTTGCCTCATGTTGCCAAATTATTTCTCCATTGGTAGGGTCTTCTTGGAAGTTTTGAGGTAATTTGCCTGTCAAAGCTTGGATACCAATCACTCCCACTGCATAGATATCACTACATAGTTTTGGCTTAGAATTAGCTTGCTCATTTGGCATATAACCATTGGAGCCAATAGCAATAGTGGAAGTAACTTGACCTTGAGTATTCGCAGCCAAACCTTTAATTTCTTTAACTGCGCCAAAGTCAATCATTACAATCTTGCCATCATGACGACGTATCAAATTTTGGGGCTTGATATCACGGTGGATGATATTCTCCTGATGAACTACAGTCAAAATTTGTAGAATTTCTTGTAATAGTTTGACAACATCACCTTCACTCCATTGGCTACCAGGTATTATTTCTGCGGTCAATTCATACCCATCTATAAATTCTTGCACCAGGTAAAATTCGCCATTTTCCTCAAAATGA
Source organism: Nostoc mirabile CHAB5784 (assembly GCF_020829645.1). GTDB lineage: Bacteria > Cyanobacteriota > Cyanobacteriia > Cyanobacteriales > Nostocaceae > Nostoc > Nostoc mirabile. Next base: position 54,091 of record NZ_JAIVFS010000005.1, on the reverse strand, counting down.
GCAAATAGTTTAGGTATTTGGTTGCTAAGGTTACCTAAATGGTATAAAAATTTTGCTTCGCTCTCGAATAGTCGTCTAGCAACCAGCAAAACTTCCTGCTTGGATGTTTTAGGCTTAAGCTGTTTCACGACACATTTGGGATTGCTAGGCAAATCTAAATCTTCAGCTATATAGGTGTCGCCAAACGAACCACTCCCTAAAAACTGTACGATTCTATAGCGGTTACGGAGAATTGTGTCTTTCACTATCTATTGTCTTTCGGAGAGTATTTCGGTTTTATGGTGTTTTTACCCAACTTTGATTTAAAATTAACTTACCTTCTTGACAACTAAACTTTCCCTTTGTATAGCCACTTCCGCTTGGTTCACCCTTGAATTGAAATGTGTAAAATTCGACTTTATCGATTATATCTTTTTCGTCTCTGTCAAAAAATAAAGGGTTTTCGATATAATCAAAGTCACGAGGGGAAATAATATTCCTTTTTACTAAACCATCCTTCCCTTGCCATTGTTTATTTCGATAATTCGTTCCCTTTTTATTTTTACCACTTAGATATTCGTTTACCTTCTCATTTTCCCAGGGTTTACTCAATTCTTTATCTTGACTCAATTCATTATATAGATTTTCATATCGATTATCTTCAATATAAGCATATATAAATATAAAAGGTTTTAACGTATAAAAAGAAGGAAATTTGGTAGCTTCTTTAGTAAGAGTAAACCAACCTCTGGTTTGTTCTATATCGTTTGGTGCGACATACGATACTGCAATGGTTATAGATTTATCACACTCACTTATTAACCCTAATCTACTGTATATTTGATTCTTATTTTCATCTTTCTTAAGCATTTCGAGAACTTGTGCTTTATGCGCTGTTAATCTTGTTATATAGGCAAGTTTTTCCGCAGAAGAATTTGTTAAATTCACCTTCTCTTTCTCTACCTTCAGAGTCTCCTTAGTTTTATTTTCCTCTGTTTTCCGAGTCTGGTCATTACTATACCAAGTAACTCCTGCGGTTAGAACTGCTACTAGTGCTGATATTATCGCTACCTGTATTGTAGGCTCTTGCCACCAATGTTTTGATTTATTTGAATCTGGATCGACATTTTTTAAATTTATGTTGAGATTGATTGGAATTGAATTTGGATTTGGATTGACTGGATTTGAATTTTGGCTGGAATTGACCACACCTGAATAATTCGTTGGTTGAAGCTCGTAAATTTGAATATTAGTAACTTCAATTTTTTGCAGTCCTAAAACAATAATACTGTTTTCTTTCAATGGCAGTTCTTTACCGTAAACAAGGTCTTGCCCGTCTACTTGGAGAGTATTTTTAGGTTGCAAACTCTTAATAAAAAACTTTTGTTGCTGTTCATTAAAATATATTTCAGCGTGCTGACCTGACACACTACTATCCTCTAGATATAGGTTGCATGACGGTTGATCACGACCGATTCTAATAATTGCACCATTTAGATTATCTCTGGCAGCTTCTAGTTTAGATATTTTCTTATCTCTGAAGTTGCCATTATGCTCCCATCTAAAAGCAATTGCCCACTGCTGTAAAGGAAGTGTGTTCATGGTTTTGCTCTTGTAAGTCTTTATAGGATATAGCTAACTACATCTCTTCATAGTGTTATTCCTGAAAACACTATACACAAGTGACCAAAGTTTTACAAGTTGTGATTAGTTCTGTAACTTCTTTACTTTAGACAAATAATATTGATATTAATGAGCTTTAAATAGGGATTTATTTTACTTTTAACAGAGGAAATTGCAACAAAAAAAGCTTAGTATCCTTACATGTTATAGAAATCTAAATTCACTAGCTCGAAAATAAAAAATAGTAGTTTAGAATACTTTTTTTTGGTACAAATTTTGGTATTGCTTATTCTCTTTATGTATTAGTTTTATTTATTAGAGGATGTTTGAAAAATCCTCTTGTCGGTATAAAAAGTTCTAAATCTACAACAAATAACCTCATCAATGGTTTCTGACTTTGTTAAAGCCAGTTATTCTGATGAAACGAGCAATTTTCTCAGGCTGCTACACACTACTTTCATCATTTCACTTTTTGAAGAAAAGAAGATCGGTATAAGAATTAATGATGAAATAAGTGGTCTCTAATACCTAAATCTAAGTAAATGTGATCAGCGTAGGCGTAGTCCGCCGCAGGCATCGCTCTTTGAGAAAAACTTTTTGGTTTACTGAAAATAGCTGATTCCTAGATATAAATTACGCCATGTGCGACTTTCTCTTAAACCTAACCTCCAACTCCTTCCCTCTCCCTAAGCCTCTCCTACGAGGCTACGGTGTACACACAAGTGCTTTCTGAAAAAATTATACGGTTCAGTCTCATAGCCCCTGAGATACCTCACCCTGGTTTTGCTATGCAAAACCTGTCCCTCTCCTTAGTAAGGAGAGGGATGTCCGATAGGACTCTTTGAGGTTTTGGAAGACTTTTGGGTAATCGGATAACTTGTGTGTACACCGTAGCCTTTTAAAAGAGTGGAATGGAAGTGAGGTAAGAATATTAAGTCGCACATCGCGTTAAATTCTTATTCAATCCATTTTGGCTATGTCAAGTTGCTTATCACCTTTCCAAGCTGTTTCCAGTTCGGCTTTGACAAGTTGAGCGGCCTGATCTTTACCCAGTGCCTGCAAACTTGCCTGTAAGCCAAATAGAGAACGCCCATTATGGGGATACTTTTCTAGATCAGCACGAAAGACTTTCTCGGCTTGTGCATAGTCGCCCTTAGCCAAAAGCACACCGCCCAAAGATTCCCGCGTCGGAAAGTACCAATCTGGTGGTTCCACGTAATCGAGAGTATCTTCTACTGCCACCGCTTTTTCTAATAATTTGATGGCAGATTCATAATCATGCTTTTGTCTGGCAATTTTGGCATCTAGAACTTTTGAGGCAATGTCTAAAATACGACTTGCAGGACTAAATCCAATGGTTGCTTCAGTGGAAATTACCTCTTTGGCGACTAATAATGCTCGACTTTCACTTACTGCATCTTCAAGTTTGCCTGTGGCTGCCTTCGCCATGCCGCGAGCAAAATGCCAAAGTGCTGTGGTAGTAGGCAATTTAGCATCGGGGGCAGGAGTTTTTAAGATGGCATCCCAATCACTAAAGCGTGTTTGAATCAGCATTTTGCTGCCCAAAAATCCCTCAAGCATTGGTGCATACGGGTCAATTGCAGTAGCATTTGCGACTAACGTCTCTGCGGCTTGGAGAGCATCTTTATATCTTCCTGCCATGCTACTGGCCACCATGAAGAAATGTATGTTGTGGTTATAATACATCATGGAGTAAGTACCCTGGACTTGATACTTCTTAATGTAGATATCATCTTGAGCGATCGCCTGCTCGTTTGCCTGCATTGCCCCTTCATAATCTCCTACACGAAAATAAATATGACTTGGCATGTGTACCAAGTGTCCGGCTGCTGGGGCTAGGGTTCCTAGTCTTTTGGCACTCACAAGGGCCCGTTCTGGGGAAAGTGAAGCTTCTACTGCATGAATATAGTAATGATTAGCTCCGGTATGATTCGGGTTACGTTTGAGAACTGATTCTAAAATAGCCACAATTTCTTCTGTATCTGGCTGTGGCTTGCCATCTTTAGTCCAGTGCTGCCAAGGATGCAGATCCATCAAGCTTTCAGCGTAAAGTGTCGCCGCATCCAAATCATCTGGATAGCGCTTAACTAGGGTTGCCATTGCTTTTGCGTAGTAAAGCGCTAGTTGATACAAGTCTGCATTGACATCTTGAGAGTAACGTTTTGCTAAGGCGTTAATGTAGTCTCGTTCTTGGGCAGATGCTTGCGTGGAAAGTGCTAAAGCTTGCTGTACCGCTTGGTAAGCAGCTAATTCTCGGTTGGGGTCGATTGCTAAGTTAATATTAGGGCCTAGAGCCAGAGCAATACCCCAATATGCGATCGCCAAATGTGGATCGAGTTTGGCAGCGTATTGAAAAGAACGCACCGCCTCATCATGATTGAAAGCGTAAATCAAATTTAATCCCTGATCGAAAAACTCTTGCGCTTGGGGATTAGAAGTGGAAACTGGATGGTGGATTGTTCCAACTCCAGATATTAAACTATAGGGCTGTTTTGCTTGAGCGTAGACGTAAAGCGCCTTGTCGTCAGCGATCGCTACACTAGGAGCGATTAAAGAGAGTATAAGCACCCAAATTAGAAATAAGTACTTCATTATTCTTTATATTCAAGCTCTTTTTTTATTAATATTTAAATACCACAGTTTCTCTAAGGAAGCAATTTGTTCTTCTCCAACTTCAGACTCTCTCTAATTAGGAGTTATATTTTCGATATATTTCTTTTTCAAGTTCCAGCTTTTCTTCATCTATTCGGATTATCATGTCATCTTCTTCTCCATCTTCATCTGGTATTAGTTGATATAAACCAAACTCACAACACTCTGCAATTACAGATATCATACTGATAAGATTTTTATATATTCTTACTGAATCCTCAAGGCAACCAACATCCCAAAGATAAACCGGAGATGGATCGATATCGCCAACTACATAAAGCATTCTTTTACTCTCGTAGGCAGCAATAGGAAACCATTTTTGGTTCCAATATGCATCATCATAGTTAGTAGCTTTTCCTATATTTTTGTAAATAGAAACTGAATCTTGCAAGGAACAAAAAGAACAAATGACATCGGCTCTTAATTGCTCAGGAAACAAAAAATAGAGTGGTAGATAGCCATTGTTATAACCAAGATCGGCGGTTCCATTGCGCCATTGATAAAGTTCGTATACTTCTTCGGATAATCTGAATGGTAAATCCTTAGTAATTTCGTCAATCTGCTGGCGAGTTAAACCTCGATTGTAACAATCAAAGAAATCATGATTGGTAGATTTTAACCAATTCAAAATATATTTAAGTTCATCCGTAAGTTCAGACATTTAACTAACCTTATTTAGTGATTAAAGACGAAAGTATTTTGAAGCATCTCGTCTCATTTACCCAGAATTGAGTACGCGGACTCGCTTTAAGCGAACGTGAGTGCGTCTCGTAGATAAGCTATGCCGTTGGCGTACTCCTAGGCCGAAGCAAGCTGACCATAGGAGAAGGAGAAGAGAAAACTTTACGTTGCGCTATCGACCACCAATGGTTGGAAGCGTCTACACCCTGCGGGTACTTCAAAGTCATCTTTTAGACTTCTCTATGCATTCTTGCACTAGCTAAACTACTTTTCAGTTAAAAATTGAAAAATTATGTCTCTTTCCACCCAAGATTTGTGACAAATTTTTGCTGACCACTACTTTCGCCAACCCGCTTGCTGTCTTGCCAAATGCTGCCACAAGTCGTAGAAAAAATTGAAGAAGAAAACATTCGTCAGAATCAAGACGCTCGATAGCAAAGCGTTAGCGACGTAGGAGCGTCTGACTCGCTAACGCAACGCTTACAGTCGGGGATTCAGACCGGCGCAGGAATTGTTGCACCACCAAATCTACGATTTGGTGGGGGTTTTAAACCCGGTTATTCAGACGCGACGCTCGAATACTCGCTAACGCTGCGCTATCGCGGACTCGCTAACGCTACGCTATCCGCTTTTTCGGTCAAAATACCTTTCCTGTATTCTGACGAGTGACGCATGTATTCTGTTCGATAAAGTATGTCAATCTTAAGACAATCTAAATATTAAAAATTTATCCCTATTAGGGGGATTGTTACGGAAAAAAAATGTGGTTTTCTAAAAACGTTAGTGATGAATTAAACCAAGTAATCAGGGGAATTAGAATGTTTGTGCAAAAAATTAAAACGCTGCTCATAGCAGCAGCTATTTTGCCATGCTTTATTCAACCAGCATCAGCGCATGTTGTCTGGTTTGATTACAACAATGGCGAATATAATATTTTGTTTGGACATCCAGAAGATGGGCCAGAACCTTATGAAACGTCTAGATTCCAACAAGCAATAGTTTATGATAATAACAAACAAATTCTTCCTTCTGATCTCAATCAAAAACAAGATGCTTTATCTCTAACTGCTGGTGAAAATGTAGCAGCTATCCAAGGTTTTTTTGATAATGGCTATTTTGCCAGATTATCGAATAATGAATATCTCCGCATCACAGAACAGGAAATTCCTAAGTATGATAATGTTGGTCATTACCTCAAATACACCAAGGCTTTTTATGATTGGTCTGATGATTTAGCCAAACCATTCAATCTGCCATTAGAAATTCTACCTCTACAAAACCCTTTAGCTGTTGCTCCAGGTGAAAGCTTATTAGTTCAGGTATTATCTGAAGGTAAACCAATTACCGATGCTGTTACAGTAGAATATCTAGGTCAAGTAGTAGCAAAAAACTTAGATGGCACTTTTTCCATACCCATTACTCAAAAAGGGCTAGAGCAACCTATTGAAGCTAGCTACTCACTTCCATCTAACGGGAATTTGACTGTTTCTTATGAAACCAGCTTGACAGCACAAAACATCTCTGTTCCAGAACCTTCAGCTTTGTTAGGATTAGGTTTTGTTGGATTACTAGCTTTATACAAGAAAAAGAAGTTACTGCTGAATAAATAGCACAGTAATTTTAATTAAGTAGGTAGGCGGGCAATACCGTTCGGTTAAAGAATCTCTTGGTTGAGACAGACTCTTGACAATACTGCTCGGTTAAGCGAAAAACTTACGTTAATGTAGTTGATGTAGGTTAGGTTGAGGAACGAAACCCAACATTTACCGAGATTTGTTGGGTAACGCTTATGCTCTACCCAACCTACAATTTCCCTTAACCGAGCAGTATTGAGGCGCTTATACCATTTCTTTATGAAGCTGCGCTGAATTTTTTAACCTTGCTTTTTCTCCTCTGTGTCGCGCCAGTTGCTTCAAGTCTCTTAACCGCAAGGGCGCACTGGCTTCTCTGTGTCTCTGCGGTTCGTTCCTTTCTAAATTTGGCGCATTTTTATACAGAATTGCTATTAGGGCAGTTCGGTAAGAGAAGCTATTCTTGAGAAAAAGAATTACTGAACAATACCGTATTAAGGCAGTACCATACCAATAATTTTTTGTCTGCCTACTTTTTAGTTTTCACCTGCTACAGGTAGACGGATAGTGAATGTACTACCCTGCCCTGGTTCAGATGTTACATCGATTGTGCCTTCATGTGCTTCGATAATGCAGCGAGATAGATATAGTCCCAAACCACTGCCAGAACGCTGGTGTTTACCTTGGCGAAATCGCTCGAATAATATTGCCTGGTCTTGTTTAGAAATTCCTGGCCCTGTATCTTGGATATCAATAGTCACAGCTAACGGAGTAGGATAGCAGTGAATATCTACAGAACCTTTATCTGTAAATTTTATAGCATTGCCGATGATATTTGTCAAAACTCGCCGCAGTTCTAAGCGATCGCCCATGATGGTGCTTGCAGTTTCACCTCGATCAATATTTACAGTTAATCCTTTTTCTTCAGCTAAGGGAGTTAATTCTTGAGAAACTTCACTAACTAATTCCTGAATATTGCAGGGAGAAATTTTTAAGGTTTTACAGCCCGCTTCATGACGATAAACTTCTAGCAAGGTATTTACCATTTCCAGCAGGTCTTGATTACTGCCAATCATGGTATCAATTATTTCTTGCAATTGTGGCGAAACATCGCAAAACCTGCCTGACAGCAATAATTTTAATACCCGGTTGGAGGCTACTAGTGGTATGCGTAAATCGTGAGTAAAACGCGAGACAAAATCTGCCCGCAGGTTAGCCATCTGATCTCGTTCGTCGATACTATGTTTGAGGCGTAGGAGCGATCGCACTCGTGCATGTAATTCATCAGGATCGAATGGTTTACGAATAAAGTCATCTGCACCAGCATCGAGTCCTTCCACAACGCTAGACTCATAGTGAGCCGTGAGCAGCAGAATGGGGATAAATGGCAACGCCGGATTCTGCCGGATGCGTCGAGTGAATTCATAGCCATCTATCTCCGGCATCATTACATCTAAGAGAATTATGTCTGGCGGCGACTCCTCAACCATAGCCAGAGCAATTTTGCTATCTTCGACTAAGCTAATTTCATAGCGCTCATCTTCTAGGACAGCTTCTAAGACCAGTAAATTGTCAAAAATATCATCGACAACCAGAATTTTATCTTTTTTGACAGTTTTAGTTAAAGACATGGCTAAATAAAAAAAGAAGTGCTTGGCTATCCCTCGCAAATCTAGTAATAGCTTACTTCACCAGCACTAAGATTATTAAGGATTCACATTTTCCTTTAAAGTTTTCTGAATTAAATATTTTATTTTTTTAAGTAATTAAACTTAATTAAGGTTCAATAGTTGTATTAAATAATATAAAACATTATAAGTATATAATCCGTTTATTATTCAAGCAATATTTGTGTCTGAGTCTTAGGGTGAGGTAATTTAGTCCCTTTTATGTACATCATCATAGTCACCCACTCTTGCTTGCTACCGGATTGTCAATGATAACTTGTTTACCATCAGATATATATAATCAGGTTAATGTATAAAAATATTTTTTGATTGAATTATATTGTTATATCGAAACTCTTGCCTTAGAAAAGCTTACGAGATAAGGTTATTTATGTCTAATGGTAGATGAAGATCAGGGAACAATACCAAACCCATTGCTTTTTGTATAAGATCCCGAATAGAAGAACGAGATTATTTTAATCTGTACTTTAGATAAATAACAGTAAAGTTAAGCAACTATGAGTGAAATCAAGATCCTTGTGATTGAAGATCACAACCTTACAAGAATCGGCTTACGGGCTGCCTTACAAACCCAGCCAGAGTTTAACATTGTTGGTGAAGCAGCCAATGCAACTGACGGCATCAAGCTTCTGAAAAGTCTCAAGCCTGATGTTGCTACTATTGACATCGGTTTGCCTGACATGGATGGTATTGATCTAACACGCACATTTAGGCAATATCAAGCAGAGAACGAAGACTATACCACGAAGCTGCTAATTTTAACAATGCAGAATAGCGAACAGGCAGTTTTAGCAGCATTTGCAGCAGGTGCAGATTCTTATTGCATGAAAGATATCGAAACTGAGAGACTAGTTGAGGCTGTGCGAACGACCCATGCAGGTAGCTCATGGATCGATCCAGCGATCGCAGACCTTGTACTACAACAAATACGTCAAGATTTCCCCGATAGCAGCAGAGGCGCATCTGGAAAAAGAGTCTTGATTGAAGGTATTGACCCAGATGTTGAGAAAAGTATAGTTACCTATCCTTTAACTCATAGGGAGATGGATGTTTTAGAGTTGATTGTCGCTGGGTGTGACAATGCAGAAATTGCTAAAAGGCTCTATTTAACAGTCGGTACTGTAAAAACTCATGTTCGAGGTATTCTCAATAAACTCTGTGTTGCTGACCGTACACAGGCTGCTGTCCGTGCTTTGCGGGCTGGATTAGTACCGTGAGCAAATAAAAATCTTTCTTCCCCAGTCCCCAGTCGCCATTTTCAAGTCAATTGTCTTTGAGTCAAAGCGGTTAACTGGGACAAATATTTATGGTTAACTGGGACAAATACTTATGAAGAAATTGTTACAAAGTTTAGTAGAATAACATCATTCACAAATAAGTATTTTTTCTCATATACATGATAGCGGATCAATTTCCCTGGCTTACCGCGATTGTTTTGCTGCCACTCGTTGCTTCCCTGCTCATCCCTGTGCTGCCTGATAAAGATGGCAAGCGCGTGCGGTGGTATGCATTGGGTATAGGTATCGCAGACTTCGCCTTGATGTGCTACGCCTTTTGGAAGCATTACGATGCCAGCAATGCTAGTTTTCAAATGGTAGAAAATTATGCCTGGATGCCTCAGTTGGGTCTTAAGTGGGCAGTCTCGGTTGATGGACTTTCAGCGCCACTTGTGCTACTAGCAGGATTTGTTACCACACTCTCGATTTTTTCGGCCTGGCAAGTTGATCACCGACCCCGCCTTTTCTATTTTTTAATGCTAGTGCTGTATTCGGCACAGGTAGGGGTGTTCGTTGCCAAAGACTTGCTGCTATTTTTCATTATGTGGGAAGTAGAGTTGATTCCCGTCTACCTACTAGTCTGTATTTGGGGTGGGAAAAGGCGTCGGTATGCGGCTACAAAATTTTTGTTGTATACCGCAGCGGCTTCTATATTTATTTTAGTGGCAGCCCTGGCAATGGGGCTATACGGCGGCGGTGATATGACATTTGATATAACCGCCCTCGCCAGTAAGGAATATCCCCTTGGACTACAACTGCTACTTTATGCAGGGTTACTGGTTGCATTTGGTGTCAAACTCGCTGTTTTCCCGATGCATACCTGGTTGCCTGATGCCCACGGCGAAGCATCCTCTCCTGTATCGATGATTTTAGCTGGTGTGTTGCTGAAGATGGGTGGATACGGACTGATTCGCCTGAATCTTGAGTTGCTTCCCGATGCACACATTTACTTTGCGCCAGTTTTAGCCATTCTGGGTGTTGTCAACATTATCTATGGTGCATTGAACTCCTTTGCTCAGACGAATATGAAGCGGCGTTTAGCTTATTCGTCGATTTCTCACATGGGGTTTGTACTGCTTGGGATTGCCTCCTTCACTGATTTGGGAATCAACGGCGCGATGTTGCAGATGATTTCGCATGGTTTGATTGCATCAGTGCTGTTCTTCTTAGCAGGTGTTACTTACGATCGCACCCACACAATGGTAATGAAAGATATGGGCGGTATTGGTCAAGCCATGCCCAAAGTCTTTGCCCTGTTTACAATCGGAGCAATGGCATCCCTAGCACTTCCCGGTATGAGTGGCTTTGCTGGCGAACTCTCAGTATTCGTTGGTATGACAAGTAGTGACGTTTACAGTTCAACTTTCTGCACCGTCACAGTTTTTCTCGCCGCAGTTGGAGTCATCCTCACACCTATCTATCTACTTTCCATGCTGCGAGAGGTATTTTATGGTCAGGGTGCAGCACTCATCTGCGACATTAATAATGCAGGTTCGGAAAATCAAGAAGATGAAGGAACAGTTTGTTTTGGTACAGACTGCCTAGTACCAGAAGAAGCAGTCTACGACGATGCTAGACCCCGTGAGGTGTTTATCGCTGCCTGTTTTCTGCTGATGATTATTGGTATTGGTTTCTATCCCAAAATGGCAATGCAGATGTACGATGTGAAGACTGTCGCAGTCAATGCTAATCTTCGCCAGTCTTATGCCATAGTCTCGCAAACAAATCCCCAGATTTATGCGAAGGGTTTCTTGGTTCCGCAAATTTCAGAGGTTGAGGTAGCGCCCGTTTTGGGAACTTTGAAGTAAGCTTTTTGACCAATAGACTTGTCGAAAAGAGCGATCGCTAAGTATCTTTCTGAGGAATAACAGAGTATTGATAGCCTATCACTGTGGATAGACTATCAATCCCCAATCATTCTCAGAGGATGTTTGAAAAGTATTAGGCGAATAGAATTCGCTACTACACAATCAAAGTCTACCTCCGTAGACTGAATGCAAAATCAAGGGTTTTGTCTGTGTAGCCGCGACTTCTAGTCGCTAGGGCTAGTAATAAATTAGACTTGTTCATTCATCCTGTCAGGATGCCCAACATGTTTTTTCTGGAAAAGATCCTTTTTTCCAATGTTGCCAAACCTTTACTGCTGCTCGTTGAAAAAATGCCTGCGAGTTTTGCTCTGGTGTTTCTTGAAGTTCTTTAACTTCTCCACTAAATTTATCTATCCACAAAGAGCCGAGACGATCTTCATGTGGCCCAAAGCGGTAAGTAACGCCGATCTCATCCTCCTTTTCTTTTAGAATCAATACGTAAAAAGCCATAACAGATTAATGTGGTTTATAAAAGTTGCGATACTTCAGTTTTAACTCATTTGAGTTATGTTGATGTTACTGGGGGACTCCACAAACGACCAGAGCGTTCAGTTGCGTCATGAGCTGTACGGTAGTCAGTATGGAAAATGCCTTCAAACCTCGACTCAAAGTATTCATGTTCCAGTAGTCTCAAATCTTCAGGGTTAAAATTACCTTGCTGTAACCTAATCCAGGCATCTGCTATATCTGGATCAGGACTAAAGCGGTTAAATCCGAGATCGTAATCCAACTGGTGTTCATCATAAAATAAATGTTTTTTGATCCGACGAATGCGAAACTCTGCCCATCCAGTGTTACGTGCAATCCCTGCTATATCGTCAACATCACGAATAGCATCATACGCTTCAGGAGCATACTCAAGAAAGCGCTTTAAATATTCCATTTATTAAATTAGTTAATATAAATAGTCAATATATAAATTAATAATAACATGATTTTTAAATCATTAGGTAAAAAAATATATTAAGAAAATGTAAACACTCAGATGGGTATGCAAACTACCACAACAGATAATTAGCATCATTAGTAGGACTTATATCATGTCCGCTTGATTACTTATTAAACCCGAAGAACCCCACCCCGCCAAAGCTACGCTTTGTCTCCCCTCCCCGCAAGCGGGGAGGGGCTGGGGGTGGGGTGCAATGACTATGTGGGAATCATAACTAATTATGCGGACATGATATTACGCAAAAGTACACGCGCTCAGGGGCAATTCATGAATTGCCCCTACGTGAAATAAGGGTTTCGGCTATTGTTTGCGTAAGTCCTGATTAGTAAACAAATCAACCCTTTACATGGGATGCTGGTTGATGATTAGTGAGTTTTACCAATGTCTGTTGTTTCTGCTATCACTGTTACCGTTCCCGCCACAACTGCAAATTTGGGGCCTGGTTTTGATTGCATCGGTGCAGCATTAAAGCTGTACAACGAGTTCAAGTTCACCCGCCAAGAAGGTGGGTTAAGTATTCATGTCACTGGTACAGAAGCCCAACGAGTCCAAACTGATGAAAGCAATCTCCTCTACCAAGCGTTTGTCAAGTTCTATCAATATATAGAGCAGACACCGCCAACTGTGAAAATAGAGATTAAGTTAGGTGTGCCATTGGCGAGGGGTTTGGGTAGTTCGGCGACAGCAATTGTTGGTGGGTTGGTTGCGGCTAATCAACTTGAGGGTGCAACTCTGTCTCAGTCGCAGGTGATGGAGTTAGCGATCGCAATGGAAGGACATCCTGATAATGTAGTTCCAGCTTTGTTGGGAGGATGTCGTCTGGCTGCTAGCAGTGGCGCAGCTTGGGAAATTTGTGATGTTCCCTGGCATCAAAATATTGTACCAGTTGTAGCTATTCCTAATTTTGAACTTTCCACTTCCGAAGCGCGGGGAGTTCTTCCAACTGAAGTGAGTCGCGCCGATGCGATTTTCAATACAGCACATTTGGGGTTATTGTTGCGCGGCTTGGAAACTGGTAACGGACAATGGTTAAAGACAGCTTTGCAAGATAAGTTGCATCAGCCCTATCGCAAAGCTTTGATTCCTGGTTATGATGTTCTCAACATCGCAGCTGTTAGTGCTGGTGCTTATGGTATGGTAATTAGTGGTGCGGGGCCGACACTGTTAGCTTTAACAGATAAATTACACTCAAAGGCTGTGGAGGCGGCGATGTTAGCTGCTTGGCAAGAACAAGGAATTACAGCCGAGGTGCGATCGCTTTCTCTCGATACCCAAGGCGCAAAAAGCTAGAAGATAAGTAGCAGCAGAAGAATTCTTAACTCTCCACTCCCCACTCCCCACTCCCCACTCCCCACTCCCCACTCCCCACTCCCCACTCAATTTATGGAGCAAATTCAGGATGAAATGGCGGCGCTTAACTCTCAAATTCAGGTTCTCCTACAAGAACGCGCTGCACTGACTATTAATAATGTAATCTCTGGCGAGAATGATTCACCCCAGGCAATGGTTGAAGCGTACCGCCGTCAAGCCAGAGAAAATGCCCAATTATCAGTTGAACTCCAGGGCATAGATGCAGCGATCGCAGCCTTGGAAGCCCAGATAAAACAAAAACAAACTAAATTAGTGCGTTGGCAAGGTGAATCAAAACAACTTATCCAACAGCAGCAGCTAGAGGAAGCCAAAGAAGTAGCACAGGTTCATGCTCAACGCATTAATCAACTAGCAGCTGAACTGGCCGCAGAAGTCCGTTTTCTTAAGGCTTGCGCTAATCAACTGAGTCCAATGTATTGGCAGATTTATTACAAGCCCTTCATTACTGGGTTCAAGACAATCTCTGTTCCCTATGTCCGCTCAGATGGGGAAGTGTGGACAATTGTCAACCGGATTGTTTAATGTTTTAGCCTTTTCGTTTGTATGCAATACATTGACCTCACTTCCATTCCTCTCTTCCTTTGAGGAGAGAGGCTTTGAATCTTACTCCCCTTCCCTTATAGGGAAGGGGCTGGGGGTTAGGTCTTTGACTCAACTTAGAGTATCGCCACCAGTGATGTTTACAGTTCCAGCTTCAAGGTTGTAGTTGTGTTGCTGTCAGCAGTTGGCGTGATTTTGACACCGATTTATTTACTTTCAATGCTGCGTCAAGTGTTCTACGGTGAGCAAAATAAAGAATTACACTTGGATGCTGTAATATCTGATGTCAAACCCCGCGAAATATTTATTACCGCTTGTTTGTTGCTTCCAATCATCGGTATTGGGTTTTATCCCAAATGGGTAACGCAGACTTATGATGTGAAAGCAGTAGAATTAGCCGCCCATGCTCGTGAAGTTCTACCAGTTGTTGCTCATCAGCAACCATCAAGTCTGTACTCGCGGATTTTCTCTGCACCAACATTGGCTACTTCTCAAGTTGAAAGTTCGATTAATATTTCTGAGTAAATTAACTTCCCATTAAGGGGGCTGCAACTAAATTCTAAATATGAGGGGAATGAAGGGGTGGTTACGAAACCACCCCTAAAATTTTGGCATTTTCGAGAGGTAATCAGGTGCGTAGGCGTAGCCCGCCATAGGCATCACTTGCATTCCCCGACCTAGAAATAAAACTAAATCGCAGCAGAATAGGCTTCATCCACCTTGAGAGTTGTGCCTGTGATAAACTTGGCATCATCAGAAATTAGAAAAGCAATTGTTTTAGCAAACTCTGCATAGGTAGTAGGACGACCAAACATCAAATCCGAAGGCACATTCCATCCCTCTAACTCTGCCATTGAATCTGCAACAAAAAAAGGCGCTACGGAAACCATGCGAATTCTATCTGCTTTGTAACGCTTGGCATAAAGTTTTGTAAATCCTTCCATTGCGGCGCGAAGTGTACCGCTAAAGGGTGTCCCTAATTCTGGTTCATGGGAGTCACATGCGGAAATATTCACGATGACACCGCCTCCTGAATATCGCATTGCTTCTGTAACTAATCTGGCGATGCGGACAACACTCAAAAACAGCATTTCAAAGTTTTCTATCCACATTTCATCAGAAATAGATAGCAAATCTGGTCGAGGTGGATCTCCAAAACTATTTACCACTGCATCAATACGACCGAATTGAGTTAAAGTCGTCTCTACCAATCGCTGTAAGTCTTGGAAATTGGTAATTGATCCTTGAGTAGCAATACCGCCCAACTCATCTGCTAAATCCAGAATATCAGGCGATCGCGCCATCAGTGAAACCCTATAACCCCGCGCTGCTAACTCTCGCGCACAACCTGCGCCAATCCCCCGACTAGCAGCCGTAATAATCGTTACTTTCTGTGAATTCATACAAGTAATTTTACTCCATGACTTTCAAATAAATTGTACCAATGGTCGTTGTTTGGCATGGTTTCAGGCTACGTTTAGAGATAGGTTCCCACTGCCAATAATTCCAATCTTCTGAGTTACAGCTATTTAACTGAAAATAGCTGTAACCCGCATTTCGCCCTATAGTGTGAAGAGATTATAGTGAAGGCAAGTGAAGTAGCCAAAAAGCAATTATGACCACCAACTTACCTGTAGTCACAGAAATTATACCAATGGTCTTGCAATTGCAACCTGCGATCGCACTAACCGAAGATCAGTTTTATGAGTTTTGTCAGCTAAACGGTGATTTTCGCATTGAACGTAATGCTGTGGGAGAATTAGTGATTATGCCCCCTACTGGTTCGGAAACTGATCAACATAACTTTGACATTATTGTTCAGTTGGGTATTTGGACAAAGCAAGATGGTACAGGGGTAGGGTTTGGTTCCAGTGGTGGGTTTACTTTGCTTAATGGTGCAGTGCGTTCTCCAGATGCGGCGTGGATAAAACGCGATCGCTGGGAAGCGATACCACCAGAACTGCGAAAAAAATTTGCACCGATTTGTCCTGAGTTTCTAATTGAATTGCGTTCTGAGACTGATAACTTACGAATTTTGCAAGACAAGATGCAAGAGTATATTGATAATGGGACACAACTTGGTTGGTTAATTGATAGAAAACAACGCCGAGTTTTTATTTATCGTCCTAATATTGCGGTTGAGGAATTAGATAATCCTAAGACACTTTATGGTGAAGCGTTGCTACCTGGGTTTGTTTTGGATTTAAGTCAGGTTTGGTAGGGAGTAAGCTAGTTTTATAGTACCGAAAAAGACGAACTGCTGCTAGCTTACAGCGAAATCAAAGCCAGCAACGAAGAAGTCGAAGCAGAAGTTATTTTTGATAGAGAACGCGTTGGGCTTTGCCCCGCCGTAGGCATCGCTACCAAGTTGTTCATGCGGGGTGGTCAAATAAGCGCGGTTCGTTTCCTTATCTATATTTTTCACGACTCATATCAAGTTCGGCAAATCACTTACGATATGTCATTGCGAATGCAACGAAGTGGAATGAAGCAATCGCAAAGATTTGGGATTGCCACGCTCCGCTCACAATGACATAAGCACTAAGTCGGACAAGATATCATTTAGGATTGCTATAGTAAAGGATTCAGTTTCAAAGCTCCCGGCTTAACGTTAGTGGTTCCCGGTTTAACGTTAGTGGTTCCCGGTTTAACGTTAGTGGCTCCCGGTTTAACGTTAGTGGCTCCCGGTTTAACGTTAGTGGCTCCCGGTTTAACGTTAGTGGCTCCCGGTTTAACGTTAGTGGCTCCCGGTTTAACGTTAGTGGCTCCCGGTTTAACGTCAGTGGCTCCCGGTTTAACGTTAGTGGCTCCCGGTTTAACGTTAGCGGCTCCCGGTTTAACGTTAGCGGCTCCCGGTTTGACGTTAGCTGTTCCAAGCTCGGCGTTAGCTGTTCCAAGCTTGGAAATCGGTATTTTAGGCGAACTACGCTTGCAACACAAAATCTGATGCGGCCAGAGTTGGCGCACCAGTTAGAACCGCAAATGGGCCACCGATGCCAAAACCAGCGACGCTACCATTAGAGTTGTAGTACAACTGCCCAGTTACGGGGTTGTAGACAATCACAGCAGTGCTGGCTGCCCCATTAGAAGTGACTTCAAAGTTACTAGCCTTACTAAAACCGGTTCCCACAGCAGAAGTAATTGCACTAAAGGTAGTCTTATCCAGTACAATCTTGTCACCTTCAGAACTGTTGAAGTCAGCGATCGCATCTACACCAACAGCAGTCAGGACAAAAGCAGCATCGGTGTTGTAAAGGAATCTGTCAGCACCTACACCACCAACGAGAATATCATTGCCTACACCACCCACAACAGTATCATTGCCGAATCCACCGATGAGAATATCATCGCCTGACCCGCCCCGCAACAGGTCATTGCCACTCAAGCCATTAATAATATCGTTACCCCCTTGACCATTAATCACATCATTGGAGTTGTCAAAACCCGCGATGTTATTGTTCAATTCATTAAGGAAGGTGACAGTGTTTTTGTTGAAAATGCTAGTTTGAGTAGAGTTAGCATTAATCACATCAAAGCTGTCGGCGATCGTGGTTTGCCCATCAAACAGGATATTGCCAATACTCAACTACTTATTGTGGGGTGGGCGTCTCGCCCGCCCTTGGCTACGGGCGGACAAGATGTCCACCCCACAAGATTGGATAATTTATTTGTTTTCTATTTTTAATTGTTTTGTCATTGCGAATGTAGCGATCGCGGTAGCGTCTCTAAGAGTTGCGTAATGAAGCAATTCGCTTGCGGTTGGGAGTGCTTCTGATTAACGTGAGTTCGACAAACCTCTCTCTACCTTGAACTAAAGTTCAAGTCTGTCCCTCTCCGAGTCGGAGAGGGACAGGTTAACCTCTTATACCATTTCACTTTAATAATGATACAAATACGCTGGTAGGGGCATGGCATTGCCCATTGGTGTCAACTTAAGCTAGAAATAGCTTCACTGTTGGCTTCCTTACCCGCCTTGAACTAAAGTTCAAGGCTAATAGCTAAAGTCTACTGAAGTAGACTAAAGATTTTTAGAAATTTAGTCATCTTTTAGATGACTTTCGCTATTAGCAAAGAACTGAAGTTCCTTGCGGGACAACACTTTTACGTTAAGTTTACACGTATGGGCATTGCGCTTGCCCCTACGAGAAATCTATATGTATAGCAACGGACAGGGAGCTTAGGACAGCAATAAAATCACAAAGTACGCTGTTGAAGGCGCGTTTCCCACGAACTGTCCTAACAGCTTTGGCGACTGCTATATCAGGATTTTCGTGAAGTTCATCGAACTCACGTTGATTAAGATAGTTGATATCATGTCCGACTTAGTACTTAGTCAAAAGCGAGCGGAGCGTGGCAATCCCAAACCTTTGCGATTGCTTCATTCCACTTCGTTGCATTCGCAATGACATATCGTAAGTGATTTGCCGAACTTGATATGAGTTAAAGTAATTTCAGTCGCTAAACTTTTCGTGATTTAGGATATAACCACCAACTAAACAAACGGCTCACTCTAGGCATGACAACATAGGTCAACAAGAAAACCATAGTAATCGTAACAATCAACGAAATAATTAAGGGTGGTAAACCGCGAAGTAGGGGGACTATAAACGTACTCAACAAATTAATCAACACAAATACAGCTACCCAAGTTAGCAATGCTGTTTTGTAGCGCGGTGGAGTTTTCAGTGGTTGACCGGGAAGAGAAAACCAAGCTTCTAATCCACTGATTTGTTGAACATAAGGATCAGATTCAACCAAATGTTTACCTTGATTGAGCCAATATTCGCGATCGCGCGATGTCATCCACGCCTTTAAATTTTCATAACCGTCAAACCGGAAGATAATCACATATTCATTTCGCACTCCAAGTTGGGGACGAATCACATTTGTTCCCAGATGCCCTAGATAGGTTCTGGAAACCCTAGTAATATCTTTCAACCAAGCCTCGTAAGCGTTTTCGCATCCTGGTTTGACAAGTTGTGTAATGACCACGGTTACAAATTGATCGTCCTGTTCCATCTCCATTAGTTATGTCACCATCAAGTTAATAGTTGTAAGTTTTTGTAACCGTAGCATGGTTAAGTCATATCATGTCCGCTTGATTCCTTATTAAACCTGAAGAACCCCACCCCGCCAAAGCTACGCTTTGTCTCCCCTCCCCGCTTGCGGGGAGGGGATTAAGGGGTGGGGTGCAATGACTATGGGAATCATAACTAATAATGCGAACATGATATCATTCTCAAGTTAAGGAATAGCCAGTTTTTCCAACCTCAAGCCGAACAACATTAGCAGGAACGACACCAGTGGGTGGAGGTAAAAACATTCCACCATTAGTCACAACATAAATTGCAGTGCGATCGCCATCATGTTGACCAAAAGCCACTGCTGTGCTACCAATTACACCTGACTCAGCTTGAGCAATGATAGTTGTACTACCATCGGGCGCAATTCGTACCACGCTGTTGTATATGTGCGTTGCTCCATAAAGGTTGCCTTCGACATCAAAGGCAAAGTCATCAATATTAGTTTGCTCAACAAAAATTTCTGGCTCACCTGGTTTCTCAGTGCTATCAACCGGAATCCGCAAAAGCAACATTTTTTCCGTATTTGAAACATAGAGGAAATCACCAAAACGCTTCAAGCCATTTGCAGCCGGAAAGACGCTATCCGAATTGCTACGAGCAAGCATTGGATGTTCTAGCCAAATTGAGCCAAGGCGTTGAGCAATATCAATTAGCCAGATTGCACCGCGATAGGAATCTGCTGCCAAATACTGAGTGCCAGAAAGTAGAGTGATGCCATTGAGAAATATAGCATCTGGCAGTGTGAGCAACGTTTCCACCGTGCCATCACTTTTAACTAGAGAAACCACAGGTATAGAATCAGCATTCCATCCTGTTGCCACCAGATCGCCATCGGTAGTGAAAGCAAGACCACTTACTTTGCCTTCAACAGTAGCATGAATCTGCTGATTGCCATCTGGGGTAATGCGAACAATCTTGCCGACTTCGTGATTGGTTACAAAAATTGTGCCATCTGGTGCGATGTCTAGATTTTCCAAAAAAGTATTGACAGGGAACGAGGTAATAATTTTAGCAGGTGCTAATTCAATCGGCTTATCTGCGTAAATAGGCGGTAAAGCTGCGGAATTTACCATATTAACCTACCATTGTAATTGAATGGGGCCACCAAACTTTCGCATCTCTGCAAAAAATAGTCCTTGCGCTCCTCCATCGGGAAGTGTTGCCAAATAGACAGCAGTTTCGGCTCCTTCTTCTGCCGTGAATGGGGCATTATCTCCCCCCATGTCTGTCTTCATCCAACCTGGAGAATAAGCATTTACGAGAATATTAGTACCTTGGAGTTCCTTGGCGAGAAGCACGGTTAGTCCATTTACTCCCACCTTCGAGAGTCGATAGGAGGGCGCTAAAGGGTAGTAATCAGTAGGAACTGAGGCCAGAGATGCCATTTCCGTTGAGATATTGACAATGCGACCGTAGTTTTGCACCTTCATCAACGGAATTAATGCTTGAGAAATCCTGAGTACCGCTAGAACATTCGTTTCAAAGGTCGATCGCATCGTTTCCAGTTGCACAGTCAGTAAGCTGGACTCCTCTGGCTTAGTTGTGGGATTTACGCCTGCATTATTGACCAGAATATCTACCTTGCCGTAAGTTTCACGCAGCCACTCTGTAAACTGTTGCACACTTCCATCATTGGTGACATCCAGCGTGTGATAGTCAACATCAAACCCTTGATTGGTAAGCTGCTGTTTAGCAGCAAGACCATCTGTTTCATTACGACTCGTCAGAATTACGCGGTTGCCAATTTGGGATAATTGACGGGAAATAGCATACCCTAGCCCTCGATTACTGCCTGTTACCACAGCAATCCTTTTTTGAGTCGTCATTTTTATGACCTTGAAACTGCTTTTGATTTTACTGTACTGAGATGCAATGAATTAAGCAAGTTGATTGAAGCAATGTATTCAATAAAGAACGTCCCATGTTTCCAGTGCCAATAATTCCAATCTTCATGAGTTAACCCTCATTTCACCGTAAATTGTGAAAAGATTATAGTTAAAGCAGGTGAAGTAGCCACAAATCAATTATGACCACCAACTTACCTGTAGCCACAGAAATTATACCAGTGGTTTTGCAATTGCAACCTGCGATCGCACTAACTGACGATCAGTTTTATGAGTTTTGTCAGCTAAACCACGACTTTCGCATTGAACGTAATGCTGCTGGAGAATTAGTGATTATGCCCCCTACTGGTTCCGAAACTGATGAACGCAACTTTAACTTAGTTGGGCAGTTGTGGGTATGGACAAAGCAAGATGGTACAGGTGTAGGGTTTGGTTCCAGTGGTGGGTTTACTTTACCTAATGGTGCGGTGCGTTCTCCCGATGCGGCGTGGATAAAACGCGATCGCTGGGAAGCCATACCAGCAGAACTGCGAAAAAAATTTGCACCGATTTGTCCTGAGTTTGTGATTGAATTGCGTTCCCAGAGCGATCGCTTGCAAATTTTGCAAGACAAGATGCAAGAGTATATAGATAATGGCACGCAACTTGGTTGGTTAATTGATAGAAAACAACGCCGAGTTTTTATTTATCGTCCTAATATTGCAGTTGAAAAATTAGATAACCCTAAGACACTTTATGGTGAACCGTTGCTACCTGGGTTTGTTTTGGATTTAAGTCAGGTTTGGTAGGGAGTAAGCTAGTTTTATAGTACCGAAATCAAAATTATAGGAATGTATGGCGGCGAAAGACATATTCCATGATGCAGTAAAACGCGCTTTGGAGAAAGAGGGTTGGCTCATCACTAATGACCCGCTTTTCCTGCGTTTTGGTGGTTTGGATATGTATATCGACCTTGGTGCAGAGAAAGTTTTAGCCGCAGAACGAAATCAAGAAAAAATTGCGGTTGAAGTTAAAAGCTTTGTTGCTCCATCTACTACAACTGAATTTAGTACTGCTTTAGGACAGTATCTCAAATATCAATTAGCACTTGAAGAAGAACAACCTGAGAGACTTCTATATTTAGCAGTTCCCTTAGACACGTATCGTTCTTTTTTTACCTTAGAACTGCCACGCTTATTAATCCAACGTTACCAAGTTCGGCTGATTGTTTTCGATCCAGAAGAGGAGGCGATCGTAAAATGGCAAAAGTAGAACAGTACCGTCAACTTATTCAAGAACTGCTGCTAGCTTACAGCGAAATCAAAGCCAGCAACGAAGAAGTCGAAGCAGAAGTTATTTTTGATAGAGAACGCGATCGCTACCAAGTTGTTCACGCGGGGTGGTCAAATAAGCGCCGTGTATATGGCTGTGTTTTGCATTTAGATATTAAAAACGAAAAAATTTGGATTCAACACGATGGTACAGAAGGAGGTATCGCCAATGAACTTATTAGTCGAGGTATACCCAAAAAAGACATCGTTTTGGCTTTTCATTCCCCCTTTAAACGACAATTTACCGAGTTCGCTGTTGGTTAAGATGGCTGAAGGTTGAAAGGAACCCAATCACTCAGATAAATCGCGGTGCGACGCCGTAAGCGAAGCGTTAGCGAGTCTTCTCCC
Source organism: Nostoc mirabile CHAB5784 (assembly GCF_020829645.1). GTDB lineage: Bacteria > Cyanobacteriota > Cyanobacteriia > Cyanobacteriales > Nostocaceae > Nostoc > Nostoc mirabile. The sequence goes on along the minus strand of NZ_JAIVFS010000005.1, from coordinate 31,285 downwards.
AAGGGGAGACGCTTTAGCGCAACGAGCGTCATAGCCCGTCGTAGACATCGCCTTCACTTTGACCAAAAGCCACGGCTGTGCTACCAATTACACTTGCCTCGGCTTGAGCAATAGTAGTACTGCGAAAAAAGTTTGCACCGATTTGTCCTAAGTTTGTGATTGAATTGCGTTCCCAGAGCGTAGTTTACCGCCGTAGGCATCGCTTGCAAGTTTTGCAAGATAAGATGCAAGAGTATATTGATAATCGAACACAACTGGGTTGGTTAATTGATAGAAAACAACGCCAAGTGTTTATTTATCGTCCTAATATTGCGGTTGAGGTATTAGATAATCCTAAAAGACTTTGTGATGAGCTATTACTATCTGGGTTTATTTTAGATTTAAGTCAGGTTTGGTAAGAAATAAATTCAAGAATTTAATCGTGTTTAACAGTTAAAGAGCAGTAATTTTGCTCAAACTTCAGTTGGTGGATGCCAGCCAGCAGACACCCAAGCTTGCCTAACGGTTACAGCATAAGGATTATTCAGTTGCAAAGCTAATACAGTTGCACGGCCGCAGGCAGTCAAACCTGTAATTTGAGTGCCGTTGTTTGCCCAAGTGAGAAATGACGTGACCATTTTTGTTGACGAGGGTTGAAGAGTTTGACTTTACGGTTTGTTACTGGATCTCTGGCATGGGTCTGAATACCTTTGTAGGCATTGCATAACCTACAGGCAAGCCACAGATTCTCCTCATCGTCAGTACCGCCTGCTGCTCTGGGAATGATGTGTTCAATTTCTAAAATTCCCAAAACATACTTTTGAAGACTACGGCAATAACCACACTGATGATTTGCCTGTATCCGTATTTGCGCCCGGACTTGTTCAGGAATCTGGCTCACTAGCTTAAGGGTTCAATCAACCCACGTTTGACAGCTTCGCTTAACGCAGTGGCTTTTCTTAAAAGTCCTTCTTGATATACCTGCATCAGGGTTTGTAACTCTGAGCGATCGCCTTCAGTAAGAGTACCTGATTGTTGGCGATCGAGCAGTTCGCTCAACCGAGCATCTTGTTCAGATTCCATTTGCAGTTCGGTCAGCACCAGGACTTCTTCATCAGAAAGAGCAGAGACAGGCTGAAGGTCGGTAATGTCCCCACTGACGGGCGGAATTGAAAGTTGAATGGTATCTACTAAAATGCTGGCAACATCACGATTCGCCAACCGTGCAAAGCGTTCTGCACGTTGGTAAATATCGTCTGGCAGGTTAATGATGATTTGGGTACTCATAGCTCTTGCAAATACTTCTCTCTATTCTCACTTGCAATTAGTAATTATGTGTTTCAGGGTCATAAATGAAGAATGTAATTTAAGACACTATGCGGTGAAGCTTTGCTACCTGGGGTTGTTTTAGATTTAAGTCAGGTTTGCTAGAGAATGAATTCAAAGTTTTAACAAGTATATCAATTTTTGGGAATCACAGAAATATTACTTAATTCGAGTATATACTTTATCTGAATTTTATTTTATCAATAAGTTTAAACAGTTAATACTTTTTCAGTAAGCTAAGTTTATACTATTAAATCAATAAACTATATTTTTTACTTTAAATTAAAATAATTTGATGCTCAGATCATAATCAAAAAAATGGTTCCAGAGGATTATTTAAGTATTTATACAATTATAATTTTAATTATATTTTGAATATATTGTATTCAATGGCTCATCTGAAGCCAACCACTTATTTTTATTTTTTGAGGAATCAGTGTTTAAAAGAACATACAGGAAAGAGGCTCAACAGAGGCTACGCAGTGCAGTAGATAAATACGAAAACGTCTGTAAGTGTTTACAAAATGCGGCTGCAAGTCTTTATCAAAAGCGAGTCAAGCGTGGGGTTGAGACTATTAAACTTTGCGAAAGTTACATAAACACACTGGCAAATTCACCAAAAGAATTTAGCAAAGTTATTGCTGAACTTAAATTTCAGCTTAAAGAAATTACAGGTAAAGACTGGCAGCTAATTGATGCAAACACCAACAAAAACTTTGTAGCAGGTTCTACTGCTGGTGCTGGCTTAGTCGCTGGAGCAGGAGTTGCCTTTCTTGGCCCAACAGCTGCAATGGCGTTTGCAACCACTTTCGGTACAGCATCAACAGGTGTTGCAATATCTTCTCTTTCTGGTGCTGCGGCCACTAATGCTGCTTTAGCCTTATTAGGAGGTGGTGCGCTTACTGCTGGAGGTACTGGCATGGCAGGTGGAAGTGCATTATTAGCAATGGCTGGGCCTGTTGGCTGGGCTATTGGAGGTGCAGCTTTAGCTACTAGTGGATTATTTTTAGAGCATGAAAATAAGAAAATTGGCAAAGAAGCCAATAGCCGCGCCTTTGAAATTGAAGGTTTGATACCTAAAGTCAACGCATCAAAACAAGAAGTAGAACTTATTGAGAAGGAAACGATCAGATTAGCTGATCTCATTTATAGCGAAATCCAATACTTCCAAAAGAATGCTCCTAAAGATTACCCAGGATTCAGTCAGCCTTTCAAAGAAAGACTAGCAGTTTTAATTAATTCTATCCATGCGCTGAGTCAGTCACTCAAAAAAACAGTAGACCTCAAGCTGTAGAAATAATTTGTAAGTTTATAGCGAGCTACTAACCTTGTTCCGTTGGTAGCTCAATTATTTTGCTAGGTCAACACATGAAAGGTTTGGTATATGGATAAATTGGAAAATAGACATCAGACAAATCAGTTTATTGCTGCAATTGTAGCAGAAGATAATCTGTATCAAGCAGAACAACTAGCTGCGGAACTCAGTAAACAAGATCAAGCCTTTTTTGCGGCTATTCAAGAAGTTGATAAAGTCCGTGATTTTTTAGCTACTCCTGAAAATATTTTGGGAAATACAAGCACAAAACACGGTGAAATAGCTGAACAAGTAGAAGTTGGTATTCGTAATGCTAAATCGCTCTTGAACTCTTCGACTCCTCGCGCCACATTTGAGGGAGTTGGAAGAACAGCGCCAGAAGATTATTTAATTAACGGGGTTCAGGTACAGTCTAAATTTATCAATGGTACGGGAAATACTCTGGATCATGTTCTCGACCACATGAAAAAATATGATAATTTTGGAAGAGATGGGTCTTTTTACCATATACCTAAAGACCAGTATGAGACTATTCAGAAGATTTTGAATGGTGAAAATGTAGAAGGAATAACAACTCGTACTGCTCAAAAATTACAAGAAAAAGTTCAAGAAATAGAGCAAATGTCTGGTCATCCATTTAGTCAAACTGTTAGACCAGGATTATCTAACTACTCAGATGTACAAATAGGTAAAGTGGATGATACGCTAGCTCACCATGAGAAAGAATTAAAGAGACATAACGCAGAAATTAAAGACAAAATACGTACCGAAGCTCAACCAAACATAGCTGATTTTGGTCGCGTTGCCGTTAAAGGTGCAGTTATAGGAGGTAGCATTAGATTTGCTACTAAAATTTATGGAAAATATAAGGAAGGAAAAAATGTTTTTAAAGGTGAGTTAACGCTTGAAGATTGGAAAGAAATTGGTATAGATACAGCTACAGGTGCAACCCTTAGTAGTATATCAGCGACGGCAATTTATGGGTTAACTAATTTCGCCGAGATGTCTGCACCCTTAGCTGGTGCATTTGTCAGTGCTGGTATGGAAGTTGTCAGTTTAGTCAAAAGTTGGAATCGCGGAGAAATTTCTTCAGAAGAATTTGTAGAATTGAGTTTATTTGCTTGTGCAGATTCTGCAATAGTAGCAACTGGAGCAGCTATAGGACAAGCATTGATACCTATTCCTGTTGTTGGTGCAGTTATTGGTACAATTGCTGGTCGTATAGTTTCTGATTTCTGCAAAGATTTATTCGGAGAAAATACAAAACTATGTAAGCAAGTAGAGCAACATTATCAAAAATTCCTTGCTCAAATTGCTCAAGATTATAAGGCTACTGTCGCTAATATTATTGCTACTTATGAAAAATTGGGTAACTTAGCTCAAGCAGCTTTTAACCCTAGTTTAAATGTAGAATTGAGGCTGCAAGCTAGTATTAAACTAGCAGTAGCATATAATGTTCCTGATTCCAATATTATTCACAATGTAGATGAGCTAGACTTATTTATGTTTAGCTGAGTGCGACTGAAGGATACAATTTTATAAAAATCGGGACTGAGAAATACATCTCAGTCCCGATAAAAAAGCGGGCTAACCGCTATTTATATGGTTAACCCGTGCAGCTTTGGGAACGCGCAGAGAAATTGTTATTGCAATACCAACTTCACATTGGCGTTTTGCAGACCGCGCTGTTTTACTTCAGCCAAAGTTTTGTTAACGGCATACTTTTGGTTGATGGAGTTGATCAACTCGGTTTGGTTGTGCTTCTTAGCAACGCCCCACAGGTCAGCAATTAGGTCAAAAGAACCATCGCTGTTGCGAGACCAGCCGAGGTCATATTCGCCATCCAACATAGCAACGATGTCAGAACGGACACGCTGACCGTTATAACCACGGACATCAGCTTCAGTCTTTACGCTGATACCGAGGTCGCGCAAGGAAGCCTTGAGGATTTCGGCATCGGTGATTTTGGTACGCAGGGTGCTAAAGTGAGACATTTGGGTTTCCTCCAATGAGAAGATTGAGAAAAACGACAACGGTTTGTTTTGGGCGAAGCCGCGTTAGCAGGATGCGGCTTTTCTTATAACTGCTAGCATTTTCAGCTAGCCTTTCCCCCTGGGATGGCAGAGGAAAGCTTTTAGAACTCCATTCGCTGATATTCAGCTACGGAGGATGCTGCGGGGCGTGCACGCTGTCTGGCCCAATCTCTCAGAGCCGTTACTTGTTCTTGCATCGTTCGAGACAGCGGCAATGTTGCCTTCAGTGCAGCAATAATATCTAGTTGGGTGAACTCCCGATCTTGGGCAAAAGCTTCATACATTGCCGCAACGATCGCTTGCTCAATTTCTGCCCCAGAAAATCCATCAGACATCTTGGCTAGTTGCTCAAGATCGAATCGAGAGATGTCTTCACGGCGCTTGGTCAGATGAATGTTGAAAATCTGCTGCCGTTCTTCTGGTGTTGGCAGATCCACAAAGAAAATTTCATCAAAGCGTCCTTTCCTCAGAAACTCGCCAGGTAAGCGTTCTACTCTGTTGGCAGTTGCCATCACAAACACTGGAGATTTCTTATCTTGCATCCATGTAAGGAAAGAGCCGAAGATTCTACTTGAAGTCCCCCCATCAGAATCGGAAGAACCTCCACTACCAGCAAAGGATTTATCCAATTCATCGATAAACAAAATCGCTGGGGAAATAGATTCTGCTGTTTTCAGGGCGTTTCGCAAGTTTGCTTCACTTCGTCCCACCATTGAGCCGTCGTAGACTCGCCCCATATCCAACCGCAACAGTGGTAAACCCCACAGCCGGGAAGTAGTTTTGGCAATCAATGACTTACCGCAACCGGGAACCCCTAGAATTAACATCCCCTTTGGTTGAGGCAAACCATACTCTCTCGCTCTTTCTGTAAAAGCGTTAGAACGTTGCTTGAGCCATCTTTTTAACTCTTCTAAGCCACCTACAGCATCAATGGTTTCATCTTCTTCAATGTATTCTAAGATTCCATTGCGCCGAATTAGTTGCTTTTTCTCAGATAAAACGATATCTACTTCATCTTCGGTCAAACGCCCAGTTGTTACCTGTGCCTTTCGGTATACTTTCTCAGCTTCATCTTTAGTTAGACCTAAAGCTGCTCTAAGAAGCTTCTCTCTGGCTTCTGTAGTCAACCGCCGACCACGATTTTGGTCTACGTGCTGAGTAAGTACTTTATTCAACTCTGCCATATCTGGCAGTGTAAAATCAATAACAACAACTTCTTTTTCTAACTCTATAGGTACTTGCTGCATCGGTGACATCAAAATGATGTTTTTATGCGTACCTTTAAAGCTAGCGATCGCATCACGTAACGATCTGTTTGTTGCAGGCGCATCAATAAAAGGATGTAAATCTTTAAGAATAAATATACTTGGTTCTTTCTGCCGAATTATCCACTCAATCGCCGCCTCTGGAGACACGGTATTATGTTGGGTGACATTCCGGGGTTGACCATACTCCACAATCCCGTGTGTTACTGTCCAAACAAATACTCGGCGCTGGGGCTTTAACAACTGGGCGATTGTGGAAACTGCTTGCTCGGCCCGCTCTTCCTCGGAGGTCACAAGGTAGATTAAAGGGTATTGAGCTTGAATTAGGATATTGAGCTCTTCTTTCATACATCGACCTACTTGAGACCTTATAGAGACAGTAGAGACATTGCTGCTGGTAAAGACAACCGAATCATGAATATCTATCTAGCAAGGAACTAACTCTTCCTCACCCTTGGGATTGGTTTCATCCTCAGCCATTTCATCTATGGAAAGATGTTGTTGACCAACTACTCCTGGTTGATTGCCTAAAGCAACCAGTTCCCCATCACGTAATACTAGTGAGCTATCACAAGTTGGGCATGAATAAACTCTATGAGTCCGCCCATAAGAAGAATCTTCTACCTCGTCAACCAATTCTGAATTAGATAAGTAAAAAACGAGGGCACGTTCCGCAAGTTCTGACATTGGTTCTGAATCGACTGCTGAACGAATCTTCAATTTTTTGTGCAACTCTGGCGATAAATACAAAGTGACCTTTTGCTTAGTTTGCGTTTGCATATAACTCTTTAACGGTCTTACCCGGGTATGTATATCAAGTTATCGGTTCTTCTATTGGTTGTCAAGACAGCAAAACGTTTTGACGCCAATATTGTTACATTTGTTTACATTTGAGGCTGAAATGCTGTTTATTGAGTGATAAATAGCTGACTACAAACCTCTGAGAATTAATCAGGACTTAGGCACTCAAAACCTGAAATCTCAATCATTAGTGATCGCTAATTTAATGATTGCCTGAGTTGGCTGATTTTTTAACTATTTGGAGCGTAAGCGGATTAAAGTTGAACACCTTTCCGGTTGTAAACAACTGATATCCACAAGAGATGCCAGCGAATGACACAAGTATAGAAAAAAGGGACACAGAGCCGATTACAACACCACTGGCGATGAATAGAGCAATTCCTATGCCAATCAACACCCATCCCAGTTTCCGATTATCGCGCCCACCCCAATTTAGAGCTACTGCACCTCCAATACACAGCAAAATTCCAGGTGTGCTGCGTAAGTAGACGCTCACATAAATACTTGTACTTAAAAATGTAACGCCTGCTAGGATTAGTCCTAAACCAATAAGCTTACTAGCAAGGATTACTTGTTCCTCTTCTTTACCGATGGTAGGCGCTGTAATTTTTGTGGGCGCGGAGTTTGGCGGAGGATTTGTTGTGGCAGATGCAGAGTGCTGCTGCACCCTAAACATGAAAGTTATTTTGTCTCCCTGTCCAAGGGAAATTCTATCTCCTGGATGCAATGGACAAAAAACTTGAGGTTGAAGTTTCGCACCGTTAATGTATGTGCCATTAGAACTGCCCAAATCGGTGATATGGTATTCATCCCCACTTATCCAAATTTGTGCGTGGATGCGAGATGCCACATCCGAATCTGGTAAGCCAGAAATATCAATATCTGGTGATTTTTGGTCGTTTGGCTTACCGATGCAAATTACAGAAAGATTTGCTGGAAATTGTAAAGATGTGTTGGTTTGGAAGTGAAAAAGCTCCAAAGTTACCTCGGCTGTCTGAGATGCACTGTGCATAAGTTGTGTGATAAAGCACTCTTTATAAGTTTCTCTACTGAGAACTTAAAAGAGAATGGTAAATATCCTGAATATTATTGAATTTTTAATTAGCCCTCTTGTGGTGCAGTTTCTTCAGCAGTTTACGGATTCGGGAATAGCTAGTAGATTGGCCAAGGTATTGATCTGAGTTTCTGGTACTTCTATAAAATCAGTGACTTTGGCAAAATGTGTAATGTAAATGGCTACTGCTAATAAAACCTGTAGTTTGGGGCGAAGAATTTATCGGTTTGCCGCCAGCGTTAGCGGAGTTATTGCCCTGTTAATAATCTTGTGGGGTTGTACTGCAAATTATTTTAACGCCGGAGCGATCGCATGGAAAACTTATAGCAACTCCCGTTATGGCTTTGAATTTCCATATCCGAGTAACTGGACTTCTTTAGCAGCACCAGCAAATGATGATGGGATTGCGTTTCTTTCACCACAGGATAACTCAGTGGAAATTCGGGGATGGGCAAGTCAGCAATTACCAAATTCGATTGTTACAGATCAAGAATCTGTGAAAAAGATAAAGCCCAACTTTCAAACCGCCCAAGGCGTATCTGGGGTGCTGGTTGTAGAAGTTGATCAACGAGTAGGTTCAATGACACTGACACTAACTCAGAGTCAAATGAAATACTACTGGCAGGGACGAAGCAAGAGCCACGATTTTCAAGATTACTATCGTTTGTTTTATTACATTGCCCAGCAGTATCGGATTTCAAAGTCTTGAAAGGTGGGCATTGGGCATTGGGCATTGGTTATTAATTCTTCTCCCCCTGCCTCCCCACAGACGCGATTAATCGCGTCTCTACCTACTCCCCACTTCCCCTAAAATCCACATCTCTCCCAGAATGATGATTGAGAGGGGACAGAAACCTGATAGATTTAGCTATCAGCGAGTAAAAACTGGTGAAGATGAAAGTCCTGGTTATTGGTGGTGATGGATATTGCGGTTGGGCAACTGCTCTTTACCTTTCCAATCGAGGTTATGAAGTTGGAATTTTAGATAGTTTGGTGCGGCGGCATTGGGATAATGAACTTGGTGTCGAAACTCTCACTCCGATCGCACTAATTCAACAACGTCTCCAGCGCTGGCAAGATTTGACAGGTAAATCTATCGATTTGTTCATCGGCGATATTACAAATTACGAATTTCTCCATAAAACATTACAGCAATTTCAGCCAAATGCTCTGGTGCATTTTGGTGAACAGCGTTCGGCCCCATTTTCCATGATTGACCGAGAACATGCAGTTGTTACCCAGGTCAATAATGTAGTTGGTACGTTGAACTTGCTGTACGCCATGCGGGAAGATTTCCCCGACTGTCATTTGGTAAAGCTGGGGACGATGGGTGAATACGGTACACCCAACATTGACATCGAAGAAGGGTATATCACCATTGAACATAATGGACGCAAGGATACCCTACCTTATCCCAAGCAGCCCGGTTCAATGTACCACTTAAGCAAAGTCCATGATAGTCATAACATCCACTTTGCTTGCCGGATTTGGGGATTGCGGGCAACTGATTTAAATCAGGGTGTAGTTTATGGTGTCTTAACCGAAGAAACGGGGATGGACGAACTATTGATTAATCGGCTGGATTACGATGGTGTGTTTGGTACTGCACTAAACCGCTTTTGTATTCAAGCAGCTATTGGACATCCGTTAACTGTCTACGGTAAAGGTGGACAAACTCGCGGATTTTTGGATATTCGGGATACAGTACGATGTGTGGAATTAGCGATCGCTAACCCTGCCGAGGCTGGTGAATTCCGCGTATTTAACCAATTTACCGAACAATTCAGCGTCGGCGACTTGGCATTGATGGTGAAAAAAGCTGGTAACGCTATGGGATTGAATGTAGAAATCAATCACCTAGATAATCCCAGAGTCGAAAAAGAAGAACATTACTTCAACGCTAAAAACACTAAATTGCTCGATTTAGGTTTACAGCCTCACTTGCTTTCTGATTCTTTACTCGATTCTCTGTTAAACTTTGCCATCAAGTATCAGAAACGAGTCGATCACAAACAAATTCTGCCCAAAGTCTCTTGGCACAGAAATTAGGATAAACTCTGCGTGCGGCTGATAACAGAACCTTATTTAACTCAAGTCAGTAATTGGCCTGAAAATGGTCGCCATATTTTAGCACAATATGACGACCATTTAATTGTTGTTTATCAGGCGTATCGTCCATCTATTGGTAACTTCGCCGCCACCTACGGTTATTTTGGTGGTGAGTTCAGTTTTGAGCGTATGAGTTGGATAAAACCTAACTTCCTTTGGATGATGTATCGTTCTGGATGGGGTACACAAAATGGGCAAGAGGTAGTGTTAGCTATTTGGATGAAGCGTTCGGCAATTGAAGAAATCTTAGCGGCGGCTGTTCATTCCAGCTACGTTCCAGAACTTTATCCTGATAAAAGTGCCTGGCAAAGAGCATTGAAGCAATCACAAGTTCGTCTACAATGGGACCCAGACCATCACCCATCTGGGACAAAATTAGAAAGACGCGCTATTCAGTTAGGGTTACGTGGTGAAGTACTAGCTGCTTACGCCAAAGATTGGATTGTCAACATTGAGGATATCTCGGACTTTGTACAAAAACAGAGGCAAAACATTAAATCTGACTGTGCAGAGTTGATTACACCACAGGAGAGGGTCTATTCTGTGTTTGATACCGAAACGCAAGCAAAGCTGAGATTATCTGCCTGGACTGAATAGTTTTTATGAGAATTGCCCTATTCACCGAAACCTTTTTACCCAAGGTTGACGGCATTGTAACGCGCCTGCGCCATACTGTTGACCATTTACAGCGCAGTGGTAATCAAGTGCTGGTGATTGCCCCTGATGGAGGCATTACAGAACACAAAGGCGCTAAAGTTTATGGCGTTACTGGCTTTCCTCTGCCATTGTATCCAGAATTGAAAATGGCACTTCCCCGCCCAGCCATTGGGTACGCCTTAGAAGAGTTCAAGCCAGATATTATTCATGTCGTGAATCCAGCAGTTTTAGGTTTATCTGGGATATTTTATAGCAAAATCCTCAAAATACCCTTAGTAGCGTCTTATCACACGCATTTACCCCAATATCTCCAGCATTACGGCTTGGGGATGCTGGAGGGTTTTCTTTGGGAACTGCTGAAAGGCGCTCATAATCAAGCAGCTTTAAATCTGTGTACTTCCACAGCAATGGTGGAGGAACTGACAGCACATGGTATTGAACGTGTAGATTTATGGCAGCGCGGGGTGGATACGGAATTATTTCACCCCGATTTAGCTAGTGTAGAGATGCGATCGCGCCTATCAAAAAATCATCCAGAAAGTCCATTACTACTTTACGTGGGGCGGCTTTCTGCTGAAAAAGAAATTGAGCGCATCAAACCAATTTTAGAAGCAATTCCCGAAGCGCGGTTAGCATTGGTTGGGGATGGCCCCCATCGTGAAGCATTGCAAAAACACTTTGCTGGCACAAACACTTATTTTGTTGGCTATCTCATAGGGCAAGAATTAGGTTCTGCCTTTGCGAGTGCTGATGCCTTTATCTTTCCTTCCCGTACAGAAACACTAGGTTTAGTACTACTAGAAGCAATGGCAGCTGGCTGTCCGGTAGTAGCAGCCCGTTCCGGGGGAATTCCCGATATTGTCACAGATGGAGTAAATGGATATCTTTTTGAGCCAACAGCAGATGTTCAAGGAGCATTAGCTGCTACTGTTCGCCTCTTAGAACAAAAACAACAACGAGACATCATCCGTCAAAATGCTCGCCAGGAGGCAGAAAGTTGGGGTTGGCCATCTGCCACCAGACAGCTACAAGATTACTATCAAAAGGTGATATTTTCTGAAAAGTTGGCAAAATCAGGGAGTAGGGAGTAGGGGGACAGGGGAGGCAGGGGAGGCAGGGGAAGAAGAACTATTATTGACCCATGCCCAAAATCTAAAATTTAAAATTCCCGTGACCGAAACAGACTCATGATACAGAGCAAGTAAATTTATTTATGGAGAAGAAAAAAAATATATGTAGTGATGCACTGCGCGTTCGCCTTTGGCGTCTCGTAGAGAGAAATACGGCGTCCGTTGACTTGCCCCTAAATTTATGTATGGGGATTAAAAATTATTGAATGCGTGAATTTTGAATTCGGAGCGAAGCGACGTGACACTCCCCAACCCTGGCAGCGTCTTGGCTACATTAACTGAACTGACTCAAGTTAATCGTACTCACGCCCTACTGCGTCGTGTTAAAGACTTATCTGTTAATGAATTTGTTTGCTTACTCGACTTCATAACTGCTGAATTCCAGCAATTTCTTAGAGCTATTGAACTGATCAATAATGAAGCTCTAGAAACTATGTTAGAGAAGGTGCTAGAAGCTATCACACTCAAAATTGGTCAAATCCTGCAAGCAGAACACACAGCTATTTTTTTAGTTGACTATGACAAAGGTCAACTGTGGTCAAAAGTTCCCCAAGATAATACCCAAAAATTCTTAGAAATTCGGACTCCCATTACAGTGGGTATCCCCGGTCATGTTGCCAGTACAGGTGAATATCTAAATATATCTGAAACTTATACTCATCCCTTATTTAGCCCAGAACTTGAAAAACAAATGGGCTACAAAATCCATAATATTTTATGTATGCCTGTTATCAGTAGCAAAAACCAGACTGTAGCGGTAGTGCAACTGGCTAATAAAACCGGGAATGTTCCGTTTAATTCTGATGATGAAGAACGTTTTCGAGACTTCGCCGCTTCTATTGGTATTATTCTGGAAAGCTGCCAATCTTTTTATGTAGCCGCTCGTAATCAAAGAGGCGCAACGGCTTTGTTGCGGGCAACTCAGACACTGGGGCAAAGTCTGGATTTAGAAGCAACTTTGCAGATAGTCATGGAGCAAGCTCGAATTTTAATGCAAGCAGACCGCAGCACACTGTTTTTATATCGTAAAGAGATGAGCGAACTCTGGACGAAAGTTGCTGCGGCGGCAGATGGCACAAACTTAATAGAAATCCGCATTCCTGCTAACCGTGGCATTGCTGGCTATGTGGCCTCCACTGGTGAAGCCTTAAATATTTCCGATGCTTATAAAGATCCCCGGTTTGACCCGACTACAGATAGAAAAACTGGGTATGTAACTCGTAATATTCTGTGTTTGCCAGTATTTAATTCGGCAAATGAATTAATTGGCGTTACACAATTAATTAATAAACAACAAAGCAGTTTTACCGCTTCTGATGAAGAGTTTATGCGGGCTTTTAATATTCAGGCAGGAGTTGCTTTAGAAAATGCTCGCTTATTTGAAAATGTGCTGTTAGAAAAACAGTATCAAAAAGATATTTTACAAAGTTTATCAGATGCAGTGATTTCTACAGATATGGCAGGACGCATTGTTACAATTAATGATGCGGCGCTAGAGTTGCTTGGCTGTCCTATAAAAGATGCTAATAGTAAGAACAACAAGCTTTCGTGGGAACAAAATTTGATTGGCCACCTAGTTTGGGAAGTTGTGCCAATTGAAAATCTTCAAATGCGGCTAGAAGATAGTTTAAAAACTGGAGCTAAACATTATGTGCCAGAGCAAAGTTTGATAGTGGGAATTTTTCAAGTTAAAAGTGAGGAGTTAGAAGTTAAAAGTGAGACTCAAGAATCAAAATTCAGGACTCAGGACTCAATTTTAGCAGTCCGCGATCGCACTAACCCCGATGTGTTCATTCCCTGGAATCTACCCCTCACTTCCCAATCTGAGTTTCTTACTGCTGATGAGGTGCAAAAGTTAGAACGCAGCACAAATCTAACTGTTAATCCCCTAACTAATCCCGAAGGCGGTGTCCGGGGTGGTTTGGTGGTGTTGGAAGACATCAGCCAGGAAAAACGGATGAAAACTACCATGTCCCGCTACCTAACGCCCCATGTAGCCGAGCAAATTATGGCTTTGGGGGAAGATGCTTTAATGGTGGGTGAGCGCAAGGAAGTAACCATCTTGTTTTCTGATATCCGGGGCTACACAACACTTACAGAAAATCTTGGTGCAGCTGAAGTGGTATTGCTGCTCAATCAGTATTTTGAAACGATGGTGGAGGCGGTTTTTAACTACGAAGGCACTCTCGATAAATTTATTGGTGATGCCTTAATGGCGGTATTTGGTGCGCCGCTACCACTTACAGAAAATCATGCTTGGAGGGCTGTACAGTCAGCATTAGATATGCGACAACGGTTAGAGGAATTTAATCGGCGGCGAATTATCCAGGCGCAGCCACAAATCCATATTGGCATTGGGATTAGTTCTGGGGATGTGGTTTCGGGTAATATTGGTTCCCGCAAACGGATGGATTACACCGTAATTGGAGATGGCGTAAATTTGAGTTCGCGTTTGGAAGCGGTAACTAAAGATTATGGTTGTGATATAATTCTAAGCGAATTTACTTACCAACTTTGCAGCGATCGCATTTGGGTGCGCCAGTTAGATAAAATTCGAGTCAAAGGGAAACACCAGGCAGTTAATATCTACGAGTTAATTGGCGATCGCAGTACCCCTTTAGATGCCAACACTCAAGAGTTTTTGTTTCACTATCATACTGGACGCTCGGCTTATTTATCGCGCAACTTCTCACAAGCGATCGCCTGTTTTGAAGCCGCCAAATGTATCCAACCCCAAGACCAAGCTGTTGATATCCACCTAGAACGTGCGCGTAATTACCAACAAGCGCCGCCCCCAGAATCCTGGGATGGTGTTTGGACAATGCTTACTAAGTAGTCATTTGTCATTTGTCATTTGTCATTGGGTATGGTTCTCCTTGTCCCCTTCAACCTTCAACCTCCCCCTGGTCATTCTGAAACGGATCTTCGCCAATTCTTAGCTCTTTTTTTGAACGTTTCAACTGTTTCCATAGATCCTTTATTTGTTCGTAAGCTTCACCTGGAGGAAGTTTTCCACCTGTTTCTAAGTTGCAAATGTAGCTTACTCGTTGGGCAAATTCTTGTAGATTTGCATTAAAAACCAAGTTTTCTGGCTTTACCTGACCGTAGTAGCGGCCGCGAGGGTAAAGAAAATCATCCTTGTTCACTATTTTGTTCTCCAATTTATTCAACTCCCCTTGTGTTTGAATCTCTAAAGCTGAATCATTAGCTCCCCTGATCTTTATTTACCAATTTACCGTGGTCAGACTGCGGGAACTCGAACCATCGAACTCCTTTTCCAATTAATGATGGGGAAATTGGTTAATTTAGATTTTGAGACTAGAAAATAAAGCTTGAAATACTTCTTTTACTGTAAAAGTTACAAAAAAAGTTTCTGCTAAAGTGACTAAAGAGAATATTTGACTTACCTCCCAGTTGTCAATTTATCTCATCTTAATTTATGAATTTATGACTGTAATTATCTTCAGTTGAAACCCTGAGTTACAGTTTACTAAAAAATACCCGTGTTATCTACTCGTTATCATTTTTGCAAAAATAATTACAAATTTTTGCGGGTGAAAGTACTTAGGAAAACATACTACACGTTAAAGCCAATTGTCGTCTGTTAAAAGTTAGAGATTCAGTTGTGGATCTTTAGCAACTTTCTGCTGGACTGTGACCAAAAAAAGGCAAAGGGGAAGGAGAGCAGAGCGGGAAGATTTTCCTCCGTGCCCGTCTGCTCTCTTCCCGCGTTACGGGTTCCTGCCATAGACCTCTGCCCAATTAACCGTGTCCTCGCACCCTCCTAAATAATCATCAATGGCTAATAGTTAATAACTAAAGATAAAATGGTGAAGCCTCAAAGGACAATTTTTGTCCATCGCCTAGAACTTTACCTGCCACCATGTCTGTTAATTCCAAGTTATACGAAGGCAAAGCCAAAATTCTCTATACAACAGACGATCCGGAAGTCTTGTTGGCCGATTTTAAGGACGACGCCACGGCGTTTAACGCCCAAAAACGTGGCAGTATCCAAGAGAAGGGAAAAATTAATTGTAGCATTTCCAGCCAGCTTTTTAAACAGTTGGAGGCAAATGGTATAAAGACTCACTTTATCGACAGCCCTACCCCGAATCAGATGCGGGTGAAGGCAGTAAAGATTTTACCTTTAGAAGTAGTTATCAGAAATATTGCTGCTGGCAGTTTGTCTCAGCAAACAGGCTTACCAGTGGGTACAATTCTAAAACAGCCAATGGTAGAGTTTTATTACAAAAACGATCAGTTAGGAGATCCTTTGCTAACACGCGATCGCCTGTACCTGCTAGAACTAGCTACTGCGGAACAACTAGACGCAATTACACATCTAGCATTGCAAATCAATGAATTTCTCAATAACTTTTGGCAACGATGCGGCATTACCCTAGTAGACTTCAAACTAGAGTTTGGTTTGGATTCACAGCAGCAGTTGCTCTTGGCAGACGAAATTAGCCCCGACACCTGCCGTTTATGGGATACCGCAGAACAGGACTCAAACCGCCGGGTAATGGACAAAGACCGCTTTCGCCGCGACTTAGGAAATGTAGAGGATGCCTACCAGGAGGTTTTACAAAGAGTGCTAAAAGCAGTAGAGAGTAATAATTAAGTGGATAAAAATCAATTAAACTCGTGTGGATTGTCCAAAGTCCAATTGTCAGTTGTCCTTTGTTATTCACCAACGGCTAATGACTAATGACCAATGACTAATGACTAATGACTATTTGTGATGGTGTGTGTGTGGTCGTGAAGAGGAATTATAAGTAAAATGCGTTTATCTCCCATGTTGCTGGCAGCAGTAGCAATTGCAGCCCCTTTGGGCGGTTCATTGAGTGCAAATGCAGAAACCGCCAACAGTTCAAAACAGACAACAGAAGTTTTGACACTAGAAACAAATCAGCAGCCAGAAAAGGATACTGGTCAGGTTGATAGTAAAAGTTTAGAATCTCGACCTAATCCCACAAGGGTTATGGAGGCAGAGAAATCCCGCATTATCGCAGTTTACCCTGCCAATCCAGGAGCGATGCCTGCGGCGGGCTACGCCTACGCTACCCCAAAGGTAATAGTGCCAACCTCCACAACGCCAAAAACTGCACAAACTCCTCAAATAGATCCTAACCCTACTCAACAGCCATCTCCCGCTCCAGACATTCCACCGCCAGAAATTCAACAACCAACGCCTTCCCCAACTCCTGAGACTACTCCAGTCCCAGAAAATGTTAACCCACCGACAACAGAACCTTTATTACCTACAACTCCAGAACCATCTGTCACTCCCGATCTTCCATTCCCAGGTAGTCAACAAAGAACACCTGCCCCAAGCCCAGGTGCGACTCCCAGTCCGCAGAATGTTAACCCGCCGACAACTCCGGAAAATACTCAACCCAACGCAGCCCCAGAAGCCAATGACCCTCGCGTACTGGTGTCGGAAGTAGTAATTAGATCACAGGCTGGCCAACTATCACCAGAACTGGAAAACCAAGTTTACAGAGTAATTCGTACCCAACCAGGACAAACAACAACCCGCAGCCAACTCCAAGAAGATATTAATGCCATCTTTGGTACTGGCTTCTTCTCCAACGTGCAAGCAGCGCCAGAAGATACTCCCTTGGGAGTGCGGGTGAGCTTTGTTGTACAGCCTAACCCCATTTTAAGCAAGGTAGAAGTGCAAGCCAATCCTGGTACTGGTGTTGCTTCTGTACTCCCAGCTAATACTGTGGATGAAGTATTTCGGGAGCAGTATGGCAAAATCCTCAACTTGCGTGACTTGCAGGAAGGCATCAAGCAGTTAAACAAGCGGTATCAAGACCAAGGTTACGTGCTAGCCAACGTGATTGGAGCGCCACAAGTCTCTGAAAACGGAGTTGTTACCTTGCAAGTAGCAGAAGGTGTAGTAGAGAATATTAGAGTCCGGTTCCGCAATAAAGATGGTCAGGAGACAGACGAGAAAGGACAACCAATTCGGGGACGGACACAGGATTACATCATTACACGAGAATTGGAGTTGAAGCCAGGACAAGTATTCAATCGCAACACAGTGCAAAAAGACCTACAGCGCGTGTATGGACTGGGACTGTTTGAAGATGTGAATGTCTCCCTTGACCCTGGTACTGACCCCAGCAAGGTGGATGTAGTAGTGAATGTAGCTGAACGCAGCAGTGGTTCTATTGCGGCTGGTGCAGGGATTAGTTCTGCTAGCGGACTTTTTGGAACAGTTAGCTATCAACAGCAAAACCTGAACGGTAGGAACCAAAAACTGGGAGCAGAAGTACAAGTGGGAGAACGGGAACTGCTGTTTGACGTGCGGTTTACAGACCCCTGGATTGCCGGAGATCCTTACCGGACTTCTTACACAACCAATCTTTTCCGTCGCAGTTCGATTTCGTTGATATTTGATGGACAAGATGAAGATATTAGGACATTTGACGTAAATGATCCCACTAATACAGATTCTCAGGATCGCCCCCGCATTCTCCGGCTAGGTGGCGGTATCACCTTTACCCGTCCTCTTTCCGCCAATCCTTACAAAAGTTCCGTCTGGACTGCCTCAGCAGGTTTACAGTATCAACGAGTTTCTGCCCGTGATGCTGATGGCAATCTCAGAAAACAAGGGGCAGTAATCGACGATAATAATCTACCTGACCCAAACAGAACAATTGACCTGACTGAATCAAACACAGGTCAAGACGATTTGTTGTTGTTCCAAGTGGGTCTACAGCGCGATCTCCGTAATAACCCATTGCAACCCACTAGCGGTTCTTATCTCCGCTTCGGGGTCGATCAGTCGGTTCCCATCGGGCTAGGCAACATCTTACTCACCAGATTGCGGGGAAGCTACAGCCAATATTTACCCATCAAGCTGATTAGCCTCTCCAAAGGCGCACAAACCTTAGCATTTAACCTGCAAGCAGGAACTATCCTTGGTGACTTGCCTCCCTACGAAGCCTTTACCATTGGTGGCAGCAACTCCGTTCGGGGTTATGAAGAAGGAGCATTAGCTAGTGGACGCTCTTATGTGCAAGCATCAGTAGAGTATCGGTTTCCAGTTTTTTCAGTAGTCAGCGGCGCACTATTTTTTGATCTCGGCAGTGATCTGGGAACTAGTACTAGAGCGGCTGAAGTTTTGAACAAAAATGGTAGTGGCTACGGTTATGGTCTCGGCGTTCGCGTCCAGTCTCCACTGGGGCCAATTCGGATTGACTACGGTATCAACGATGATGGTGATAGCCGAATTAATTTCGGTATTGGCGAAAGGTTTTAACTTGTCATTAGTCATTAGTCATTAGTCATTGGTCATTGGTAAATAACAAGGGACAAAGGACTAATGACAACTCTCTTTTCCTAATTAGCTTGCTAATTTTGACATTTACCTCAATACTGTTCCGATAAAGGGATTAATGACATTTTCAGGGGAATATCAGGGATTTTACCAAAACAGACGATGAACAATACTAAAGGAAATATACTGACTTTTCGGCTATGCAACAGCACACTCTAGCTGGGGAAATCACCCAAATAGGGGTGGGATTGCATAGCGGTGTGAGTACCCAGGTGCGGATACTACCAGCAGAGGCGGGAAGTGGACGCTACTTTGTGCGGGTAGATTTACCGGATTTGCCGATCATTCCAGCCCAAGTTGCGGCAGTTAGTCACACTGTTCTCTCAACTCAGTTGGGCAAAGGTGAGGTATATGTCCGCACGGTAGAACATTTGTTGGCTGCGCTTTCGGGTATGGGTGTGGATAATGCCCGGATTGAAATTGATGGCCCAGAAGTTCCACTTTTAGATGGTTCAGCAAGTCTATGGACAGCCAACATTGCCCAAGTTGGCTTAGTATCACAACCCGTTAACAACCAAGTTCCCAAGGCTATTACAGAACCAATATGGGTCTATCAAGGCGATGCCTTTGTATGTGCCCTCCCAGCACCAGAAACCCGCTTTAGTTACGGTATTGATTTTGACCTGCCCGTCATTGGTAATCAATGGCACAGTTGGTCACTAACCACTGAACTAGAAAAAGCTTCTGCTAGCTTTGCTGCACAAATTGCTCCCGCCCGGACTTTTGGGTTACTGCATCAAATTGAACACTTACAAAAAACAGGGTTAATTAAAGGTGGCAGTTTGGATAATGCACTCGTTTGTGGGCCAGAAGGCTGGCTAAATCCACCATTAAGATTTGCAAATGAGCCAGTTCGTCATAAAATCTTGGATTTAGTAGGAGATTTAAGTTTACTAGGAACTTTTCCTATTGCTCATTTCTTAGCGTATAAAGCCAGCCACAATTTACACATTCAACTGGCTGAGAGAATTTTAGATTTTGGACTTCGGCTTCCCTCAGTCGAACAATTTTAGATTTTAGATTTGATCTAAAGTTTACAATCCAGGATAATTTAAAGCTTTCGATATACGCCTGCCTACTCAACTTTCAGATAAAAAATTAACCACACGGCCAATGTCAATCCTCACTGAAGTGAATACCATCGATACGACTACACCTACATCTACTGAATCAGAAGCTATAAATGAGACTACAATCATATCTGAGATTAAAACAAGCTTTACATCTGAAGAAATTCAGAAATTGCTACCCCACCGCTACCCATTTTTACTTGTAGACAAAATAATTGACTACGTTCCAGGTAAAAAAGCTGTTGGAGTTAAAAATGTCACTATCAACGAACCCCATTTTCCAGGACATTTCCCAGGACGTCCACTGATGCCAGGGGTGCTAATTGTCGAAGCAATGGCACAAGTTGGGGGCATTGTTCTCACTCAAATGTCTTCGGTAGAAGGCGGACTGTTCGTCTTCGCTGGTATTGATAAAGTCCGCTTTCGCCGCCAAGTTGTACCGGGGGATCAACTAGTAATGACGGTGGAACTGTTATGGGTAAAACAACGTCGTTTCGGTAAGATGCAAGGTCGTGCCGAAGTTGACGGTCAACTTGCTTGTGAAGGGGAATTAATGTTTTCTCTAGTTAACTAAAAGTTTGCTTTCGTGGTATTGGCATAGCCGTGAAATGCCCTTACTGAATCCTGAAAAAGGATCGCAGTTAAAAAAATCCACCACAGCATCTGAATAATTTATTGATTTTCGACGCCCTCTTTACGAGACGCACTCACGAACACACTTAACTTGCTTTGCCCGACACTTTCGTTCACTGAAATACTTAACGCTCAACAATGCCAGTCGCCTCAATGGGACGGCAGTCAGTATAACTCTCTTAACCAGGGTAACGCACTGCTTTAAAAACCCCACCCGGCGCTGGCTTATCAAGACAGTTCTGGAGATTCACCCTTGAAAACGCTAATTCATCCAACTGCTGTAATTCATCCGAAATCGGAACTCCACCATACAGTGCAAGTCGGTGCCTATGCTGTGATTGGAGAGCATGTCAAAGTGGGCCCTGAAACAATAATCGGCGCTCATGCTGTGCTAGAGGGGCCTTGTGAAATTGGGGCGCAAAATCAGATTTTTACAGGTGCAGCCATCGGTATGGAACCCCAGGATCTCAAGTTCGTGGGAGAACCAACCTGGGTCAAAATTGGTGATAACAACTTAATTCGTGAGTACGTTACCATTAACCGCGCTACTGGTGCTGGTGAAGCAACGGTGATTGGCGATGGTAATCTACTGATGGCTTATGTCCATGTGGCTCATAACTGCCTGATTGAAGACCAGGTAGTGATTGCTAACTCTGTGGCGTTGGCAGGTCATGTCCATATAGAGTCACGCGCTAGGCTGAGTGGGGTTTTAGGTGTCCATCAATTTGTACATATTGGTAGACAAGCAATGGTGGGAGGCATGGCTCGGATTGACCGGGATGTGGCCCCATATATGCTAGTGGAGGGAAATCCGGCGCGGGTACGAACCCTCAACCTTGTCGGACTTAAACGGTCTGGTATGGACTCAACAGATTTGCAAATGCTCAAAAAAGCCTTCCGCATTCTCTACCGCTCTGATTTGCCCTTTAAGGATGCTTTAGAACAGTTGGAATTGTTAGGGGATAGCGAACAGTTGCAGCATCTGCGACGTTTTCTGCTACTTTCTCAGATGCCAGGAAGGCGTGGTTTGATTCCCGGTAGGGGGAAAAAAGGCGTGAGTGATGAATCGTGAATTATAAGTTAGGAGTTAGGAGTTATGAGTTGATGACTCAAATTTTTAACTCCTCACTCCTAACGTACAGACGCGATTAATCGCGTCTCTCCTAACTCCTAACTCCTAACTTTAATTATCAAATGCGGATATTTATCAGCACTGGCGAAGTATCTGGCGATTTACAAGGGTCGCTGCTAATTACAGCGCTGAAGCGTCAAGCTGTGGCGATTGGGTTGGAATTAGAGATTGTAGCACTGGGTGGCGAAAAAATGGTGGAGGCTGGGGCAATTCTGTTGGGAAATACTAGTAGTATTGGCTCAATGGGTATTCTAGAAGGGTTGCCTTATCTTTTACCGACCCTCCAGGTGCAACGTCAGGCGATCGCTTTCTTAAAGCAAAATCCACCGGATTTAGTGGTGCTGATCGATTATATGACTCCTAATCTGGAAATTGGGACTTATATGAAACAGCAGTTACCAGATGTGCCTGTAGTGTATTACATTGCTCCCCAAGAGTGGGCTTGGTCATTAAGTTTGCGTAGAACCAAGCGGATTGTTAATTTTACAGATAAGCTGTTGGCAATCTTCCCACAAGAAGCCCGTTACTTTCGGGAGAAAGGGGCAAAAGTTACTTGGGTAGGGCATCCTTTGGTTGACCGAATGCAAGACGCTCCCAGTCGCCAAGCAGCTCGTGCAACACTGGGAATTGCACCAGAACAAATTGCGATCGCACTTCTCCCCGCTTCTCGCCGCCAAGAACTAAAATATCTTTTACCAGTAATTTTTCAAGCCGCCCAAACTATTCAAGCGAAATTACCTGAAGTTCATTTCTGGATACCCCTATCGCTGGAAGTCTATAGACAGCCAATTGAGCAGGCTATTGAGCGTTACGGTTTACGGGCGACAATTATATCAGGTCAACAAATAGAAGTTTTTGCTGCTGCTGATTTAGCCATTAGTAAATCTGGTACTGTCAACCTGGAACTTGCTCTGTTAAATGTGCCGCAAGTTGTAGTTTACCGTTTAAGTTCCCTGACTGCTTGGATCGCTCGTAACATCCTTAAAGGTTCTATAACCTTTGCATCACCAGCTAATTTAGTAGTGATGAAGCCGATTGTGCCAGAATTTTTACAAGAGCAAGCCACACCAGAGAATATTATCCAAGCAGCGATGGAACTGCTACTCAATCCCAGTCGCAGAGAGCAAACTTTGGCAGATTATGAAGAAATGCGGCAAAGTTTAGGAGAAATTGGAGTGTGCGAACGCGTTGCTCAAGAAATTTTGCAAATGCGACCAAATAATTCGTAATTCGTAATTCGTAATTCGTAATTTAAGGTAGAAAATTAATTGATTTATGAGTAAAATTAAGTGCGAACCATCTCTTTTGCCAGAAGCCGCATTTATCCATAGGGTAATTACGAATTACGAATTATAAATTACGAATTATGTTGGGGTGTCATGGCTTATGAGATGAAAAAACAAAGAGCGATCGCAGTTGACTTATTCGCCGGTGCGGGGGGTATGACTCTTGGCTTTGAACAAGCTGGCTTTGATGTGCTGGCGTCTGTGGAAATTGACCCGATCCACTGTGCAACACATGAGTTTAACTTCCCTTTTTGCTCAGTGTTATGTAAAAGTGTTGTGGATACAAGCGGGGAAGAAATTAGGAATCGGTCTGAGATTGGCGATCGCGAAATTGATGTGGTAATTTGTGGCTCACCATGTCAAGGATTTTCCCTAATTGGTAAACGGGCTGTTGATGATCCCCGAAACTCTTTGGTGTTTCACTTTCATCGGCTGGTTTTTGAGCTAAAACCGAAATTCTTTGTGATGGAAAATGTTCGGGGGATCACAGTTGGCGAACATAAAGAAATCCTCCAAGCCTTAATTAGCGAGTTTAAAATTTACGGCTATAAAGTAGAAGAAAATTATCAAATTCTTAATGCTGCAAATTACGGAGTACCACAGTCCCGTGAGAGATTATTTCTCATAGGCGCAAGGGAAGATGTAGAGTTACCAAAATATCCTCAGCCGATTACTAAACAGGCGTTACCAAATAATTTAACTTCTAAAAAAACATCTAATATTCCATTGAGTCCTACAGTATGGGATGCAATTGGAGATTTACCTGAAATAGAAAAATATCCTGAGTTACTAATAAGAAATTGGGTGATAGCAGAATACGGAAAGCCTAGTAACTATGCTCTTGTACTTCGGGGAATAAAATGCCTAGACGATGATTATTCTTACAAACGAGAATATGATTTGCGAATACTTTCTTCAAGTTTAAGAACAAAACATTCTGCGGAAACTATTAAACGTTTTCAGGAGACTCAACAAGGCGAGAGAGAAAAAATTAGTCGTTTTTATAAGCTGCATCCTGCTGGCGTCTGTAATACTTTAAGAGCCGGAACAGACAAGTATAGGGGTTCTTTCACATCTCCTAGACCAATTCACCCAATTACGCCGCGCTGTATCACAGTCAGGGAAGCGGCGAGATTGCATTCTTATCCAGATTGGTTTAGATTTCATGTAACTAAATGGCACGGATTTCGGCAAGTTGGTAACTCTGTACCACCCTTACTAGCAAAGGCTGTGGCGGCGGAAATTATTCGCAATTTGAATATTTCGCCTTTTAAGCCGAGTTTCCGATATAAGTTGGGAGAGGAAAAGCTATTACAATTTAATATGTCGCAAGCGGCACAATATTATCAGCGAGACTGGCAAATGTAACATCTGCAAGATTTTACTATCTCAACCCATCGTTGAACCTTTCAAATAGTTAGACAGCCTCTCCACTAGTACCCAGTTTTTTCTTGAGTATCTCTTCCATTTCCCTCAAATCCTCGTTAGTCTGAGGAAATGGATATGTCGGACTATTAGGATTTCCCCGTTTGATTAATGCCTCAATCGCTTCATCATCTTCACGATGAGCTAAAATATATTCTCTAAGTTCTTGACGGGACATTTTGCTAAAGTCGGGCTTCGTCATCGTTAAACCCCCATTGACCATCGGAAAAAATTAGAATCTCTAGGCTCTCAGTCACACCAGCAAGGATAAAGACGGTCTTGGTGTTTTGGTTGCTAAATACATGGATAGGCTGCTATCCATTTGAGAGCATTTGGCACACTCTGACGCAGGCAAGAGCCTGTTGTGCGGAAGGTGGGATACAATTGTATCTACATGATAGCGAGTAAAACCATACCGTAAAAGGGATGCTGATTTAACTTTAACAGCAGAAGTCCCACGTCTCACTTTTAGGAGCGTGGGGATGCCAGTCGCCTGCGACGGGAAACCCGTCTACAGCGCACCGCGAGTGAATGCGAGTGAGTTGACGACAGTCCTCTGACCAATGCGATTCTTGGGAGGAAGACATGGAGGAAACGAACTTTCCTCTAGCCTGTAGGTGTTTCTTGCGCTTCAATATATTTTCTTAAAGTAGATACAGTCACACCGCCGCAACTAGCAACAAAATAAGTGGCTGCAAAGTAAGTTTGTGTAGAGATTTGAACGCAAGTATAATTATAAAGAATCGTGGGACGCACGATCTTAAAGCTCAAATTATGTCCTCAACGAGGAGTCTTTGAGAAGCCTACACTTACCTGTACGGCTGTAGTGTAGGTACGTCACAGCGATCCAACTATTTAACATGAAACTGGGCAATGCCCACCATACAATTTGGCTTAGTTTGATAGTTTGCGGCTTGATTTTGGCATTTTTTATGGCGGACTGTACTAAGTCCAAGCACGGAAGAATGTACTATCTTCCCAGATATTAGCAGCGGCCAGTGCGATCGCTGTTAATTCTTCCTTTTTAAGAGGCACAAAAGCCCGCGCTATCTTGACATTATTCTCTAATTGTGTAATTGCCGCAGAGACAATTACACAACAATGAACTCCAGGCTGAGACATTGTGTAACCTAAAGCTTGCTCCATACCTGTCAACCCACCTGATTTAAACAGCCGACCATAAGCCGGGACTTTCATCGCAATCACACCGACATTTTTTTCTTGAGCAACTGGTAGAACCACTGGAATAAATGGACGTGGGTGGTGTTTGTCGGCGGCATTCACAGGAATCAGTGTAGTGTGGAAAGGATAGCGACGCAAGCCTTCGGCAATCACTTGAGGGTCGTGATGTCCGGTAATACCTGCGAAGCGCACTAATTTTTGTTGTATGGCTTCTTCTAAAGCTTTAATTGCGCCTGATGGACTAAAGATAGTGTCGAGTTCTTCAGAAAAAGAAACGTGATGCAACTGCCACAAATCGAGATAATCTGTATTGAGACGTTTAAGCGATCGCTCCAATTCTCGCCATGCACCATCCCGATCTCTTTGATCAGTCTTGCTTGCTAGAAACACCTTTGAGCGATGGGGTGGTAGCACTTTACCTAAATAATCTTCACTCGGCCCATAACTAGCTGCTGTATCAAAGTAGCGAATGCCAAGTTCCAGCGCTCTTTGAATTATTGCTGTAGCATCACCCTCTTTTCCTTCCCAGGATAGTGGCGTTTGTCCTGCTCCTCCTAACCCGAAGATAGGGAGTTTTACTTCCGTGCGTCCTAACACCCGTTCTGGCATAGTTGCTGGCGGTGTTGCGGTGTTGGTAGTTTTTTGCCCAAAAGCATTAGTTGCCACAATACCTCCAGTTACAGCAATGCTGGTTATTAGGAAATTACGCCGCGTCTTTCCTTCTGTCATGATTGGCTTTGGGGGCGAAATTACTTTTATTATAAATTTTAACTAGGGGGAATTAATCTCAGAAAGCAAAATTACTGATAGTTCAGGAACACTTTTAAAGCGTTGATCATTGGTTAAAAAAGTAGAGCATTGAGTCAATAGTGCTGTTGCTGCATGGATAGCATCTGGTAATTTGATGTTAATACTGGCACGGAGTTGAGCAGCTTCAATTAAAACCTGAGGACTGACAGGAATCACTGTTAAATTCTGTGAATTGATAATCAGTTGTTTGTAAGTTGTCTGTTGAGCTAAGTCCTGATTTTGTCAAGGTTTTATCAATACTTCAGCAAGTGATAATTCACTAGTTACTACACTCAAGTTACCTTGATCAATACTTTGGAATAACTGAGTTAAATCTTGGACAAATGCTGGATGTCCTTCTAAAGCATAGATCCAGATATTGGTATCGAGGTATACCTTTGTGCCTTGAATAGCATCTAGAATTCCCATGCATCTCGTTCTTGGCGAATAAACTTATCCACTTCTTCCGGTGTGGCAAAACTGCCTTTAGCAGAGCCGATAAAGCTAATTAGAGGCTTTTCAGAATGCTTTGGGGGTGACTCCAGAAGTACTATCACCTCGACAGTTGCACCTGGTGGAAGTTCTGGAGAACAGATTTCTATTACACCACCAGGTTTGACGATCGCGTTTTGTCTGAGTCCATTAAGAAGCATGATAATTTATCCTCATTAGTATCGGAATATTGCATTTCATCAGGATAGGTGAAAACAAGAGTGATGTCTACGGCGGCAAGCTACGCATTCCTTTTTCTAGTTTAGCTTTGAGGCGCTATTGCTTGACTTATTACCAATGTAATTTTTCTCAGCATAGTTAAAATTTCTGTGATATTCTTTGATTTTTTGTTGAGCTACTACATAATTTTGGCTAAAACATGGAACGGTTTTCATAAGTGCGATCGCAGCTGATCACTGACTCACAACTCTATTTTACTCATCTGGACATTTTGTTGATTGAGTAAGATAAAAGAAGTCAGCATTCTTTCTTGCCGGAAAGTAGCCAAAATATAAAAAGAGAATAACTCTACCTTTGGCTGTTGATAAATGGCTAGAAGTTGCAATATCTTATTATGGTGTACAACTATTAAATTTGTTTTTGCCAATAGTAATTGATTCAACTCAATTAAGAGGCTTCCATAACGACCCATTTGACCAACTGATTGTTGCTACAGCCAGATTTTATGATTATCCTTTGTTAACTGCGGATGGAAAAATTCTGGTTCTATGCTGATGTGCAAATTCTTAAGTTGTGTTAGCGCTTGAGTATTAATTCACCCCAACTTATCTCGTCTGCTTTGCGATAATTCCGCTTTATTTGCTTTGTAATTCTCTTATGACCTTTAAAGATCCTGTTGCCTCACCCGTGAATGGATTGGTTTTATCCGAAGAAGCCTTTTTCTTTGAGCGATCGCTCGATCTGCTGTCGGTCATTGGTCTGGATGGCTACTTTAAGCGGATCAACCCTGTATTTACCCAAACCCTTGGCTACTCAGAAGCAGAATTATTAGCCAGTCCTTTTTTAGACTTCGTGCATCCAGACGACCACTTTGCCACGTTAGCAGAAATGGAAAAGGTGAAAACCGGGATACCGACGCTCAATTTCGAGAATCGTTACCGGACGAAAGATGGCTGCTACCGATGGCTGGGATGGACAGCATCACCGCAGATTGTCCGGGGAGTGATATACTGCGTTGCCCGTGACATGACCCAGCAGAAAGAGGCCGAAGCCGCCCTACAACAGCCCTGCGGGAGAATGAAGACCGTTTGCGGATGGCGATCGCCTCTGCCCAATTAGGAACCTGGGATTGGAATCTGGTTACAGGAGAATTGAAATGGGATACTGGCTGCAAAGCCATGTTTGGGCTACCGCCCGATGCCGAGAGTAGTATAGAAGCGTTTTTTGAAGGCTTACATCCCCATGATTGCGATCGTCTTCAGGAAATTATTCAAGAGGCGTTTAACCCAGCGTCGGGTGGTTCTTGTGACACTGAGTATCGGACGCTCGGCATTCAGGATAAGGTTGAACGCTGGCTGAGGGCGAAAGGGCAAGCCTACTTTGATACAACTGGAAAACCGCTCCGCTTCATTGGTACGGTGTTGAATATTACGGAGCAAAAACAAACCGAAGCGCAATTAATTCATGATGTTTTTCACGATTCACTAACTGGGCTGCCAAACCGTGCTTTATTTGTCGAAAGGTTGGAACGGGCGCTGGTGCTAACAAAGCGTCATTCAGACTACAGATTTGCTGTCCTGTTCCTAGATGTGGATCGCTTTAAAGTTATCAACGATAGTCTTGGTCACATGATTGGGGATCAATTGCTAATGGCCCTGGCACGCAGATTAGAAAGGTGTCTCCGTGCAGGAGATACAGTTGCCCGCTTAGGAGGAGATGAGTTCACAATCCTATTAGATGATATCAAAGAATTAAATGATGTAATAAATGTAGTTAACAGAATCAATGTAGCTTTGACAAGAGCTTTCAATCTCAGTGGATACGAAGTAATTACTACTGTAAGTATTGGGATTGCTTTTAGCACAACTACTTATAATCTACCAGAAGAACTTATCCGTGACGCTGACATTGCAATGTACCGTGCGAAAGCATTAGGAAAAGCACGCTATGAAATATTTGATTTTAGTATGTACAGTCAAGCTGCCCAGTTATTACAGTTAGAAATTGATCTACGACGGGCAATTGAACGCCAGGAATTTCAGGTTTACTATCAGCCAATTGTCTCGTTAGAAACTTATCAGATTATTGGCTTCGAGGCTCTTGTGTGCTGGCAACATTCTGAACATGGATTTGTTTCTCCAGAAAAGTTTATTCCCTTAGCAGAAGAAACTGGGCTGATTGTGCCGATTGGTTATTGGGTGTTACGCGAAGCTTGTCATCAGATGCGGGCTTGGCAATTGAAATTTCCTACTAAATAAGTCGGTGGAAAAAAACAAAACTATATTACGAAAAGTAAATACACCTGAAACCCTTACCAATGACAAAGGACAAATGACAAATGACAGCCTTCACCAGTTAGCTTTATTTGCGCCGACTTACTTAACCCAACCTTAACCATCAGCGTCAATATTTCTAGTAAACAGTTTTCCCACCCCAATTTGATTGAGGAAATTCGCCAAATTCTGCTAGATTCTGGTCTAGAAAGCAGCAGTTTAAAGTTGGAGATTACTGAAACCGTACTGATGGAAAACTCTGACTCAGCTACTACTATGCTTTTGGAATTACAACAGATGGATATTCAGTTACATCTAGATGATTTTGGCACAGGTTATTCATCCTTGAGTTACCTGCACCATTTTCCCTTTAGTGCATTGAAGATTGATCGTTCATTTGTTATCAACATTGGTGCTAATGGAGAAAACTTGGAAATTGTTCAAGCGATTATTTCCCTAGCACAAAGTCTTAACATAGATGTAATAGCGGAGGGTATAGAAACAATAGAACAATTAACACAGCTTCAAATTAAAAAATGCAAGCACGCACAAGAATATATTTTCTCTCGGCCACTTGATAGCAACTCGGTAGATACATTAATCGCATCTAGCTTGTACTTTAAGCTAAATTAAGACCTGTTAGATTTGTCACTACGCAAACGACGGGCTACGCCTACGCGCTCACAAATTTTCTATAAACTCTTCTGGTGGAACCTTTGCTTGCTTAAGAACACCACTGAGTGTGCCAACTTTTAACTCGCGGTGAAGTGGTACAACACAAACAATTTCTCCTTCTGAAGTCGGTTTTTTAAGTACAACATGACTACCAGTTTGTCTAGTTTGAATAAATCCTAAGCGCTCTAATGCACGAACTGCCTCATTGCCTGATATTCTTGGCAATCTAGGCATAGCTGACCTCTATGCTAGTTACAAACCTGGGACTAGTATCAGTGTCGAGCAAAGGACATTCTTCTAGGTATAGCTTTGTAGCTTCTTTAAGATTAGCAAGAGCTTCTTCAATTGTTTCACCTTGGTCAACTGTGCCGACTTCAGGACATTCAGCAACATACATATCTTCTTCCTTGTGAATAATGGCAGTTAATATTTTGGTCTTCATAGGGTTTAATTTTGATACAGATAGTTGAGCGATGCCTACGGCGGCAAGCTACGCACTGCTTTTTATAGTTTAGCTTTGAGGTGCGATCGCATTACTTGCCACCGACGGCATTTTTCTTTGCGTAGTTTAGATTTCTCTGATATTCTCTGATTTTTTGTTGAGCTACTACATAATTGGGGCTAGAAGATGGCACGGCTTTCATAAGTGCCATCGCAGCTTCCCACTGACTTACAACTGTTTTCCACTCATCTGGAGATTTTGCTAGTTGGGTTATTTTGGCAGCACTCATTGCTTGATTAACAGCCTCTCGGAATGTATTAGGTTGAGGTGTGAGTGTTATTGCAAATGGAGTTGGCAACGTAACTCTAGAAGCTATAGAAGTTGGTGCTTTTCCTTTCAATTCTGGAATTTTTGCTAATAAATATATTCCGATGGCAACCACGGTAATAAGCATAATTATCAGCAGTTTTTTCTTTAATATTTTAGGTGTTTGATAATTATCTTGAGATAGTGATACTGGTAAATGCTGCTTTTTACCTTTTTTGATTTGGGTTAGACCCTGGAGTTTAGACTAAAAGCGATATGAGAGAACGCAAATCAAATGGAATTAGAGATTAAAAATATTATCTTGTCAGCCTCAAAGCATCCGCGACCTTTAACAATTCTGTAGTATATCTGCTCCAGAT
>NZ_JAIVFS010000059.1:48414-51108 GCF_020829645.1 Nostoc mirabile CHAB5784 | reverse complement strand
CACTATTGTGGGTTCGGTTTTAACTGTCAGGATAATTATTAATATACCTGCTGATTAGTCGCGTCAAAATAGTTTCTTCCATTCATAGCGGGTGGCGATCGCCGCCAGTGGGGCTGCTCCTAAGAAAACAGAATGGTTTCTTTCAGCCATAATGGGCGATCGCTCATGAACAGCTTCTGTCACTTTCCGGATATAATTATTAGTCAAAAACTTTGAGCGTACCTTAAGTCATGCGACAGCAAAACTCAATCTGTGTTTCATTCGACTGATACTCAAGCGGTTAGCAAATGGATAGATCCCAAATGGGTTCTATAAAGCCGACCTTCTCTCTTAGCAGCTTCAAGGGAGTCCGACGTACCAACTATTTGCTGGTATTGTTCGTTGGTAATTTGTAGAGGTTCTTCCTGTTCTGATACCTTTTGAAGCATCAGTGGATTTGGCCCAGCAACCTGCATATAGGCAAAAACCAAATCCTCTTGAAACCTAGAGCTAATTACTGGAAGAGGGATTTTTCTAAATAATTTATTATAATCTTCAAAACTTGGCTTATTTGCAGATGCCTCTACAGAAAAATCTACTTCTGTAGACAAGGGTTGAGTGTTTTCTAATTCCAACAATTTTGCATCAGAATTAATGATTTTCTTGAACGCAGAACTTAACAAGTCTGTGATTGACTCTTCTACATTAGATAACGCTGAAAAATCTACATCTCCTGCATCTTCATGAAAATGATGCGATTCAAATTGCTCATCAATAGCCCTAATCTGTTCCTCAAAATCAGATATTTATTCAAGTCCAAATTAAACATCACTAGACGGATTAGCAGCAACAATATCGTCGGTAATTTCTTGAGTAATTGATGCCAGAGTTAAAGCAATATTTTCTAACTCTTGACTACTTTCGGCATCTTTAATTTTTTGCTCGAAATTCTCACCAATGATTTAGGAGTGCTATAGCAATCTTATTTGATAAATAATTTTTGTTACATACCTCGCTTATTGTGGGCGAAAAAACTAATCATATCTGACTAATTCAAACCACGTAAAAGAGTGGTCAGCCCCTTCCCTACGGGACGCTGCGCGAACGGGGAAGTCAAAAATCAAAAGTCAAAAGTCAAAAATTTTGAACCTCATAAATAAATTTACTTGCTCTGTACTTTTTTATTTCTGGTTACGGTATCTCTTGAACTAATGACTAATGACTAATGACTATTGAACAGTGCTTATACCGTCACACAAATGCTTATCATCATCATCTACCTCCTGGCTATTTTTCAGATAGCCTCGTACCCAATCACAGCCACGAACGAGAAGCGGATCTAGCACGAGATCGTCCAAATTCGAGATAATCACAGTGTTATTACTAGCATAGGCAAGAGTTTTGCCGTCCCGGTTAAAAGCAAGGCTCGTGACTACATCTTGATTTTCGAGGGTGTGCAGGAGTTTGCCATTTAAATCCCAAGTTTGGATGGTTTTGTCCCAACTACTAGAGGCTAGAGTTTTGTCGATGGGGTTAAAGACAATGCTTAAAACTGCTTCGTGATGCTTAAAGGTGCGTAGGAGTTTGCCATTTAAATCCCAAATTTTGACGGTTTTATCCTTACTAGCAGAGGCTAAAGTTTTACCGTCTGGGCTGAAAACAAGGCTTATGACGATATCCTGATGCTTATCCTCATACTGGACAGTGTGCAGGAGTTTGCCATTTAAGTTCCAAATTTTGACTGTGCCATCGTAACTACCAGAGGCCAGGGTTTTGCCATCTGGGCTGAGAGCAAGAGATACAAGTATATCCTGCTCCTTATTGTGATACTGGACAGTGTTCAGGAGTTTACCATTTAAGTTCCAAATTTTGACTGTATTATCTTCACTAACAGAGATCAGGGTTTTGCCGTTGGAGGTAAAAACCACACTATTGACCCTATTATCATGTGCAAAGCTATGTCGGAGCTTGCCATCTAAATCCCAAAGTTTAACTGTATTATCGTCACTAGCAGAGGCTAGGGTTTTACCATTGGGGCTAAAAACGACGCTATTAACCCTATCCTGATGTGAGAAGCTACGTAGAAGCTTGCCATTTAAATCCCAAAGTTTGAATGTATTACCACTAGCAGAGACTAGGGTTTTGTCAGTCGGGCTAAAAACGACGCTTTCAACATCATCCTTATGCTGAAGGATATTTAGTTTTTTGGGTTCTAAATCCCAGATTTTCATGGTTCTGTCATTACTAACAGAGATTAGAATTTTGCCATTTGTGCTAAAAATGACGCTTTCAACCCCATCTTCATGCCGGAAGGTATGCAGGAGCTTGCCATTTAAATCCCAGAGTTTGACGGTTTTATCCCAACTACCAGAAGCAAGGGTTTTGCCATCTCGGCTAAAGGTGACGTTATTGACCTGATGATCATGGTTGAGAGTATGTAGGGGTTCACCCTTTAAATTCGAGAGTTTAACTGTATTATCGTCACTAGCAGAGGCAATAGTTTTGCCGTCTGGGCTGAAGATTACTTTATTAACCCTATCCTGATGCTGAATAGTGTGCAGGAGTTTACCATCTAAACTCCAGAGCTTGACAGTTTTATCGTCACTAGCAGAGGCAATAGTTTTACCGTCTGGGCTAAACACAACATTGTTGACTACTTTTTCATGTGTAAGAGTGTGCAGGAGTTTACCATCTAAACTCCAGAGCTTGACAGTT
>NZ_JAIVFS010000059.1:0-48317 GCF_020829645.1 Nostoc mirabile CHAB5784 | reverse complement strand
GTTTTATCATCACTAGCAGAGGCAATAGTTTTACCGTCTGGGCTAAACACAACATTGTTGACTACTTTTTCATGTGTAAGAGTGTGCAGGAGTTTACCATCTAAACTCCAGAGCTTGACAGTTTTATCATCACTAGCAGAGGCAATAGTTTTACCGTCTGGGCTAAACACAACATTGTTGACTACTTTTTCATGTGTAAGAGTGTGCAGGAGTTTACCATCTAAACTCCAGAGCTTGACAGTTTTATCCCAACTAGCAGAGGCAATAGTTTTATCGTCTGGGCTAAAGACAATGCTTGTAACTTGTTGCTGATGAATAGTCAAACTATTACGCTCTCTGACTCCAGAGACTGCTTTGTACAATGCTGTTGTAACTAGGGGCTGGGGTATTTTTTGTTGTTTCAAGATATTCCCTGCTTTAATCCCTTCAATGAGTGCGTCTAATTCTTCATGCTCATTAAAGAGCGAGGAGGAATAGTAACCTAGTGCTTCAGCTCTAGTTTTTTGTGCTTGTTTTTTTTGATCTAAAGCCTCTGACCAAAAATAAGCAGTCACAATTAAGGCTACAACTGCTCCCCCAGCTGTTCCCCAAGCTATCCTAATTTCTCGACGGCGACGCGCTTCTTTTTCTTTTTGCTGGCGCTGGCGTAATTCCACGCAAGCCTTAACATAATCAGCTTCTCGCTGGTTGAGAAAACTAGTGTGTTTTGCTAACACCTGAGCATCTTCTAACCTTCCCCCCCGATGCGCCAAATAGTTTTCGTCTTTTTGCTGCTTTTCCCACTCCAAAGCTGCTTGACGGATAGTTTCCCGTAGTTGTAAGTTAATCCGGTTATCATCTAACCACTTGAGCAATCGCGGCCAGTAGCGGATTAAGGCTTCATGGGCTACTTCCACCTCTTGACGATTTGTAGATTCGTCTACACTTGTAACTACCAATCGCGCTCCTTCACCAGCCAACTGCTGCACCAACTGTTTGGTACTTGCCAAATCACCACCGAATGGTACTAGTTCATCTAGCCAAACTCGCCGTCTTGTATCTCGGCGTTTTTCTCCTTCGAGGGCGCTTTCATCCAAGCGGGTTAAGCGGATGAAGATATTCTTAACTTGGTCTTGTTCTGAGGGTGACAGACTATTGTAAACATCATCGGCAGTTTGAGCGATCGCCATATTCACACCACCGATCGCTTCATACTCCACACAGCGCAACCATCTACCATGTCGCCGCTTCCACATCTCCAACAATGCATGTTGCAGCAGTGGCATTGCTCCTGGCTCACCTTGGACATCATCCAGAATCGAGTTGCTTAACCCTGGTTCAAAGCGTAATCCTACTTGGGCAGCTTGCATTTCCATTGCTTTCCGCAATTCTGCTGCATCCATCGGCCCAATTAGTTTTTGCCTAGCTTCCATCAAATCTTTGAGATTGCGGTAGGTTGCACACTCACCCCAAAAATCTGCCCGCATGGTAATGACAACTTTTTGATATGGAATCAGGCTTAACAATTTCTCGATGAAAGTTACCCTCTCTGCTTGATTAGTACAGAGGGTAAACAGTTCTTCAAATTGGTCGATTACGAGTATTGAAGATTGGCCTTGCACTGGGGAAAGACTAGTTTGCAGTTTTTCTATCGGGTGAGAACTTGGTGTCATGTATGCTAACTGCAAATCGGCTTGTCTTTCCTGTAGTAACGGTATTAACCCACCTAACACCACCGACGATTTACCACTACCAGAAGCGCCTAGCACAGCTAAAAAGTTGTGTTCACTCAGCTTTTGTTGCAGTTGGACAATCAGTTCTTCCCGTCCGAAGAAAAATTCGCGGTTTTCCACCCCAAAAGGATACAAGCCCCGGAAGGGACAACGAGAATCATAGGTGGGTGGTTGCTGATCCAATGCCAAAGCATGGAAGTTGAGGTCAAATATTTCCTCACAGAAGTTGTTAATCTCTTCTAAAGCCTGTGATCGTTCTTTGAGGGCTGGTTTGCTCAAAGCTGTAACATCCGCCCCTAGTGTGTTTCCTAGCTTCTGGGCAGGAATCTCGAATTTTAGTTGCAGTGTTGGCGCTCTTTGTGGTAATAATTCTCCTACACGTTGTAAACCATATTTGATTTCAGCGTTGGTTAGTTCGCGATCGAGTTGGTCACTAAATAAGGGTCGCCCACCTAAGCGGCTAAACAATGCTGGAACTGTAAGATCGCCGCGCTTTGCTAAAGCGGCTGTAGCTTCATGCAATGCAGAGTCCACCTCTCCCGATGCTCTGAGTTGTTTATAAAAGTTCTCTATTAGTGTTTGGGCTGTTTTGATGGTGACTTTATCGGTCATTGCTACCACCGCAGGCATCCCCAAATCCCGCACTAATCTTTGCCCTAAGCCTCCTAACGATCCTTCTGCATCAGGACTGGCGCTCTCGCAAGTGCAAAGAAAGGTAAAGTGCGGTAGCCCTCTGGCTCCACGTAATGGGCGCAACCGCTCTAGTAATTGTGTGGCGGCGATCGCGTCTACTGTATTATCAGCTTTTGACCAGTAGACAACGGTTTCACCATTATCCATTACCCGTCCGTGGCTGACGAAGTGTAGTATTGTATACTGTTTGTTGCGATCGCTCAGTTGGGTACACAATTCGTCTAGCGTAGGTAAACCAATGGCTCCAGGAATTGTTGCCAAAATATCACAAGGTATTTCCCCTAGTGCCGACTTGACACTATTAACACTGGTTTCAACATCGAATTCGGCTAATTTATACTTTTGGGAATCGCTGGGACTAGCAACTAAAACTAGCGCCCGTAAGTCTCGCCGCCCAATGGGGGGAAAGCGGCGATCGGTAATTGCCGGAATGTAGAAAGAAAATGGCACTCGCTGGTTTAGTGTTAATAACTCCCATTCACCATCGATAGGGGCGCACAGCTTTTCCCAACGTAAGGTTCTTAATTCTGGATCTGATGCTTCAATAAAAAGCAACATTCTCAGTGCTTCTTCACTTTCGCGCATAGCACCAACAAAGGCATCACGTACATCATCTCGAAATAGGGTTTTTCCTAGTAATGTACCGTAGTCTTTGGGCTGTCCGAGAAAACTGGTTAGCTGCTGAAAATTTTTAGCAGTCAGTTCGAGAGTACCTTCTGAGCGTAATGGCAGAAGTTCACCAAATCGGCTGTGTTCTACGACAATTGGCCAGTTATTTTCTGATTTGCGCTGGATAGTAATCTCAAACGTGTTCATGAGTTATTCCCGAATGCTCCTTGTGAATGGTTTTTTTGAATGCGATCGCAGCTTGTGTAATTTATCTCGATAAATAAGTCAGTCTAAGTAGGTCAACGTAATTAAAGTTAACTAGTAGGGCTGTCATTTGTCCTTTGTCATTGGTCATTGGTAAGAGTTTTAAGGCTATTTACGTTTCGTAATATTGTTGGATTTATTCCCCCCGACTTACTTAAATGCGATGGTATTTAGCGATCGCCATCTTCACTCCACCGATCGCTTCATACTCCACAGCACGCAACCATCTACCATGTCGCCGTTTCCATAACTCCAGCAAATTCAGTTAGGTATTTATAGTATTTTCAAAAAAATAGGGGCACAAGCTTTCGTAAAGGTTTGAGGTGAGGCAATTTTTTTGGGCGAGTAGCTCGGAAAAGAATATAAAAAATCTGGCTTCTAAGTAAAGTTACTAGAAGCCAGGTTTCTCAGATTTGCAGTTAATTTAGTTTCTTCAAGGTGTCAACTAGAGTAACTACAGCTAAAAGCGCCGCCTGAAGTTCCTCCGTGCGGTCAACTGAAGCTTGCTCAACTGTGTTGACAAACTTTTCTAGGGCTTGGGTCAAGTGTGCCTGGGCTTGCCCAATTGCTGATGTATCAGATACTTGGGGTGTTGCATGTGCAGCAGGTAAATTCACTGATGCGATAACAGAGCGATCGCTTGTCTGATTGTCACTCACAACTAATTTAACTGCGGGGTCGCCAATAATGGCATAACTACGAGCATCATTGTTTGCCGTCCACATCCCAGATAAGTTCATCGGATCGGCGATCGCACCATATTTAATTTCTTCTAATTCCGTACTCAAATCAGAAGAAAGTTCAGCGTAGCGCTCGTTGAAATACTCAACAGCTGACCCCACAGGATGACCATCTAGCAATCGCTTTAAGGTACTTTGAAAAACTGCCAATTGCTTACCAGTTTTTTCCCAAACGAAAGAGCAACCCCAAGCTCGTTCTACATGACCGATGACAGCCAAAGCACCGCCGTTGGGGTGGGTCAGGAGTCTGCGGGGTAGAGGTGCAATAAAGGCGTTAGGAGCGATCGCTGGCCTTTCATTGGAGCCTTTTCTATGGGCAAACTCATCAAATTTAGGTGTCCCAGCACCATAACAAGCAAAGTGAAAGGCAATTAGCCCTAGTAACCGAGCATCATCGCCAACATCGTCCGCAGAGAAGTAAAATTCTTCGGGAATTGCTTTATTACCCCACTTATCTTTGCCGGGCCAGTCCTGACAAAGTAAAGCGCCTTGATGGCGTAGTTGTCGCTCATTCCCATTAGGAAAGCCCATACCATGACTAGCGGTGAACAGCAAAGCGGGTGTTTCTTCACCTCCTAGCAGTTTCCCTAACCGTGCCTTGGTGGCTTCTTCTGCGAGTAAAGTTTGTACTGTCCAACTATTATCTTTCTGCTCATCAAGCATCCAATCAGCTAGGGGTCGAATCAAGTTATCAGCACTAAGTTCAGTGGCTGCATCACCCTTGGTACGTACCCCGAAAAAGCTAGCACGGCGAGGCAGTTTTAAATTAGTAGTTTCAGCCTGTACGACACTGCGAGCATACTGAGCATATTCTTGGGGGGTATCAAAGTAAATCCGACCTACCGCATATTGCACATCAAGTTGGTACTGAAAACGATAAGGAATGGTTTCTGGATCGCCAACAATTAACAGATAATAAGGCATTTTATCTGGGTCAGCAGGGCCCGGGCCAACTCCATGACGCGACAAAAATTGATTTTTTGACTCCCCTGGACGATAACCTTTAGGGCCAGTGTATTCCTTATAATAGTTCTCGTGATTTTTTGAGGCTTGTTTTTGCCGATGTTCTAACAGTTCCTTCAGCGCTTCTTTGATTGCTGGGTCGGCATTAAAAGCGAAGATAACTCCCCAACCTGTCTGTGCGAGGTCTTTAGGATCTACTCCCTCTATCGGGGCAAAGTCGGGTTCTAAACCTTTAACATGCAGATCCTTTTTTTTGAGTTCGCTGATTTCTATGGGATCAAAGTCTTCGCCCTGAGCAATCTTAGAAAGCTGCTCAGGTGTCAATGGAGGCAACAAATAATCTCCTGATGCACCGTCAATTCCATTGAAATATAGCTCTTTTGTCAGCTGTTCTATGCTCATTTTAAATTTATCCTTTTGCTTGGTATTCTCGTCAAAACAAATAACTGGGTATTGGAAGTCATAAGGACGTTTTTAAATATCCAGTACGTCTTCTAGCTACCTCTTCAAGCAACCGCTCTGAGGGGTAGCAAACTACTCCCCCGGTGGCGGAGGTTCCACCTGAAACTCTCCTTGACAGTGAGGGCAAGTAACGAAGAAGCGATTATCACCGTTTTGGTTAATGCTTTGGTACAAATTATTCTTCTTGATTCCTTTCTGAGCAAGTTCTAAATTTCCAATTTGATACGTGTCACAACGCTTGTAATCTTCGCAATTAGTGATTGAGAATGGGGAAGAATTTATTTCCAATTCCCCATTCTCCATCTAATTAACTAGCAAGCGCTGCCGACCATACAGCATGAGCTACTTCAGGTTTGTCAATAGCGTTGTGAGCACCCGTGAAAAGGTCTAATAGGCTAGGAGGAACAACAATATATTGACTACTTTCCAAGTTGTAAATTTTACCTGGTTCAAAGTTGTAAGAATCTTGCAGGGAAAGCATCTTTTTTGGCTTATCAATAATTTCCAAACCATCACCCTGAATTCCATAACAACCAATGCCACCTACACCGGGATATGTCTTCTCACTATTAGGGTCAAAGTCTATATCTTGCCCCCCAAATATTCCTAGTGTTCCTGCCATAGGATAAGCATTTTTGACAGCTTTATCATACTCGGATTGGGTAGTAACAATCGGCCCTGTAACTTTGCGATCGCTAATAATGGAGCGGAAGTAACCAGGAATATTTTTTCTATGAGGGACATTTGAGCAGAAAGACCAGAGTGATAAAGCGCCTTGTATTAAGACAAGAGAATTAACTGGACGGATTAATTTGTTATTTTGGGTACCTGCTACGGTAGCTGAAACAAAAATACATCCAAAACTGTGCCCCATCAAATGAAATCGTACAGTATTATCTGTCACCTGTTGAAGTCTGTTTAACAAATTGAAGCCGCTAGTTTGACCAATTTTTCGAGCGAGGTCTTTCATCTTCCAGAAAGATAACAATCTCGGAATGTTCAAAAATGCATCTCCGGCTGATTTCACACTATCCCCAATTCCGAAGCTGACATCTTCGTTATCTTCTACCAAGGTAGCTTCATATACACTTTCAGGATCTAAATTTAATGATTCGTTTTCGCTCCACCCATCTGCATCTTCTCCTTCACTGCTCAAAGAAGCCTCTTTAATCAAAACCTCATAAGCTTCACGCACCTCTGATGGTAATGTGTCAGGTGCAACGTCATATTCTACGGCAGCTGTGAAAATTGTTCTGAGCGCTTCTCTAGTAGTTTCAGTATCAGCTATCCTCTGAGCATACTGTTCAATTAACTCTTCCTGAGAATTATCTGTTGTGTCAAAGGACACAATTGTTTTGTCCGGCGATACTGCACTTAGGTCTTCATCTCCCCAAGGCTTACTAGGCCAATGTAGACCAATCAACAAAGGGTTAAATCCTGGTCGTACCTGTTTCATTTTTTCAATATCAGCCCGGTTTTTAGCCATAGCTGCAATCCATTTGTCGTACTGGCTTTTTGCCGCAGGAATGTCACCTTGCCATCCGTGGCTCATCAAAAAGACATCTGTGATTGGTTTCTCAGATTTTTTGGCGCTTAAGATTTCTAATACCTTTTGGCTAATTAGCTCCCCATTGTTTTTGCGTTCTTCGCCATTAGCATCAAAAGCGATTAAATAGTAGGTCAAAGAAGTTTCGATTAATATTTCTTGCATGTGTAAATCCTTCTGACTCAGGGTTTAATTTCTATGTATGGTGTGAAGTTTGCATCTATCGTTAAGTACTTGTACAAATTAAATTACCCATCACAATTTGGTCAAAAACTTGTTCAGCCAGGGAGATGTGTAAAATTAATTTTCCATAGATACTTACTTTGCAGCGCATAACCACAACTACCAGACACGTTACTAAAACAATTTAGGACTTACGCAGAAGAGATCCCCAACCCCCTTAAAAAGTTGGCTCTTTAGATCCCCCCCTTTTTAAGGGGGGTTAGGGGGGATCGAGGTTTCAGGTTTTCACTGCGTAAGTCCTACAATTAAAAGAACAAGGAAAAAAGTGCATTAATCCCACAAGAATGCTGGCTGCTGTTGGATAACAGCACACCTAATTTTTTGCCTAAAATTACTTAGGCAAATATTTCGTCAAATATCCTTGTGGATATACGGGAACGCAGCAAACATTCTGCCGCCTCTTGATCTTTGCGTCGGTCTACAGTTTCATCGCCATTAGTGAGATTTTGGCGCATCTTTACACAAAACTGGTATAAGATGATTAACGCCAAAAGCTGCTAAAAATTGTTGCTGCCTGACCAGTCAAGAGGCAAAGTTAGCGGATAAGCTTGCTAATTTGTGGCTGGTTGATCACTCTTAGTCCGCCAAGCGAACAATGCTTGGTTTGTAGTAAGCACGCTTTGTGCTTACTACAAAATCATCAAAATTAATGAG
Source organism: Nostoc mirabile CHAB5784 (assembly GCF_020829645.1). GTDB lineage: Bacteria > Cyanobacteriota > Cyanobacteriia > Cyanobacteriales > Nostocaceae > Nostoc > Nostoc mirabile. Next base: position 40,431 of record NZ_JAIVFS010000059.1, on the reverse strand, counting down.
ATAGACCACTAAGAGCTTGTGAATGCTAATTTAAGTTCCTGCCTTGCAATCTGTTAACACGTAGTAAAGGTTACATTATTAGTTACAGAATAACTTTGCGAAGCCGAGATAACCTGAGTGACAATACTGACCTTTCGCAGAATTTTGCTTAAAAATATATTAAAAAAATATAATTCTATGTCAGTAAGACTTACGCATTGACAAGAAATTGCAAATATGCATAAGTTAAAAACCACATCTTTCGTAAGGGCACAGCAATGTTCCCTACAGCATTGCCTATTTCCGATCGCAGGATAATTAAGAAAAGCCTGAAACAACCGATTTTCGTTAATTCAACGTGAGTTCGATGAACCTCTCCCCCTGCCTGCCTCAACCAAAAAATTCCTTAACCGGACGGTATTGGGAGGCATCAGCAACGGTGCGATATGAAAACTTGAGCCGCATCTATGCATCAAAGTACGCCATCAATAAATGTAGGGTCGGCAAAATTTTGCCCACCCTACAAAACTAAACTTAATAGACATCTCCAAAAATTAAATATGCGTTACCCAGAATCCTTGTACAGACGTAGCACTGCTACGTCAAAACAATTCTTTTTCACTCCTATGTCTAATGATCCGTGCGCTTTTCTCAAAGACGCAGGTTAATGATGATGGTGGTGGTGATGGTGATCCCCAGCGAGTTGGGGATTAACTGCCAAAGCTTGCTCTGACAACAACTCTGCAATATGAGCATCAGCCCATTGGGCCGCCATTGCCATAAATTCTGGATGATCGTTAACGCAAGCCATTTGCACGTAGTTCGTACCAGGATGCTGTTTCTCTAAAGAATGGATGATATGGTGTACATCCAATAAAGTTTCGTGGTTTTCTGTAGCAAAGCCAATTGGCATAAAAATTACCACTTTTGCACCTAGTTGAATCAGGTTATTTGCCGCTTGCTCTGCATTTGGCTGTGTCCAATCAATTAGGGGCGTGTCATGATTGAGCCAACCCACCGAGATTAACGGATAGCGGTTAATCAACTTATCCCGAACTAAATCGTACATTGCTTCACTTTCGGCAATCCCAGAAGTAAAGCCTTTGGCTTTATGGGGACAGCCGTGATTCATTAGCACAATACCGATTTGAGAAGGTAGATAAGCTGTGGCTAACTCAACAATTTTCTCCTCAACCAGATGAGCCATCAAATCGATATAAGCTGGTTCGTTGAAGAAAGAAGGAATGTAACGCTGTGCTTTCACCCAGTGTTCTTCACCATCAGTTAACTCAACGAGAGCATTGTTAACTTGCTCGATCGCAATCCCACTGGTAAAGATAGAATCAACAACCAGCAGTGGGTAGATTAGTAGCTTCTCGAAGCCTTGGTTTTTGATTTCTGCTAAAACTTGATTGGGTAGGAAAGGGGCGCAGAAGTTAAAAGCTTTGAAAACTTGAACCTTATCACCCCATTTTTCTTGTAAATTCTTCTCAATCCCAGCCCGTTGCTGTTCAAAGATGGCATTGTGTGGGGAGATAAAATCGTGGTGTGTATGTCCCCACTCGTGGCGGTCAAATAGCGCTAAAAGCTTTGCCAGAGGGGGATAAATCCAGGTTGGCACCGGTGCAAATTTTGCTGTCAGTAGATTTAAAGCCTGTTCGTTATAGTTGGCGAAATCTTCGTAGCTTTCGACTTCGCCGTAGCCCATAAGCAGTACGGCTACACGGTCTTTACCTGATAGATGCTCGTGAGTGTGTTGTACTTTTTCCGGCGTGGCAACCACAATGAGTTCCTCAATATAACCAGAGTGCAGAGAGATATGAAGTTAGGGAATACCTTAAATATTTCCCCTACTAGTAAAATATTATCCCATCCAGGGGGATAGGATAGGTGGGAAAATCCCAATAATACATCAAAAGACATACTTTGATTGTTACTGTATAGATAAAAACACTCTAATTAATAGAATTTCAGTCTGGAGCTACACGAGCTTGTCGAGCTTTCCAAGACATAATTTACTCGTCACTGTAGTATTCACGGAACAGATTTATTTGTAGGTTAGCACAGCTAACTGTGCTAACCTACAATGGGATATTTTTTCACTGGAAGTCCCTAAACTGCTTCTTTTAAATGGGAATTTAGGAATATCTAAAAATTTAAAAGGCTAAATGAGTAGTTATAAAACACGTTTTAGCAGTCTAATTGCTAGACAAAACAGGTAAGCTGAAAAAAGCATTTACCAGATCTGAAAAATTAGTAACGGCACAATAAAACCAAATCAGGCAAATAAAGATAAATTAGGCTAAAACTCCCTTCGTTACTGCCTCCTATCTCCTGCCTCTTGCCTTATCCTAACTAGAAATATTTACGCTGACTTACTTCTTTTTCGTCTTTATGTATTAGCTTTACTAGTGATTGTTACATATATTCATTGCCAATCTGAGAGCCAGTCTTGTATGATTTATTTCAATAAATTTTTTGAACTGAGACTTTCCAAATAAATTACATGCAAAACAACTCAAATATTGCTCGCGGAGAGTTACAAAAATAGTGGCAGATTTAACTAATGTTCTCTCAATTGCGGTAGGTGCAGTTCCTGGAGCGCTGTCTCGGTTTTACATCACAGAATGGACAAAAGCTAAATTGGGGACAAAATTTCCCTATGGAACATTTGCCATTAATCTGACTGGATGTTTAGCGATGGGTTTCTTTTTCACGATTTCTAAAGGAATTACAGGCTATCCGAAGGAATTGGATTTACTAATTAAGACTGGATTTTTAGGTTCTTACACCACATTTTCAACCTATGGCTTTGATACTCTGACTTTATGGCGTAGCAAACAAAAGGCTGCGACGGCCTTTTATTGGGCAGGGAGTGCAGTTCTAGGTTTGGGAGCAGTGATTTTAGGAGTAGTGATCGCCAAGCTTTTCGTAAAGTAATTTGCTCAACTAATAAAAAAGGTTGGAATACACCTGAGAGCAAGTTTGAAAAAGGTCTTTACGAAAAAAAACACACATTTTTAGGTAAAAAACAATGAATTTTTTGAGAGGACGTTATCCCTTAGCTGTGGCGATCGGGGCAATTTTTGGAGCGTTGAGTCGTTTTTATGGAACTGAATTAGCAAAAGCTATTTTTGGCAAAGATTTTGGCTTTTACGGCACATTCTTTATTAACGTAAGTGGCTGTTTATTGATTGCTTATATTTTGACTCTAGCAGCCGAGAATATTCGCGTCATCTCGACTGAACTTCGCCTGATGACGACAACAGGTTTCTGTGGTGCATATACTACTTTTTCAACCTATGGCTTGGAATCAAAAAATTTCTTGGATAAGGGCGATATCACAATGCTGTTAATTTATTTTGTTGGCAGTGCAATCGCCGGAATGATTAGTGTCCAAATCGGTGTTTTATTGGCAAGATCAAGCCCTCAAAGGTCTTAAATTATAGCGGTGTGTAGTCGGGTGAGGTACAGCAGCATGGGCTATAATTCCTTTGACAAAAGGCTTTTTCTGTATCTCACTCAAGCACACACTGCTATAAAACCCAGAAAATATACGATGGATAACCATAGATATGACATTATTAGTAGAAAGTTTACGCACTCCCGAAGCTTTAGTTGCAGTTCTTAAAGATTTAGGTGCAAGACATAAAGGCTATGGCATACTTAGAGAATATTATCCCGTTGTGGGAGAGATTTTGCTAACAACTTTCGCAGAGTATTTACAAGAAGATTGGACTCTGGAAGTGGCAGAAGCTTGGGTTAATACTTACACAACTATCTCTCAGTTAATGTTAGAAGGTGCAGGAATAAATGGCGCTGTAAAACTAGAACAACCAGAAATCAAAGCTATACCATTTCCTCCGTTGATGAGTGAGACTGTCTCCCCCAAGCGTGGCAGAAGGGTTAGGACAGTGAGGACTGTACCTGAGCAACGTAATTTAAGTAAAGTAATTAGATGATATTAAAACCAATAAAACTCATCCAAAATATTTTCAAAAATATCCTTGATTGGTTCTGGGAATCACCAACATGGTTAGTAGCTATTTCCATTGCTTCTAGTTTGGTGGTATTAGTTATTTTGACTCCTGATGATTCGATTATATCTAGACTTTTATCAGACGTTGAACCGATTAGTATAATAGCTGCTTTAATTTTATATATAAAAGAAAGTCCTGACCGGAAAAAAGAATTTCAATATCAAGCTTGGAGTGTTATTGATGCTGCTCATGGTGTCAAAGTTAGTCCTGCAAGAATTATTGCTTTACAAGATTTGAATGAAGATAGAGTTACTTTAAATAATTTAGATTTACCTGGAGCAAAACTAGTCAGAATTAATCTGCCTAAAGCTGATTTAAGCGAAGCTAATTTAACTAAATGTGATCTGAATCATGCCAACCTTAATCATGCTAACCTTGGGAATGCTTTACTGGCTCGTGTAAACATCGCCTACGCCATCGCACTAAGGGATGGCTCAGAGGATGTTTGAAAAGTATTAGGCGAATAGAATTCGCTACTACACAATCAAAGTCTACCTCCGTAGACTGAATGCAAAATCAAGGGTTTTATAACCCACGGAGGTAGGTTTTGTCTTATGTAGCCAAGCCAGTGCGTTGGGGAGCCAGTGCTGTGGGCGGGTTTCCCGACTTGAGGCACCTGGCGTCCGGCTCTGCCGACGAGCCTTGCAACTGGCGCGCGACTTCTAGTCGCTAGGGCTAGTAATAAATTAGACTTGTTCATTCATCCTCTCAAACCGTCATCCCTGCATCTGAATAATTTTTGGCAAAGTTATGTAATTTTACAACTAATTCAGTTTTATTTGTAACTAAAACTTACTTAAAATCTTCCCTTCATCTACTGTCACATTTTAGTAAACGTGAACAGTTAATAGACCCTTGTAGTAGGTTTAAGTTATTAATAATTTTGAAAGCTGCCACGCATAGACAGATGAGTATAATTATTTGCCCTGGAATCCATGAGCCAGAATTAACTGAAAGCTTTAGAGTAGGATTGTTAGATTTAGTTTCTAATAGCGCGATCGCTCCTAATGCCGCAAATATACTAATTTATCCAAGTAATGATTTTTCAGTTTTATCAGCCTTGCACATTTTGCAGTTTTTGCGCGTTAGCGTAGCTCACCGCAGGTATCGCTTGACCGGCTCTTTCAAATCACCAATTATATTCATTAGCTTTAGTGCTGGCGTAGTTGGGGCAATAGGGGCAGCGCATTTGTGGCAACTCTTGGGTGGTCGTGTCAAAGCATTTATTGCTATAGATGGATGGGGAGTACCACTACAGGGTAATTTCCCCATTCATCGGATGAGCCATGATTATTTCACTCATTGGAGTTCTTGTTTGCTAGGTTGTGGGCAAAATAACTTTTATGCAGAGCCAGCAGTTGATCATTTGTCCATCTGGCGATCGCCCCAAACTGTACAAGGCTGCTGGATAGATTCATCCATTGAAATTTCTCCACCCAAAGGTCGTCTGACAGCAACTGAATTTTTGCTTATGCTGTTAAAGCGCTATGAAGCAAATTAATCCGGACAATGGAGTAAGTAAACAGGAGTTAGTCATTAGTCATTAGTCATTGGTCATTAGTTCCCCGACTCCCCACTCCCTATCTACCTAAAGAAAGTATCTAATGTTTCCAACTGAACCGGCTGCTGTTAATAACGGGTTTAGCGCACTGCTAAAAAACCGTGCTTTTATGCTCCTGTGGATTGGGCAATTGGTGTCCCAGTTAGCAGATAAAGTCTTCTTCGTTTTAATGATTGCTCTGCTGGAGAACTACTCACCGCTTCCTGGGTTGGCACAAAACTCGATGTATTCAACCTTGATGCTGTCGTTTACAATACCAGCAATTTTGTTCGGCTCTGCCGGTGGTCTCTTTGTTGACCGCTTGCCAAAAAAGCTGATTATGATCGGCTCAGACATTGTGCGTGGACTTTTAACACTGTGTGTTCCCCTTTTGCCACGAGAATTCCTGATTCTGTTAATTCTTACTTTTGCCATTTCCACAGTGACGCAGTTTTTTGCACCAGCTGAACAAGCAGCCATTCCCTTGTTGGTGAAGCGAGAAAATTTGTTGGCAGCCAATGCGCTGTTTAGCAGCACAATGATGGGAGCTTTAATTGTTGGCTTTGCTATAGGAGAGCCGATTTTGAGTTTGGCGAAAAGCTTGATGGGAGAACAATACGGTCAAGAGCTTGTAGTTGGTGGATTATACATATTATCGGCTGCAATCATGCAGCCAATTAAGTTTAAAGAACCCAAACTCTCAAAAGAGCACCAGACATCAAATCACCTTTGGGCTGAATTCACCGAAAGCCTGCGCTATCTCAAGAAAAACCCTTTGATCTTGAACGCCATGCTGCAACTTACAACTTTATATTGTGTGTTTGCAGCCTTAACAGTGCTGACAATTCAATTAGCCGAGGAGTTTGGTTTAAAAGAAAAACAGTTTGGCTTTTTCTTGGCAGCAGCAGGCGTGGGTATGGTATTTGGTGCGGCGATTTTAGGCCACTGGGGTGATAAATTGCATCACAAACCCCTACCTTTAATTGGATTTTTGATAATTGCACTAGTTTTAGGGGTGTTCACTTTTACGCACAACTTATTACTGGCGCTAGGACTCTGTGCATTTTTGGGTGTAGGTGCTTCCCTAATTGGCGTACCCATGCAAACTTTAATTCAACAGCAAACACCATCTACCATGCTCGGTAAAGTATTTGGCTTTCAAAATCATGCCGTTAACATCGCTCTGGCGTTACCTCTGGCCATTACTGGGCCATTAACTGATGCTCTGGGCTTGCGAACTGTGCTGGTAGCAATGAGTATTGTTGTCGTAGTTGTCGGTGTTTGGGCTTGGAAAAATACCTGCAAAGTCTTGCAAAACGTAATTTAACTAATGTAGGCTAATAATCTAGCTTTATATTTAATATAAAAATTAATAAGATTTTGATTGAAGTTTTCAATTAAAATGAAATCTTAACTACAGAATTCAGCATTAACTTTAGCTATAGTCTGAGGTTTGACCGTGCGTTCACAAAGTGTCTCCGCAGGAGAATCGCTTTCCCAAATCAGTTTCCCACAAACCGAGAATCACAAACAGTCTCGTGTTTCTAGCCCGCCAGCCGTGCCCAAACGTGCATCTGGTGGTTTTGCTCTGCTTGACAGCCTTCATCGCCACGGCGTTGATTATATTTTTGGTTATCCTGGTGGGGCAATTCTACCAATTTACGACGACCTGTATAAGGTGGAAGCAACTGGTGCTATTAAGCACATTCTCGTGAGGCACGAACAAGGGGCAGCCCACGCTGCTGATGGTTATGCCCGTGCCACGGGTAAAGTAGGAGTATGTTTTGGTACTTCTGGCCCAGGAGCAACTAACTTGGTAACCGGGATCGCCACCGCCTACATGGACTCAATCCCAATGATTGTAGTCACGGGACAGGTAGCACGTCCGTCGATTGGTACAGATGCGTTTCAAGAAACCGATATTTACGGGATCACCCTACCGATCGTTAAGCACTCCTATGTAGTGCGCGATCCTAAAGATATGGCGCGAATTGTCGCCGAAGCCTTCCACATCGCTAGCAGTGGGCGTCCGGGGCCAGTTTTGATTGATGTCCCCAAAGATGTAGCTTTAGAAGAATTTGACTATGTACCTGTAAAACCAGGTTCAGTGAAGTTACGCGGTTATCGTCCCACGGTGAAGGGAAATCCCCGGCAAATTAATGCCGCGATCCAGTTGATTACTGAAAGTCGCCGTCCTCTACTGTATGTGGGTGGTGGTGCGATCGCAGCTGGCGCTCATGAAGAAGTCAAACAACTAGCTGAATTATTCGATATCCCTGTCACCACAACCTTAATGGGGATCGGTGCATTTGACGAACATCATCCCCTAGCTTTGGGAATGTTGGGGATGCACGGCACTGCTTACGCTAACTTTGCCGTTAGTGATTGTGACTTGCTGATTTGCGTCGGCGCTAGATTTGACGATCGCGTTACAGGCAAGTTAGATGAATTCGCCTCTCGCGCTAAAGTAATTCATATCGACATCGATCCGGCAGAAGTCGGCAAAAACCGCGTTCCCGAAGTGCCCATCGTTGGCGATGTGCGGAACGTCTTAGTAGACTTGTTGCGTCGCTGCAAAGAAACAGGCGTTAAGGCTACACCTAATCAAAACCAAGAGTGGTTAAATTTAGTTAACCGTTGGCGCGAAGAGTACCCTCTAATAGTGCCGCAACATCCCGACAGCATTTCACCCCAAGAAGTGATTGTAGAAGTTAGTCGCCAAGCACCCCAGGCTTTCTACACCACAGATGTCGGACAGCATCAAATGTGGGCAGCACAATTCCTGAAGAATGGCCCAAGGCGCTGGATTTCTAGTGCTGGTTTGGGAACGATGGGTTTTGGCTTACCTGCGGCTATGGGCGCTAAAGTAGCGTTTCCTGATGAAGAAGTCATCTGTATTAGCGGCGATGCTAGTTTCCAAATGTGTTTGCAAGAACTTGGTACACTGGCACAGTATGCTATAAATGTCAAGACAATAATTATCAATAACGGCTGGCAAGGGATGGTGCGCCAGTGGCAGCAAGCCTTCTATGGTGAGCGTTACTCATGCTCCAACATGGAAGTAGGGATGCCAGACGTAGAGTTATTGGCAAAAGCATACGGGATTAAAGGCATGGTAATTAGTGATCGCAGCGAATTAAAAGATGCGATCGCCCAAATGCTGGCACACAAAGGCCCAGTAATATTGAATGCCCACGTCACTAGAGACGAAAACTGCTATCCAATGGTAGCCCCTGGCAAGAGCAACGCTCAAATGGTCGGCTTGCAGAAGCAAGCGCCGAAAGCGGCAGCCGAGCCAGTGTATTGTAGCCACTGCAATGCCAAAAATGCTCCCACGCACAACTTCTGTGGTGAGTGTGGGACAAAACTGTAACGCTTTTTGATAATTCAGACTAGAGAGGTAGGGGAGAAAGATGCTGGAATTCCTCAGCAATCAAGGGTTTTACAGCAAATAAATTTATTGATGGGGTTCTCCCCCCTGCTCCCTTTCGTCTTCCTTGACTTTAACCCTGTTTTGTCACTTTCGGAAAATAATAATCGAAGCCAGATTCTGAGACGTTGACTTAATCAAGGTTTGAGGCTTTATTTTCTAACAGTAAATCAAATTTCTAGCTAAAAACTCGAAAGTAAAGCTCTAAAAGGCTTTCAGCGATTGGATTCTCCCAGAATGACAAAACAGGGTTAACCATAGCGTGGGCAAAGCTAGCTGTAGGCATCACTTAATTACGAATTACGTTAGCGCAGCGTTAGCGACGCAGGAGCGTCATTACGAATTACGAATTATTTTAATCTTCCTGATTAGGTTGAGATAAAGAGATATTTACTAAGTAATTGACTAAATCGCTTTGACTGTTGAAATCTAACAGCGCCTCAGCTAACTCTTCTAGTTGAGTAATCGATAATGTACGAATCTGCTGTTCTATCTCTGGCTCAATTGCAGCAAACCGACGTGTTAACTGACGCATAATCAGTTGTAGCGCCTCCTGTTTCTTTCCTCGTTCTTCTCCCTTTTGCAGAATGTCTTGGTAAATTACAGATTCTTGCATAATTTCCTCTCTAAAAAGCTGTGTAATCAAACTTTTGTCAAACCGCAAACCAGCTAAAACCTGTACACTTTCTGATTAGGTTGAGATATTCGCTAAGTAATTCACTAAATCATTTTGACTGGAGAAATCTAACAGCGCCTCAGCTAACTCTTCTAGTTGAGTTATAGATAATGTGCGAATCTGCTGTTCTATCTCTGGTTCAATTGCAGCAAACCGACGTGTTAACTGACGCATAATCAGTTGTAACGCCTCCTGTTTCTTTCCTCGTTCTTCTCCTTGTTGCAATCCCTTTTGCAGAATGTCTTGGTAAATTACAGATTCTTGCATAATTTCCTCTCTAAAAAGCTGTGTAATCAAACTTTTGTCAAACCGCAAACCAGCCAAAACCTGAACACAAGCTGATATATTCTGTCGCTCGTCTGTTTCTTCAATCATATCGACACTAGCCGCGACTTGAGTTAACAAGTCTGTCGGTGAGTCGGTTCTGGCTAATGTCGCCAGTGGTAAGAGTGCGGGGTTAGCTAGCAGTGGTGTAGGATCTTCTTCCCATAAACGAATTACTCGATACTCGTGTCTGGTTTTTTTATCTACATACTGGGTATTAAAAACAATTTCTGAAGAAGTGGCTTGTAAAAAAATCAACACCTGCTCAATCTCACACCAGTATTCTCGCTTTAATCTGGTGTAGTAATCCAGCATCCGAAAGTCAAGCGGGGTTTTGGATTTTGGTGTAGTTTGAAACTCTAAATGTAAGATTTGGTTAGAGATTTGCAGGAACGTTACCGAATCAGCACGAATGGGTTCGAGGTTGAGTTCGGTTTTGAGTACTTGGATATCTGAGGTGTCAGATGCAAGTAACCATCTGGCAAAGTCACCAGGGTATTTTTCGGCAAGGTATTTGCAGGTGTTATCGTAACTCAAGGGCGATCGCTAACTAAGTGACTGTATTTATATATTGTGGTTTAATATACTATCTATATATTTGGGTATGGAATTTTCACGCCAGACTATCGGTGAAATAGAACCCCGACTTTTCTAAAAAGTCGGGGTTTAAAGAAAGGCGATCGCGGACTCTTCCCGGAGGGCGATCGCCTTTCTCATACTTTTGATAATATAGTATATTTTTATACAAGTTAACTACTAATGCAAAAATGTTTACGACAAATTACCCTATGCAAGTTGAACTGTTGCAGGGTTTTCAAAAATGTCGGCACTAGGTAAAATATCCGGGCAGTTATGTTAAGAATACGAACAAAGTTGTTTACTGATGTCAGCTAGAGATTTATTTCATGAAGCGGTAAAAAATGCACTCCAGAAAGAAAATTGGATAGTTACCAACGATCCTCTAAGAGCTTGTTTGAAAAGTGGTTGGCTGTGATTTTAGGCACTTTTAGATCCCCCCTAACCCCCCTTAAAAAGGGGGGAACCAGAATCAAAGTCCCCCAATTTATCGGGGGATTTAGAGGTATTTAGAACTTTTGATACCAACAAGAGGACTTTTCAAACATCCTCTTTGCAAAACCCAACAACATAATCGATGTTGGGTTTCCTTACGTCAACACAACTTACATTTAATACACAAATTTAGGCTTGACACTACACTAGATTTATGAAAGAAGTGGATTATTGCAGCACAGGAGTTGTGCCGTTACCGTTAGTTGACGCATTCGCAATTGCAGCTTGAACCGATTGAGTGGGAAGAACCGCTACAACTGGAGCAACTTTTGAAATAGATTTTTTATTTCTTTTTCCATTAGAGCCGCCAGCTTTGGAATACTGTACACTGTTTCTGCCGTAGATAGTTGCAACTCCACTTAGCATTCGTTCAGACATTTCGGAGAGGGCTTTATCCATCTGGATTATTGTTTTACGCGATTCCTCAAGATTGGACACAAGCGTGTTATGAGCTTCTAACGTTGCACGAGTAGTATTGATAAGGTGGTTGTAGGCTTCAATGGTTAATCCATGTCCTAAATCCAGATTTTCATCAACGGATTTAAGCAAGGCGAGACGAAGTTGGGCTTTGTCAACAGCAGCAGAACCACGAGTTCTTAAAGACATGAGATATCCTTTTTTTAATAATTCCTTTTTCAACATAGTGGAGTATCCTTTTGCCTGAGATGGGTAGTTTTGTGGATTTATTTCATTAAAAGTTCAACGAAATAATTACGAGTTTGTCTGTATTTTTACTCATTTTTTATATCGATTTGTTGTTTGAGAATAAGTGCAATCAACAAATGCGTAGGCGTAGCCAGCCGTAGGCATCGCTAAATCAAGAAATGCGAACGCCGAATCAACAAATGCGAACGCCGAATCAACGAATGCGAACGCCGAATCAACAAATGCGAACGCCAAATCAACAAATGCAAACGCCGAATCAACAAATGCAAACGCCGAATCAACAAATGCAAACGCCGAATCAGCAAATGCGATCGCTAAATCAACAAATGCGATCGCCGAATCAACATTAGAAAGGGGAAAAAAGAAATTTAATCGTATACACAAGTCGAATTACCCCCCTTAATCCCCCCGATATATTGGGGGGAAACAAGAGAATCTCGTTCCCTCCCCTTTATAAGGGGAGGGTTAGGGTGGGGTAATTCGAGGACTGGTAGTGATTCGATAGCTTGTGTGTACACCGTAGCCAATACATACGGGGAGGGTTAGGGAGGGGTAATTCAATAACTTGCATGTACACCGTAGCCTTTTTAAGGAGGATCTAAAACTTTTCATCCCCTAATTTTTCAGAAATTGACGATAATACTGTTGAAGCTTCATCAAGATGCGTCTAACTCACACCTGCTCATGAACGAACAGCGTTTACAAGCTTATTATCAGCTAATTCAAAACCTGCTAGATTGCCCTAGCGAGGAAGAACCAAAGATATTAGCAGCGAATACAGAATTGCTAGATGCTGACTTTGTGCAGGTTGTTGTAGCAGCAGCAGAGCATTTTGCCCAACAGAGAGAGGAAAATACTGCCGAGCGGTTGAGAAACTTAGCAACATATCTCACTACCCCAGAAACTACCCCCATCCCTCAAAAAGATATAGACACTTGCGGGCAATTTTTACTAGAAATACTGCAAGCAACAGCAGACAGCAAAGGCGATGCTCAAGTAATTTACCCATTGCTGGCAGCAAATACCGATAAACTCAATCATCTTTTTGCTGAGTTATTGCGTTATTGGGCAACAAATACCTTAGCAGAAGCGGAACCAGATAGAGCAGAATACATTGCCTACATGATGGTTATATTCAGTAATCTGATTCAGCAGTTCCCCTTGGGTAGCAAAGCCAGCAACATGGAAATTGCGATCGCTGGCTACGAAATCGCCCTAACTGTATATACCCGCAGCGCCTTTGGTGTTGATTGGGCAACGACGCAAAATAATCTGGGGAATGCTTACGGTGACAGAATATTAGGAGAACGAGCCGAGAATATTGAATTAGCGATCGCTGCTTATACTGAAGCACTGTCCGTTACAACCAAGAGCGCCTTTCCTGAAAAATGGGCAACGACGCAATATAATCTGGGGAATGTTTACCGTGACAGAATATTAGGAAACAGAGCCGAGAATATTGAATTAGCGATCGCCTTTTACTCTACTGCACTGGAAGTTTACACCAAGAGCGCCTTTCCTGAAAAATGGGCAATGACGCAAAATAATCTGGGGCTTGCTTACGATAAGAGAATATTAGGAGAACGAGCCGAGAATATTGAAAAGGCGATCGCTGCTTATACAGATGCACTCTCCGTTAGAACCAAGAGCGCCTTTCCTGTAGATTGGGCAATGACGCAAAATAATCTGGGGATTGCTTACGGTGACAGAATATTAGGAGACAGAGCCGATAATATTGAAAAGGCGATCGCTGCTTATACAGATGCACTCTCCGTTAGAACCAAAAGCGCCTTTGGTGTTAATTGGGCAATGACGCAAAATAATCTGGGGATTGCTTACCGTAACAGAATATTAGGAGAGCAAGCCGATAATATTGAAAAAGCGATCGCAGCTTTTACAGATGCACTGGAAGTTCATACCAAAAGCGCCTTTCCTGTTAATTGGGCAACGACGCAAAATAATCTGGGGACTGCTTACGTTAACAGAATATTAGGAGAGCGAGCCGATAATATTGAAAAAGCGATCGCAGCTTATACAGATGCACTCTCCGTTAGAACCAAGAGCGCTTTTCCTGTAGATTGGGCAGTGACGCAAAATAATCTGGGGGCTGCTTACGGTGACAGAATATTAGGAAAGCGAGCCGATAATATTGAAAAGGCGATCGCTGCTTTTACAGATGCACTGGAAGTTTATACCAAGAGCGCCTTTCCTGAAAAATGGGCAGTGACGCAAAATAATCTGGGGGCTGCTTACGATGACAGAATTTTAGGAGAACGAGCCGATAATATTGAAAAGGCGATCGCTGCTTATACAGATGCACTCTCCGTTAGAACCAAGAGCGCCTTTCCTGTAGATTGGGCAATGACGCAAAATAATCTGGGGACTGCTTACCGTAACAGAATATTAGGAGACAGAGCCGATAATATTGAAAAGGCGATCGCTGCTTATACAGCAATACAGTTCAGTTAGCGCCAAAAACCATAAACTGCGTAGGTTGGGTGGAGGAACGAAACCCAACATTTTCGCGGGTTTGTTGGGTTTCACTACGTTCCACCCAACCTACGATTATCCTTAACTGAACCGTATTGGCTTATACAGATGCACTCTCCGTTAGAACCAAGAGCGCCTTTCCTGTAGATTAGGCAACGACGCAACATAATCTAGGGGCTGCTTACGGTGACAGAATATTAGGAGACAGAGCCGATAATATTGACTGTACGTTCGCTGCTTTTACAGATGCACTAGAAGTTAGAACCCGCAGCGCCTTTCCTCAATACCATGCAGAAACTTTGTTAAATCTCGGCAGGTTATACCAAGACGAAAAACAATTTGACTCAGCTTACAATACCTTTGTTGCAGCAATAGAAACAGTCGAAGCTTTGCGGGGAGACATTATTTCTGGTGAAGAAGCCAAACGCAAACAAGCAGAAGAATGGAATCAACTTTATATACGTATGGTGGAAGTTTGCCTAGCATTGGCAAGAGACACCGAAGCAATAGAATATATTGAACGTAGCAAAACCCGCAATTTAGTAGAACTGTTAACCAAAGCAACATTAACAAATCCAGAAAATTTGCCTTTAGTTGGTAGCAGCATCAACTTTGGAGAAATTCAAAACTTCTTAGATAACAAAACTGCAATCATCGAATGGTATCTTTTTAATGATTGTTTTCGTGCTTTCATTATCACGCGTGACAACAAGCCAGCCATCTGGCATTCTAATCAACAAGACTTAGATGCCTTATTCAATTGGACAAAGGAATACCTGATTGACTACTACAACCCCGAAGATCAAGATAAAATCCAATGGCAGAATCAGCTAGAAGAACGGCTGAAAAAATTAGCAGAAATTCTATATATTGATAAAATCTTAGCCCAAGTACCCAAACAATGCGACAGATTAATTCTCATTCCTCATCGCTACTTACACCTGTTTCCTCTCCACGCTTTACCTGTAAAAGAATCATACCTAATTGACTTATTCCCCAACGGTGTAGGCTATACACCCAGTTGTCAACTTCTGCAACAAGTCCAACTGCGTCAACGTCCTGAATTTCAATCTTTATTTGCCATCCAAAACCCCACAGAAGATTTATATCAAGGCTACGAAAAAGATTTAGGAGCAGTTGCAGCCATCAAAAAGCAGTTTACTGATGTTAATATTTTGAAGCAAGACCAAGCCAAAAAATCAGCAATTCTCTGTATTAATGAAAATCCTCATAATGTCACACTACATGAAAAATTGCTGAAAGCTAACTGTGCTTTTTTCTTCTGTCATGGATACTTTAACTCTGCTTCTCCCCAAGATTCTGGATTACAGTTAGCTGATGGAAACCTGACTTTAGCAGATATCATTACTCACTTCAAACTAGAAAACTGTCGCCTAGTTACTCTCTCTGCTTGCGAAACTGGTTTGACCGACTTCACAAGCACCAGTGATGAATACATTGGTTTACCCAGTGGATTTTTGTTAGCTGGTAGCACCAATGTGGTCAGTAGTCTTTGGACTGTCAGCGCTACAGCTACAGCATTATTGATGATTAAATTTTACGAAGAACTACAGCAGCAAAGTAATATTGTATTAGCTTTAAATTCAGCACAACGTTGGTTAAGGGATACGACAGTCAAAGGCTTTCAAGATTGGCTGATTAACTCCTCACTAAGTTGGGGTTGCAAGATATATTTAAATGAATACTTTGCTGCTAATCATGAAAATGCCTCAACCAAACCGTTTGAATCACCTTTTTATTGGGCTGCTTTTTGTAATATAGGTAAAGGAGTTTAGAAAATGTCAATTTCTAGAAATAGCATCAAAGCTTTTATTCAAGTGCTTGACTCTCAATCAAAATTGATTCCGACTCAAGGCTGGAATGAATTGCAGCAACTATCGAGTCAGTTACCAGAAGACGATGAGGAAATTGTAGAAATCCTAGAAAAATGGTTGCAACCAGAATCCCGTAATCAAATTCTAGAAGCTTACAAGCAAAACCTGCAATCGCTCAGTGCTGCATCTCCTATTGATGGAAACGAAAACATAGGAATAGCTAATAGTAAATCACAAACTCCAGTCAATCAACCTAGTGAATCATCAAAAGAACTTACAGAAAATGCTATAAAAAGGAACTCTCCTTTGTCTGACAAGCAAAAAACCAGTAAATCTTAAATAGATGTGTTATGGCTTTAGCCCAACGCACCGCCATATATAGCGCTTCTGGGTTGAGTGCAATACAGACCTAACCCCCAACCCCTTCCCTACTAGCGTTGGGGAGTAAGATTCAAAGCCTCTCTCCTTTTAGGAGAGAGGTTTGGAGAGAGGTCAAAGTGTATTGCTTCCATTCGAGAACCGCTATAATATGCTGCGTTACTAAAAAATTTTAGTTGAGGAACGAAACCCAACATTTCCGGGGATTTGTTGGGTTGCGCTTCGCTTAACCCAACCTACAACGTAACTACTAGCGTTGGGGAGTAAGATTCAAAGCCTCTCTCCTAAAAGGAGAGAGGTTTGGAGAGAGGTCAAAGTGTATTGCTTCCATTCGAGAACCGCTATAATATGCTGCGTTACTAAAAAATTTTAGTTGAGGAACGAAACCCAACATTTCCGGGGATTTGTTGGGTTGCGCTTCGCTTAACCCAACCTACAACTTTATCTGACAACACGAAAACCAATCAAAAATCGTGAATAATTTCAGCCTCAGCCTCTATGCTTTTCATCTCCACCACACCCTAACTGAACTTCCCAGTGAAGTTGTGGCAGATGCTAATCTCTTGTGGGAAAATTTGGTGAAAGTGGGTGAAGGTTCGCTGAGTTTTGTTGGGTTGAAAGATTTACGCTCAAAATTAATTTGTTATCAAAATGGTAAATACGAACCCAAGCGCGAACAAGGAAGAAAAGGTGAACGTTTAACTGATACAGAATATTTAGAATTAGGTGGTCTCCCAACAACAGAAGGCTTTAAAATTAATGCTAATCTTCAGCCTTTCTTGCTTAACGATACCTACGCAGTTGATTTAACTCTGTTTCCAGAATTACCAAACATTTCCATAGACATACTACAACTGCAACATTTTAAACCAAATTCCCTACTACCATCTAATATTCAAGCATCTTTAGGACAAACATTATGGATTTATGGAGAAGTAGATCCAAGTGAAGATTGTGATAAACTAGCTGAAAAATTAGCCATAGCCTTAGTAGCTGGCACAAATTTAAATCCTGTACGATCGCAACAAGGAGAACTGTTTGGTAGTCTTTTATTTGAATACCAAGCACTTGACCCAGATGAACCAGATAATCCTGCCAAACAATGCCATATTTTAATAGTCATTAATAATAGTCAAGCTGCAACAGTAACACTTGCAGAAAAAGCCTATGACTGGTTGCTAAATTTACTTTGTAGCTACCACAAAATACTTTACATTTATCAACTAGCTCGTCAGCGCTACCGAGAAGCAAGAAGAATTTATAGTGATTTAGAAAATAAAATCCAAGAATTTAACAGGCTGATATCTGAAAATCAAACACAATTATCTGGCTTAAAAAGCTTAATGGGAAAAATTCCTAAACAAAACTTTGATTACACCAGATGCTTGCAAGATTTACAAACACACCACACAGCAATTACTACTAATATTACTAATTACAGAATTTGTTTAGAGAAGATTCAAACTATTGATAGCGGGAATATCCCCCAATCTTGGCAAAATTTTATTAATAAAGACTGTAAAAAATGGCAAGAACAAATACAAACAGATATTAACTATCTGACTCCAGGTCAAGAATTGTTTGGGCAATTCGTTGATACTATCCGAGGTATAGTAGAGACAGAACAAACTGAGCGCGATCGCTCCTTAGAAAACACAATCCAAGTACTAGGTATAGGCTTTGGCGGTGGTGCGATCGCCTCTGGTATAATCGTCCAACACATCGACAAAATTAACCAACCCCTAACCGTAATATCTCCCAACAACCCACCCCATCCCTTTTACGCATCTTTATTGTTGAGTGTTTTAGCTACATTCTTTTTTATTGGCATAGGTTGGCTGATAACTAAGCGCCAATATCATCCTGGAGATAAAAAATAAGTAGAGAAATCATAGAACTCTTGTAAAGACGGGATTATAGAAGTTTGCAGTTGATTCTAATACAGCCTTACCTACCTCTCACTTTAAACTACGGTGGTGTACACACAAGTCGAATTACCCCCCTTAATCCCCCCGATATATTGGGGGGAAAAAAGAAATCTAGTTCCCTCCCCAATACATCGGGGAGGGTTAGGGTGGGGTAAAACCCTGGTTAATCAGCTATTTCAGACTTGTGTGTACACCGTATCCTTTTAGGCTACGCAGCGTACACAAGTACTAAAAACCTTCATCCCTTAAGGGAATTTAACCGTTTTTATACGCAGAGTAATATATTCTCTGCGTATTTTTTATGAAAAAAAGATTCATCCCAATGTATATTTCTGGATTCTTTTGGGAATCATAAATTGAGGAAGCACTATAAACCGCAAGGTATGACTTCCTGAAATATCACGTAACTTTTAAAGGATAATTATGTCTAAACGCAAGTTGCCCAAAGGCCGTAGTGTTAGTTCAGTTGCTCTAGAACCAGAAGTTGCGATCGCCATCCTTGGACTGTTTTCAGCTGCGGCTGACGGTGAAGGTATTTCTTCAACAGAAGAATATGCTTTAAGTGAATTTCTCGGTCGGGTTGGCTTATTTGAAGATTACTCTGAAGAAGACTTTGAAGAATTGACCGAAAAAGTCGTCAGCTTGATTGAAGAAGAAGAACCAGAAGATTTAATCGCCCAGTCCATCGAATCCTTACCCAACAGAAATTATCGCGAAGCTGCATACATCACAGCTATCTTAGTGGTAGGGATTGACGAAGAAGTACCCGAACACGAACAAGATTATATTTCTGAGCTTCAAGAAGCCTTAAAAATTTCAGACGAACGCGCACAAGAACTTATTGATGGAGTATTCGGAGAGGAAGAAGACGAAGACGAAGAGGAAGAGGAAGAGGAGTAATCCTTTTTCAATTACAGCCTCAACCATGTAGCATCGTTAATTTGGGGTTGCTAATTTAGAGTAAGAAATAATTTTGTTTAAGTTGAGTTGTTCAGATTCCTGACTTCATAAAGAAGTTGGGAATTTTGCACGTTATCAAAATTAATTCCATAGACCACTAATTAGAAATTGGTACATTTTTAAATGCGGCTGTATCTGGCACAAAAATGTCCAAGTTATTAACACCATCGGGAACTCTTAGCCAGATATAAGCATCTGCGGAGGCTTGTGGACGTACTTGAAACAAAGAAACGCTTCCTGTTGAGCGATTGAGAGCAACTCCTTTGTAGGTTACGCTAGTCTCTGGATTGCGGGCTGTTGTACTAGCAACCGATATAATATCACCACCAACAACTCCGTCTGTGGCAAGGCGACGAATACGCATTTGCAGATTTACCACATCACGGTTTCCAGTTTCTGGATCTTTAATTCGCTTTGCTGAAAGTAACTCAACTTCTGCCTTTTTACCGAAAGCAGGCTGCACAAATTGACCAGGGCTAATTGCTGAGGTTGTAGCAGTGGCTGGCGATGATGAAGCCGTTGCTTGTGGAGAAGTTGTAGCTGTAAGACTTGGCACTTGAGTAGGAATGGTGTTAGTGACTGTATTATTGGCATTTAGTGTCTGCCGTAGCGTGAAAACTTCGTAAGCTACATAGCCGCTACATCCTAAAGCCAAAGTAGAGAGTAATACAGCTACACCAGATAAAAATGTACTCACACCATTGCCTCGATTCCGTATTTGTGTATATTCAGGCTGACTTACGTTTCTATTTTGTAGTCCCATAAATTATGTTTGTGCGTAGGCGCAGCCCGTCGTAGACATCGCCCATATATGAAACATGTGAACATCTTCCCTATACTAATTAAGTAACTTTACTGAGCCAATTCTTCTCTCTCCGGAAAGAAGTTGTTGACAAGGTAAAAATATCTATCTTTGGGATAAGGAGAATTGGTGAGACTTAAGACTTTCAATCATCCACTGGGTGTTTTATTAATATTTTTGACTAGCCAGATAGGATTTAGTTCTATTGCGAAAGCACAAACCCCAGTTGCACCAACAACTACCACAAAATCAATTTGCTCTACCCAACTGGGAACAGCTATAGATGCTGTAATCAATCGTCCCTTGTTTAGTCGGGTGCGCTGGGGAATTTTAGTGCAACCCCTTTCAACCGGGCCAACTCTTTACAGTCGGGATGCTCAGAAATATTTTACTCCCGCGTCTAACCTCAAGTTGCTGACAACAGCAGCTGCATTGCAGCAATTGGGTGCTAATTTTCGGATTCGCACCTCTATTTATCAGAATGGCAATGGTGTTTTACGTGTTGTCGGTAGGGGAGATCCCAGCTTCAGTGATACTCAACTGCAAACATTAGCACAGCAGTTAAAACAGAAAGGTATTACCCAAATTCAGCGATTGATAGCTGATGATAGTTATATTCAAGGTGATATTGTTAACCCCACCTGGCAATGGGAAGATGTGCAGTCAGACTATGGCGCACCAGTCAGCAGCTTTATTCTAAATCAAAATATTTTTAGCTTAAAACTTGTACCGCAAGCTGTAGGTAAATCTTTACAAGTGGTGTGGACTGATGCTGGCGAAGCGAGACAGTGGCGAACAATTAATCAGTCAGTAACCGTTGCCCAAAATCAACCGAGCTACGTCAATGTTACCCGCGAATTATCAGGAACAGTATTACGAATTCAAGGACAACTGACAACAAATTCTGAACCGTCTTTAATAGATTTGCCTGTAGTTGACCCTAATTATTACTTCTTACGGCGCTTCCGTACTGCTTTGGCAACAGAAAAAATTTCCTTGGGACAAATATTAGTAGCAAATGGTGGTGTCAATCAAGAGGAAATAGCATTTGTAGAGTCGCCACCTTTATCTGAATTATTAGCAGAGACAAATCTAAATAGTAATAATCTTTATGCTGAAGCTCTGTTGAGAGCATTAGCTATGAAAAAACCCAGAGTGAATCAGACTAGCGCTGATGTAGGTTTGGAAGTTGTCAAAGCAAGTTTAACTCAATTGGGAGTTGATCCAGCAAATTATATTTTAGTGGATGGTTCGGGTTTATCACGTCGTAACTTAGTGACACCAGAAGCTTTGGTACAAACTTTGCGAGGGATAGCAAGAACACCAACAGCATATATATATCGCGCATCTTTACCCGTGGCGGGTAGAAGTGGAACCTTGAAGGGACGCTTTCAAGATACGCCTGCTGAGGGCATTGTGCAAGCAAAAACAGGTACATTAACGGGTGCAATTTCTCTATCTGGATATATGAATGCGCCTAATTATGAGCCGTTGGTTTTTAGTATTATCGTGAATCAATCAGAACAACCTGCAACAGTTGTGCGGCAGGCAATTGATGAAATTGTTGTGTTGTTAACGCAGTTGCAGCATTGTTAACAAATGTTTAGAGATGCAAAATTTTGCGTCTCTACATTCGCCTACTCTGGTAAGTAATTGAAGCGATCGCACTATAGGATGATCAGAACATTGGTTCTGCCGTAACTTATTGACAACAAAGCTCTAGACTCGGAGCTATCACTTAAGCATTAACACAAAGACAATAATGTTTAATAGTTTAGCGCAGTTGCAGTCTGCTTTATAACGACAATTATATCAGTACTACCAACAAAAAAATATGTGGCATGAATGTCAGAGTTTTTGAGATTACGTATTTTTACTGATTACACTGCTTTTTAAAGGTGACTACGATAGAGCGCATAACAAATATGATGTGCCTAGCTACTTATGTGGCATGTTATTACTGAACTTGAAATAGATAAACTCATTAGTTAACTCTGACAAAAACCAGGATTACACAATAAAAATTGCTAGCTTCATTGGGTATTAGTTGCTTTAATGCATCATGATTCTTCATACCAACCTGAACGCACCAAAAGTAGTGAAAATTAACAAAGTTCAAAAGAATGAATGCTGATACAAACAGCTATCCAATCAAATAGCTCAAAACATTAGCAATCTGAATATATTCAAGATAATCACATGGGAATCAACCTACAAAAAGGGCAACGTATCTCACTTTCTAAAGAAGCTCCTGGGCTAACAAAGCTGATGTGCGGACTAGGGTGGGATGTAGCAAAACGTTCTGGTGGCGGTTTTTTTGGGGCTTTTAATAATACTCAAGATTGTGACTTGGATGCTTCTGTAATCTGTTTAGATCAAAAGGACAAAATAACAGATATAAATAACGTTATTTCCTTTAGAAATTTATCCCACAAATCAGGAGCTATTACCCATTTGGGTGATAATCTCACGGGTGCAGGAGCAGGTGATGACGAGCAGATTATTGTAGATTTAACTAGACTCCCAAAAGAGATTGTCAAATTAGTTTTTACGGTTAACATTTACGACTGCATTGCTTGTAAACAAGAATTTACACAGGTAAAAAATGCCTTTGTACGACTGGTCAATACGTCTAACAATCAAGAAATTGCCAAGTATCATTTATCTGGGTCTGAATACAAAGGAATGACCGGGATGGTCATGGCTGAAATTTACAATCACAATAATGAGTGGAAAATGGCAGCTATTGGTAACGGCATTAAGGTTAATGGTTTAGAGGGACTTATGAAAGTCTATGCTTAACTACTTATTGAGTTACTCAACTCAATAAAAACTCTGAATAAAATTCATTTTGAAAAAATAGGTAGTCATTATGTCAATTAACCTCAGCAAAGGCGAAAGAATCAATCTTTCAAAAGAAGCACCAAGCTTGAAAAATGCCGGAATTGGTTTAGGATGGGATGTCAATGTTACAGATACAGGTTCAGTTTTTGACCTTGATGCTTCTATATTTATGTTAGGTGCTAACGGAAAAATACCTAACGAAAAATACTTTGTATTCTATAACAACTCACAATCACCGGATGGTTCTGTAAAACATGAAGGAGATAGCAGAACAGGAGAGGGCATAGGAGATGATGAGACTATTAAAGTTGATTTGAGCAAAGTTGATGCTTCAGTTCAAGAAATAGTTTTTGTCGTCACCATACATGAAGCGGAGCAAAGAAAGCAAAACTTTGGACAAGTCAGAAATTCGTTTATCAGAATTTATGACAACGCCACAGAAAAACAAATTGCTAAGTATGAATTAGATGAAGATGCTTCTGCCGAAACTGCAATTGAATTTGGTAAGCTTTATCGAAAAGATGGAGAATGGAGATTCCAAGCTGTCGGTGCTGGTTATAAATCAGGGCTGCAAAATTTTGTAGACCGATACGCCGCTTAACAGTTATCTCATTAGTTAAGAAAAAGGGAGTATTCATTGGTGGTACTCCCTTTTTTACGTAAAATAATTAACATAATTTTAATCTATAGGATGTATCTAAAATGGAAATTGAATTAAACAAAGGTGGTAGGTTTAATCTTTCTAAAGAAGTTCCTGATATAAAGAAGGTAGCCATTGGCTTAGGTTGGCAAGCAAGTCATAATGAACAAAGCTATGATATTGATGCTTCTGTGTTCATGTTAGGTGCAGATGGTAAAGTTCCTGATGAAAAATATTTTGTATTCTATAATAACCTTGAATCTTTTGATGGTTCTCTCAGGCACTCAGGAGATAATAGAACCGGGGAAGGTAACGGAGATGATGAGACAATTTATATTGATTTAGCAAAAGTCAATCCAGTTATTCAGGAGATAGTTTTTGTTGTCGCTATTCATCAAGGTCAAGAAAAAAATCAAAATTTTAGCCAAATAAAAAATGCTTTTATCAAGATTTACAATAACGAAAATATAAATTCTTTAGCTCGGTACAACTTAAAAGAGGCTTTTTCTCAAGAGACAGCTTTGGAATTTGGACGCTTGTATAAAAAGGATAATGAATGGAGGTTTCAAGCAGTAGGAGAAGGCTATAGTTCCGGGCTACAAAGTTTTGTAGATAAATATATTGGAGAAACTAAACAGGAACAAAAAAAAGAATATACAAAAGTAGAAGGTGAGAAAGAAAACTGTAAAAATCAAGGAAATATAGCATTAGATAAAAAGCTTGAGCGTGAAGCACCACATATTTTCAATCTCGTTAAAAAAGCAGATATATCACTTCAAAAAGTAAATTTGGCAAATCATAAGGCTAAGGTTGTGCTTTGCCTTGATATCTCTGGTTCAATGAGTTCGCTCTATAGCTCAGGTAAAATCCAGAGGTTTGCTGAAAAAATTCTTGCTTTAGGATGTCGTTTTGATGACAACGCCTCTATTGATATATTTCTATTCGGAGCTAAAACCCATAACGTAGGTGCAATGACTATCGAAAATTTTAAAAGCTTTATTCCAAATCTACTAAAACAGTATCCACTCGAAGGTGGTACTTACTATGGTAAAGCTATCAATATGATTAGAAAATTTTATTTTCCAATATCTAAAAAAAGTAGCAAAAAAAATGATATCCCGTTAAATCAATCAGTTTATATCATGTTTGTTACAGATGGAGCAACGTCTGACGAGCCGCAAACAGAACAGTATCTTAAAGAGTCCTCGTATGAGCCTATTTTTTGGCAATTTATGGCTATTGGCAAGTCAGGTAAGGATGTCAAAGGTAAAGGTATTTTAGGCTGGTTAGGTCAAGCAAAGGCAAGTGATTTTACCTTCCTAGAACGACTGGACGAAATGAGCGATCGCTATGTTGATAATGCCGATTTTTTCAGTTTAGAAGATCCAGAAAATATAGCGGATCAAGAACTTTATGATTTACTGATGACTGAATATCCAAACTGGGTAAAATTAGCTAAAATTAATAATTTATTACGATAAAAATTATTTACTCTAAATAAATGTCTCTTTGCGATCGCCTGAATTTAACTAAACCAAATCGCAAGCTCAAAGTCCCTATTTAGCAACATATAGACTTGAGTATACCTCCCAAACTCCGTTGTCAGGGATGTCAATCAACAGATCACTGAAACCTTGCAATCCCACAACCTCAAGCTGTGGGAGTGTCAATAATTCGGAGTCCCATGATTACTAAGTCCCTTTCAACGCTGTCAATTTCGGCAACTTTAGGTAAATTTCCCCAAGGTTGAAAACCAAATGTTTCAAAAAGTTTTAAACTGGGTTGATTGTGGGCAAAAATAAAGCATAGTAGAGTCTTTAAACCCAAACTAGGACTTTCGCTAATTGCTTTTGCTAATAGTTGTCGTCCCAAACCACATCGATGAAAGCGAGGGGCTATGTAAATACTAATTTCGGCAGTCGTACTATAGGCGGGCCGCCCATAAAAGGATTGGAAACTCAGCCATCCAGCAATTACTCCCTCTACTTCGATTACCCAAAGTGGCCGTTGTGAAGGCGATCGCGCCTTAAACCAAGGAAGGCGACTTTCCACGGATACTGGCTCTAAATCAGCAGTTGCCATACGGCTAGGAATTGCAGCATTATAAATTGCCACAATTGCAGGCAAATCAGTTTCAGTCGCATGGCGAATAGTCATTGCTACCGTCTCGGAAAAAATCTTGAGAAAATATTCAAAAATAATACAGCGTTACGAAAGCCGTAACACTATCTCACCAGAATAGTTTTAGCTCCCCATTGCGCCGCTTGGATAGCCGCCGCAGTTCCTCCGGTTCCTCCACCGACAACTAAGACATCAGCTGTCTATGTCTGATTAATCATCGCTTAACCTCACTGGAGTTTTGACATATTTTCTCCACATAGCTTGGGATCAGACAAGATAATTTATTTTATTTTTCGGATATTTCGTTTATGTAGTGTGTATGATTAAGATGGTGAATAAGATTAACAGTGTAAATTGCATTGTTAATGACAAACCCTGCAACACAGTAGTAGACTAATATGATGTTAAAACAGAACATGTCTTTAGATTCTGTAATATCTCCACAGCTAGAAGCTCAATCTATCAAAGAACTGGAGCGCATACTGAGCGTTAAAGATTTTCAGGCGAAACTGGTAGGAGCTAACGGAGAAAAAATTAACATTCCTGAACCGATTTATCAAGTCCTGCTTCAAGTTGTCCACGCAATGGCATCAGGTAAGGCTATATCTATAATTCCTCAACAACAGGAATTGACGACACAACAAGCCGCTGAGTTTCTTAATGTATCACGCCCATACCTGATCAAGTTATTAGAACAAGGTGAAATTCCTCACATTAAGGTGGGTTCACACCGACGGGTTCGTTTTGATGATTTAATGAATTACAAACAGCAACGGGATGTGAAACGCGATCAACTCTTAACTGAGCTAACTCAGATGAGCCAAGAAGCAGGATTCTACGAATAGGAGTAATTCAAATCTCAAAGATTTTAAAGAAAAGGATCTGAGGTCTTGGAATATAAAAGCCAAGCACCCAGATACCTTTCTTACTCACCTTTACGATCTTGACCCAGATTCCATACTTCAAGTAATGCAGCGATGGTCTCAAGATTTAAAAAAGCCACCGCTGACTTTTGTCGAGCTACTTGATCTGCTCAACAAAGAAGTACCAATATTCGCCAGTAAGGTTTTATGGCATGAATATAGCCAGAGTGTTTTCCAAACTGCTAAAAAAGCCTTGGATAAATTAGGCAAGGTGGCACTAGAAGGGGGCTTATATTTTGAGGGAGAGCGCTATCGACTCTGGCAGAATCGGGGAGTTTTAACAATTACTGCCAAGGACAACCGAGAGGAGATTTTGCGGCTTAAGAATGGCAAAATTCAAGGTAACCTCTCATCGGCGGATATCAAAGCATTCCAAAGATTTGAACAAAGCTTAGAAACAGAACTAGAACAAGGTAAGACATATAAATCACAAACCTGATAGCTTAACGTTCACCACTAATGTTACATCTAGTATCGTTGAGTGGGGAAAAACCAACGTGAAAGCACAGGTATTTAGAGGCGTCAATCAACTGTCTTACGAAGATATCCCAGTTCCAACCCTAGAACCAGATGAAGTACTGGTACAGGTCCGGGTTGTGGGGTTGTGTCAGTCAGATATTAAAAAAATTCGTTATCCATTATATGAACCGCCGCGCATTTTTGGACATGAAACTGCCGGCACGATCGCAGCATTAGGCAATGATGTCAAAGGTTGGCAAGTTGGACAACGAGTAGCAGTGATGCATCACATCCCCTGTATGCGTTGCGCCTACTGCCTAAATGATAATTTCTCCATGTGTGATGTTTACAAAAACATCTCCACAACCGCAGGCTTTAACGCTAGTGGCGGCGGTTTTGCCGATTATGTCAAGGTTCCCGGACATATTGTCCAAAATGGCGGGCTAATTCCCATCCCGGATAATATCAGTTTTGAAGAAGCCAGTTTTGTAGAACCGACTAACTGCTGCTTGAAAGCTGTGAAAAAAGCTCAAATTGCTCCAGGACAAACTGTGTTAGTTACTGGTGCTGGGCCAATTGGGTTAATGTTTATCATGTTGGTAAAGTATTTTGGAGCAAAAGCGATCGCTACCGATTTACTACCCTCTAGAATTGAAAAAGCCTTGAGTGTCGGTGCAGAGGCGGCTTTTGATGCTCGTGATCCCGATTTATCAGCAAAAATCCATGCGCTAACTGGTGGACTGGGTGTTGATATTACCCTGCTGGCTGTTCCTAGCGAGAAAGCTTTCTTTCAAGCACTTGATAGTACCCGCAAAGGTGGCAAAATATTATTTTTCGCGGAATTCCCCGATGAGGTGGAAATTCCCATCAACCCTAATATTCTCTACCGTCGAGAAATTGACTTGATAGGCAGTTATAGCTCATCTTATCGGCTTCAGAATCTATCAGCTGAGATTGTATTTAATCAACGAATTGACGTACAAGCGTTGATTAGCGATCGCTATCCATTAAAAGATTTATCAGCAGCTGTCGAAGTTGCGATCGCACCCACACCGGATACTTATAAAATCTTAATTTATCCGTAAAAGGGAGATGAGGGGGATCTCTTCAATTTTGAATTTTGAATTTTGAATTTTGATCTCCCCTGCTCCCTCATCTTCCTGCTAGCCTCAAAAAAATGCTTATTACCCTAGTTGCAGTCGCCCTACTAGCTTTCTACGTCGCCTGGAATCTCGGAGCAAATGATGTTGCTAACGCGATGGGAACCTCTGTAGGTTCCAAAGCTGTTACCCTCAAACAGGCATTAATAATTGCTGGGATATTAGAATTTACGGGTGCTGTGTTGTTTGGACATGAAGTAACGGAAACTCTGGCAACGAAAATTGCCAATCCCGCTTTATTCGCAGCTACACCCCAAATATTCGTTGTTGGGATGGTAACGGTGCTAATTTCTTGTGGTGTGTGGTTACAAATTGCCACATCACGCGGTTTACCTGTATCCTCTTCTCATGCGGTTGTTGGTGCGATCGCTGGATTTAGTTGGGTAGCTTTAGGAGTAGGTGCAATTGATTGGTCATCAATTGGCTTGATCACCATTGGCTGGGTTTTAACACCATTAATTAGTGGTGCGATCGCTGCTTTATTCTACAGTCAAATAAAGCACTGGATTTTAGATCAACCCAATCAAGTAGTGCAGTTACAAGAATGGATTCCCTGGTTGAGTACTGCGCTACTAGGTGTATTCGGCGTAATTGTATTACCATCGCTGACTCAACCGCTAACCAATTTTGTAATTGAGCAAGTTGGTTTCAACATCCCTGCTTATGACATACCACTATTAACTGGTGCAGTAGCAGCAGTTGGACTCACAATCATTAGTTGGCGACAATTGCAAGATTTGGGGAAAACAGAAGAGTCTATCCAATCCCCAATCCCTAATCCCGTAGAAAGATTATTTGCCCGATTCCAACTACTAAGTGCTTGCTTTGTCGCCTTTGCTCATGGTTCTAATGATGTGGGAAATGCGATCGCTCCTTTAGCTGCGATCGTCTACATCAATCGCACTGGTAGCGTACCTACAGATGGTATCACCATCCCCATTTGGATTTTAATCCTTGGTGGTGCTGGTATTGTTGGTGGTTTAGCTGTCTGGGGTAAAAAAGTCATCGCCACTATTGGCGAAAACATTATTGCCTTGCAACCTAGTAGTGGATTTTGTGCCGAACTTGCTACTGCTGCTACCATCCTCATCGCCTCCCGGCTAGGTTTACCAGTCTCCACCTCTCACGCTCTCGTCGGCGGTGTAGTTGGTATTGGACTAGTGCAAAATATCAAGTCAATTAAGTTTCAAACACTAAAAGGTATTGCCGCCGCATGGCTAATTACAATCCCCCTGAGTGCTGCCCTTAGCGCTGCCATCTTTAGCATCGCCCGGATTTTATTTCTCTAAAGAATTATTAATATTTTCCTAAGTTTTTCTTTTACTGCATCTACTCAAAATAGAACCTAGACTGCAACAACGCCAAAAAAGCGTATTTTTGCAGAACTGCTGCTCATTCATTAGAATGTTGTGCAGGGGTTAATTAACAGTATCCAAAAAGCTAATAATTACTACCAATTACTTACATTTATTATTGGGACTCCCAAAATCATCTGATAAGAGTGATTATGTTGGCATGAGACTGTAAAATACAAATATGCTACTAGGATTCAAGACAGAACTGAAAGTCAACAAGCAACAACGTCTACTACTCTCCCGACACGCAGGAGTAGCCAGACACGCTTGGAATCAAGGTTTAGCATTATGCCAACAGGTATTGCTACATAATAGTATCAACCCAGATGACAAAATTAAATTTCCCACAGCCATAGACTTACATAAATGGTTAGTAGCATCAATTAAATCTACCCATCCTTGGTATTATGAAGTATCAAAATGCGCTCCTCAATACGCATTAAGATATTTATCAGATGCCTTGAAATGTTTTTTCAAGAAAAACAAAGGGTTTCCTAACTTCAAGAAAAAAGGTAAACATGATTCTTTTACTTTAGATGGAGCAATTCATATTGACCACAGAAAAGTAAAAGTACCGATAATTGGATGGATAAAAACCTACGAACTTTTAGCAGCAGGATATAAACCCAAATCAGTCACAATCAGTAAACAAGCCGATAAGTGGTTTATATCTTGGAAAATAGAAGTAGAAACGAGTGAAACCCCTAAAAAACAAGAGTTTATAGGAGTAGACTTAGGAATAAATCATCTAGCGATATTATCAACAGGAGAAATATTTGATGGAGCCAAGAGTTATAAAAAGTATCAGAAAAAACTAGCAAGAATGCAATATTTGAATCGGCATAAACAAGTTGGCTCAAGTAACTATAGAAAAGCCAATATTAAAATAGCGAGACTACACCTTCATATTGCCAACATCAGGAAAGATACATTACATAAAATCACCACCTATATTAGCAAAAACCACGCGGTGATAGGGATAGAAGATTTGAATGTATCACGCCACTTGCTTCAAGTCGGGGAACCCGCCCAACGCAGTGGCTCAGGAATGTTAGCAAATGGGAAGTTAGCTGTATCTATAGCTGATATGGGTTTTTATGAATTCCGTAGGCAGTTAGAATATAAAACCAAAGCTTTTGGTAGTAAGTTAGTAGTTGTGGATAGATTTTATCCCAGTAGCAAAACTTGCTCTAGCTGTGGTGAAAAAAAACCATCTCTGTCACTGTCTCAACGAGTATTCCAATGTGTGTGCTGCGGTATGACATGCGATAGAGATTTGAATGCTGCTATTAATTTAAGTCAGGAAGCGGCTAGATTAGTCGTGTTAGCTTGTGGACTGGATAGTGCCGACACTTCCAGGATGAAACAGGAAGAAAATGAGGGCATTTGTTAGCATTTGTTAGCATTTTTAGATCGGATAGCGTAACTTTGAATTTCCACAGAAAGATACTTTAATCTCCATTTAGAGATATAAACTGTCACACAAGTTACATTCTAGACGAATTTACAGTTAATTTCGCAAGTCAGACAATTTTGTGGCAATAACGCACCCATCTGCAAGTATTTGACAATTACTATTGGTAGCAAAACATTAACAATTCAAAATTCACGCATTCAAAATTCAAACATTTTAGACATTTCAGACGAAGAGAAGTGCCTTCTCCCAAGGGGAGACGCCAAGGGCGATGCGCGGGTTAAGAGCGTTGTGGCAACTACGTTCGATTTAAACCCCGACTGAAACTGGTGCTACATATAGATGTAGGGGTCTTAAACCCTTGAACTTAAGATAAATGTTTATTTGGAGTGAGATTTATTGAAAAGTAAAAATCTCATTAGCAAATAGTTGATCTAAATTAAACTGACCAAAAACAACAAAGGTTATAGTTCAAGCGACTTACAGCCATACGGACAATCCAAAGTCCAAAATCGAATGACAAAATACTTGTCAATGCTGAAGAAAACACTGTGTATTAAGCAGTAGGGCAGATTTGATGCTTTGCCAACCTGTGTCTAGTATGACAGAATTACGTTGAAATGCCCAAGTGCTGTTAAAATTTTCAATTTATCTGACAAAATACAGGAATTAGTATGAGCGCCAATAAAGTGTACCGGAAGCAGCTTTATCGTCAAGGTGTTAGAGGTTAGAAGCTAATGGGGCGATTCGAGAAGCAACCAGAAAACCCGAGAGTCAGAGGCGAGCTATCCAGAGCAGCAGAAAATGCTCTTTGGGCTGTAGTTGAAGACTTAGAAAATCTTCAACAGAATGTCCTCAGAGGATTGCAGGAAGACGTAAAGCGGCTTCAGTCAGAAAAAAACCGGTTATCTGATGACATTCAAAGCTTGCTAGAGGAAAAAGAGCATTTACAACAAGTGCGCCAAATTACTGAGCAGCAAGTGTTAATTCGGCAACTGGCAGAAGTTCTGGCAAAGCATATATCTTCACAACTGCAATCCTCTCTGGCAACTTTAGCTAACCAAACCATAGAGGGCAAGTCTTACGATCAAGCTGCGCTTAAGTCCGCTGAAGTAAGCAGCAATGTAGTAGGTGAAATCAATGAAAAAGTCGAACACATGTTTGACAGCTTGGATGACACCGTTACTATTACCTTTAACTCGCTACAACAGGAGCTGAAGAACTATCAAAGTAATCTTTCCCAACAGTTGTCACGGATGTACAGCCAGCAGCAGCAAGGGGAAACGATTTTGGCGGAGTTTGTTAATCGCCTGCATGGAGAACTAGAAAAAACTATAGAAGAAGCTTCACGCAAAGCAGCAACAGCAGGTACACCTACTGTTTTGCAATTTACCGAGCCAGAGAAAAACAGTTCTTTTGAGACATCCCCGCCACAGGTTGGCGAAGTAGTAAGAAATTCCCCTGAGCCAATTTCCGCGATCCCCAATAAATTTTCACCAAGGGAAACGACATCAGAGCCGACTGTTGTTAGAGAAAACGCCGCAAACCCAGTTTCTGTCCCCAATAAAGACTTATCCCAAAGGGAAACAACATCACAGCCGCCGGTTCTTAGAGAAAACGTCGCTAACATAATTTCTATCACCAGTAAAGACCTGCCCCAAACGGAAATTAAATCAGAGCCGACTATTGTTAGAGAAAACGCCGCCAACCCAATTTCTGTACCTAGCAAAGACTTGTCCCAAACGGAAATTAAATCAGAGCCGACTATTGTTAGAGAAAACGCCGCCAACCCAATTTCTGTACCTAGCAAAGACTTGTCCCAAACGGAAACTAAATCAGAGCCGAATGCTGCTGTAGTTCCGCCACCAAAGGAAAGTGCTGCTGAACCAATTTCTGTCCTCAATAAGGACTTACCGGAAAACGAAACGACATCAGAGCCTCCGACTGTATCTGTGCCACAGCCGGAAGCAATACAACCTTCACGAAGGAGAAACGCTGCTGAATCAATTTCTCTCCTCCGCAGGAACGTGTCACAGAGCAAAGCTAAATCCCCGCCTTCTACTGCGCTAGAGCCGCAGCCGCGAGCAAAACCTCCACAATCGCGATCGCGCAATTCCTCTGGTTTATCCCCGATCCAAATCGGTTTCTGGCTGATTGTCTTATCGGCAGTGTTATCGTCGCTTTACAACGTAGCCATCAAGATAATTTTCGACGAAGGTTCCCAGATTTTTGGAGTATTAGAGGTAGAGCGCTTGCTGCCGCCGACTTTGGGCAATACTTTCTTAATTTTGACCCTACGGTTTATGGTAGTAGTACCACTGATGGTATTGTTGTCTCCGATACTGCATCCAAGTTTGTGGCAAGACTTGGAAAACTTGGCTAACTCAGTCCGAGGAAATCCCACACCTGCTAATGCCGATACGAAGCAGACTTTGCTGTTGTCAGTTGTGAGTGGGTGCTTTTTGTTTTTATCTCAGGTGCTCATATACACTGCGATCGCTCAAGTCCCAACTGGAATGGCGATCGCACTGTTCTTTGTCTATCCAATGCTTAGTGGTCTATTGTCAAGGCTTCTGTTTGGCGCTCGCCTTGGCATATTCCGCATCGGTGCGATCGCCGCTATTTGCTGCGGTGAATTGTTGGTTTTGGCAGGTTCTCCCAGCATAGGTATGAGTAATACTTCAATGGGAAGCAGCACCGCCATTCTTTCAGGCGTGGCTTTTGCTGCCTACATATTTCTGACGGGGCATTGTGCTAGCAAACTGCATCCTGTGACTTTTACTTTAATTAACTTCGCTACCATGTTGCTGTTGAGCTTTATCTGCTTGATGCTACCTTTACCAAGCGATTGGAACTTGGTAGTTGACCCCTCTAAGATGCTGGAACTGGTTTTAAGTGCATTTATTTTGGGTGTGTTGACTCTTGCCGGCTATTTGCTGAATAATGTTGGTATTAGTAAACTAGGCCCCTCCCGATCAGCGCTCATCGGTGCTAGCATCCCAGTTTTAACCGTGATTTTCGCTGGGTTAATCATTCAAGAAAATTTGCATATTGTGCAAATTCTAGGAGTGTTGTTAGTAACCTTTGGCGCGGCTGCTTTCAGCTTTGAAACAATGCGAAATAAGGTTAAACCCTCTAGTCCCAAGAATTAAATGACGAGTTCAATCAGTTTAGGTGTGGTGGGAGGTAAAGTAGCTCCCATCACTCTAGGCATCAATCCTGAAGCGAATACGCCTAGTTGTAACTTCTCTAAATCATCTGTGACAAATAAGATCCCCGGCTTCGTAAAAGTTGCTGGGGATCTCAGCTTTTACGAATAATTTAAGACTGCTGTATAGGTAGAGATAACGCTTAATAGATGAGTGAGCAGTAATCAGAATAACTTTACTTGTAATATTTTTTTAGGGATTTAGCCTGATACAGGTAGGTAAAACACGTATATATAAGCAGTACGAGTAGTACTGACTCAAGCAATTTAGCACGAGTACTTGCTCACAGAGGAGATTGGCAAGGAGTTAAGACCATTGCAGCACGTTTTGCAACTAGGAGATGAAGAAGTAGCACAAGTGTTTAGAGTAACACGGTTTTTCAGCGTGGTAGACTCAGTAAGTGGGCAAGAATAAATTAAACTATGTTACGTAATGTAAAATTAATTAAGTTGTCTTGTAGTAAGACTTTCAGCCTTTAAAATAAGGCTAGAGGCTTTACTACAAACCTTTAATTATTCACGCCCACTTAGTTATTGTGTTTGGGGAGATGGTATATTTATTTCTGTCAATCTGCACTAGTCAATTTAGTCTGCGATCGCCCAGACGCCTAGATAAAGAAGCTTATATCGTAGCTTGCTACGGATTATCTTCTTTTTATTTACGCAATTCAACATCCGTCAAATATATAAAACAGCGAGGTAAAAATATACTTAAAAGTAGCCAATGAATTAGTTAAATCATGAAAATTTAAAATTCTTTCATGAAAAAAATATCTAAATAACTTAGAAAATCAAATATGTTTTATTATATATTTGGCTAATAACTAATTATTTCGCTATTAGTATGATCAAAAAACCTGATAGCTATGCGATTAATTCAGACTGAATTGCAGCTTTCTGTGTAAAATTATCAACCCAAAAATATAATTATGGTTTTGATTTAGAAGGAAAAATCAAAATATCATCAAACCTTGATTGAACCAGAATATAAATTGTTTAAATACGCATTTATCAATTTTAAAAATACATAAATTTATTACAAATTCCAAAAAAAATGATATGATAAGGAACGAGATTTGAAAAAACAACAGGTATTTTTGAAATTGGAATTAATTGCTCTACTTGATGTCTACTATCTTGCGTCAAGCCAACGGCTTATACTGCCGAGACATCACTGGAGGTTGTGAATCAAATGATAGTTCGCAACGAGCCATGTGGCTCAACCTCTGAATGTTTCTACACCTGGTAAGCGATTTATTTTTAGACCACTCCCACTTATTTCTAGTCATTTGTGTGCTAAAAATAATTCGCTAAAGCTGAATAAAAGCCATCTTTTTCGAGTAACAGATATCCCAGATGAACCACGCAAACTAGTTTTTACTCCGAGTCGGCATAGTGCCATAATTAAGGTGTAAACAGCTTGATGTTGTTGCTCTTGAAAGATAAAAAAATCTCAGAGAACTTAAAGGCTTTATAGATTACTTGCAACACAGTTGACATTTGGGACGGAAACCGTCGTCAAGCTGGGATTGGTGATGTCTGTAATTTTCTGGTCAGATGCTCCAGACAGTTATAGTAACCACAACTAAATCTGCCTTAATACCAGAAAAGATGCGAAAATGGTAGTTTGGGCTACCACGGATTTCATAGTTATCGCATACTAATATAGTCTGAAGTGAAAACATTGCCTTCAGCCAGGTGTATACTACCTATTTTCAATCCATTAAAAATTGTGTAAACGTGCTATTCAATTGTCTGTAATATGAGTAACGACATAGATCTGATCAAACGTCTTGACCCCAGTGCGATGGATCAGATCATGCTTTATCTGGCTTTTAGTGCCATGCGGACGAGTGGGCACAGGCATGGGGCATTTTTAGACGCAGCCGCAACAGCAGCAAAGTGTGCAATTTACATGACCTATCTAGAGCAGGGGCAAAACCTGCGGATGACAGGGCATTTGCACCACCTGGAGCCGAAACGGGTAAAAATTATTGTAGAAGAAGTCAGACAGGCTCTAACAGAAGGCAAACTATTAAAGATGCTGGGTTCTCAGGAACCGCGCTATTTAATTCAATTGCCTTATGTCTGGCTAGAAAAATATCCTTGGCAACCGGGGCGATCGCGCGTTCCTGGTACCAGTCTGACAAGTGAAGAAAAAAGGCAAATTGAGCAAAAACTGCCCAGTAACTTACCTGACGCCCAGTTAGTTAGCTCTTTTGAGTTTCTGGATTTGATTGAGTTTTTGCACAGGCGATCGCAAGAAGACTTGCCACCCGAACACCAAATGCCTTTGAGTGAAGCCTTGGGTGAGCATATCAAGCGCCGTCTGCTCTACTCAGGAACGGTAACACGCATTGATTCTCCTTGGGGAATGCCCTTCTATGCTCTTACCCGTCCTTTTTATGCCCCCGCAGACGATCAAGAACGCACTTACATCATGGTAGAAGATACCGCTCGGTATTTCCGCATGATGAAAAATTGGGCAGAACGGCGACGAAATGCCATGCGCTTACTGGAAGAACTTGATATCCTCCCAGAAAAAATGGAGCAGGCTATGGAAGAATTGGATGAAGTTATCCGTGCCTGGGCAGATAAATATCACCAAGACGGGGGTATTGCAGTGGTTTTACAGACAGTTTTTGGCGAAAGAGAAGACTAGTACCGCAAGGCGGAAGTCACGCATTCACGCATAATTATATTCCAAGCTTTTGGGCCATTTGAAATGGTAGATTTATTTCCGCCGACCTGTACTAGTAGCGCTACGCAAAATTCAAAAAGCTTACTTTATAAGCTTTCCACTGATTTTGTCCCTTGCTTAAAAGTAGGGGGATAGTTGGTATATTTACACTGGAACACTGTACTACTAGTACAAAAGTCACAAATTTGCTTGTGACTTTTGTATTGTAAGTGTTTAGTTTGCATAATTTGCAAGCAGAGGACAATTATGGTTTTATATAGATATTTTTGCTTCAGTCATAGAGTATAATGTCTAGGCTAGTTATAACGGTTCGTAGTAAGCACTTTAGTGCTTAACCCTCTTTTATCACTTTGGGAGAACCCAATCGCTAAAAGCCTTTCAGAGCTTTAATTTTTAGGTTTTGTCTATAAATTTTAGTTACTGTTAGATAATATTGGCTCAAAGCTTGATGAAATAAAAGTTTCAGAACCTTGCTTCGATTATTGTTTTCCGAGAGTGACAAAACAGGGCTATTTGGGTTTGGTGGGAACTGGGTTAGCTTATATGCTTTGGTTTGGCGGAATTGAACGATTAAAAACAACACCTGTTTCTTGCTTGGGATTGATGAGTCCCCTAGTTGCAACACTGATGGGATTTATTGTGTTACATCAAACGCTAATGCCAATTCAACTGATTGGAGCAGCGATGGTACTCGTGAGCGTTTTAGTGGGACAACAAACTAATCGATTAGGCGATGGTTCGACCACTTTTAAGCGCAACTTATTGTGAATTGAGGGACAGGCAGAGTGCCCGTCCTTCAAAAATCATAGGTTGATAGGTTGAATGTATCTCTGGGTTAAATTATTTTGGCAGTCCGCAAACCGAACAGCAGACCGACAGCCAAACCAAAGAACAAAGCTAAAAAGCCGATGTAAGCTACAATTGCAAACATTTATGTTTCTCCACAATACTTCCTAAATCTATTGAATCATTAGTCATTGGTCATTGGTCATTGGGCATCAGTCTTTTCTTTGCTCCTCTGCTCCCCCTGCTCCCTCATCTCCCGACTCCCCAGATTGCGATACAATACAGCCCACGGGCGCTTGTTAGGGGTTGGGCAATGACTTCTGTAATTAATGTGAATTTACCAGACCAGTCTTATGAGATTGCGATCGCACCTTCGAGTTTAGATCAACTGGGTCAACAGATGGCCAGTCTCAAGCTAGGCAAGAAGGTATTGCTGGTTTCTAATCCGACGATTTTTAAGCACTTTGGGGAAAGAGCGATAACTTCTCTGCGAGACGCTACGCGAACGTTAAGCTTTGCTAACGCATCCCTAACATCTGCTGGATTTGAAGTTGCTAGCTGCACCCTACCACCAGGGGAACGCTACAAAACCCTCAATTCCATCCAAAAACTTTACGATATCGCCTTGGAAAACCGCTTAGAACGTTCTTCTACTATGGTGGCTTTGGGCGGAGGTGTGATTGGCGATATGACTGGCTTTGCAGCCGCAACTTGGCTGCGCGGCATTAATGTTGTCCAAGTGCCTACAACTCTCTTGGCGATGGTAGATTCGGCAATTGGTGGCAAAACTGGCGTGAATCATCCCCACGGCAAAAACTTGATTGGGGCATTCCATCAACCGCGCTTAGTTTTGATTGACCCAGATGTGTTAAAAACTCTTCCTATGCGTGAGTTTCGGGCAGGAATGGCAGAAGTTATTAAGTACGGTGTAATTTGGGATGCCGAATTGTTTGCCCAATTGGAAGCAAGTAAACGCCTCGACCAACTCCGCTATGTAAAACCTGACCTGATACACACCATACTAGTGCGCTCTTGTCAAGCCAAAGCTGATGTTGTTAGCAAAGATGAGAAAGAAGGTGGATTGCGGGCGATTCTCAACTATGGACATACTATCGGTCATGCAGTGGAAAGTTTGACTGGTTATCGTCTAGTAAATCACGGTGAAGCGGTGGCCATTGGTATGGTAGCAGCTGGTCAAATTGCTGTGGAATTGGGAATGTGGCAAAAGGAAGACACGGAACGTCAAAATGCTTTAATTCAAAAAGCAGGTTTACCGACTCAGTTACCAACTGGGGTAGATATTGAAGAAATTATTGACGCGTTGCAGTTAGATAAGAAAGTCAAAGCGGGGAAAGTGCGGTTCGTTTTACCAACAGAGATTGGTGTAGTGACAGTTACCGATGAAGTGCCATCAGATATTATTCGGCAAGTTTTGCGAGGAATGTGAAGAATTTGAAGAATTCAGGAGTCAGAATTCAGGAGTCGGAATAAAAATTAGTTGCTCTGTCCTTCAATTATGAATTACCAATTATTGAGCCATGATACTCCAAGCTAAAAATCAATTAACCTTGCAAGAGTTCTTAAATCTTTCACCAGGTGAGGGAGATGTAACTTATGAACTTGTTGATGGTCAAGCAATTCCTAAAATGTCACCAAAATTTTTTCACGCAAAACTTACCCGCGTCCTTCTGAATTTGATTGAGCAATCGCGTGAAGGAAAAGGAGAAGTTTGCCCGGAATGGGCTGTTGCATTAACCCGTCGGGGGCGAGATTGGATGCCAATTCCAGATATTTTGTACATTTCTTATGAACGTTTACCTGCGAACTGGGATGAAAACGAAGCTTGTCCTGTTCCTCCTGATTTGGTGATTGAGATTATTTCCCCAGGACAAACCTTTGGACAAATGGCAGCTAAAGCCAAAGACTATTTAGATGCTAAGGTACTGCGGGTATGGGTATTAGATAGTAAAGCCAGAAGCATTACTGTTTTTTATCCCGATGCAGCACCACAAACTTATATGGGAGAAGAATTACTCAAAGATTCTTTATTTGAGGGATTGGAATTTACTGTTGAGCAGGTGTTTCAAAAGGCGAAAATACCATTAGACACCGAATAGTAAACTTTTTACATTTACCACAATTCTCTTCATCTCAACGTCCATCGAAATTTCAATCGGCGGCTTTTGCTACTCAAAGTTTTATATCTTTAGTCAGCAACGCCCTATTTTTAAAACTGCGGTTCTTTCTGCGGTTGCTGCTGGCTATTTGTTGGTTGCAGTTTTTGAACTAAAGCTGGTGGCGTAGCTTTGCGGAAAGCACCGCAGTAGTGCATAGTCATAACTGCTTTAAAAGCCCAATGGTCTGATGGCACATCACTAAAGGGATTTGGTAAAGTTTCTGCTTGATTCTGAACACAAGCATTCAAAACTTGATTCGATTTTGCTGGAGTGTCGGTAGTAGGTTCTTGAGATTTAACAGAGGTAACAAAGCTAGTAGTAGCTAGCACTACGACTGTTGCCAGAAGTTTGCAGTTCATAATTTGAGTTTTTTAGGGATGAAGGTCTACCCTATGTTATACCAATTCAAAAAATGTTTGCGACAGATAAGGCATCAAGGATGAAGTCATAACCAGTCAAAGAAGCAGCAATTTTAGGAGTTAGTTCAGCAAGAAGTTGAGCAACTTTAGTTCGCAGATGCTCCA